>CADCDP010000023.1 GCA_902800305.1 uncultured Bacteroidales bacterium
CATGGGGTAAATGACCTGCCCTTCTTCATGTTCCGTTGCACTAAGATATTTGGTTAGGCTGCATGGGGGGCTATCCACGGACATTTCCCCCTGCGCCGATTTTTCCCATTGTTTCTACTCCTATATATAATAGAACGTAGAAAATGGAATTTTATTTTGTGTAAATTAATTTTGAACACTTACTTACCTTTGTACTCCTCTCTGGTACATATATGGGAATAAAGACCCCAACCGTGATATAGGAAACTGCTGTTCATGATTGATATTTATAGTTTGGTCGCTACAAATATACAAAGAATAGCGGTTTCCTTCTTTATGCTACTACTTCATCACTCGAAATGTCGGATGAACCATAAATATAGGTCACACCTGTTCCCTTTTGGGTAATCACCCTGCGCCCTACAAGCAAATTACGTTGTGCGGTGTGAGGTAATCACGTGGGTGGGGACAAGAGAATGTTGGTTGTTTCGTGGGCAGGAGCGAGATGGAGTTAAGCAGAAAGTCAGAAAGTAACTTGTGGACAGGAATATTTTTAGATATCGCAACAAGCAAGAGGGAGACATATATAATTATATAATAATCAATATAATAATAATATATATATTATATAATAAATATAATATTCTAATCGTTCCTTTTAACATCCTTTAAGAAAAAAAGGTGTCTCATTCTTGTGTACCCTTCTGTCCATTCTGTTGTACCCGAAAAAACATTCCTGTCCATAAGTTTCTTGGCGACTAAGTGACTTTTCAATATAGAAAAACATTCCTGTCCACAAATTACTTTCTGACTAAGGTGACTAAAAAGTGATGTGAAAATCGTGTTCTATCCCCATTTTCTTCATATTTTTATCTTGGCTGGCTTATAATTCCCCGAATTTTATCTAAATTTGTATCAGAATTTAAATTATAAGACATGAATATCAAAGAATTTACAGAATCGGCTATTGCAATTTATCTGGAGAAGGGTGGAACCGTTCATCCTGATATTACCCTCGACATTTTCAAACTCATTGAGAGTGATGAGAATTTGATGAGTGACTATCTATCTCTGTCAAAGCATTATAAAGAAGTGAATCCTACAATCGGCAAAACGATACGAGAACATTTTGACCTTCGTAATGACAAGTCGATACTCGTGGCTGGCCAATGCAAGTTGATGAAGAGCTATATGCGTTTTCACAAGAAAGGATAAAAGAACTGTCTATTGTTAGGTATGTCATACACTTATAAATACCCAAGACCTGCAGTTACAGCGGATTGTGTGGTTATCACCAAAGAGGGCTGTCCGAAGGTGCTGCTTATAGAGCGAGGCGCAAATCCATTCAAAGGATGCTGGGCTTTTCCTGGGGGATTCCTGAATATGGATGAAACCACGGAACAATGCGCTATTCGCGAACTGGAAGAAGAAACTGGCATGAAGATTCAGAAACCACAACAGATTGGAGCCTACTCTAAGGTTGATCGAGACCCAAGAGGACGAACCATAACAGTTGCTTATCTGGCTGTCATTGATTCTCCCTGTGATGTCATAGGTCAGGATGATGCTGCTAAAGCCCAATGGTTTCCACTTGACGCACTACCCAAATTGGCTTTTGATCATGACGAGATAATGAGCGATGCGGTGAAATTGTACAAGCATATAAGCATGACATAGCAGGATTGGGACGATATTGTAAGTGAGTTAAGGAAGTACTGGATGTATTCAATATTTCCTTCAACGCCAAAAACGTCACAATAGTACAAGGTCACCATCGACAAACCCTACGGCGATTCCCTCGTATCTCTTCAGCTTTTGTCCAAATCGTCCTCTTTCAAGGTATTCTTTCACCAGAGCCTGAGCCTCGTCCTGAATCAGCATCCATTCGACATCTTCATGCCAACGGAGCGGATTTTCACGAGTCGTGAACACCTCGTCACATGCCCAGTCGCTGTTGTCTGCATCAAAAGAACCGGCACCGACAAGTTCCAGACTCCAATTCTTGTCAGCATCCTCATATATGTTGAAGCAGAATGCCACCACATCCTTTGGAATATCAATACTCAACACACAGTCAAGCCATTCCTCCAACTTCGCATAGCTCAAGCCATGCTCTTCCTTTTTCTTCTTAAATAAGTCAAAAATACTCATGATTACAATTGTTTATGATAGTTCATCTTCTCTATGTACTCAAACAGATTGATGGTTCCAGCATCCTCCTCTACATCAAGGCTTGGCACTTTCTCCACCATTCTTGTTGTGCCACTTGTTTTATCGACATAGAAATACGGCCAGTTTTTTGTCGTGGTACTTGTCGGTCAGATACTTCTCGTAGCCTTTTTGCTCTACAAAAGTCTTGTTGTAGTCGATAATCTTATCTATCATCTTGGTTTCAATTATTTCTAATCGGCTACAAAATTACTCAATTATCATTAGAAAATGGCCAAAATAACACATCTTCACTCTCAAAATGAAAGAAATTCTCTATTTTTGTGTAATTATGTCGGCAAATTCAACAAATATCAGTATGAAGAAGATAGTGATAACACCATAGTTGGCCAATGTCAGTTGATGAAGAACTACATGCGTTTCCACAAGAAAGGATAAAAGAACCGTCTATTGTTAGGTATGTCATACACTTATAAACACCTAAGACCAGCAGTGGCTCTCGCTGCTCCATCGGTTGGTCTTGTTTTTCTCTTTAGTTTGTTGTTCGCTTCATGCAGCAATGATGATACAAGGGAAAATGAGAAAGCATCCATTGAAAGGACAACTGGTGACTCATATAAAGAACTGAGCAGTCCCGTAGTAAGGAATCCCCAAGAGAAAAATCATGTCACAAAATGGTCGTGCATCTATTTCGGACATTACCCCACCAACGAGATAGTCGATGAACCGTTCAGTGCTGTTGATGACTACGCTTTAAGTGAAGGGGATGTCATTATGGATGCTGCACTTTACGATATGTTGACAAAGGCTGAATGGACGGATGATGATACTGAGATAGACGGAAAACGTTACCATCGTATCAACGGACAGGGAGCTGTCACTTGTTCTGCAAACCGTGAGCAGCACTACCGATGGAAAGAGCCTGAAGCCTGGCACTATTTCATCTACGCCCCTATCAAATGGCGCATTCTCAACATCACGGGTACGAAAGCCCTACTTCTTGCTGACCGTATGCCCGACACTTGTCCTTTCCACGATAAGGCAGAGGATGTCAGCTGGAGCGAGAGCTTGTTAAGGGAATGGCTCAATGGACGGAGCAGCGAGAGCCATCCGAGCTTGTTCGATGATGGCCGAGTCGTGACGGACAAAGACGGAGTCAATAGTGAGTTCTACGAAAGGGCATTCACTCAGGCTGAGAAAGAGGCTATTGAAATAACAGATGTAATCAATGCTCCCAATTACTATTTCGGCACTTCTTGTGGCCCTGATACTAAAGACCGCGTTTTCATTCTCTCTGAAAGTGAAGTCTTTTCATCGTCACAGGCCGAGGATTATGGCTTCTATCCTGGCGATGGCCTTGATGACGCTGCAAAGCGTTTCAACCTGAATAATTCATAAGGACATAAAAAAAGAAGCATTTTTCTTTGCCATGTCGACAAAAATTAGTACCTTTAAGTGCTTTATTTACAAGGTAATAAAAAACGCTTCTTATGTGCAAAGGTACTTCAAAATCGTCAATCCACCAAGAGAAAACGCTTTTTTCTCTTCCAGAGATTGTTTCAGACAAGAAAATTCGCCTTTATCCTACGCTTTCAGCCTTTTTTCCCGTCAGTCGTAGTAAAAGTTAGCTTAGGATTGTTCTTGTGACGTTCCTTGTCCCTTGCGGTCTTCTTCTCGATGTTCTTTCGCAGGGCTTCAGTCAAGTCCACACCCGTCTGGTTGGCCAGACAAAGAAGCACCCACAGGACATCGGCCATCTCGTCGGATGGTTCTTGCGGCTCACCATCCTTGAAGGACTGGTCGCCATACTTGCGAGCCATAATGCGTGCCAACTCTCCTACCTCTTCAGTTAGCACCGCCATGTTGGTGAGCTCGGAGAAGTAACGGACACCATACGTGTGAATCCACTCGTCCACCAGGCGTTGCGCCTCCGCTATGGTTATTTCATTCTTCATATTTCATGCTTTTTATAGTCATTCTTCTTCGGCAGCCATGCTCCGTTCTTCCTCGCAATCGTAGTCGTAGGTCATCTTGGCACCCTGATTTTCCAACACGATGTAGTTGAGGGTACGTAGCAAGGCTTGGAGGGTCTGCTCACGTTCTTTGGGTTTCAACTGGCACTCCCAAATCTCGATGGTGTGCCATCCTTGTGCCTTGAGTGCCAAAAGGTTCTCATGGTCACGTTCCTTGTTGCGCTGGATTTTGTGCGACCAAAAGTCGATGTGGGTTTGGGGAATCTTGTACATGGAGCACCCTTCGTGCCCATGCCAGAAACAACCATTGATGAAGATACAGGTACGAAGTCCCACAATGGCCAAATCGGGCGTACCGGGCAAAGTCTTGGCATGGATGCGGTAACGGAAGCCATGACTGAACAGGAAACGACGCACAAGCATTTCGGGTCGCGTGTTCTTCGACCTGATTCTGCGCATGCAGTTACTGCGTTGTTCGGGTGTCATCTTGTCAGCCATATCACTTGATTCTTCGTGGCAGGGAAACCGCCACGCACGAACATGAATTCTATTGTTTCTCTGTCATGTATTTCCAATAACGTCGAGGCATGTCACTCAGCTGCTTCTTCGGGTTCATGCGTTCACGGATGCAGATGGCCTTGAAGTAAGTGCGCCAAAGGTCTTGGAAGAGTTTGTCGTCCTCACTCAGCACTTCATCGTTGAGTTTGCCATTGTCAAGGTCGAAAGGCAAGGCTTCTTCATCCCGAAAGGTGATGCGCGTGACCTCGTGCTGGTCGTAGTAGAAGCCATAACGCCGCTTGGCATCGTAGAGGAGCCACGGTTGAGTGCCAAACCTGTCCTGAAAGTGTGCCACCACGAGAGGGAGCACATTGTGGTCGGGCGACACCACCCCCAAGTACGTCCCATCCTTCGCCTTCTGGAACCGAACGAACTGCATCATCCGCAATCGTTCGTGCATCACTTTCCGAAAAATGTTCGTCACCGCCAACACATCGGAATCGGAGAAGTTGCGTTCGATGCTTCGTGCTCCTTTGGGCTGTTGGAACACCTTACACATATATTTAAATAAAGGCGTGTCCAGTTCGGGCAACTCCGACAGATAACTCACAGCCAAAAGCCTCATCGCTTCTTTCGACACACGCTTCTCCAACCCTGCCCACACCCGTTGCGCTCGGTCGTCGGCAGTCCGCACCTCATGCACTTCCTCACAGAACAAGGGCAAAGGCTCGCCCTTCCCTACCAATACCTCGGGTTGCTGATGCAACGAAAAGGCATCGAAGACAGCGGAAAGAATGCCGTCGAGGGTTCTATCTATGGTGTAAACAAGCATACCTTCATGTACAAATTACTCTTCATTCCCCTCTCCAAAGTCAAGTGTCAATTGCAGTTCTGCAGCCGCCTTCTTCTGCTGTGCCTTCGAGATGAGCATCGGTTTCAGGCGTTCGGGGTGCAACTCGTTGATGCCCACGATGGGATTGGCATAGCCATCCGTCAGTTCGTGGCACGTAATGAAGTACTTAGCCTTCTTCATTACCACGCCCATCTTCTTCAAGTGGTAAGACGTAATGCGGTTGAAGCGTCGGGAGTTCACGATGAGGGTCGCCGACTTCACGCCAATGCCTGGTACACGCAGTATCTTCTCGTAATCGTCTCGGTTGATGTCCACAGGGAACTGCTCTGGATGGCGTAATGCCCACGACAGCTTGGGGTCAACCTCCAAATCGAGATTCGCATTGGCCTCATCCACAATTTCTTCCACTCGGAACTGGTAGAACCGCATCAACCAATCTGCCTGATACAGACGATTCTCTCGCACTAACGGCGGTTGCTTTAGCACGGGCAGACGAGAGTCGTAGGTGTTCACACTCACATAGCCCGAATAATACACCCTCCGCATGGTAGGTTGACCATACATCGCAGACGACATGTGTAGGATGTCCCTGTCCGTCTCTGCCGTTGCTCCCACAATCATCTGGGTGCTCTGCCCAGCTGGCACAAACCTCGGCACATGTCGCAAGTGCATTCTGTCCTCCTTGTTCTCCAACACACCTTGCTGAATGAAGCGCATGGGCGTAAAGACACTCTGGTGGTCTTTTTCGGGAGCCAACATCTTCAAGGATGTCTCGTTCGGCATCTCGATGTTCACGCTCATGCGGTCGGCATAACGTCCTGCCTCACTAAGTAACTCACGGCTTGCCCCTGGAATGCTCTTGAGATGGATGTAACCGTTGAAGTGATGCACCGTCCGCAAGTCCTTCGCTATCGCCACCAACCGCTCCATCGTATAATCGGGATTCCGCACCACTCCACTGCTCAAGAACAAGCCCTCGATGTAGTTCCGTCGGTAGAACTCCATCACAATCTCTTCCAGCTCATGCACAGCCAATGTAGCCCGCTTGATGTCGTTGCTCCGCCGGTTCACACAATAAGCACAATCATACATGCAGTAGTTCGTCAGCATCACCTTTAGTAGCGAGATGCACCGACCATCATCCGCAAACGAATGACAGATGCCGACACCACCCACGGTGTTTCCCACCATGCCCTGCTTACCACCACGCACAGTACCGCTCGACGAGCACGACACATCATACTTCGCCGATTCTGCCAATATCCGCAACTTCTCCAATGTCTTTTCTGTCAGCATATCTCTACCGTATAAAGCCAAAACAAGAGTGGCATCCTAAAACACCACTCTTGTTCTTGATGGTCGGGAAGACCAGACTCGAACTGGCGACCACGCGCCCCCCAGACGCGTACGCTAACCAACTGCGCTACTTCCCGATTCCGAAATCGACTGCAAAGGTAGCACAATTCGGGGAGATAACAAAATAAAAAAAGGGAAAAGATGTAAAAAAGTGATTTTTTTCACATCTTTTCCCCTTATATCGATGTATTTATAACGGCTGTCAGCTAAAAGAAGTGGGATAGCGCTTAGAAACCTAAGTCCCAATCGAAGTCGTCGCCACCACGTTCCTTGGAACGAGGTGAACCACCATGATCCGCAGTACCATCACCAGCAGCAATACTCGTACTAAATATGCCATTAGCACTAACTTCGGTAACAGGACTAGTGCTCTGACCCGACGTTTGCAACATCCGATTAAATTCCATTACAAACACCTCTGCTTCGGGTGCTTCATAGATTTTCCTTTCCATTATATTCTTTTGTTTAGTTTTTAATTTGGGGCAAAGTTACGACTTTTCCATTAAACAACGAGCACTTTCCTCAAAAAAATAATGGAATAAGTACATTTTTCTGCTATATACGGCTCTTTTTCGAACACTTTTGTGCCTCCAGACAAACTACTTTGCGTATCCCACAGGATTGTTAATAACAGGAATCTGGTTTTCGTTGAGCTTTAAGAGACTTTGGATGGCTTTCTGATCCATCGTACCACGGGGAACCGTACAAAGTCCAGCGGCAGAGCAAAAGAGGTTGAGTAAGAAGATGATTCTGAGGGTCGTAAAGAGAAACACCTTTCCCGTCGAAGACATACAGGCGTATTTCCTGCTTGTTCATGGCAGTAGGAGCCGTAATGTGTCCGTCTGGACGGTTCTTTCCCTGAGCCGCCCAAAGCAGGTCGCTCAAGTCTTGGTCGGAGAGTTGCTTCGTGCTATACTCACGCACGGATTTCCGTTGTTGGTAAGCCTCCATCACGGTGAGTGTTTTACGCTGCATGTTCGGTTTTGGCAAGTTCTTTGTCTGGGCAAAACATGCGGTGCCCACCAGCAGAAGTACTGCTACAAAAGAGAGTTTCTTCATGTGTTTTGTGTTTTTATGGGTTAATAAAAAATATAGAGTTTCTCGAAATTATTCATCATGCTTGGTCGAAAGGAAGTCGATAGGTGCAACCTTCCTTCCAACGAGAACAACCGTAGGCGGTGCGTCCCTTGATAATGTGGCCTTCTTTGCAGAGGGGACAAGGCATACCAATCACTTCGTCGGGATTGTGCTCCGCTTTCACTTCTTCTGTGGATTTCTTGGCGGTCTTCTTGGGAGCCGCCTTCTTCTGAGGTTGGAAACCAGCAGGAGCATTTGCAGGAGCGACCTTCTTGGCTTTCTTCTTCAAATCTTCCTCGGTCGTGATAGCCACATGACGGTTGGAGTTGTCATTGCGCACCTGATTGATGATGTCGGTGACCATCTGTTTGAGTTCGGCGATGAAGGTCTGGGCATCGTACTGGCGACGTTCAATCTCGCGAAGCTTCTTCTCCCAAATGCCTGTGAGTTCGGCACTTTTAAGGAGTTCTTCGTGGATGATGCCAATCAGTTCCACACCTGTGGGAGTGGCGATGAGGTTCTTGCGTTCCTTGCGGATGTAACGGCGTTTGAAGAGGGTTTCGATGATGGCGGCACGGGTGGAAGGGCGACCAATGCCGTTCTCCTTCATAGCATCCCGAAGTTCTTCGTTGTCAACGAACTTGCCAGCCGTTTCCATTGCACGAAGGAGGGTGGCTTCCGTGTATGGCTTGGGCGGTTGCGTCCACTTTTCTGTGAGAGAGGGAAAATGTGGGCCGCTTTCGCCGAGGAAAAAAGACAGACCCTCTCCCCGACCCTCCCCCATAATGGGGAGGGAGCCATCCGGCGTGTTCTCGTCAGAACTTTCTGAAATACTATCTTTATAAATGACCTTCCAACCATCATCAATAATAACCCTTCCACTGGTGCGGAACAACACCCCGGATGGTCTCCCCTCCCCATTATGGGGGAGGGGTTGGGGGAGAGGGTCAACCTCTCCATACACCGTAGTTGTCTCAAACTTACAGTCAGGATAGAACACAGCGATGAAGGCACGGGTGACGAGGTCATAGACCCGACGCTCCATGTCGGTGAGGCTGATGGCTGGCACACCTGTTGGGATAATGGCGTGGTGGTCAGTCACTTTGGAGGAATCGAAGACTTTCTTCGACTTCGGCAACGGCTTTCCTTCCAACGGCTGTGTGAACTGCTCATAGCCCTTCAAGCCTCGGAGAGTTTGAGGGCATTTGGCGTAGATGTCATCGCTAAGATAAGTGGTATCGACACGCGGATAGGTGGTAAACTTCTTTTCGTAGAGCGACTGAATGAGCTGAAGTGTCTGTTCGGCAGAGTAGCCAAACTTACGGTTGCAATCCACCTGCAAAGAAGTCAAGTCGTAAAGACGTGGAGGCGCTTCCGTTCCCTTCTTTTTCTGAATGTCCGTCACCACAAAAGGCTTGTCGGCGATGGCTTCGAGCACCGCCCTACCCTCTTCTTCCTTCAGAAATTCCAACTGCCTGTATATCGGGCCTTTGCCCTTGATGGTCTTGCCCTGCTCGGCTGCCGCTTTCACCTCTGCCGCATCCTCCGCTTCCGCCTCTTCATCGTGGGCAATGGCCATGAACTTGGTGTCGCGATAGAGGGTGGAGAGCACCCAACTCTGCTTGGGCACAAAGTTCTCGATTTCCTGCTGGCGACGCACAATCAATGCCAAGGTGGGAGTTTGTACACGTCCGATGGAAAGCACTTGCTTCTGCTGCCCATATTTAAGGGTGTAGAGACGTGTGGCGTTCATCCCCAATGTCCAGTCGCCAATGGCACGACAAAGCCCTGCCTCATAGAGCGACTGGTATTCGATTTGGTCTTTCAACGTGTTGAATCCCTCACGGATAGACTCTTCGGTCAGCGAAGAAATCCAGAGTCGCTTCACGGGACATTTCGCCCCCGCCTTCTGCATGACCCAGCGCTGAATCAGTTCACCCTCCTGCCCGGCATCGCCGCAATTGATGATGCCATCGGCTGCCTGCATCAGCTTCTCAATCGTGGCAAACTGTCGCTGCACACCGTCATCGTTTTTCAGACGGATGCCATAGCGTTGCGGAATCATGGGCAAGTCCCACAAGTCCCAGCGTTTCCAGCGAGGGTTATATTCATCCGGCTCTTTCAGTTCGCACAAATGGCCAAACGTCCATGTGACCTGATAGCCGTTGCCCTCGATGTAGCCCTGCTTCATGTCTCTCGCACCCAACACATTAGCAATGTCGCGTGCCACACTCGGTTTCTCTGCTATGCAAACAATCATCGCTTCTGTTGGTCGTGCAGTTCCTTCGCCTGACGAAGAATATCGCTGGCAAAGATGAAGTCCTCCAGTTTCTTGTTGGTGGCATCCATGATTTCGTGGTTGTTGCCTTGCCACTCGGCACGTCCTTCGCAGATGAAGGTGATGTTTTCGCCGATGCCCATCACGGAGTTCATGTCGTGGGTGTTGACAATCGTGGTAATCTTATCTTCGTGAGTAATGCCGGCAATGAGTTCATCAATCACGATGCTCGTCTTAGGGTCGAGTCCTGAGTTTGGTTCGTCGCAGAACAAGTATTTGGGTTGCAAGACGATAGCACGTGCAATCGCCACACGCTTCTGCATACCGCCAGAAATCTCGCCTGGGAACTTGTTTTCGGCACCTTGCAGATTGACACGCGCCAAACAGTCGAGTGCCCTTTTCTTGCGGTCTTCGTAAGCATCATACGAGAACATATTCAACGGAAACATCACATTGTCGAGCACCGACAACGAGTCGAACAACGCTGCACTTTGGAATATCATGCCCATTTCGCGGCGCAGAAGAATCTTCTCCCGTTTGCCGAGTGCCACAAAATCTCTGTCGTCGTAGTAGATGCTACCCTTCGTCGGTGTGAGCAATCCCACGATGTTCTTCATCAGCACCGTCTTACCACTACCACTCTGTCCGATGATGAGGTTCACTTCACCATCGCGAAACGTGGCATTGATGTCCTTGAGCACATCCCTGTCCTCAAAACTCTTATAGAGGTGTTCTACTTTAATCATATTCCTTTTCTGGTTTTTCTCTGTAGGGGTTCGTACATTATTCGCTTGCCTTGTGTAGCGAGTGCTACACGCCGTATGTAGCATTTACTACACGCCGTGTGTAGCAACTGCTACACGCCGCATGTAGCGTTTGCTACACAAAGCCGTGCTCTCGTGTAGCAAACGGGCTTGTCTCATGTCAACATATTGGTTAAGAAGATGTCGGAGAAGAGAATGAGGATGCTGCTCAACACGACAGCATCGGTGCTCGACTTGCCAACCTCCACACTACCACCTTCCACCGTGTAGCCTTTGTAGGCGGAGACACTCGTGATGATGAAAGCATAAACCACCGCCTTAATCATACCACACCAGAAGAACCACTGATTGAACTGGTAGCGGAAACCTTCGTCGAGTTCCGGCACGGTGGTTGTGCCCATCAACGAAGTGGCGTATGCTCCCAAGATGCCGGCACAGACACTGAAGGTGACAAGAATGGGCATGATGGTCATCAGCCCCACAATCTTCGGAAGGATAAGATAGTTGGCTGAATTGACACCCATGATGTCGAGCGCATCAATCTGCTGGGTGATGCGCATGGTGCCAATCTCGGAGGCAATGTTCGACCCCACCTTTCCTGCCAAGATGAGACACATGATGCTGGATGAAAATTCCAAGAGCATGATTTCGCGGGTGGTGTAGCCGACCACCATACGGGGCATCCAAGGACTCTGAATGTTTAGCTTGATTTGAAGACAAATCACAGCTCCGATGAAGAACGAAATGATAAGCACAATGCCGATGGAGTTGTAACCCAACTGATACATCTCTGTCACATATTGTTTCAGAAACATTCTCCATCGGTCGGGTTGGGAAAGTACTCGCCCCATCAGCAGCACGTATCGTCCCAAATGTGTTAATCCACTTTTTAATGAAAGCACTTTTTTGACGTTTTTATTGATTCGTAAATAGCAAAAACTTCGCAAAATTAGTGAAAAATGTTCAAAAGAGCGGCTTTTAACACAGTTTTTTACTTTATAAAGTGAGTAATCAACAAACAATTCGTACTTTTGTAACTCATTTGACATAACGCATGGAAATAAAAACAATAAATGCAACCACAAATGCCGGCGATGCTGAGATACCAGAATATTCGGAAGACAGGAATACACTCTACACCCGAAATCTGGTAAAGATATACGGCAAACGGACGGTGGCGAACAATGTGTCCATCAGTGTGAGACAGGGAGAGATTGTGGGACTGCTCGGACCGAACGGTGCTGGCAAGACCACTTCGTTCTACATGACGACAGGACTGGTGGTGCCGAATGCGGGACAGGTGTTCATCAACGACATGGAAATCACGAAAGACCCTGTTTCGACCCGTGCGAAGAAAGGCGTGGGATATCTGGCACAGGAGGCCAGTGTGTTCCGCACCATGAGTGTGGAGGATAACATCATGACGGTGTTGGAGATGAAGTATAAATCGACAGAGGAACAAAGGGAGCATCTGGAAAGGCTATTGGACGAGTTCAATCTTCAGAAGGTGCGCAAGAACCGAGGCAACCAGCTGTCGGGAGGCGAACGAAGACGCTGCGAGATTGCCCGCTGTCTGGCCATCGACCCGAAGTTCATCATGCTGGACGAGCCGTTTGCGGGCGTTGACCCCATCGCCGTGGAGGACATTCAGTATGTGGTGTGGAAACTGAAGGACAGAAATATCGGCATTCTCATCACCGACCACAACGTGCAGGAAACGCTTTGCATCACCGACCGTGCCTATCTGCTCTTCGAGGGACGCATCCTCTTCAAAGGAACGCCAGAAGAGCTGTCGCAAAACACTATTGTGAAGGAGAAATACCTCGGAAGTAATTTTGTGCTTCGCCCCAAAGACTTCCAGATGATTGAAGAGAAAAAGAAACGGGAAATGGAAGAGGCCAACTGAGCCACCCTATAAAACCCTATAGGAACGATAGCCTCTATAGGCCCTATAGTCACTATAAAAAAAGAATACACATTATTTATATATATGACAGAAACTGAAAAGTTAGTGAAGGCTTGCATCGCAGGCATCCAAGAGAAGAAAGGAAGGAAAATACGTCTCGTCAACCTGGAAGGCATTGACGACACCATCACAAAATATCTTGTGATTGGCGAAGGCAACTCGCCCAGCCAAGTGATGGCCATCACCGAATCGGTGAGGGAGTTCGCACGCAAGAAAGCCAATAGCCGCCCGTCGGCTGTCGATGGCACCCGAAACAACCTATGGGTGGCTCTCGACTATATCGACGTGGTTGTACATATCTTTGTACCGGATGCACGCGAGTTCTACGACATCGATCACCTCTGGGAGGATGCCAAAATCAAAGACGTGCCTGACCTCGACTAAATGGCTTCACCTCTGAAGCCAAAGGTCTCGTATGTTGCGACTGAGTCGCAACCCCACCCTATCACCCCTACGACATGGAAACAACAGACAATAATAACAACAACCAAAACAACCGAATGCCAAAGCCACGCTTCAACTTCACATGGCTTTACATCTTGCTGATAGCAGGACTGGCATTCATGATTCTGACACGCCACGATGCGTCATCGTCGCACACCGTGGATTACACAACTTTCAAGGAACTGGTGACGGACGGTTATGTTTCCGACATCACCGTTAACAAAGATCGATATACCCTCACCCTGAACATCGACAAAAAATACCAAAAGCAGGTGTTCGGCAAGGCCAGCAAGGGCAAGAACCCGACAAGCATCAAGGTGGAATTTGGGTCTATCGACAATCTGGAAACCTTCATCGACGAGCAACAGAAAGAAGGACACTTCAAAGGAAAAGTGAACTTCGAACGCGATAACGACTTCATCAGCAACCTGTTCTGGAACATCATGCCAATTCTGGTCATCATCTTCATCTGGATGTTCCTCATGCGAGGCATGGGAGGTGGAGGCATGATGGGAGGCATGGGCAATATCTTCTCGGTGGGACGGTCGAAAGCACAACTCTTCGACAAAGACGACAAGAACACGCCCAAAATCACCTTCAAAGATGTGGCGGGACAGGCTGGTGCGAAACAGGAGGTGCAGGAAATTGTGGACTTCCTGAAGACACCTGAGAAGTACACCAATCTGGGTGGTAAGATTCCGAAAGGTGCCCTTCTTGTAGGGCCTCCAGGAACGGGTAAGACCTTGTTGGCCAAGGCTGTAGCAGGTGAGGCAGGTGTGCCGTTCTTCTCGCTCTCCGGTTCCGAATTTGTGGAGATGTTCGTGGGTGTCGGTGCCAGTCGAGTGCGCGACCTCTTCCAGCAAGCCAAGGCGAAAGCTCCGTGCATCATCTTCATCGACGAGATTGATGCCATTGGTCGTGCACGTAGTAAGACGGCAGCCATGGGCGGCAATGATGAGCGCGAAAGCACACTCAACCAGCTCCTGACGGAGATGGACGGCTTTGGCACGAACAGCGGTATCATCATCATGGCAGCAACCAACCGTGCCGACATTCTGGATAGTGCCTTGCTCCGCGCAGGACGCTTCGACCGTCAGATTCACGTTGACCTGCCCGACTTGAACGAACGCAAGGAAATCTTCATGGTGCATCTGCAACCACTCAAGATTGACGAAACGGTGGACGTAGCTCAACTGGCACGCCAAACTCCTGGTTTCTCGGGTGCCGACATCGCCAACGTGTGCAATGAGGCGGCTCTCATCGCTGCCCGCAACAATAAGGAGTGGGTAGATAAGCAATGTTTCCTCGATGCCGTTGACCGCATCATCGGCGGTTTGGAAAAGAAGACCAAGCTACTTACTGCACACGAGAAACGCACTATCGCCTTGCACGAAGCAGGACACGCCACCATCTCATGGTTCCTCGAATACGCCAATCCACTCGTGAAGGTGACCATTGTTCCACGCGGACAGGCTTTAGGTGCTGCATGGTACATGCCCGAAGAACGGCAAATCTCCACGAAAGAAGAGATTCTCGACGAAATTTGTGCAACGCTGGGTGGACGTGCTGCTGAGGAACTGTGCATCGGACGCATCTCGACGGGTGCCATGAACGACCTCGAAAAGGTGACGAAACGTGCCTACGGAATGATAGCTTACGCTGGTATGGGTAAAAAGCTCCCCAACCTTTGCTACTACGACAACCAAGAATACCAGTTCAATAAACCGTATAGCGAAAAGACTGCTGAAACCATCGACGAAGAGGTAAGGGCACTTATTGCCACCGAATATGAGCGTGCTAAACGAGTGCTGACCGAGCACAAAGATGGCCACGCTCAACTGGCTCAACTGCTGATTGACCGCGAAGTAATCTTCGCAGAAGACCTCGAAAACATCTTTGGCAAACGGCCTTGGACTTCACGCACTGAAGAAATCATGGCAGAGAACTCGGAAGATGCCAATGCAGAGGAAGACAATCAGCCAGCCAACTCGACTGACCACAAAAAGGAAAACGAGGAAATCATCCGCCAGAAAATTGTTCAGGCTGTCATAGAAAAAGCAGAAAAAGCCAAGAAGGCCGAAGAGCCTCAAAAAGCTGAAGAATCCGATAAACCTAAAGAATCGTGAAGAATCTTATCATCCGCACCATCACGGGAGCCTTATTCGTTATTGTCCTTGTAGGGGGTATCGTCTGGAACCCGTATTCTCTTCTCATCCTCTTCACCGCCATCACAACCATGACGGTGTGGGAGTTTACGACCCTTGCCAACAAACACATGCACCTGCATGTCAACCGCTTCATTACGACGGTGGCAGCGGCCTACTTGTTTGTGGCTGTCTGGGCGTTCAACACGAACATCATGGGGTCGGAAGTCTTCATTCCTTACCTTATTTCCATCATCTATCTGCTCATCTCGGAGATCTACTTCGACCGTCCTGACACGATTCAGAACTGGGCGATGGCCTTCATGGCACAACTCTATATTGCCTTGCCATTCGCATCGTTCAACACGCTGTGCTTCATCAGCACTCCTGCTGGCGTAAGCTACTACTATTGGTATGCCCTCTCTCTGTTTATCTTCTTGTGGTCCAGTGACTCAGGTGCCTACTTGTTTGGTTCGTGGCTGGGCAAGCATCGTCTCTTTCCACGCATTTCTCCTAAAAAGTCTTGGGAAGGTAGCATCGGTGGAGGTCTTACCGCTCTGGCGGCATCACAAATTGTGGCCACCTTTGTGCCTTTCGCCGAAAGCCTTACCCCGATGCTCAGCCGATTGCTATGGGCAGGTTTGGCACTGCTGACCATCCTTGTCGGTACATGGGGAGACCTGGTGGAATCTCTCTTCAAGCGCAAGCTTGGCATCAAAGACTCTGGCAACATCCTTCCTGGACATGGCGGAATGCTCGACCGCTTCGACAGTTCGCTGCTCGCCATTCCAGCCGCTGTCATCTACATTTACACCGTTATGCTAAATATTATACATTAAATATCACTGTGTTCCGTGTGAAGCTGCATCGCACTTCCACACACCGTATTAACAACCTCTTAAATAACACTAACTATGACTGAAATTCAGAACCCCACTGAGGAGCCTGTAGTTGAGCCTACAGTAGAAACAACAGCGTCTGCTGTCGAAGAAACAGCACCCGTAGCAGAAGAAACAGCGGCACCCGTCGTTGAAGAAGAAACGGCCACTCCTGTTGCCGAAGAGGCTACCCCTGTTGCTGAAGAAGTAGCTACGGAAGTTGCTGAAGAAGTAGTTCCTGAAGCTACCGAAGAAGTAGCTCCAGAGGCTACCGAAGAAGTAGCTGACGAAGCCACTGAGACGGCCACTCCTGTTGCCGAAGAAGAGCCTCAGGCAGAAACCTCAACGACTCCTGTCGCCACTTATGAGACTAAAGCTCAAGTCGTTGAAAGACTGAAAGAACTCGCCACAAGTGACGAAGAAGTGACCCGTCAAGAACTTGACAGCCTGAAGAGCAACTTCTACCGTATCCACCACCAAGAGGCAGATGCCGCCTACAAGAAGTTTATTGAAGAAGGTGGTAACGCCGAGGAGTACACGCCTGCACCCAATCTGGAAGAGGCTGACTTTAAGGAGCAAATGGCCATTCTCCGCGAGAAGCGTGCCGCTACTGCCGCCGCACAAGAACAAGAGCGTGAGGCCAACTACGAAAAGAAGCTCGGCATCATCGAAGAAATCAAGAAACTCACCGAGAATCCCGACGAAATCAATCGTGGATATAACGATTTCAAAGAGTTGCAACAGCAGTGGAACGACATTAAGGATGTGCCAGCCGAAAAAGCCACAGCCCTCTGGAAGACCTACCAGTTGGCAGTGGAAGCATTCTACGACACGCTGAAGCTGAGCAACGAACTCCGTGCTTACGACTTCAAGAAGAACCTTGAACGTAAGACTGCGCTCTGCGAAGCTGCGGAGAAACTGGCTGAAGAGAAAGACATCGTAGCCGCATTCCGCAAATTGCAACAACTGCACCAAGACTTCCGTGAGACAGGTCCTGTAGCCAGCGACCTGCGCGAACAGATATGGACGCGCTTCAAAGAGGCATCCACCGTCATCAACAAGCGTCATCAGGAGTTCTTCGAAACTCGCAAGCAACAGGAAGAGGAAAACCTCGCCAAGAAGACCGCTATCTGCGAAACCATCGAAGGCTTCAACCTCGACGAACTGAAGACTTTTGCCGAATGGAACGCTCTGTCCGACAAAATTACGGCGCTGCAAGCTGAATGGAAGACCATCGGTTTTGCACCCCAGAAGATGAACACCAAAATCTTCGAGCGTTTCCGTGCCGCTTGCGACAATTTCTTCACTCGCAAGAGCGAGTACTTCCAGCAGGTACGCGATAATCTGAACCAGAATTACGCCCTCAAGCTCGACCTCGTGGAAAAGGCTGAATCGCTGAAAGACAGCACCGAATGGAAGAAGACCACCGACATTTTGGTGGATCTTCAGAAGAAGTGGAAAGAGATTGGCACCGTTCCTAAGAAGTACAGCGACCAGATATGGGAGCGCTTCAATGCCGCTTGCGATGCCTTCTTTGCCGCCAAGAAAGAGGCCAACCAAGGCGCACACGCCGAGCAAACTGAGAACATGGAGAAGAAAAAGGGCATCATCGACATGCTCGCCGCCATCGTGCCCGAAGAGTTCGAAGGCGACCTCCGTGCGAAGCTCCGTGCCGCACAAGAAGAGTGGAACCAGATTGGCCACGTGCCTTTCAAGGAGAAAGACAAGCTCTATAAGCTTTTGCGCGAGCAGATGGATCGCCTTTATGGTTATGCCAACCAGAATGCCACCAAGCGTCGCATCGACCGCTTCAAGGAGAGCATCAAGGGCGGCAGCGGCGGTGACCTCCGTTCTCGCCTCACCCGTCAGCTCGACATCCTGCGCAACGAAATCAAGACCTACGAGAACAACCTTGGTTTCCTCAACTTCTCTAAATCAAAGCAAGGCAACGCCCTCGTGGAAGAGCTGAACCGCAAGATGGACAAACTCCGTGCCGACATGGAAGAGGTAAAAGCCAAATTGGCCGCACTGGAAGAAAACAACAACTAAATCTCAACAAGACTCACGTGAGTTAATATAAAAATAGCAGCATGGTCGCAAAGACGATGCTGCTATTTTAGTTTTGCCTTGAGTCGCCAAAACAGGCTCTGGTACAAGAGCCAAGGGATTTCGTGTGGAGCTAATGGCATCAACTTCCACATCCGTTGGCATCGCCGCCACAATCTCCTGAACTTAGATTCCTTTCCTAATCTTCCAACAGACAAGTCATCACCTGTAACGATTCCCACCGCCAGCACATCTTCCAAAAGCAGTTGTCCCAACCGTTTATCGCTTGGACAGAGCAACTGTTCATCCTGCATTCCCCATTCCTTAAAGATAAACATGACAGCGGACAAAAAAGCACCAAGCCCAAATGTTCGCAACACCTCCACCGCTTTCGCCCTTACCGTTACATCCTTCAGGCTCTCCACTAACCAATAATAATCCATAAACGGCTTCATGCCACATCCCTCATACACCCAGTGGTGGAAAAGGTGCAAGAGTATAAACACTAAATCAAACTCTTTCGTCGGTACATTGATTTGCCCTACACCTTCAGACAAAACCACCGTATTCTGCCATTGCGATGGTTCCATCTCCGTCATCCAATGGCGTAATAGGGCATCTTTTTTCGGAGAAGACAAACACACAGGACGATAATGTACCTCCAATTCCACCTCGCCAGGCAAAGTGGCCGCCACATGGAAAAGATTAGGTTCCTCCACCTGCTGGAAATGCGCTTTCACGTATGCCACGACCGCATCCATCTCCCCCTCCATCCACACATCAATATCTCCATTCGACCGCCGAAGTGGCCAGGGGTAAAGCACTCCCATCCCCTGCCCCTTCAAGACGCACATACGCTTCCCGTCCCGTTGGAACATCTCACACACCTTCACACACAGCCTGTTCAATCGTCGATTTTCCTGCTCGATATAGTCCACTACAGCCGACCAATCCATGATGACCTCTATCGGAGGACGTTGCTCTTTCGGCAATCGCTCCACCCCACAGAATGCCACAGCCATCATTCCCTGTGCAGATGAAACCTCCATTAGCTGTTCCCACTCTTCAACTGTCGGAACAATCGTCAATCGCTCAGACTTTCCCAAAGCGACACGCATCAACTGCATAAACAAATCCGTCACCATGTTTTAGCCACTTAATAATACGAAACAAAATCCAAGACAAATATACGCCTTTTCTTCCATTCCTACAAGAAAACACGGAAAAGAAAAGGGGAAGACAATAAAAAACGGTAGCTACACCCTTATAGTGTGGCTACCGTCCCTATCGTTGAGATTAAATTATCGCGAACAGCGTGGTTCAAGCTGCGGTCTTACCAAAGACTGCCACTGCCCCCGTCGCTGCCTTGTTCTTCGCCCGAAGACCAAATGTCATCACCTCGTCCCTTACCAAGCTGATTGTCCCACGTGGTTTCAACCTGGGTTGTCCGTGGCGTATTCCCAGAAAGACAAATTACATAGTTCTTGATGCAAGTCTGGCGCATCTTTGTTTCTGGTCTCAAATAAACTGCTTTCATTTCTTAATTCATTTATCTATTACTAATTTCTATTTACTTCACATAGATCTTCTTTCCGTTGAAGATGTAGAAGCCCTTCGTCGGATTCTTCACTGGCAGACCCTGCAAGGTGTAGAATACACCATCCTTCCAGCCATTCGACAGACCTTCTTCTGCAGCAGCGTCTTCCATTTGGAGTTCATCGATACCAGAAGCTAAACCATTAGCGTCGATGAAGAACACTTGATGGACACCATTAGCATTAGGATATGCACGACGTTGACGGGCATTCGTCTGGAACTCGTTAATCTTCGCAAACTTCTCATGGACATGCATGTAAGCAGAGTGGTCTTTCGGCTTACCACCAGGATAAGTAGAACCGTTCAACATCTTTGTTCCAGTCTTCAGTACCAGATAGTAACCCAATCCAGATACACTGCTGACCACTTTACCAATAGTTTCTTCAGAGTCTCCTGGATACTCTACGTTATAACCATTCACAGCGAGCATATAGTTGTAGTACTTTTCGCCATTGACGATTTCGCGCTGTTCTACATTCGCATCCACGTTTGCTTGAGCCACAACACCAATCAACTTGTTCTCCGACATGTCATATTTAATGTCAGAAGAAGGAGTCACGTCGTAGGTAGCACGGTCGATATCCGTCGTGAAGAGAGGCCATTGCGTTGCTTGGCTCCTGTTCACCCAGTCACCAGTAATCATCACGCCATGATTCAATGAAGCACTACCATCGATGGTCATAGGCACATACTTCACTTCCGCTACAGCCACATTCGTCTCATCAACACCCGTCACCTTGAATGCCTTCTGTTCTTCACCCAAGAATGTCTTAGCCAAAGTGAAATCCAATGGATATTCACGTGCTTCAGTTGCGTAGCCAGCCGCAGAAACGGTCTTGGTATCGACAGAAACTGCCACCTTGTGAAGCTTCACGTTCGTCAAGTAAATATCCACATCGGCATTCGCACCATCAATCTTGTACACATTCACTTTATTATTATCAACATACGAGCCCCATGGATCATAGAACACAGAACCTTGATTTGATCGTGACAAGTGGTTGCTTGCAGAGCCAACAGAAACACTGGAATTATCCGTGTCATCCGTCACAGCGAGATATACTGTCTGACCTAACTTCACACTTGGCACCGTCAGTTTATATACCTTGTTGCCAAATATCAAGCCATTTACAGACGATTCAAGTTGAAGTCCTTTATCCTCTTCGTTCCAATACTCTGCAGGCATGATGCCAAGACCGTCAAACTCCGGAACGGCCACCTCGCCGCCTGACTGATAGGTGTAGTTGAAGCCATAGAATCCTAACATAGAACCAGAGGCGTAAATCTTATAGTGCTGACCTGCCCTCACATTGAATGTATAGGTACCTGTCTTCTTGGCGCTTTCGGTGATTCCATTGAAGTTGCTCAAGGCAGTGCCATTTTCAAGAATATAGAATTGTTCATTGCTATTCAAAGAAACAGCCACTTCAATCTGACCATCGTATTTTGGAATAATGGTGTAGAATGTTCCACCTGCATTATTGCCATTCACTTCATTACCTGGAGTATAAGCCGTATAGCCAGAAACAGCACCATCGGCAATAGCAGCCTTAAACACAGGACCATTTCCGAACGTGTTGTTCACTCTTTCGCCGAATGTCACCGTAGCAACACTTTCCTTATTGGCATTGCGGACGCTAACCGTCTGGCCAGATACCAGTTTCTCACCAGCAGTCATTGCATATTTTACTGCACTCTGCCACTGCGGTGTTCCTGCTTTCTTCATCCATGCAATCAGGTTCTCGGGATAACCAATTCGGAAAATCTTCTTATTGTCATTACCATTGTCCCAATAGTGGTAGTTTGTACGAGCATTGCCCTGAGTATTGGCATCTTCAGCAATCTCGCTCAAGGTGTGGTTACCAGTATCTTCAGTGAAGCGCTCCATCGCCCAAGTGTAAGGATAAGGCTTCACGTCATAGTCATACTCGTAAACCTTGATGACGGTATGAACGCTATCCAACATATAATCTCTCTCCACATATCTGTCGACCACATTTTGGCGGCCTTCCATCACCAGAGTGAATCGGCCATGCGCACCGTCGCTGTTCGATGGAACGGTCAATTTGTAGAATGGCACAGAAGAATTGCCCACCTGTCTGTTCTCCCAATAAGCAACGGTCGGTGTGTTGGGCGTCAGCGAAGCTGTGGTCTCAATCACTTTGAACTTTGGGTCAAGACTACTCTGCATGTGGATAGTACCACGATGCGTGGTGTAAGGAGCCTCAATCACATCTCCACCACGCTTGCGGAGGTATCTTGTTTCGCCGCCAATCGTCAAATGAGTAGGAATGAACTGGTCAGCCACCACAATATCGTAGATGTTCATCCAGCCATCCTGCTCCAGATAGAAGGACACATTACCATCGCTCTTCACGATGAACTCCTGGTGAGCCATCGAACTCTTCTCGTTACTACCTGAACCCAGATAGAAGTACTTACCATTCATGTCCGTACCCTCCAAGTCAGTTACGTTGTCGGCTTTCATAAGGTCACCCACCCCTGGAGAATAGCGGTTCCAGCGGAAACGAACATATTGTCCCGCCTTCAAATTCGGGATGGTCAATGTCGAACCATTCTTCAAAGTCAAGTATGTACAAGGGTCAGTCACATCATCCAGCGTGTAAGCATCCATCTTGGCACTATTCGGCTTATCGACAGTAGAAGTCAACAAGTCTTCGTAGGTAATATTCGTACCGAAGCCATACTTACCCTTGCTGTCCGCATCGTCGCTGGTCGTCACGAGCAAACCTGCCGTATTGTCAATAAAGCGAGCATTGTCGCCGTCCACCTTCACGGTGCTGGCATAGACAGCATTGTCTATATACTGGATTTCGTTCGGATTCACACTCTTGTCAAACTGGCGCACCTTCCAGGTCAAGCCCCAGTTGTCAGTGTTGGCAAACAAGTCGCCCTTATTCTCCACACCCGTTCCGTCGGTGTTGTTGGAAGAATAGAAGTTCCAAGTGTGGGTCTTGTAAGGCTTCGTAATCACATAGTATGCCTCCTTGTATGTGTCATTCTCACCATTATTATAATATGCTGTTACAACAATGGCACCACCGTCGCCCTGAATGTTCGTAACCGAAGCACCATCGGTATGGTCAAATTCTGCAGTCAAATCACCTTTAATTTCCATCGAATAACCTTTAGCGCCATAAACTGACCAGTCAGAAGAATTTTCCCAATCATACAAGACACGTTTTTTTGACTGGAATTGGAAATCATCATAAGTTGCAGCAGAAGTGGTGAAGCTCAACTCCGCATTTCTGGTACTAAAGTACAGGTCAAGCTGATCAGCGGTTATGTCGGTTACAGAATTTACATAATAAACTGCCGCATTAGTACAAACAGCCTTAGAGTAAACATAAAGTTTGGTACCTGTAAAATAGACCCTTACATTCACACGAGGGCTTAGGTCTGCCATATCATTCTTAAAATAGTTCCAGTTTGACGTTGCAAAAGAACCATTTTGTTTATAATTCGTATATGCTTCCACTGTGGTAGAATTAGACTCTGATGCCGTGCTGCCATCTGCGTAAAGGCCGAGAATTCTCGTTCCATTCAAGGCATTCAGAATCCAATTATTCGTCCTATCACTCTTATCTTTCGAATAATTATAGAAAGAGAATTCTCTTGTCTCCCCCGCTTTCAGAATGTAAGTAGGACCAGAACTCCAAGCCGAAACAGTGATCTTTTCCGTATTTATCACCAACGTTGGGTGATTGCCGCTGGCGCGGCCATAGAGGTCTGCCGAACCGTTATTGCCTGTCCACTGGAAAATTACGTAGTTCTGTCCTTCTGCCAACATAGCAGCCACAGCACTCGTCACATCTACCGTGATACCAAAAATATCCTGTTGTCCCTGATGCTGCAGCTTTGTCAGATAAGTACGCTTATTCGTAAAACGAAGGTCTGTGCCCGTCACACCTGCCAGATATTGCCAGTTGGTGCCGTAACCCTCACGTGACAAATCGAAACCTCCATTCATATAATAAATAATATCATCATATGTCGAAGTATGATATTGTTTTTTGCTATACGTTAGGGTTGCACTAGTAATTTTATGCCCATCAGGGATGGTGTAGGTGAATTTGGCATACGCACAACCAGACCATGCGTCGCTCTTATCATTGTTGTAATGTTCCAATTCGGCGTTGACTGTTGCAGGGTCTGTGTTGCTGCCCCATCCAATACCAGCCGTTCGCTCAAGGTTAGCGTTGATGTTGTCTGCCCATGCACTGCCCCCCGCTACAGCAGAGAGTAGTGATAAAACAAGCATTTTGTAAATCTTTTTCATATTAAGTTGGTTTTTAAGTGAATATATGTCAAATCTATCTATATAAGTTCTACAACAACAGGGAGCAACTGCCAACATCCACTAAAGGCCACTCTACAACATCCACAGCACAAAGGACAAGTTGCCTCATCAATAATTGGCAAAGATACATTATTTTTATTTAACAGGAAAGACATTGGTCGGCTTTTTACATCTTTTTAGTATAAATTTTGCTAAAAGAAGACGAACGGGCTAAAAATGCAACATGAAAGTGGCAACATGGATGAGTAAGAAAGGGCAAACGGAAGTGGGCTTTTGTGGCATATCCCGATGCCCCCAAAAGGAAGCCATTTTGTTGCTGGTACGGCAAAGGGGTAAGAGGTGCTTACGTCTCCCCAAAAACGGTGTGAGTCACACCGGTAGGGTCGGTCTGAGTCACACCGGCATAGGCGGTCTGAGTCACACCGCCTTTGAGGTGTGCGGCGCAGGGGAAAAAGGGTGAAAAGCGCGGTGGTGGAGGACTTCCCTCTCCGCATCAAAGCCAGCAGAAGAATTGAAGCATCAAAATGCACCCTGCAAATGCAAAAATATGTAATTTTGGCGGTAGTTCGAGAAAAAAGGCGTATCTTTGTAGCGAAAAGCGAAAAGAAGGAGATGGAGTGAACCTATTCACGACATCATTTTTGATTGGATACTTATACAATAATATAATGAAGAAATACGTTATAATGTTAGTGATGGGCTTGGCTTCGATGGGAGTACAGGCACAGAAAATCTCGTTTGAGAAAAACACGGTGAATGCAGGTTCCACGTTGTGGAAGAAGCCTGTGACGGCGGTGTTTAAGTTTACGAACAAGGACAAGAACCCACTGTTTGTAAGGGAGGTGGATGCTGGATGCGGATGCTTGACTCCGAAGTGGACGACTACAGCGGTGCAGAAGGGTGACGAAGGCGAAATCAGCGTGACGTATGATGCCCAGATGTTGGGTCACTTCGACCGATACATCGACGTGTACACCAATGCCAGCGAACAGCCTGTGCGCATCCGTATGAAGGCGTTGGTGAGCAATGGTGAGAAGAAGACGGTGGAGGAGATGTACCCCTTCAGCATCGATGACATCTTGCTGAGTACCAACAACGTGGAGTTCCCCGACGTGAACTCAGGCGACTCAGTCACCGTTGAGATTGAACTACTGAACAACGGGAACGATGTCTATACGCCCACGCTGATGCACCTGCCCCCCTACATCACGGCTGAATACAAGCCGGAAATGATTGCACGAGGCAGACGTGGCAAGATTGAGCTGACCTTGCACAGCGACAAACTGCCCGACTTGGGGTTGAACCAGACGAGCATCTATTTGGCACGCTTCTCGGGCGACAAGGTGGGCACGAACAACGAAATCGCCGTATCGGCTGTGCTGCTGCCCGATATGCACTTTGCTGAGACATTCACGAAAAAGCCTAATTTCCAGATTTCCACCACGGAACTGAACATCGGAAAACTGGGCAAGAAAACGAAGTTGGCGGGACAGGTGAAGTTGAGCAACAAAGGTAATGGCGTATTGAAACTGAGCAAGATACAGGCGTTTAACCAAGCCATCACAGTGGCTTTGGGGAAGACGGAACTGCAACCAGGCGAGGAGGTGACGATGAAGGTGACGGTGGATGCACGGTTCTTGGGTATGTCGAAGGCGCAACCGAGGGTGCTCATCATCACGAACGACCCAAAGAGGCCGAAAGAGGTGGTGAACGTGAACTTTGAGAGATAATGGGGCTGCAACGGGATTGCAGCATGGAAAACAACGAGAAAGATTATGGAACATCCAGAAAATAGTGCGGAATACGCAGGCCTACAGGTGAATGCGGGCGTGGCGCAGCCCTCGATTGTGAACCCTTATCTGAAACAGATGAGGAAAAAGAGGCAGAAGCTCTTCACGCCAGCGGAATACGTAGAGGGCATCTTGAAAGGCAACGTAAGTATGCTGAGCCAAGCCGTGACGCTCATCGAGAGCACGCTGCCTGAGCATCAGGTGATTGCACAGGAAGTAATAGAGAAATGTCTGCCTTATTCGGGCAGTTCGGTCAGGATTGGCATCAGCGGTGTGCCTGGTGCTGGCAAATCGACCAGCATCGACGCTTTCGGAATACATCTGCTCCAGAATTACGGCGGCAAACTGGCTGTGCTGGCCATCGACCCTTCGTCGGAAAAGACCAAAGGTAGTATCTTGGGCGACAAGACAAGGATGGAAAAACTGGCTGTGCATCCGAAGTCGTTCATCCGCCCCAGCCCCACGGCAGGTAGTTTGGGTGGTGTGGCTCGCAAGACGAGGGAGACCATCATCCTGTGTGAGGCAGCTGGCTACGACAACATCTTTGTGGAGACGGTGGGCGTGGGTCAGAGCGAAACGGCTTGCCACTCGATGGTTGATTATTTCTTGCTCATCCAACTGGCTGGAACGGGTGACGAACTGCAGGGCATCAAGCGCGGCATCATGGAGATAGCCGACGGCATCGTCATCAACAAAGCCGATGGCAGCAATGTGGACAAGGCACAACTGGCAGCCAGCCACTTCCGCAATGCACTCCATCTGTTCCCCATTCCAGAGAGTGGCATTGTGCCCGAAGTGATGTGTTATTCAGGCTTTTACGAACTAAACATCGACGAGGTGCTGGCCATGATTTTCCGCTACATCAACCAAGTGAAGGAGAGCGGCTACTTCCAGTATCGACGCAACGAGCAGTCGAAGTACTGGATGTATGAGAGCATCAACGAGCATTTGCGCAACAATTTTTACTATAATCCTGCCGTAAAGGGGATGATTGGCCAGATGGAAAATGAGGTGCTTGGCGGACAAGTGACTTCGTTTGTGGCGGCTAAGAAGCTTTTGGACAAGTATTATGAAAGTATTCGGTAAAATAGGAAAGATGGGATTGATGGGGAAATCGGGCATGATAGGACTGACGATGTGGCTGGGTGCATCGCTGTGTAGTGCATCGTGGGCACAGGACGGAAAGGTGGGTTATCAGTTCCTGCATATTCCCGTAAGTGCCCATTCGGCAGCGTTGGGCGGTGCGAACGTCAGCATCGTGGAAGATGATGCCAGCATGATGTGGACGAATGCTGCCATGCTGACCAACGTGTCTGACAAGAGCTTGGTGCTGAGCTATAACTCTTACATCAACTCCAGCAACCTGATGTCGGCTGGTTTCGTGAAAACCATCGGCGAACGAGGCACATGGGCGTTGGGTGCTCAAATGCTGAATTATGGAACGATGGACGAAACGGACGAAACGGGCAATGTGAAGGGGACATTCTCTGCCAAAGACCTCAATTTCCAAACCTCCTATTCTTATCTGCTGAGTGACCGCTGGAGTGGTGCCATCACGGCAAAGGTACTACTGAGCAATTATGCCAACTATTCGAGCACAGCACTTGGAGCCGATTTGGCACTGAACTATTTCGATGAGGACCACGGATTTTCATTCTCGGTGGTGGGTCGGAACCTGGGTGGACAAATCAATTCGCTCTACGAGGACGGCAAGAGAGAATCTTTGCCTTTCGATTTAGCTTTCGGGCTGAGCAAGGACTTTGCCAACGCACCGCTGAGAGTGTCGTTGACAGCTGACGACGTGACCCATTGGGATGACGTGAAGTTCATCCAGCATTTCGTGCTGGGCGCAGACATCTTGCCATCGAAAAACACATGGGTGGGCATTGGTTACAACTTCCGAAGAGCGCATGAGATGAAGGTGGCAGACAAGAGCCATTGGGCAGGGTTCAGCATAGGAGCTGGCCTCAACGTGAAGAAGTTCAAAGTAGGAGTGGCGTATGGAAAATACCATGTGGCATCCTCATCGGTAGTCATCAACGCTGGTTATTCATTCTGACAATAAAAGGCTGCAACGGGGTTGCAGCATGGAATACATCAAAAATAATAAGGACGATGAAGAAGATTATCATTGCAATAGACGGACATTCGAGCTGTGGGAAAAGCACCATGGCGAAACAGTTGGCCAAGGAGATTGGCTATGTGTATGTAGATACGGGTGCGATGTACCGTGCCGTGACCCTTTATGCCATCAGGAACGGTATGTACCCTGATGCAGGGGTGCAGGAAGATGCATTGAAAGCGGCGGTGGATGCAGGAAAAATCCGAATCAACTTTCAGTTTAACCCCGAGACAGGACGCCCCGACACTTATCTGAACGGCGAGAAAGTGGAGGACGAAATCCGACAGATGACGGTGAGCAACAGGGTGAGTCCTGTGGCGGCTTTGCCCTTCGTGAGGGAGTTTCTGACCGAACAACAGAAGGCGATGGGGCAGGAAAAAGGCATCGTGATGGACGGACGCGACATTGGCACGGCGGTGTTCCCACAAGCAGAGCTGAAAGTGTTTGTCACGGCCAGTGCCAAGGTGCGTGCACAACGAAGGTACGACGAACTGATGGAAAAAGCGAAGACGCAAGAAGAGAAGGACGCGCTGGATTTTGACGAGATACTGAAGAATGTGGAAGAACGCGACTACATCGACTCTCATCGCGAGGTGGCACCGCTTCGTCAAGCAGACGATGCTTTGGTGCTGGACAACTCGGAATTGACAAGGGAAGAACAGAGCGCGTGGCTGCTGGAAAGATTTAAGGAGAAGGTCGGCTGTGCTGAACAGGGGGATTGTGCTGCGACACAGTCGCAGCATACACAACAGAAATAGACGGAGCTATGCTGATAGAGATAGACGAGGGGTCGGGCTTCTGCTTCGGTGTGACAACCGCCATCAGAAAAGCTGAAGAGGAACTTGCCAAGAACGAGTCCCTCTACTGCTTGGGCGACATCGTGCATAATGGGCGCGAAGTGGAACGACTGAAAAAAATGGGGTTAATCACCGTTGACCATGCTGACCTCGACACCCTGCATGACACGAAGATGTTACTCCGTGCCCACGGCGAGCCTCCCATCACCTACGAAAAGGCCAAATACCACAACATCAGTCTGATAGATGCGACTTGTCCCGTGGTGCTGAACCTTCAGAAGCGCATCAAGAAGGCATACGAAGAGGGTGGACAGATTGTCATCTATGGCAAGAATGGACACGCCGAAGTCGTGGGGTTGGTAGGACAAACCGAAGGAACGGCTATCGTCATAGAGAATCTGGAAGATGCCAAGAAACTGGATTTCAAGCACGATATTCAGCTTTTCTCGCAAACCACGAAATCGCTGGAGGGTTTTCGCGAAATCGTCAGCTACATCGAACAAAACATGCAGGAAGGAGCACGTTTCAGCTACTTCGACACCATCTGCCGCCGTGTGGCCAACCGCATCCCCAACATCAGGAACTTTGCCGTACAACACGACGTGATTCTCTTTGTGTGTGGCAGGAAAAGTTCCAACGGGAAAGTGCTCTACAACGAGTGTCTGTCGATGAATCCGCACACCTACATGATTGACGACCCTTCCGACATCGACTTTACGTGGTTCGACGGCGTGGAAAGTGTAGGCATCTGTGGTGCGACCAGCACTCCCAAATGGCTGATGGAAGACTGTAAAAGGAAGATTGAAAATGAAAAAGCTTGACTACGAGATTGTTGACTTGCCGAAAATCACCGACCCACGGGGCAACCTGACTGTGGCGGAACAGATGAAGAATGTGCCGTTCGATATCAAGAGGGTGTACTGGACTTACGATGTGCCTGGAGGGGAAAGCCGAGGTGGACATGCACACAAGAACCTCTACCAACTGGTTGTGGCCATGAGCGGAAGCTTCACCGTAACGCTGGACAACGGTGAAGAGCGAGAAACGATTCTGCTCAACCACCCTTGGCAAGGACTCCTCATTAAGCCTAACACATGGCGAACGCTGGACGACTTTTCGAGCGGTGCCGTGTGTCTGGTGTTGGCCAGCGAACTATTTGACTTAGAGGATTATATCTACGAATACGAGGACTTCCTTGAATATGTTCGACATCTATAGTTATACAGAAGACAAACAGACGGAATGGGATGCGTATGTAGCCCGTAGCAAGAACGGCACCTTCCTGTTGAGAAGAGAATACATGGAGTATCACTCGGACAGGTTCGCGGACTGTTCACTGATGTTTTATCTAAGAGGAAAGCTCTACGCATTGCTACCCGCGAACGTGAAGGGCACGACACTCTTTTCTCACCAAGGACTGACTTACGGAGGATTGGTGATGAACGAAAAGTGCTGTGCGGCTGAGGTGCTGAAGCTCTTCGAAGAAATGAACGAATGGCTGAAAAACAAGGGCATCAACAAGGTGGTGTATAAGCCTATCCCCTACATCTACAGCACCCAACCAGCGGAAGAAGACCAGTATGCGCTGTTTCGATGCGGTGCCCAAGTGACGGCACGAGGCATTTCGACCTGCATCGACCTTACATCGCCGATAAAATGGAGACAAAACCGGCGAACGGCTCTGAACAAAGCAATGGCAGAACAAGTGGCGGTAAGCATATCGGATGACTTGGAGACTTTCTGGCTGATTCTGGAAGAGAATTTAATGACTGCTCACGGGGTGAAGCCTGTACACTCTGTGGCGGAGATGCGTTTGCTGAAGGAGAGGTTCCCCGACAACATCATTCTTTACACGGCCAAAAACCGACAAGGTAAAGTGATAGCTGGGATATTACTGTATCGGACACCGCAAGTAATACATTCACAATACATTTCGGCGACGGAAGAGGGAAAGGCGACGGGAGCGATTGACGCCATCATGCAGGAAATTGTCGGATTAAACGGAAAGTATTTCGATTTCGGCATCTCCACGGAACAAGACGGTCGCTTCCTCAACGAGAGTCTCATCTTCCAGAAGGAAGGTTTCGGTGGAAGAGGAATTTGTTATGACACGTATGAATATTCCATATCTTGACTTGAAGAAGGTAACGGCACAGCACGGCGAAGAGATTCAAAAGGCGGTGGCAGAGGTGGTAGGTAGCGGATGGTACCTGCAAGGGGAACGTGTGAAAAGGTTTGAAGCGAATTATGCTCGCTACATCGGAACCAAACATTGCATCGGTGTGGCGAACGGGTTGGATGCTCTAATGCTGACGCTCAAGGCTTATAAAGAGTTGGGACGATTGAAGGAGGGGGCAGAAATTCTTGTCCCTGCCAACACATTCATCGCCACAGTGTTGGCCATCACGGAAAACGGAATGAAGCCCGTGTTCATCGACATTGACGAGGAAACGCTGGACATGGATGCCACGTGTTTGGAGAAAGCCATCAATGAACGAACCGGAGCCATGATGTTGGTGCATCTTTATGGAAGATGTACTTATCATGAGAGCATCAAGCAGTTCTGCGAGGCCAACAACCTGATTCTCATTGAAGATAATGCCCAAGCACACGGATGTTTCTATAAAGAACGACGCACGAGTTCTTTAGGTCATGCAGGTTGCCACAGTTTCTATCCTGGCAAAAATCTGGGAGCCTTGGGGGATGGTGGTGCCGTGACGACCAACGACGACGAACTGGCAGCAACCATCAGAGCTATCGCCAACTATGGGTTCGAAGAAAAATATGTGGCAAGATGGCAAGGGAGGAACAGCCGGCTCGACGAGGTGCAGGCAGCTGTGCTTGACATAAAGCTAACCTATCTGGATGACGACAACAGGAGACGACAGGCTCTCGCGCGTACATATTATACTAATATAAATAAGGGAATGGTGCGGTTGCCCTCGTTCTTGGACGGAGGACAGAACGTTTACCACATTTTCCCCGTGTTCATTGAACGACGCGACGAACTACAGCTGTACCTCAAAGAAAAGGGAATCGGCACACTGATACACTACCCCATCCCGCCCCATCTGCAACAGTGTTACCCTATATGGAACAAGCTGCAACTCCCTGTGACGGAAAGATTGGCACAACAAGAACTAAGCATACCACTCAACCCCACCATGACCGACGAAGAGGCAATTTACGTGGTGGAGGCGCTTAATTCCTTCCAAAAGTTTTGAAGACTCACTAAAATTGTATAATTTTGCAACCGTATAACCGTTAAACCATATAACCGTAAAGAAACGTAAAACCGTAAAAACCGCATAATTATGGCAGAAATCAAATGTATTGGCATCATCACCTCGGGCAACGACGCGCCTGGCATGAACTGCGCCATCCGTGCCGTCACCCGTTCAGCCATCTACAACGGGCTGAAGGTAAAGGCCATTTATCGTGGCTACAAAGGACTCATCGACGGTGAAATCGTTGAGTTTCAGACACAGAACGTAAGTAACATCCTGCAATACGGAGGCACTATCCTCAAGTCGTCGCCCTCCAAGGACTTCAAGAATGCGGAGGGCAGAAAGAAAGCTTACGAGAATCTTGTGAAGGAGGAAATCGACGCCCTTGTCGTTATCGGCGGCGACGGCAGCATCCAAGGTGCCCGCATCTTCGCCCAAGAGTTCGATTTCCCGTGCATCGCCATCCCTGCCACCATCGACAACAACCTCTGTGGCACAGACACAACTATCGGCTACGACACGGCTCTCAACACCATCATGCAGACAGTCGATAAAATCCGCGACACAGCCACCAGCCACGAACGCCTCTTCTTCGTCGAGGTAATGGGCGACGGTGCAGGGTTCCTGGCCTTGAACGGCGGCATTGCAGCAGGTGTGGAAGAAGCCATCGTGCCCACCATCGAGGTGGAAGACGAACAGCTCAAGCACTTCATCCAGAAAGGTTTCCGCAAGACCAAAGGCTCCTCCATCGTGTTGGTGGCAGCCAACGAGCAAATAGGTGGTGCGATGCACTATGCCGACCTTGCGAAGAGCCAGTACCCCGACCTCGACGTGCGCATCTCCATCATCGGACACGCTCAACGTGGCGGACACCCCACTGCCCACGACCGCATCATCGCCAGTCGTATGGGAGCCGCCAGCATCCAAGCCCTTCTCAAAGGACTCCGCAACGTCATGGTCGGCATCGACAACGACGAAATCGTTTATGTCCCCTTCTCCCGTGCCATCCGCAACAACCGCGCCATCGACCACAACCTCCTGGACATCCTGCACAACCTGGCTATCTAACAAAACTTCCTCCATATATTCGACTCTATAAGAGAAACACAGCGTGGGCTTCAGATTGCTCTGAAGCCCACGCTGTGTTGGGATACCCGGGCTCGAACCAGGAATAACAGGACCAGAATCTGTTGTGTTGCCAATTACACCATATCCCAATTTTTGTCTCAGCAAACCCGAAGAGTACCCCTCTTTCGGAATTGCGATGCAAAGGTAGTTCTTTTTCGGCAACTGGCAAAAGGTTTTCGTGTTTTTTTTACGAGAAAGACGATTTTTCCCCTTTTTAGGGAAGAAAGAGCGAGGAAATCCGTACCTTTGCAACTCAAAATAAAGGCGAAAGAATGGATAAACTGATATTTTTAAGCAACGATGACGGCTACTCTGCCGAGGGCATCAACCAGCTGGCAGAGATGGTGAGAGAGTTTGGAGATGTGTTTGTGGTGGCTCCCGACAGCGGACGAAGCGGTTCGGGCATGAGCATCAGCAGTCATACCCCCGTGAGGAACACTTTCGTAAGACATCAAGAAGGAACAGAAACAAGAGGAAACCTGACGATTTGGTCATGCACAGGCACGCCCGACGACTGTGCCAAGATGGCATTCGAAAAGCTACTGCCACGTGTGCCCGACCTTGTGATAGGTGGTATCAATCATGGTGACAACTGCGCCGTGAATGCGCATTATTCAGGTACGATGGCCATTGCGCTGGAAGGTTGCCTCAAGGGAGTGCCTTCCATTGCCTTTTCGAGTGGGAAGATGGAGCAGGATGCCGACTTCAGCTACATGACTGAAATGGTTCAGAAAATCGTGAAGATGGTGTTGGAGAATGGACTTCCATCAGGAGTGTGCCTGAACGTGAACATGCCCAACGTGGAACAGTTTGAAGGCTTGAAAATCTGCAAGATGGGAATGGGCGACTGGCATGAAGAATGGCAGGAAAGAGACCATCCGAGAGGTGGAAAATACTACTGGATAGCAGGTTACTATGCGCCGCACGAGGAAGATAAGGAAAGCGACACTTGGGCTTTCAATCATGGATACGTGGCCGTCACCCCCATCCAACTCGACCTGACGGCCTATTCCTTCATGGAGCAACTCAAGAAACGTTTGGAATGAGATATTATCTGATAGCAGGAGAAGCATCAGGCGACCTTCATGCGTCAAACCTGATGAAAGCGCTGAAGCAGGAAGACCCCCAAGCACAATTCCGATTCTATGGCGGCGACAAGATGGCGGCTGTGGGTGGCACGTTAGTGAAGCATTACCGCGAACTGGCCTACATGGGCTTTGTGCCTGTGCTACTGCATCTGCCCACCATCCTGCGGAACATGAAACAATGCAAGGCCGACATTGCCACATGGAAGCCCGACGTGGTGATACTGATTGATTATCCAGGATTCAATCTCGACATCGCGAAATATGTTCACAGCCACAACATCTGCAAGGTGTTCTACTACATCAGCCCGAAGATTTGGGCATGGAAAGAGTACAGAATCAAGAACATACGTAGAGACGTGGATGCTTTGTTCTCCATTCTGCCTTTTGAGGTGAAGTGGTTCGAGGAAAGGGACTACAAGGTGCATTATGTGGGGAATCCTTGCGTTGATGCTGTGGAGGAATGGCGACAGCACTCCCAACAAGAAGGGATGTCCAAAGGCGAGAAGGGAGGAGAAAGACAAATAGCCATTCTTGCCGGCAGCCGCAAACAAGAAATCAAGGACAATCTGCGCATGATGCTGGAAGCGGCATCCACGTTCAAAGCGTACAAGCTGGTGATAGCCTGTGCCCCCAGCATCGACCCAAGCTACTATCAAAAGTACATACCCACAGGCATCGAAGTGGAGCTGCGATTCGGACAGACCTATCAAGTGCTGAGCGAATCGGTCGCAGCACTCGTCACTTCCGGCACCGCCACGTTGGAAACAGCCATTCTGGAAGTTCCGCAAGTGGTATGCTACTACATCCCCATGGGAAAGTTCATCACTTGGCTTAGGAGCAAGATACTAAAAGTAAAATACATCTCCTTAGTGAACCTGGTGGCAGACAAAGAAATTGTCCAAGAATTAGTGGCAGACAGGATGACCAAAGAAAACATCATCCAATACCTTCGCGACATTCTCCCCGAAGGGAAGGGACGACAACGCATGATGCAGGACTATCAGGAGATGAACCAGCGGCTGGGCGGAAGCGGTGCCAGCAAGAGAGCCGCCCAAGCGATGGTAAAAGCACTGAAAAACAGCTAACACCCCAATCATAAAACAATGGAATACAAGCCTACATACACCAAAGAAGAGATAGAAGAAGTAATCGCATGGTTTCAGACCCACCAATGTGAACAGGACATCGACATGGGTGGAGGAATACACATCAGGGAGTTGAGCAAGACGCTGGAACAACTCTTCCATATTGCACGTACCCAACACGAAAACCGTGTCTTCTCAGGACAAATCTATTTCCTCTTTAGAATTAGAGACGAATTGCTCAAACAAAACAAAGTGATTGGCGAGAAATAGGCACACCGCCACACCTTCCCTTCCTCAAAGCGCAAGCTTCAGTTCTGCCTCCACCCGATTGGTCAAATCCACATATTCCTGCACAGACAGTTGTTCTGGGCGTCGAGTGAACATCGAGTCGGCAAGCAGAGGGGAATCCTTTCCAAGAATTTGTTTCATGCCATTGCGCATCATCTTCCGCCGCATCGTGAAAACGGTCTTGACGATACGACGGAACAACTGTTCATCGCACCCCAACGAAGTCTTCTCGTTACGAGTCATACGAATGACCGCACTTTTCACCTTCGGAGGCGGATTAAAGACATGCTCATCCACCGTGAACAGATACTCCACATCATACCACGCCTGCATCAGCACACTCAGCACTCCATACGTCTTTCCCCCAGGAGCTGCCGCCAGACGCTCAGCCACCTCCTTCTGAATCATGCCCGTACAGCAGGGAATCAAATCGCGGTTCTCCACCATCTTGAAGAAAATCTGGGATGAAATGTTGTATGGATAATTGCCCGTCAAGACAAAAGGATGACCATCGAAAACCTCCTGAAGGTTCATCTTCAGGAAATCACCTTCGATAATATTGTCGCCCAACTCAGGAAAATGCTCATGCAGATAAGGCACCGAGTCGAAGTCAATCTCCACGACTTTGAGCGGACGTTCTTTCCTTAATAAATATTGTGTCAGCACCCCCGTCCCTGGCCCCACCTCCAGCACAGGAATGGTGGGACATGCATCCACCGTGTCGGCTATACGCGATGCCACGCTAAGGTCAGTAAGAAAATGCTGACCCAGAAATTTCTTTGGTTTTACGCTGTTCACAGTTTTTTTATGGCTTAAGCATGATGAATGATGAATAAATTTTGTATCTTTGCAACAAATTTGTGCAAAGATACGATTTTTTTTGATGAACAACCCTAAAACGCTGAAAAAGGTTCTGAATATTGTGCTTCCATTTGTGCTGGGAGGCGGTATTTTATGGTGGATGTACCGCGACACAGACTTTCGGGCGATGAAGGAGACCGTCTTGCACCAGATGAACTGGGGCTGGATGCTCTTCTCTCTCGTGTTCGGTGTGACCGCACAGATGTTCCGAGGCATCCGATGGAAGCAGACACTCGCTCCGTTGGGGGAACACCCACGTACGATGGACTGCATTCACGCCGTGTTCATCTCCTATGCATCAAGCCTCATCATTCCACGCAGCGGCGAGTTGAGCCGATGTGGTGTGCTGGCAAAATACGACGGAACCTCCTTCCTGAAAGCATTGGGCACCGTCGTGACAGAAAGAGCCATCGACTCGCTGCTCATTCTGGCCATCACCCTGACAGTCATCCTGTCGCAGTTGACCATCTTCAACATCTTTTTCGACCACACAGGGCTGAACCTCTGGGACACGCTGAGAGGCTTCACCACCATGGGCTACATCGTCACCGCCCTCTGTGCCGTCATCACCATCTGCTTCTTCTGGTATGCCATGAAGAGATTCACCTTTATGACCAAACTGCGAGAAATGATGGACAAGGTGAAAGACGGCGTGTTGTCGCTCCGCAAGGTGGAAAACAAATGGCTCTTTGCCTGCTACACCATCGCCATCTGGATCAGCTACTTCTTCCACTACTGGATTACTTTCCGATGCTTCGACTTCACGGAGCAGCTGAGCTTCACCGTAGCCATCGTCAGCTTCATCGTGGGCAGCCTTTCAGTCATTGTACCCACGCCCAATGGTGCCGGCCCTTGGCACTTTGCCGTCAAGACCATCCTAATCCTCTATGGTGTGGCCGACGTCAACGCCGTCACGTTCGTGCTGATTGTCCACACCATCCAAACCGCCCTCGTGCCATTGCTCGGCATCTATTCCTGGGTGGCACTCTCAACAAGAAAAACTAAACAATTAAACAACTAAACAACTAAACAACTAATCTATGAATCCAATTGAAGAACTTTCCCCCAAAGGCGTATGGAGAAATTTCTATGCGCTCACACAGATTCCACGTCCATCAGGACACACAAAGCAAGTGGCAGACTTTCTCGTTGACTTCGCCCAAAAGAACGGTGCCGAAGCCTACATCGACGAGGCTGGCAACGTGGTGATGAAGAAAGGTGCCACCCCTGGCTACGAAGACAGAGAGACAGCCGTGCTGCAAGCCCACATGGACATGGTGCCACAGAAGACAAAGGAGTGCAAGCACAACTTCGAGACCGACCCGCTGGATGTCTATATCGACGGCGAATGGGTGACAGCCCGTGACACCACTTTGGGTGCCGACGACGGCATGGGCGTTGCTGCTGCTATGGCCATCCTGGAGGACGACAGCATCCCACACGGCCCGCTGGAAGTGCTCATCACCCGCGACGAAGAGACGGGTATGGAGGGCGCGTTCCAACTGAAAGCTGGCGAGTTGACGGGTAAATACTTGCTGAACCTCGACTCCGAGACCGAAGGCGAAATCACCATCGGTTGTGCGGGAGGCATGGACGTAGTGTGCAGCATGGAATATCAGGAAGAAGAGGCCGACACCGAAGGAAAACTCTGCTACAACATTACCATCAAAGGACTCTTGGGTGGACACTCGGGCATCGAAATCTTCAAGGGTCGCGCCAATGCCAACAAACTGATGACGCGCATCCTCTTTGCCGCTGTCAACACCGACCTGGCCGAGCTGTGCAGCTGGCATGGCGGCAACATGCGCAACGCCATTCCACGCGAATGTGAGGCCACAGTACTCGTGCCAGCCGACAAGAAGGACGAATTTCTCGCGCTGATTGAGAAGAGCAAGGCCATCTTCACCGACGAATACAAAGACGTGGAAACCAACGGATTCCTGCTCACAGCCACTCCCGTGGAGCAGATGCCAGAAACCGTAGTGCCACAGGAGATTGGGGAGAACCTCATCAACGCTATGATGGCTGCCCACGACGGTGTGTTGCGCTACACCCCATCCATGCCCGACTTGGTGGAGACATCGAGCAATTTGGCTATTATCAACGTGGCTGAAGGAAAAGCCGAAGTCATCAGCTTAGCCCGTTCGTCGCAAGACAGCATGAAGCTCTACCTCTGCAACGGCCTCGTAGCTTGCTTCTCGATGGCGGGCATGAAAGTGTCGCTCGAAGGAGGCTACAGCGGTTGGCAGCCCAATCCCAAGAGTGCCCTTGTAGCTTCGATGTCAGACATTTACGAGAAGATGTACGGCAAGAAGCCCATCGTCGGCGCTTGTCATGCAGGACTGGAGTGCGGCATCATCGGCGTGAACTATCCCGACATGGACATGGCCAGCTACGGCCCCACCCTCGTCAGTCCTCACACCCCCAGCGAAGCCTGTCACATCCCATCAGTACAGAAGTTCTACGACTTCACGCTGGAGATACTGAAGAACATCCCTAAAAAGTAAGAGCCTATGGCACTCAACAAAAACAAAGACCTCAAGATGTTCTACAACATCAGCGAGGTGGCACAAATGTTCAAGGTGACAGAAACCCTGCTCCGCTACTGGGAAAAGGAGTTCCCGAACATCCATCCCCAGAAAGCGGGTCGGGGCATCCGTCAGTACACCAAGGACGACATCGAGCAAGTGAGACTCGTTCATCACTTGGTGAAGGAACGTGGCATGACTCTCCAAGGAGCACGCGACATGATTAAGCGCGACAAAGGTGGCGGCGTAAACCGCCAAGTGGAAGTCATCAATCGGCTCCGCGCCCTGCGCGACGACTTACAAGCCATTGGTCGAGACCTGAACGGCCTGGTGTAAACTCACCGAAAAAGCAAGAACAAAACCCTCCAGTAACGCCAATGGAACAACGTCATCCATTAGAAACAGTACGGTTGGTAGGAGACAATACGATAGCCCGTGCAACGAGAGTGTTGTACGGGCTATGCTTGTAAATCAATATGTCATCAGCAGGACAGGAAAACAATTTGAGGGGAAACAAGAAAAAAAACTCTATTTTATTTTGTATAGTGCTTTCTTCATCGTAACTTTGCAAATGTGTAAATTCATAAACAAAAGATATTATGGCAACATTGATATTACAAGTCCCTGACGAAAGCCTCGTTTCAAAGGTGAGACAAGCATGCGCCAACCCCAAGGAGTATGATGTGACCAAGACCGCAGGATTCCGTAATGCGATGGAGGATGTGAAGCATGGACGGGTGACCACCTATAATACGTTGAAGGATTTCTACAAAGAAATGGGATTATAGCGTATGGCATACACGGTAAAAATCTCATCCCAATTCAAGAAAGATTTCCGTCGGTGCATCAAGCGTGGTCTTAACATGAAGCTTATCACTGACGCGATGGACATACTTGAAGCCACTGGTACGTTGCCCATGAAGTATCGTCCGCACAAGTTGTCAGGCAACCAACAAGGGATATGGGAATGTCACATCCAACCTGACTGGCTGATGACTTGGCAGCAGGACAACCAACAGCTAACACTCCTGTTCCTGCAAACAGGCACTCATTCTGACATATTCTAATAACAGCTCATCATATTGTAGAACGTGAAACCTCATGCCTATGGGATAAGGAAAGACTAAATTGATAAAAGGACATATAGGATGAACATCCACTTTTGGATTCTTGTTTTTGGATAATTGGGGAATTAGACAAAAAGTTGCAAGAACGAAGGTAGATAGTTCACGCCGTCAGGCGTGGGCATTTACGCGTTTAAGCAACATAGGTTATCCCCAATACCTCCAAAAACGTAGACGAAGTAACTTGTCCACGTTTTCTTTTTATATTTTTTCAAACATAATTTCAACCTAAAAACTAACTCATTTATGAAAAAGATTTTCTTCACGGTAGCTATGGCACTGGCGAGTTGTGGTGCTATGGCTCAAAAGCAAGTAACGGTTAAAGCAGGTACAATCATTCCATTAGCAGCTGTTGAACAGGTTAAGGCAGCGGATGTCCAAGAAGGACAAATGGTGGATTTCCGTGTGATGCGTGATGTCATGGTTGATGGGGTATGTGCTGTATCTCAAGGAACTATTGCCAAAGGTAAGGTGGTGGAGGCATGCAAAAGTACGGTAGCAGGAACAAAGGGAAAGTTGGTTATAAACATTGCCAATCTGACACTGCCTAATGGTGACCCTCTCTATTTCTCGAATACAGACGTAAGAGTATATGGTAAGAATCGTACTCCCGTATCAGTCGTGGTAGGAATCTTCACGCTGTTTGGCTTCCTTATTCCTGGCTCTAAAGCTGTTATGCCAGCAGGTTATGAGGTACAGGCAACGGTTGCGGCCAACACTACCGTTTCGGCAAAATAAAAAAATTCATCCGAACCTCTATAATAGCGAAGAGCCCGTGCAATTGCATGGACTCTTCTTTTTTCACTCATTCTCACTTCTCTACTAATGCCACCTTTTTATAACTATCATCTGTCATTCGTAAGATGTGGTCTCAGTGGAGCCACCCAATTTGCCAATTGTAAATTATATTTCCGCCCATAAAACGTTCGCTTTTCAACGTTACCATATTTTTTTTGTAATATTTCTTTGAAAATTCAACTAAAAAGTTTAATTTTGCGGTCAAAACGTGTAACTATATAATAATGGCAACAAAAGAAGAAGTACAACGTTTTCTGAATCAGATGAAGGAGAAGATAAAAGTCTTCGGAATCATATATAGGGATGACAGAGGCAAGAACACCCAGACGTTGATTGATTTGGAGATTACGCCTAAGTATCGTGATACGGTCATTATCAATCTGGAAGTCCAAGATTACTCTGAGGGTCCTGTCATAGACACGCTCAATCAATGCGGTGAGATGTGGGTCTTTGGAAAAGACGTGAAAGAGCAGGAGGTGTATATTAAAATTACGCTTGGAAAAGGAGCAAGTGCTTTATGCATCTCATTCCATATAGCAGAACACCCTATGAATTATCCATTTAAATAACAACGATATGCAAAGTCCATTTACAGGAGGTCACGCAACTCTCCGCCACGAATTATCAGAACTGACGTTCCGCAAGGAGAAATTCCAGTATGTGCATCAGTTCTATGAGTGTGATGAAACCAAGGAACGTTTCACCACCACGGCATTGGACGAGGTCAATGTCGGTCAGGTGTATAATCAGTACCGTGCAAAATACGGCATACCTTTCCCTGACGAAATCAAGCGCATTCGTCAGCGTTATGGTCTTCCGGCATCCAAGATGTCGCAGATTCTCGGATTTGGCGACAACCAATACCGTCTGTATGAAAATGGCGACATGCCCAGCGAAGCAAATGGGAAGATTCTGATGTCCATCCAGAACCCCAAAATCTTTGAAAGTTTTGTGGTTAATGCAAGAAACCAGTTTGAGGAAGAAGAGTTCATCAAGATTCTCAATAAAGTGAAAGCTGTTGATACGAATGCCAACGATGCGTTCATCAAGAACTACATTTTCAATGGAAGCCGAAGGGACATCTTCAACGGTTATGCCACCCAATCTGTCAGCAAGCTCAAGAACATCATCCTTTTCTACATTGAGAAGTATCACGGCGTGTTCTTCACGATGATGAACAAGCTGCTGTTCTATACAGATTTTTATAGTTACAAAACGACAAGCAAAGGGATGAGCGGCCTTTCCTACAAAGCCATTCAGCGAGGTCCTGTGCCTGTCCGCTGGGACAGGATATACAGTTTCTACGACGACATCCAGCAGGAGATTGTACATTTCGAATCTGGTGCCGAAGGCACAAGACTTACCTCGACGCTCTCTCCTGACCTTTCAGAATTCTCAGACGAAGAACTCAGCATTCTCGAAACCATCTATCAGCGTTTCAAGGCGGAAAACTCCACCAAGATTTCAGACATCAGCCACAACGAAGATGCCTGGCAAAAGTATGTGGACAGCGGACAGATGATCAACTTCGATATGGCATTCTCATTGAAAGCGATTTAAGTATAATAGAAGATTATGAATGATAAATACAAGGTCGATGAAGATGGAAAAGCCATCATTCCCGTTTCGCCCATCTTCGACCACTATGCAGAAGAGAAGGCGCGGCTGACGTTGGCTGGTACACCTACGGGCGAGTTTGACCTACTGATAGGCTGCACCGCTGTGTCCGAGAAGATGATTATGGTCACAGAGAATGTTGACGATTTCAAGAACATCAAGGACATTCAAATAGAAAACTGGATAGAAAGATAAACTCATCATATTGTAGAACGTGAAACCTCATGCCGATGGAATAAGGTAAGAAAGAGGGAAAAGATAAGATTGTCCGTGCAACGAGAGTGTTGTACGGACTATTTGCTTTTATTGGGGAAAGAAAATTTATTAAAATGATTTAGTTACGTGCATAAATAAGGAGTTTTTTGTTTAAAACGCAAATTATTTCGCTTTTTATTTGTACCTTTGCCCCAAATATAGCATAGATGAGCACTCGATTATCCATTCAAGACGCATTGAAACGTGTACACCTGAATACGGTGACACTGAAGAATGACGAGAATGAAAGGTTCATAAGAGCCCTTAAAACTCATATTCAGCCAAGAGGTCAGATAACGAACTTCTTGGAGAAAGTACATGAGCAGCATGTACGAGATTTCCTCATGGATGCGTTTTACAAAGGTGAACACTACATTGGCAAAAAAGATGAAAATAATACAGACTTGTGCATATTTGCAGAAAACAGCGAAAATTCTGTGGCCCAAGTACTGATAGAGTGCAAGAACCCCAAGAAGGACAATGATGAGATGATCAGTGACAATCATCTTAACAGGAGAGGTCTTCACGAAGTTATTACCTACTATCTTGACGAACTTTCCAGAGGAAATTTTGAAGTAAAATATCTCATTGTGACTAATGGCTACGACTGGTATATCTTTGAAGCCCTGATGATTCGTGAACTAATTGCCACCAACGAACTCATCAAGAAATATAAAGCCATAAAAGCACCATCATTGTGGAAGACGAAAGCAGATAATTTCTATAAGGAGGAAGTTAAGCCTGCCGTTGAGAAAGTACTTGAAAAACTAGTATATACAGGCTTTTCGCTTGACAATGTCGAGCATTCCAAGGGCATTAGGAGCATTTGTAAAATGCTAAGTCCCTATTTCTTGCTTAAGAAATCATATAATGACAAGTATGCATTGAATGAGCGTTTCTATAATGAATTGCTCTATATTATCGGTCTTGAGGAGAAGAAAAAGAAGGGACGGCCAGTAATCACGCGACGAGAAGATGAACGTGACCCGGCTTCGCTGCTGGAGAACACACTCCACCAATTATCGGACTTCCCTAAATTTACCTGTCTTGACGAAGAATCCCAATTGGATTTAGCACTGGAATTGGTTTTGATGTGGGTAAACCGTATGCTTTTCATTAAGCTAGTAGAGTCACAACTTTTAGGATTCAACGGAAATGAAAGCGAATACAGGTTCTTTACCAACTCCAACATTAAAGACTACAATGACCTTAATGAACTTTTCTTTCAGGTACTTGCGCTGAAAGAAGATGCCCGTCACGGCATCAAAGAAGCCTTTGAGATTGTTCCTTATCTGAATAGTCGTCTATTTGAACTTTCTGATATTGAGGCCGATTTCTTCCGTATTTCGAGTCTGAAGGTGGACAAGATGAAGTACTTCGAAAAGACAGTACTGAAGGACGATGCTAAGAAGTACCCTTATGTTGATAATATTAAATATATCGTCGATTTTCTCAATAATTATGATTTCGGAGCCGACTCGAAGGAAATGCTGAGTTTTGCCCGTGAGGAGAAGGAACTCATCAATGCTTCGGTACTTGGGAAAATTTTCGAGAAAATCAATGGCTACAAGGACGGTGCAGTGTTTACCCCGTCAACCATTACCCAATTCATTTGTCAGCAGACCCTTGAACGCGCTGTGGTAGAGAAATTCCATGAGCAAGGATGGGACTGCTCATCAATGAACGAATTGAAGGAACTCATCAATAGAGAGAATCGTCAGAAGGCCAACCATATTATGAATACTATCCGTGTGTGCGACCCTGCTGTGGGAAGCGGACATTTCCTTGTTTCGGCTTTGAACCAGCTCATTGAAATAAAATACCGTCTGGGCATCCTGCTTGACGATGAAGGACTGCCTGTGAGGGATTACAACATAAAAATTATTGATGATGAACTTGTGATACACGATGAAGAGGGACATCGCTTTGCCTATAAGCGCAACACTGGCACTTTAAGGCTTCAGAAAGTGTTGTTCCGCGAAAAACGCGACATCATCGAAAACTGCCTCTTCGGCGTGGACATTAATCCAAATTCCGTTAACATTTGCCAGCTGCGTCTTTGGATAGAACTTCTTAAAAATGCTTATTATGACGAGAATAATCATTTGGTAACGCTGCCTAATATAGACATCAACATCAAGTGTGGCGATAGTATGGTACATCGAAAAAGTCTGTCCGATGATTTGCGTGGAGAGATGGCACGTGCCAGAATGACCATTCAGGAATACAAACAACTCGTAGCCGATTACAAAAACATCCACGACAAGCAGATACGCAAGGAGAAAGAAGCAAAACTTGACGAGCTGAAGAAAAACATTCTCTATATCATCAAAAACGATGATGAGCTATACCGTAAACGCAATAAAGTCCAAGCCGAATGGAATGATCGGACGAATTCATTGTATAGTAATGTTTTCTTTTGTGAAGATGACGAGAATAATGAGAAGCTCCAAGCTCAAATTGCCAAATTGAACAAGAGCATAGAGAAATACGAAAGACAAATCAAGGAACGTGAGGAAATGTTTAGTCGGGCACATGAATGGCGTTTCGCTTTTCCTGAGGTGCTTGATGACAACGGACGTTTTGTTGGTTTTGACTGTATCGTAGGCAATCCACCTTATATCTCTATTTCGAAGTTATCAGAAGTTAACAAGAAGGCACTCTCCAATAGCGGTTATAAATCATTCGAGAGCAACGGTGACATCTGCATGTTGTTCTATGAATACGGGATGGAGTTACTCAAGCCCAACGGCTTACTTATGTACATAACGACCAACACATGGCTACGTTCAGATTCTGGTGGCGGAGCGCGTGAATATATGGCAAACTGCTCCGATCCCATGCTACTCATAGACTTCAAAGATGCGCAATTGTTTGACAACGTCACGGTTGCTACCAATATACTTATGGCTCGCAAGTCAGAGAACAACCATAAGACAATGGCATGTGAGATTAATGAGTATAACAAGAAGCTGAATCTTAGCGGATATATCTCAGACAAACTTGTAGAGAACAGCTATGATACAGGGAATCCCTGGGTGGTTCTTTCCGATGCAGACAAGGTTGTTCTATCAAAAGTGAACCAAGCCTGCAAGAAGGATACTGATAGATATCCTCAAACGTTATTCTCAATGGGATATACAATCTACAGTGGTTTTAAAACAGGTTTGAATGATGTTTATTGCATAAATGACGAGGATGAGGTTACTCAGCTAATTTCTGAAGACCCGAAATCCAAGGAACTCATTGTTGAAATGGTTCGAGGCGAGGATTTGAAGAAATTCACAATCAGCAATCATGTGTGGTTGCTCAATATCCATAATGGTCTGAAGGAAGAAAAACTACCGGCAGTTGATATCAACGATTATCCAACTGTCAAGAAACGACTGGATAATGAAAAGATTCACTCAAAACTGATAAAGAGGGAAGATCAGGGTGATACGCCCTACAATCTGCGTAATTGTGCTTATCTGCGTGAGTTCGAAAAGCCCAAAATTATGTGGGGAGAGTTGTCTGATAAATCCAAGTTTGCCTACGATAAGGATGGCCACTATTATTGTCTCAACACCGTATTCTTCTTTACAGGTAAGCGTTTAGAGTATTTGTTATGCTACCTGAACTCATCAATCTGTGAGTATATGTTTTCTAAAAGATGTACGACTTCAGGAATGGGTACTATGCGCTGGTTAAAATATACGGTGGGGAGAATACCCATACCTCAATTGTCTGAGAAACAAGAAAAAGAGATTGTGGACTTGTACCATGAGTATGAAAAGACTTCAGATGAAACTTTATTAGACAAAATCAATGACCTCTTCTATCAGTATATAGGTCTGGACGAAGAGGACATAAAGGTTGTAGAAGGCAAGTCAAATACGAATGAAATGTCTGACACTTTGTAGAGTTCTTTCTTATAAATACAGGCAAGCATCATGGAAAAAGAAAAGAAATCAAAAACTGACGGTTCTCGCTACTTTGACGAGTTGCTCATGAGGATTCGTGACATTCGCGTCGGTGAGCGTAGTGCCATAAAAAAAATCTCAGATGTAATTGCTTCCACAGCCGATTATGATGGAGGAAGTTCAATTCGTCGTTTTATTGGCTATGCGAAGCAATTAGGCGACCTGGGTGCAACAGAACGTTTTGCTAACAGATTGTTGCTGTATGCTGAGACATCGGCAAAAATGCATCAGGCATTATATGGCAAAGATATAGAAGTGTTGGCTCACGGTTTCATCAACGATAATAGCTTCAAGCAGGATATTTATGACTATCCAAGCTATCAAGGCATATATGAAGAAAATGACGAAGGTGGCCAAGTTCGTTTGCCAGAGGAGCTGCAAAACTTCCAGGGGGGCAGTATGGTGCTGAAGATTGAGGATATGGACAGGCTTGTGGACACATTCTGTAGCCGTAACACCTATTACAGAAGAGCATACGCTATTCTTGCCGATTTGGACAAAGAGGTGCTTGATTGCGTGGAAACGGGTGTTTTTCCCCAATGGATGACCATACCATATAAAGAATACGGTGATGCAATGTTCGAGTTCTCGCATTTTGAATGTGATTTAAGGGAACCGGACGAGAAATATCGTACGCTCTATGTCGTTTACCGCTATGACGCCACTGTTTCATAATGAACGAGGATAAGATAAATATAGAAGCTGTTCTTAATCGTCTCTATAACATTGATTACAATGATTGCAAAGAACTCGTCTCGGCAATCAATGAAGATGAGAGTGAGGCAGACTATTTCAGACGATTACTTGAATGCTCAGCGAGGGCAAAGGAAGCCATAAAGACGCATGAGACTTGGAAGCGCCGCCACATGAATGGGCTACGCGAACTCGACTGCATCCAACGTATACTCATTGTCTTGGGTGAACTTCTGAAGTCGGACTTCCTGCGCTACGACTGGTTTGATACCGGTTTCCCTAAGAAAGACAGAGAACAAGCTATAAAAGAACTTCGCGAACAGGGCTTTGAAGAACTGCTCCAGACAGAGGGAGCAGACTGGAAGTTTGCATTATTAGGCCAGCTCAGGAGCCAAGAGGAATCTCGCATCGTGATAGAAGATCATCGTGCTGGATTCTATATTAGCGAGATGCACGAGAAATTAAGTGTGGATGCGGTAGAGGCATTTTGTCGTTTCGTTACCTTTACGCGATTAGCCTATCAGGAGATAGACAGATTGAAAAAAGAGAATCGTGACCGAGAGTTGGAAGAATGTATTACACGAATGCTGGTCGATTTGGAGCCGCTTCGCGAGCATGTGGTCTCTGACTTCTCCGAAGGTTACAATGAGTTGCTGGACAGAATCCTGCTGTTAGGCGATTTGCAGAAGAAACTAAAGCTTGTGTCGCCCAACACATTCAAAGGAGGTTACAACCAGAAGTTGACCTGTAATCTTGTGGGGGTGCTGTGCGCTGAAGGGGTGTACGACGTGAATCCCAAACAGGCCGATACACGTATCTACACAGGTAAGACGCACTATACCTATATTAATAATTACGCAAACTATGACTCTTCCGACTCTGAACTGACCCGCGAAGAGGTCAAAGCCATCAAGGAGCTAATAAAAAAGCATATCTGATTTTATTTTTCTTTATTTCATGGGAAGCAACTCATTGAAAGTCAGCTGACAAATTGTTAATATTTGTCAGCTGACTTTTATTTTTTTGTACTTTTTCCACTTGTCGTACCTTTGCATCGAAATCCAAAAACGTCTGAGGCTCAATCACCCCGAAGACGAGCGATTTCAACCATTCACTTATTACTGAGTTGGAGCGAAGGGGTCTTCACGTGATTAAAGATGGCCATCGGATTCTGGATACTTCTTCTCGCTTAAACCCAAGTTATTTATGAAAAAGAACAAGAAAAAGAATTCAAAATTGGTCGTTGACCATATAATGGTGGACGGAATGACGACCTACGGCAAGATGGACAATGTGCTGCACGTGGCTGATTTTCTCTGCACG
>CADCDP010000024.1 GCA_902800305.1 uncultured Bacteroidales bacterium
TTGAAAAACAGAATTGTCGTACCCCCATACGAAATCACAGAATACTAGAATTCCATAGCACGTCCTGTGGATGTCTTGACTTAATCGCTGAATAGTTACCTAGTCAAGATATCATTTTGAACCCGAAAAAGCAGAAAAAGATGTGAGAATCAAAATAAAAGTGTAATTTTGTGGGCGATAACAGAACGAAGATGGAGGAAAGTTGTCAGACACGCCGAATGTATGGGCACGATTATGCTATACCAGGGACGTATGAGGTGACGATGGTGGTTGCCGACAGACGGCCTGTTTTTGGCGAAATTGTGGGAAGCACGAAGCCTGGTGGCGAGGCTCCCCATCTTAAGCCGTCGGCGTTGGGGCATGCTGTGCTGAGCAACGAGATTCCGAAAATACACCATTACTATCCGATGGTGGACATCTGGCAGGTGTGCCTCATGCCTGACCATCTGCACATGATTGTGCGCATCAACAAGCCATTGCCCAAAGGCAAACATCTTGGCATCATCATCGGGGCTTTCAAGGGTGGGGTCAGTCGCGCTTGGTGGCAGTTGACGGGGATGGTGGAGGTGGAGGCTGACGCCTCTACCACCGTGACGAAAGGAATGGCGGGTGCAACTGGGGCGAAAGGAATGGCGAGTGCAACTGTGGCGAATGGAATGGATGCTGCTACTGTGGCGAATGCATCAGCCTCTGCATCGCGCCCAGCTCTTTTTGTGCCCAACTACAACGACCATATCCTCATGCGTGATGGGCAACTGGATAACTGGAAGCGCTACCTGCGCGATAATCCACGTCGCTTTATGATGCGCCGCGAATATCCGGGCTTGTTTCAGCGCTCTTTATGCATCGTTATTGGTGGCATCCGCTACAGCGCCTTTGGCAATATGCTACTGCTTCGCCAACCAGAGAAACACCAAGTGTTCTTCCATCGTCGCACCAACGGCATACCCACCGAAGATACGGATTTCTGGACAAGGGAACAACACCGTCTGATGTCGGCTGCTCGGGGTGGTGATGTGCTGGTGACTCCTGGCATATCCGAATGCGAGAAGCGAATCAAGAAGATGGCATTGGAGCAGAAGCTTCGTCTGATACATGTGCAATCCGACCCTATCGGCAAATACTGGAAGCCTGAGCGCAGCCGTTTCGATGCCTGTGCCGCTGGCACGTTGTTCATCCTTGCCCCATGGCCCGAGGATATGCCTACATTCGCAAGTGCCTACGAGCGTTTCCATTATCTCAACCACTTGGCTGAGAACATTTGTGCCATCAGCCATACCACCAACGTGGCAGTGCAGGGCTTAGCTGTGCAAGGCTGACGCCTTACTCACGGGGTTGCAGCGGCAGTGAACTTTTAGGCCTCAAAAAGCATGTATAACCCCTCATTTCGATGCTTTTTCCCTCTCTCGGAGCAAGGATGAGCGGTGCAGAAATTCGGTATTCTGACCTCAAATGGAAGGAGATTTGTGTCTAAATGGCACACTTGATTAACGTTTCGGGCATAGAAAAGGGGATAATCCCACGTAATAACTCACGCCGTACAACGTAATAACTCACGCCGCACAACGTAATAACTCATGCCGCGCAAGGTAATTATCCCGCGCCGCGCAACATAATTACCCCACGCCGCGCAAGGTAATTTGCTTGCAGGGCGTGGGGTAATTCGCGTCAGCTTCTTTAAACTTTAAACTCTAAACTTTAAACTTTATATAAGAGTTTATCTGTTGACAAAGACTTTCTTGCCATCCACGAGGTAGATACCTGGACGGGTGATGCGGCAGACCTTCACACCTTGCAGGGTATAGATGCCACGCTTCACGGCCACCTTGTCGGTCGGGATGAGGTCGGCGATGGCGTCGGGTTGGTCTTCTGGTGCCACCAGCGACCCGATGTAGGTGAGGCGGAAATCGTCGGCTTTGTACCAATGGCCTTCCTGTATGCCGATGGTCAGCACACCTGTGTCGATGCCTTCGGAAGCCTCTACACGAATGCTGTCAATCACGGCTTCGGTCAGATAGAAGGTGCCGAAGGGGTGACCATTGACACTCACGCAGGTGTCGCCAGCAAAGAGGGTGACGGTGGCATCGGCATCGGTTCCCACCATAGCGGAGAGACGATAGTAGCCAGGGGTGAGTCCTTCCACCTGCTGCGAGATGCCCACAGAACTGAGGTCGTCGGCAATGAGGCTCTGGAAGATGTAGGTGCCGTCGAGTCCCACAGAGCGGTACTGGTTGGCAGCACTACCATTATAGACAGCGCCGACGGTGGTGTGACCTTCCTTGGTGCCGAGTGTCCATCCCTTCGCATTCTTCGTCTCAAACGAGGGATTGACGATGTTGTCGGTAAAGTCAATCTCCACATCCTTGGCGTATGCAAGACTCTTCATGTATGCTTTGCCGTCGCTGAGCAGCTGGGCGGCGTAGGTCTTCACCTTGTTCGACGTGGTCAGTTCGGTATCTGCACGATTGGAGAAATTCTTCTCTGCCTCCAGTATCTCTGAGCGATAGGCGTTGTAGGCATCGGCGGTGGTCTTGTTCTTGTATTTGTCAAGAATCTGATAAGCCTCTTGAATGCTTTGAGCGAGCACTACGTAGGCAGGGTCGAGCGTGATGCTGGAATAGGCGCGGAAGGTCTTCACCAAATCGTCGGCACACCAATAACCACACAAAGCTTCCACCGCTGTGCCTTCTTCCATCGGCACAAAGTATTGATCCACTTGGTCGTCCAAGAGCTGTGCATTGGCAGGAGTTGTCGTAGCCACGAAGGTTCCCACCAAAGCAGGGTCGGTGTTCTCCACGACCGAAGCCACCACCCTCGTGTCTTTGCCCACGAGCGTGATGTTGTCGGCTGACGAGGTCATCACCAGATAAGTCTTGCCCGCTTCAAGCGTCTTCACATCGGCGGTCTTGTTGGAAATGCCTGTCGATGAGTGTGCCGTGATTTCGCGAGCAATGATGCCGTCGGGTACGGTGGCTGTGAAGGGAACCGTCAGTATAAACCACTTCGCCACCTCCGTACCCATCGTGATTTGGGCACTTGCCGCCTCGAAGTCGGCACGGGGCACAAAGTCATAACCTGGCATCAGCGAGAGCTTGGCACATTGTCCTGCACGGATGATGTTGGTGCCTGTGGCTTCGCTGTCATCAGCCACATAATAGAGCGCATTGGGATTCAGCTCTTGGGCAACAGTCTTCACGCCTATGCATTGTGTCAGGTCGTAGGATGTGGCGGTCTTGTAGCTGTTTTTCTTGGCGAAGGAGGAGGAATTGAACGCCGTCGCATCGAAGTGTCCCTTGATGGCCAGACAGTTATTCTCAAAGCTTACCACCTCCATATCATTGTCTTTCAACACGAAACGGACGATGGTGTCGGCTGCCTCAGCATAGTCGATAACTTCTCCAGACGAAGGCACAGGATTGGCCAGCACTCCATAGTAGTACTTGCCCACTTCGAAGGGACAAGACGAGGTGCTGAGGACGCTGAACGAGGCTTCCCCACTCTGCTGGGCATCGAGGGTCACTTTGCCCGTCTTATAACCCACTTCCGTCCACGCCTGCTCAGCCTCATCGTAGGTGTAGAAGACCATTCGCAGGGTGCCCTCGTAAGGCATATTCGATGCGTTGTGGAGGGTGGCTGTGGCAGTAGTTTTGTCGTTATAGACAATCTCAAAATCGTTGCCGTCGAACTGCTCAGTGTCGGTGCTGCCAGCCACAGAGAGACCTTCCAGTCGGAGGTCGTTCGCCGCAGTTGTTGGCTCCACCTCCATCTTGGCAAGCACATTCAGGTTCTCGTCCGTCACCGTCAGATACCATTTCTTCGTGTTGATGGGCTTGACCGTGAGCGTCAGTTCTGCACTCTCGCCCGATGCCACCACCGTCTCCTTGTCGCTGGATTTGGCAGAAGAAAGGTTGGAGGGCTTCGTGCTCGATGTGGAGGCAAACAGATATACTCCGCTGAAACTCAACGTGGCATTGTTCTTCACCTTCACGACCACTTTATTCGTCAGGTTCTCATAAATTCCTTCTGGGGTGCTGATGCTGACGCTGATGTTCTGCTTCTTGGGACGCACATTGTAGGTCATGCCCTGCCACATATTGAAGTTGTTCATGCCCGTCTCGTCGTCCACCGTGTACCAGCCATCACCCTGTCCACCCCAACCGAAGTTGAAGTGGAACAGCCCTGTGTTCGACTGGTACCCGTCCAGCACCACAGCATGTCCGCCCTGGTCGGAATGGTAACCCGTGTAGATGATGGGATGCCCTTTGGCCAAATCGTCGTAAATCTTCTTTTCCCATGTGGCCAACGGAACCCAACTGCTGCTGCCGTCGCTCTTGTATTCGCATTGGCTCAACAGATTGAAATAGGTGCTCATCGGGTTGACCAAGTCAGTAATCTGAGCTGCCGACGAGGTGTAGTAATCCATGTGATCCATCGCTCCCACAGCAAACACGAGGTCGGCCACCGCCTGACGGAATTCTGCAGGTTCACTACCGCCGTATTTGTCGAGCATCAAGTCCCACTTGATGGGGGTTCCCTTCTCAATCTTGTCAGTCACCGCCGTGTGGTGCCATTCGTCAGCACCGTAGGTGGGCGTAGTGGCCAAGAAGGTGTCGGGATTGTCTTTGCGATAATAGTAAATGACCTGCGAAGCGGCCGTAGCTACACATCCCGTCACGGCACGGCTCCCATTGTCGATGATGGGACAACGGTCGTTGTAGGGAGAGGTCTGATGCCAATGAGAGGTCAGCAACGGCGAAATGGCTGGCCAACCTTTAGCATGTCGGGGGGCATTCCTGCGTTGAGGACTTTGGCGGCTCACGTTCTCCCCTGCTTCCTGTGCATCCTCAATGGCAGCCTTATAGTAGTTCAGCCAATTGAAGAAGTGAGGCGGTAGGAGTGACTCATCGTAGTCGCCACTCTCCGTATAACCCAAGACTTCTGGCAGACAGTCGTCACCACTCACGATGACAAACCCTTGTCCCTCACCACGCGAAAAGATGTAATAAGGAGCTGTCGTCCGAGTCTTAGCACTCAGTTTCCGAGCTTTCGACTCTGTACGTGTAGCTTTCGCCACCAACACAGGCTCAACGCCTGAGTCCATCATCGTGGATGCCACCTTCTTTGCTTTGGCCACATCCACGGGGTCAGCACTCATGCTCATAGCAACGAGCATGGCTACAGATAGTAAAAGTGTTTTCTTCATATAGGTTAGTATTTTCAGTTAGCTATTTTATGTAAAAAGGACTAATCGTCATCCAGCTTCAGCACCGCCAGGAATGCTTTCTGCGGCACACTCACGTTGCCAATCTGCTTCATGCGCTTCTTGCCTCGTTTCTGCTTTTCGAGCAACTTGCGCTTACGCGACACGTCACCACCATAACACTTGGCGAGCACATCCTTCCGCACCTGCTTCACCGTCTCGCGTGCCACAATCTTTCCACCGATGGCTGCTTGAATGGCTATGTCGAACTGCTGACGCGGCAAAAGGTCTTTCAGTCTTTCGCACATACGACGACCCAACGTCACGGCGTTATCTACATGGGTCAAGGTCGAAAGGGCATCGACAGATTCTCCATTCAGTAGGATGTCGAGTTTCACCAACTTGCTCTCACGGAATCCTGCAGGATGGTAGTCGAACGAAGCATATCCACGACTAACACTCTTCAGCTTGTCGTAGAAGTCTATCACGATTTCGCCTAATGGCATGAGGAACTCGATTTCCACACGGTTGCCCGCAATAAAATCCTGCTTCACCAGTTCAGCACGTTTGCTGAGACAGAGCGTCATGATGGGGCCGATATAGGTGGCAGTCGTGATGACCGTCGCACGGATGTAAGGTTCTTCCACATGGTCAATGAGCGTCGGGTCGGGCATACCGCTCGGATTATGCACTTCCTGCACTCCCCCTTGTTTGTCATACACCATATAGCTCACGTTCGGCACCGTCGTAATCACGTCCATGTCGAACTCTCTGTCCAATCGCTCCTGCACAATCTCCATGTGGAGCAAGCCCAAGAATCCGCAACGGAAACCAAAGCCCAACGCTGCTGAACTCTCATGCTGGAAAGTCAGCGAAGCATCATTCAGTTGCAGCTTTTCCAACGAGGTACGCAAGTTCTCATAGTCTTCTGTCTCAATGGGATAAATACCAGCAAACACCATCGGCTTCACTTCTTGGAAACCCTTGATGGCTTCACTCGTCGGATTGACCAACGAGGTGATGGTGTCGCCCACCTTCACCTCTGTAGCTTGCTTGATGCCAGTCACGATATAGCCCACGTCGCCCGTTCGAAGTTCCTTCTTCGGCACCATATCCATCTTCAGCGTACCGATTTCTTCTGCCAGATACACCTTCTTCGTGTTGATGAACCGCACCTTCTCGCCTGGACGCATCACGCCATTGATAATCTTGAAGTAAGCGATGACACCTCGATAGGAGTTGAAGACAGAATCGAAAATCAACGCCTGCAACGGAGCATCCTCATCACCCACAGGATGCGGAATGCGCTCCACCACAGCATTCAGTATATCGCCAACACCTTCACCCGTCTTTCCACTGGCATAGATGATGTCCTCCAAGTCACAACCAATCAGGTCAATAATTTCGTCAGCCACCTCTTCAGGCATCGCGTTGGGCATGTCTATCTTGTTGATGACGGGGATGATTTCGAGGTCGTGGTCGATGGCCATGTAGAGGTTCGAGATGGTCTGTGCCTGAACGCCCTGTGTGGCATCCACCACCAGCAAGGCACCTTCGCAAGCGGCAATGGAACGGCTCACCTCGTAGGAGAAGTCCACATGTCCCGGTGTGTCAATCAAGTTGAGCACAAACTTCTGACCCTTATATTCCTCTTTTTCACCATCATACTCATGCTCCATCTGGATAGCATGGCTCTTGATGGTGATGCCACGTTCCTGCTCCAAATCCATATCGTCGAGCATCTGACCCTGCGTAATCTCGATGGTCTTAGTCCTCTCCAGCAATCGGTCGGCCAAAGTCGATTTTCCGTGGTCGATATGCGCTATGATGCAAAAGTTCCTAATATTTTTCATGTTGCAAAAATCATTCAATATTTCCATCTGAAGCATCCTCTTCCACAGCGTCATCGGATGCCGACACTTGTAGCGAATCCGCGTCCTCCGACAACGAATCTGCCACTTCTTCCGCCTCATAATACCTGTCTGGCATAGGGCCATAGCACGAAGCCAACGTGATGGGTGCCGTGAACCCCAGCAGGGTAATCAACACTCCACACACCTTATTCACACATCTATAAAAAGCAAATTTCACTCCTGTACAATTTAAGTTTCTATTGTTTCTTTATGAAAGTACAAAGGTATATAAAAATATTGATTTAGATGCCTATCCCCATCAAAAACTTCTATTTATCGGGGCAAATTGTCGGTAATTATCAGTAATTATCGTTTTTCCAAGCCGCTCCGACGACGAAAGTGCACAAAAAGAAATGCGCCACCCAATCTCTTGAGCGGCGCATTTCATGCTTATTGTGTGAGGCTGAATTATTTCAGAGAGTAAGCGTATGGATCCTTCTCGTCACCAGTCTCAACGGTGTTGATTTTGTCCTCGCGGAGCAACCAACCAAGACCAAGGTTGAAGTCCTTCTCTGCAAGCTTAGTAGCCTTCTTAATCTGCTTGAATGTCTGTGCTGACTCAGCCTCTGAAAGTGCGTTCCAGATGATACCAGCAATGTTTCCTGCTTTTTCCTGTAACATAATAATTTTACCTTACCTTAAATTGTTAAACTTTTCGTTTGGGTTCAGGAGTTTCTTCTTCTCCTAAAAACTGATGCAAAGTTACAACCTTTAAGTTAATAAAACAAAACTTTTTACAAAAAAGTAAGAAAAAGATACTAAAAAAGACGTATTCGCGTCAAAAAGCTCAAAATCGCCCCCTTTGAATGGCAATTTCGCTGTGTGCGCACACAGACAGGCAAATAAAAAAAGAACTACAATCACTCGTAGTCCTTCTTCTCAAAGTGGTATTCCGCTATTTTGTCACCCTTATTGGCATCGTGATAGATGTAAGTGAAACTGACCCCTGCCTCTTTGTGCTTGGCGAAGAGAACCGAATTGCGAACAATCCGGAGGTTATAGTCACCCAAGTCGCCCAACTTATCCATCACTTGTTTCCGTTCCTCGTCTGACAGAGAGAGCGAGTAATACAATTGGAGTGTGCCCGCACCGTCGTCCTTCACGAAGACCATGCTATCCAGCACCGTCATTCCGTCTTCCAACCGTTGGGGACAATGTTTCTCCGTGTATTCCCGTGCCTCACGCTCAAAGCGGTCTGCTCTCTTTTCCTGACAAGAACAAAACAACAGCAGGGAAATACCTACTATATATATATATGTTTTACGCGCGTACATATTTTATTATTGACGTACCATGCTTTTGAGTGCACAAGCCAGCTGGTCGGGACAACTGGTGGGCTTCATGCCACAAGTGATGCCCTCGAATCTGCCGATGACATCCTCTGCCTTCATGCCACGCACCAATTGAGCGATACCTGTCGTGTTGCCTGGGCATCCACCATAGAACTGAACGGAGTTGATGATGCCAGTAGCATCATCAACATCCACTTCGATAGCCTTCGAGCATGTGCCCGTAGTTTCGTAAACAGTCTTCATAACGATTACTTCATGTTCGTATATACGTTCTGCACATCGTCGAACTCTTCCAAACGTTCCACCATCTTCTCAATGGTCTCACGCTGTTCGTCCGTCACTTCCTTCAGGTCGTTAGGCACGTAAGTGAATTCGGCACCCGTGATTTCGTAACCGTTATCCTCCAGGTACTTCTGAATCTGTGCGAACGACTTGGGGTCGCCATAGATGGTGATGGTCGTCTCGTCCTTCTCCTCGTCGTACTCCTCATCATACTCGTCATTCACGCCAAACTCGATGGCTTCCAAGATGAACTCGTCCATATCCATATCGGGCTTCTTCTTGAAAGTGAACTGGCTGTAGTGGTCGAAGAGGAACGAGAGGGAACCGGTCGTACCCATGTTGCCGCTGAACTTGTTGAACACCGAACGGACATCAGCCACAGTACGGGTCGTGTTGTCGGTCAAAGTATCGACAAAAACAGCCACACCGTGAGGGCCATATCCTTCGTAAGTCACGCTCTTCCAAGCCGACTTGTCCTTACCGATGGCATTCTTGATGGCACGGTCGATGTTGTCCTTCGGCATATTCTCGTGACGGCAAGTCGCGATGACAGCACGAAGATGTGCATTGTTGTCGGGGTCAGGACCACCTTCAGCCACCGCGATGGCAATCTGCTTGCCCAGGCGTGTGAAGGTCTTTGCCATGTTACCCCATCTCTTCAATTTTCTCGCTTTACGGAATTCAAATGCTCTTCCCATAATCTTATTTACTATTTGACAATTTACTATTTACAATTTATGATTTACTCAATTGGACTATTTGCCACGAACCGTTGCTCCCGTCGCCTTGCAGATGCTCTGTTCGATTTTATTCATGATGGCCTCGATAGCCTTATCGTTCAGCGTCTTCTCCTCGCTTTGCAACGTGAAGTTCACCGCATACGACTTCTTGCCGGCTTCGAGGTTCTTCCCTTCATACACATCGAAGAGCTTCACCTCCTTCAAGAGCTTCTTCTCCGCTTGATAAGCCGCAGCCTCAATCTGAGCGAACTCGACACCCTCATCCACGAGCAATGCCAAGTCGCGGCTCACAGCTGGGAACTTCGACAAATCGTAATACGTAACCGTCACCTTCTTGATGAGCTTCATCAAGTTCGTCCAGTTGATATCGGCGAAATACACCGGAGCTTCCACATCCAGCTTCTTCGCCAGCTTCTTCGTCACGATACCGAACTCAGCAATCTTCTTGCCCCCACGCTGCGTGACAGTCGTGGCAATCGAGAACACATCGTTCTTCTCCTCGCCAAACACCAGCGCACCGAAAGGCACACCCAGCCGCTTGAAGATATTCAGCACGTAAGCCTTCATCTCATACACCGAGCTTTCCTCGTCGGCATGTGCCCAGTTGCCGTTCACACGCTTACCCGTCTGCCACAAGCCCAGATGATAGTCCTCGCTGTAAGCAGCCAATATTTTCTTCGACGACTCAGCACTTGCCTTCAGCGTCTCACCGTTCTCATCCACCTTCTCCTGACTCTTCTCTGGGTCAAAGTAGTAACAGTTACCAAACTCGAAAAACTTCAAGTCGGGCATACGGCGATTGGCATTGCGGGCAATCGACTCCAAACCACCGAACAACAGCGTCTGCCTCAACACCGCCAAGTCCTGACTCAGCGGGTTCATCAGCTTCACGCAGTTCTCCAGTTTGTAGGTCTCGCCTTCCTCATAATAAGCCACCTTCGTCAGCGAGTTGTTCAGTATCTCGTTAAAGCCACAACCCACCAGCTGCTCAGCCACGTGGTTCTGCAACTTATTACTCTTGTCCAGTTCACCCTTCGTCGTCAGCGACGAGCGAACCTGCGAAGGAATCTCGATATTGTTATACCCATAGATGCGCAGAATCTCCTCCACCACATCGCAAGGCTTCTTCACATCCACACGGAACGCCGGAGCCTTCACCTGCATCCCCTTCTCGTCGCTCTTCAGAATCTCGAAGCCGAGGTTCTTCAAGATGCTCTGCTGGGTCTCCACAGGCAGCTCCTTACCAATGAGGTCTGCCACATACTGATATTCCACATCGATGATGGCATCCTGAGGCAGCGTCTCGTTCTTCACATCCACAATCTCCATGCTCACTTCGCCGCCAGCCAGTTCCTGAGCCAGCATCGCAGCACGCTTGATGGCATAGACCTGTCCTGCTGGGTCGATGCCTCTCTCGAAACGGAAACTGGCATCTGTCTGAAGTCCGTGACGACGCGCACTCTTGCGAATCCAAGTGGGGTGGAAGTAAGCACTCTCGAAGAGCACATTCTTCGTGGTCTCATACGTACCACTACCCTTTCCTCCGAACACACCGGCGATACACATCGGCTCTTCCACATTGCAGATAGCCAAATCCTTATCGCTCAGCTTGTGCTCCTCACCATCGAGGGTAACAAATGGAGTGCCCTCTGGCAGCGTCTTCACCACCACCTTATTGCCCTTCACCATATCGGCATCGAAGCAATGCAGAGGCTGTCCGTAGGCCATCATAATATAATTCGTGATATCCACAATATTGTTGATGGGACGCTGACCAATCGCCGTCAATCGGTCCTTCAACCACTTCGGACTTTCCTTCACTTCACAGTTCTTCACCGACACAGCGCAGTAGCGTGGACAAGCCTCCTCGGCCTCCACTACCACGTCAAACGTCAGGTCGTGGTTCTGTACCGTAAAGCCCTCCACCGATGGACGATGCAACGCGGTCTCATAACCGTTCTGCTTCAGATAAGCGTAGAAATCGCGGGCCACACCCCAGTGCGAACAAGCATCCGAGTGATTCGGTGTAATATCCACCTCAATCACATAGTCGCTCTCCAAACCGTAGTACTCAGCAGCAGGCGTGCCCACCACAGCATCCGCTGGCAACACGATGATGCCATCATGGCTGGTGCCCACGCCAATCTCGTCTTCCGCACAAATCATGCCATTCGACTCGATGCCCCTCAGCTTACTCTTCTTAATCACAAACTCCTTGTCACCGTCATACAGCTTGCAGCCCAACTGAGCCACAATCACCTTCTGACCGGCAGCCACATTCGGTGCGCCACAGACAATCTGCTCCACCACACCGTTACCCTCATCCACCGTCGTCACGTGCATGTGGTCACTATTCGGATGCGGTTCACAAGTCAGCACCTGACCGACCACCAAACCTTGCAGACCACCCTTGATGCTCTGCACCTCTTCCACTGCCTCGACCTCCAGGCCTATACTCGTGAGTGCCTTACCCACTTCCTCAGCCGTCATGTCGAAGTCAACATACTCCTTCAACCATTTGTAAGAAATATTCATATCGTAAAACCTTTAAAATTATATCCTTTTACCTATTTATTCCCACGCGCCCACGCATCATCGCACGCGCCCACGCGAAAAACGCTGCAAAGTTACGAAAAAAAAATCATTCCTCCACAACTTCCCCCACTTTTTCTACAATCCCCCCTCTCCTTTCCCTTCCTGTCCTTCCCCCATTCTCCTTTCCTCCTACCCCTTTTCCCTTCCCGTCCTCCCTTTCCCTTCTCTTTCCCCCTCCCCCCTTTCCGTGCCCTGCGGTTTTCCCGCAGGGTCTCTTTCCTTCCCTCCCCCTCACCCCCCAAGGAAACATTTCCGCCCCTTTTTATCATCAAAAAAAGCCCATAAAACACATTTCCATCCTAAAAAAAATACCCAAAATGAAAAAAAACGCCAAAAATGTTTGCTCAATTCAACCCTTTTTTGCATTTTTGCACCGAATTAGAAATGAAATTACTCATAGCGACGTTCAGAACAATGAAAAATTAACCATTCTTCCCCAATAAAGAAGAAACACAAAACCCTTCGGACACAACCTCGCCCACACAAAAAAAGGTGACAAAAACATCCGAAACCCAAAAGAAAAAGAAATGAAGATGAGCAATACAATCTACAACCATACGATACAAAAGCAGCTCCCCACCCTGAGAGCACTTTTCCTCGTGTTGCTCATCACCACACTCCCCACCCTCCTTCAGGCACAAATCCTGACCGACACCCTCTCCATCCGCTTCCAGCTCGACAGCATCCGCATCGACATGAACTATGCCGACAATGCCGCCCATTGGGACACCTTCGAGCACAACTTCCGTCAGCACTACGCCAACAAAAGCGCCTCCACCCTCCGACTCGACATCTACGCCGGAGCATCACCCGAAGGCACAGCCGCACACAACCGCTGGCTCGGTGAAAACCGAGGCCTCGCCATACGCCGACTCGTCCGCCAGCGTCTGGGCAACAGCGTAGGCAACATCATCGTACACAACGAAGCCGCCCGATGGGATGGACTCTACGACCTCGTGTCAGCCAGCGACGAACCCTGGCGCGACGAAGTCCTCCGCATCATCGACCAGCCCGCCGGCTACGACGAAAACATACGCGACCCACGCGAAACCCGTCTCCGCCAGCTCCGTCGAGGCACCGTCTGGCCCATCCTCCTCGAACGCTACCTCGCACCCCTCCGCAGCGGAGCCACAGCCATCCTCCGATGGGAAAACGGACGCGACACCGTCTATGTGCGCGACACCATCACCATCATCAACCAGCCCTACTACGTCACCGCCGACGGTGGCAAGCACAGACCCAAAGTCGTTGACACCGCCCGACGCGACAGCCTCCGACTCGAAAGACTCCAATACCCCGCTTGGGCCATCAAGACCAACTTCCTCTTCTGGGCAGTCCTCTCACCCAACCTGCAAGTCGAAATACCCCTCGGACACAAAAACCGCTGGAGCCTCGAAGCCGAATACAACATCCCGTGGATTCTCTGGAAACGCACATGGAGCCACAACGCCCACGCCTCCCAGCTACACAACCTCGGATTCGAACTACGCCACTGGCTCGGCCACCGCGCCAACCACCGCTGGCTACAAGGCTGGCACATCGGACTCGCACTCGCAGGAGGATACTACGACGTTGAATGGAAAAAGCACGAAGGCTACCAAGGCGAATACCTCAACACCTTCCTCAACCTCGGCTACCAGCATCGCTGGGGCAAACACTGGGGACTCGATTTCGGAGTAGGCGTAGGACTCTTCGCCACCCAATACCGCCACTACTACGGCGGCTCAGTCTTCCCCGACAACCACCTCGAACCCTGGGACAAGCACCTCATCTGGCACGACACAGGAAACCGCAACTGGCTCGGACCCAACCACGCCAACCTCTCCCTCATCTACCTCTTCAACGCTTGGCCCTTCCACACCAAATCAAAAAAACTCCAATAACACCCCCATCAACCCCATTAAACCCATCAACCCCATCAACCCCATAAAACCAAACTAAAGCAACAATGAAACGCCTCACCCCATACCTCCTCGTCCTTCTGGCAAGCCTCCTCACAGCCTGCCGGCGCGACCTGTGGGTCTATACCGACCAGTTCCGTCAGGTGGAACTCATAACCGACTGGTCGCAAGCCCACGAACGACCCGGTGGTATGACCTGGTGGTTCATGAACCTCGACAACAGCGGACGCAACTACCACGAGACCACAGCCGAAGTCAGCCACTCATGGCTCAACCTCCCGCAAGGCTCCTACGACGGCGTCGTCTTCGACTACTCACCAGCCGAATACTCCCACCAAGAGTTCATCGGAATGAGCTACCCCGACAGCGCACTCGTCCACCAGCTCCCATCAGCCGACCAGCCCGCTGCCAACCAACACCTCTACGGCGACTATGCCGTTCCCAACTACCTCGAAGGCATCCCACGCTACACACCCACAGGCATGTACCAAGTGGGGGCTGAACCCGAACTCATCAACGCCGATACCATCAAAGGCGTACATATCACCTCCGGTCCCGAAGAAGACCTTATCCTCTGGAAAGACCGCGACCAATACACCTCCGACCTCACCACACTCACCCTCCACGACACCCCACAACCCCTCGTCTGGACACTCAACGTAAAAGTCCACGTCAAAGGACTCACCTACATGAACAGCATCAGAGGCAGCATAGCAGGACTCGCCGACGGATGCTGGCTCAGCACACTACGCCACACCAGCACCCCCTGCCTCCAAGCACTCGACTCCTGGTCAAGCGTCACCCTAAACGACAGCATCGGCTACATCACCACCTCTGTCCGCAACTTCGGAATGCCCGACCTCGACATGCCACCCTCCACCGCCATCACACGAGCCGATGGCGATGAGACCGACGACCAAGAAACAACCGGAAACGAAGAAACAGATGGAGAAACAACCAGTAGCGAAGAGTCAGGCGGCATCCACACCCAAATCGGTGAACGCCTCCAGCTCAACCTCCTCTTCCTCCTCCGCGACCAAGCCACAGTCAAAAGCTACCACTACGACGTAGGCGATGACTGCATCACCATCCGCGATGGCCAACTCGAAATAAACATCGACATCCCCATCGACTACCCCGGCGGCATTCCCGACCTACCCTACGTCGAAACCTCCGACGGCACCGGCTTCAATGCCGACGTCACCCCCTGGGCCGATGGCGGCACCGCCGACGAAACCATGTAGCCCTGTTCCGTCTGCCGCGGCACCACCGCGACAACCCAACATACCCCACGCTCTTTGACATTCTGACACAGATAAAAAAACACCCCCAACCCCTTGGCACTTTCGCCAAAATATCGTATCTTTGCACCCAGACAACGCCACAGGCTAAAGAGACATGGATAGAAACTACACATTCAGAATACTCCAGTGCCTCTACGAGGTACACAAACAACTCGGCCCTGGCTTACTCGAAAGCATCTACGAAGAAGCAACCGCCAAGGAACTGACAGCCCAAGGCTTCCAAGTCGAGCGACAAGTCAGCGTGCCCGTCATCTACAAAGGCGAACGACTCGCAAACGACCTACGCCTCGACCTCATCATCGATGACAAAGTGATACTCGAACTCAAGAGCGTCACCGAGTACCGCAAACTCTTTGAAAAGCAACTCTTCACCTACCTCGTACTCAAAAACTGCGAGATAGGCTACGTAGTCAACTTCAACGAAGAGTCCCTACAAAACGGCATCCATGCCGTTTACAACTCTCGCTACTCCAAGGAAGAACACAAAGCTCTAAGGAAGGATATATAAAGTCTAAGGAGTCAAGGAGTTAAGGAGTCATACAGCACTCGGCACACAAGCCGCCAAAAAACTCCTCTACTCCTAAACTCCTTAGACAAAAAAATCTCTCTCCACAGAGACACCCACTCCAAGGAAATACGTTTTAAGTCTAAGGAGTCAAGGAGTTAAGGAGTCATACAGCACTCGGCGCACAAGCCGCCAAAAAAAACTCCTTTACTCCTCTACTCCTTAGACCAAAAAAAAATTTCTCTCCGTAGAAAAAAACCTCTCTCCCCAGAAAAAAACAAAAAAACATTACTCATTAGAGACAACAAAAACCAACTTTATTATTAACTTTTTAAAAACTTATGTGATTATGAAAAAGACTAAGTATTTTATTTTCGCTGCTGCTGCAGCTCTCTTCGCAGCATGTTCCAGCGACGACGGTCTGGCTCCAGAAAAGCAGCAGATCGCACAGACGGGGCAAGTGCCCGTAGTGTTCGACACCTACGTGAACCGCACTACACGTGCTGGTTACCACGGTGACATCAATGCTGTGGGAACTTTACAAACTGCGGATGTTAAAGGCTTTGGCGTTTTCGGTTATTACACCGACAACAACGACTACGACCAGTTCTCCATTCCTAACTTCATGTACAACCAGCAAGTTACATATGAATCAGACACATGGACTTACTCTCCTGTTAAGTACTGGCCTAATGAATACGGTTCCACCGCCATTTCTGAGGACTACGACCGCGTGACCTTCTTTGCTTATGCTCCATACGTTGAAGTTACCCCTGCAACAGGTAAAGTCAATACCTCAAGTACTAAGACTGCTAATCCGACAGAAACTACTGGTATCGTAGGCATGTCAAGCAATACTGGCTCAGGCGACCCAATGGTGAAGTATGTTGTCAGCCTTGCTCCTGCAACTAAAGTGGATTTACTTTGGGGTGTAAAAGCAGCCGGGGATTGGAAAATCACTCAAACAAACACAGCTCAAACAGGTTTGACTGTAGGTTTTCCTTGGATAAATGTTCAGCGTCCTGCAGATGCAACGACCTCACAAAAACTGCTGTTTGACTTCAAGCATGCTTTGGCTAAGCTCAATGTACAGATTGATGCTGATGTTGATAAAGCATCAGGTCATGACAATGAAGTTGCTACCGACAACAAAATTTTCGTCCGCTCCATCACTTTCACCGGTTTTGCTACAAAGGGTGCCCTCAATCTGAATAACACCGATGCTGGTGCAGGTGTGGCAAAGTGGATGTCTTTCAACTGCGTTAATGAACTCGAAGCAGGTGAAGAAATCACTATTTACGACGGTCGTAAAGACGGCAAGGAAGGTGTGTCTGAGGCAAGCAATGAAAAGGTTAAAGGTCTGAATCCTGTAATTATTGAAAACGGAAACTGGACTGCTGTTAATGTAGCGAACAAAGGTGTAAGCAAAACAGCAGTAAACCTGTTTGAGCCTACATCATCATTGGCAACTGATGAATTAAAACTGGCTGACCCCATCTACGTTATTCCGACAGGTGAAGCTGTTGATGTTACCATCGTTTATGAAGTAGAAGCTGCGGATGCCAATCTGCCCACAGTCTTAGCTGACGGAGCAACGAAAGGTAGCAAAATTAAGAACACAATCACTAAGAAAGCTGTTATTGCTAAATTAGAAAATGGAAAAGATTACACGCTTAAAATCCACCTTGGCATGAACAGCGTTAAGTTTGATGCTAATGTTACAAAATGGGATACTCCTGCTACTGAAACTGACGTTTACCTTCCAAGCAACACTCCAAGTAGCGCTCCAGTTCGTCGTTAATCTCTCCTCTCATCATCCTCTCCATGAGGTATGATATACAACCAGACAGAGAGTGAACCCTCCCTCCCAGGTAGGGTTCCACTCTTTCCCCTCATCACTCCCCAAGGAAGCGAGTGTGTGTCAAAACAGATGAAGAAACACCCCCCAAAGCGCACCCGACGGGTGCGACACGCCGCACCCGACGGGTACGGCACGGCGGACACGACGGGTACGGCAAACACCTCCCCTCGACACCACCCACAGGGCCACCTCTCCATCTCTCTCGACACACACTCCCTTTCCCCAAGGAGCCTACAGCCTTAAAGGTCTAAGGAGTCAAGGAGCCCAGAGCACTCGGCGCACAAGCCGCCCCAAAAACTCCTTTACTCCCAAACTCCTTAGACTTAAAAAACATCACTCCATAGAGACAAAACAAACGATAAGAACATGGAAACATCAGAAAGACCCAAACGCACAAGAGAAGAAGTAAGAGCTACCTTCAAGGAATACCTGCGTCGCAAGAAAGAATTCGAACAATAGGCAAGACAGGAGCTGAAAACAATGGGTCAATAAAGTCTTTTCAACAAACCAGTTTCCCTGCTCTTCGACTAAGCACCCCAAGGAACTCAGGAGCACTCGGCGCACAAGCCGCCCCAAAAACTCCTCAGCTCCTAAACTCCTTAGACTTTAAAAAATCTCTCTCCGCAGAGACAAAAATAATTAAATATAGAACAGAATTATGGCAAAACCAATCAAAGACACTCCCGTGCTCCGTGGCAAAGATGCCGAACGTTTCCGCTGGCACATGGAACACCCGTCACCTATATCTGAAGAAAGGAAGAAAAAAGCTCACATGATGTGGGATATAGCCAAAAGCAACAACCCCAACTGCAACTTTTTCAAATGATAGACTACACAAAATTAAAATTTGTTCGTCTTGAACCAGATACTCCGCTGGATTCCTTTCGCAGCATTGATGACGATTTGAACGCTTTCTTGATTGAAGAGGCGAAAGATTATCAGCAAGAACTGCTCTCTGTAACATATCTTTTATACTATGGGGAGCAGATAGTCGCATATTTCAGCCTTCTGAATGATGTAATTCGCTTGGAAGATACGGAAAAGCGAACACGTAATCGCATCAATCGAAGGATTCCGTTTAGCAAGCAACGTCACCATTATGCTGCGGCCAAAATAGGCCGACTTGCGGTGGACTACCGTTATGCTTGTCAAGGAATAGGTGAATTTATTCTTAACAATATCTGTATGATGCTCTTAAACGAGAATAAGCTTGGCTGTCGTTTTCTGACGGTGGATGCGCTATCTTCCGCCACAGGCTTTTATGAGTCGAAGGGAGGTTTCCGTTTCTTCACCGAGCAGGATGCCGCTGATGACACCCGTCTGATGTATTTCGACCTGAAAGACTTTGGTTGAACGTTTTATAGATTCGGAATAAGTTCGTAATTTTGCAAAAACAAACGATAAGTAATCGTGGAACTAAAAATAAGGTTATCATGGTACCCATCACATTAGAACGAAAGGCCAGTAACTACTGGAATCTCATCAAAACAGCAAACAGGGATGAGAAGCTGGCTTTGATAGCCCTCCTCAGTGCTTCATTGACGAACGGAGACGAAGAGGCTGCTGTGGAGGCAACTCCATTGAAGGCTCGTCGCTCCAATGCCTTGACAGACGAAGAAATGGAGCGACTCATCACTGGCGAGCCTCAACCCATTGCAGATAACAACGAGGTCAATCTGCAAGAGATTGTAAAGGGGCACCAAGGTCGAATCGTAAAAGGAATGGAGAAATGGCTGTAAAAGTGCTCTCATCGCATCATGTGTTTGTGAAGCAGCAGTACTTCAACAAGATTCTGGAAAAGACCTTCTACAGCATCTTCGATGTGGAGGTAGAATTATAAGGCAACCACTTTATCTGTGTCAGAAAAATCATCGACGAAACTGAAAAGTAACCACTTAAACTAACTAAAGGACATTGAAGTGAAGAGAATAAGAACATATCTGTTTATGCTGCTGGCCGCAACCCTGACGGTTGTGGCTTGTACGGGTATAGAGGATAGCGCCGAAGTGCAGCCCTCTAACCCCGAGCAGGAACAGCTGCCCGTCTCCTTCAATGCCTACGTGAACCGAAACACCACACGAGGCGGCTATGCTGGCAGCCTCGACCTGGCAACCCTGCAAGAGACCGGCAATGGCAAGGCCAACGGCTTCGGTGTCTTTGCCTACTACACCGACAACCACGTCTATAGCCAGACCTCCCTCCCCGATTTCATGTACAACCAGCAAGTCACGTGTCAGTCGGTTTCCCCGTCTGTCTGGACTTACTCCCCCATCAAATACTGGCCCAACGAAAAAGGCTCCGACGGCTCCCACGAAACCGACCGCCTCACCTTCTTCGCCTACGCCCCATACGTCGAAGTCAACACCACCACTGGACGAGTGACCGACAACTCCACCACCGGCATCGTAGCCCTCTCTCGCCCCATCGACAGCGGCGACCCCTACGTGCGCTACTTTGCCTCGCTGAAACCCACCGAGGCGGTGGACCTCTGCTGGAGCAGTACCAATCAACTAGATAAGACCAAACCCACCACCAACGATAAAATCAACTTCAATTTCCAGCACGCCCTCGCCGCCCTCAACGTACAAATAGATGCCGACGTGGACGTAGCCACACATACTGAATCAGGCAATCCCCTCGATGCCAACACCCGCATCTACGTCCGCTCCATCACCTTCCAAGGCTTTGCGGAGAAAGGACAACTGAACCTGAACAACACCAACGCTATCCCCTTATGGAACAACCTCGACTGCGACTGCGACCTGACGAGCGACCCCATCACCATCTACGACGGTCGCCGAGACGGACGCGAAGGTGTGTCCCCCTCGCTGAACGAACGACATACAGGACTGAACCCTGTCATCGTGCAGAGCGGCCAATACTCCCTCTCTACCGCCTCAACACCTGTGTTCACCTCCACCACCCCAGGCGTGACCAACACAAAAGTCAACCTCTTCGACGTAAGCACGTGGCCATACGCCGACCCAGCCAACCCCACTACCACCGAGATAGCTACTGCGTTAACCGCCCCCATCTACGTCATCCCCACCAACGACCCACTCTATGTCACCATCGTCTATGACGTGGAGACCTACGACCCCAAACTCGTGAGCCAGTACCTCTCCGACGGAATGACCCACGGCAGCACGATAGAGAACTGCATATCGGCCTACATCAAGCCCTCTGGCAGTACCGATCCCTACACGATGAAAGCAGGAAAACAATACACCATCAACCTCCACCTCGGCATGACCAGCGTGAAGGTGGAAGCCAGTGTGACACCATGGCCAACGGATGCTACCAGCGCTGAAGTGGAGGTGCCGAAATAAATTCAAGAGAAGATGCAAATACGAACTTTACATATCATCCTCTGTGTGGCCCTGCTGCTGACAGCATGCAGCGGCGACGACGGGACACCCTCGGTCACGCCCACTCCCATCCCCGGGGGTGACCAGCCGGTGGTGTTCAGTGCCTCGATGGCTACGGACGAGAATGCCACGACCCGCGTGGGCTTCAGCCAAGACATCGACATCGACAAACTGAAAACCGCAAACAAGGGCTTCGGTGTGTTCGGTTGCTACACAGGTCTGCACAAGTATGTGGACAGCAATGTGTCCCCCAACTTCATGTACAATGAGCACGTCACGTGGAACACAGAAACTAATCTTTGGAAATACGACCCCATCAAGTACTGGCCCAACGGTGAGGGCGAGACCAACAGCAGCATCAACACAGGCGAAAACAAGCACTACGTCAGCTTCATGGCATACGCCCCCTACAGCGACAACATAGATAATAACCCGATTGACAACCCTGCCGGCTACTGCATCCCCTCGTTCAGTCTCCAAGGCGAAGTAGGCAACCCGTGGCTCACCTACCGTCTGCACGAAAACGTGGAAAATCAGGTGGATTTGCTCTATGCCAGCCACACCGACTTGACCCCCATCCTCGACCTGACAAAACCAGCCATCAACGAGAAGGTGCATTTCAACTTCGACCACGCCCTGGCCTGTGTGGGCGACAAGGTGAACATCATCTGCTCCAAGGGTTTGCAGAATCAAGTCTATGGCCGCGTGGCTGGCAGCATCACCAATGCGAGAGTGGAGGTGACGAGCGTCACCATCGAATACACCCTCACCGCAAAGGCGCGTCTTGTGCTCTGGAACCACGGTGAGGCCAACTGGCAGACCATCTGGAGCGAAGCCCCCACCTGCACACGCACGGTGACGCTGGTTAGTGCGGATAACCCCGACCCTTACTTAAAAAACATCATTCTCTATGAGGCCACAAAGGGAGGCGCTAACCCAATGGACAATTCGACCCTCCCCGAACAACTCATAGAGAACATGGGTGTATTCTACATCCCCATCGACCTGGAGGGCTACCCTCAGACAGCCAAGGTGAACATCACCTACCGCATCGGCACAACCACAACCACCGACGGTTCGGCTTGGCTATACGATGCCGATAACGAGGGTTCTGCCACCCTCAATCTGAAAGACTTTGCTGATGCCTACAAACCAGGCAAGCACCTCTATATCAACGTCACCCTGAACCAGATGAACATCGCCCTCACGGCTGCCATCGCTCCGTGGGAGGTGGAGGACCCTGTGGAAATGGAAGGCGAGGAAACTGCTGCTCCAAGGAGAGACATGAATCTCCAAGGACAAACAAAAAAGTCTAAGTTATCAACATCGCTATTGAATAAAGAACATTGAAAAAGAGATTCATCATATTACCCTTGGCCATCGCCCTGCTGACCGCTTGCAGCAACGACGACAGCGAGAAGAGCCACAACGAACGTGTGCCCTTGGAAATCTTGGCAAGCATCGACCTGCAAGCCGACCCCATGACCCGTGCCGCAGAAAGCAGTTGGGAAGCCAACGACAAGATAGGTGTGTTCATGACAACATACAACACATCGACCATTTTCGAAGATTCAGAGCATAAGAAGGGATACAACCTTCCCTACACCTTCGACGACGGCACAAACTACGAGACATGGGGCAACACCTACCGCTTGTTCACCCCCAACTCTGGAAAAATCTATCTCTCATCTGCCGCCACCGATGTCTATGGGTACTACCCCTACAAGGAGGAGGATGCAGAGGGTGCATGGGAAAAGATAGAAGATGAAAATCACGTGGAAAAGATTTGGGTGGCTTCCACCGCTGCCAACGCCCAAATAACAAAACTGAATATCGACTTGACCGACCAACGGCAACAGAATAAGATAGACCTCATGCGGGCCTACACAGGCAATGTCAGTAACATGAACGCCTCCATCGAGCTGCTGTTCTACCACAGGTTAGTGAAGTTAGTGTTCAACCTCAAACAAGGCGATGACATGCTGCCCAACGAACTGAAGGACGCCACCTCGCTGACCATGACCCTCAAAAATCAACCCCGAAAAGCTACTTACGACATCTATAATGATAAGGTTACCATTCCCGATGGAAATACAGAACCATTCGGTCCCATCATCCCCGTCAGGGCATCGTCAGCCCCCACAGGTTACGTGCGCACCTTCGAGGCCATCGTGATGCCCAATGGTGCCAACAACCCCGCAGATAAACGAACTGTAGAAATCGAGTTCTACAAAAAGAATAACGATGTCATCACCAACACGTTCGTCATCCCCAGCAGCACCTACTTCCACCCCGGCTATAAGTACACCTTCAACGTGACAGTCAATGCCACCAGCATCGAAGTGAACACGGTGAACGAATACACGGAGCAGTGGTAACTTAGACAAAAAAACTCCACAGAAATCAACTCTAAGGACGAACAGAAAAAGTCTAAGGAGTTAAGGAGTCAAGGAAAAGGCTTTTGAGAAAGCCCAAAAACAGAACAAGACACTATATAGTTGACCAATGAGAGTTGAAAAGTGAAAAATGAAGAGCAAAGAGTGATAATATGAAAACCAACGAGATACAACAATATTCGACATTGCTCAAACAAGTGAAGCTGAAGCCAAAGGCATTAAATCGCTACTGAAAGATCCGTATATCTTCGACATGCTCACCTTCACTGAAGAGTACGATGAAAGAGACATTGAGATAGGACGTTTGCCAAGCATCGAAGAAATCGAATCGGAAATGGAAATGAAAGAAAAAGAACTATAAATACCAAACAATATGAACAGAACAAGACACTATATAGGGATTATGCTGATGATGCTGCTCTTTGCGGGAGGAAGCATCAACGAGGCGTGGGCGAAGAAAACTGTCACCTACCACATCATCACCTTGCCGTTTGGAGATAACACAGGATATATAGAAGAAGGTGTTGTTCATCATGAACAGTATCGCATCGAGGCCATCAAGTGTGAGGTGGTTTATGATAATCTAACCGACCCTATCGGGCTGCCTACCAAATTCAAGAGTCCGTTGATGAATGCTGATGCCTACACCTATTGGGCGAATACAAATACGGAAACAAATGTGATAAAAAGCGAGCTCCATACCATTTTCATCAATAACCCTTCTACATTTTACACTTATACCTTTCCTGGCTCTGGCTCGTCTTTTTTCTCAGGAACAACAGTAAAAACAATCAGCGATTTAGTAGAATATGTAGGCGATCAAAACGCATACGATGTCTATGTCACCTACGAGTGGAGTGCGGAAACGAAGTCGGACTATGGAAGAAGAATCGACCTCGAAGGTAAAAAGTTATACAATATCGAGTTCACCGAGAAAAATGGCTCTGGAAGCTGGTTCTACGCCCTCAATATGGATGAAGGCCGAGGTAACCGCGGACAGGCCGTTCCTAAAAATGTACTAAAGAACATAGAGGATTTGTGTTCCGATGATATTGTTCAGGTAAAAGAGGATGTTGGAGGTAGTGACAGGAAAAAATTTTTCTTCAAGTGGAAGTTCGTCAACAACGACCCCTACAACATTATCTTGCAGACAGCCTGGGAGAATGATACATTTATTTATAATGAACCAGTCGATAACAACAATCGGTTCTATTGGAAGAATAGTGTGGGTGCACAGCTCTTTGGTAACTTAGCTGGCACTGGCGGTGTGAAGGGTAACTTTTTGACCAATGAAATGAACAAAGCATGGCCCTTGTATAAAACCAATAAGAATGATAAACCCACTTCCGAAGAAGTACGTAACAGCTACATAAATCTGCCAGGATGGTATAGAGGAAGTAATAAGGTCTATGACCCCCACCCTGGAGTGGAGGCTATGACCCCAAAAACAATAATCCCCGATGCCAATGTAATGGGGTCCAACCTCTATTTCTCCTTCACCCTGTTGAACCACAATGAACAAAACTACACACTGGTTGCTTCGTGGGTGGATGTGAACGGCAATAAATGGGTGCCCAACAGTGGTAAATATCTGCACATGAAGCATACTCCCTCTACTGCACCATACGCTGGCCCTGCATTTGACAAATTTGACGATGCAGACCAAGTTCGCATTTACGAGGTGAGAGACTACACCTATAAAGTGAAGACCCCCATATCGAACACCATCTTGGAGGAAAAAATAAGGATGAGCGACTTTGTGCGCACCACACCGCTCACCGACCGCATACCCTCTGCACTGAAACGAAAATATGCAACGTTTACGGGTACGTATGCCGACGAAGCCCTGACAACATCAAGAACCACTTTCGAAGATGTCTATGAAAACGATGAGCCTGAAATAACCAAGAACAGGGATATATGGCTGAAGTACACTACGTCCATGCCATTCGAGGCAGGCACAACGGCCACCACCTTCAAGAAGCTGAAGTGGTATAATATCTATGCGAACAAGGAGGAACGATACATCACATGGTATGATACAGACACCAGTAACGCCCCCCCATCACCTAATCAGTTCAGTACGAACAACGGCGGTGCGGCCCGCTCTAAATATGAGCATGAGAGCCATTTCGCCTTCGTGGGCGACCCCTACGAGCTGTATGTTGTCAGCCGAAAGGCGAGTGATAACAACAATGAACAATTCCGTTATCTCTCGCTCGATGCCACCAAGACCAACCCTCTGGTTCCTGGTGCATTCAACGCATACAATGCCGTATCTTCCCTCACGGCAGGTGACACCTATTACACATCATCCAATGGTGGTGGAAAGTTTATTGCTGATGGTTCCGAAGTGGCTGATGAAAACACTCACCATTACTATCAGAAAGTGTACACTCCCGTTGCCAATGGAACGTCCATCACGGCAGGAAACATCTACTACACATCATCTACAGGTGATGGAGAGTTCAAAGCTCCTGCTCTGGCTAATGGAAGCAATTATTATGAAATAGCATATGCTCAGGTTACTTCTGGAACAGCCCTTATAGCTGGTAATACTTATTACACCTCAAATACTGGTGATGGAAAGTTCATAGCTAATCCGGACGAAACGGCAGGTGCTAATTGTTATAAGATTGTGTATAATGCAGTTTCTTCAGGAACGACCCTCACACCAGGTAAAACTTATTACACATCGGCAACTGGTGATGGCGAGTTCATTGCCATCGATCCAACGTCTACTATAAGTTACTATGAGAAAGTGTACATTGCTGTTGCTGCAGGAACGACCCTCACTGTTGACAACACCTATTACACCTCATCAACAGGTGATGGAGAGTTCACTGCCACTGGCTCCGAGGTAGCCAATGGAAGTAATTACTTCGTGGCAAAATATACTTCCGTTGCTTTTGGAAAGAAACTTAAAAATGGTAAGACTTATTACACCTCAGATACAGGTGGAGGCGGGTTCACTGCCACTGGTAACGAGGTGAATAGATGTTACTATGAGAGAAAATTCAATGAAATTACTTCTGGAACAACCCTCACGGCTGGCAATATCTATTACACCTCAAATACAGGTGATGGCCAGTTTACTGCCGTTGGTAACGAGTCCAGTCCTAACTATGAAGAGGCAAACGTCTGGGAAATCATTTATGATGACAATTCGGGTGACAACTCTGACTGCTTCCGATTGCGGCAGTTCGGAACATACGACTCCCCTGTGTATATAGGATGGACTAAAAACGGGAAATATCCGCTCAATGGCAATACAACACCAGTACGCCTGTCGGTATTGGAGCTGCCGATGATGACTTATACCTACTATATCATTGATCAAAGCAATAACATCGCTGTGATGGCCACGGCAGAACAGGTTACGGGTACCACGCTCAGCTATGAGACCATCCCAGAGGTTATCCGAAGCCCGTTCATACAAGGGGCGCATCTGACATTCTTTACGTATGACAGCTCTGCAAAGACCACATATAACACTCAAATCCACTACACCAACAGTATGGAAGGCGATGCCAACGAATACAAGAACCACATCTTCGTCAAATACACTGATTTAAATTCTACATACACCGCTCTCATCAATGGCAGTATAAATTATAACGTCCTTCTGAATAATGAATACCTTTATATCGATTATGCTGGAGATACTTATACTACCACGACTCCAGTCACCATTAATAGTTCCTCTTCCCTTATTGGTTCTTCGTTAAATGGTAATAATCTGTGGGTCTTAGATGGTAGCGATCCTTACGCCATGATTATCAAGAACAAAGTGGATAAAAGCAATTCGACAGTAGCTGAACATGCAAAATATGTGAAGGTGGCCAGTTGGTCTGACGGAGATCTTACATGGGGAAATTATAATGAAAGTAACGAAGCCGCTCGATTTATCATCAAGAGTGGTCCTTTGGATAACACGTATGAAGTGATGGCCACTACAGGTGTCACGAAAGATGCCTCCATCACCTATTATAATATGGGTCGTGTGACAGAAACGGATAATTCTGTCACTGTCAAGATGTACGACAACAAAACTTATCCTCATGGTTATGCCCAGATACGTTTCCAGCTGAAGCAAAGTACAGCCACGCAAGTAGTTTACCACCTCATAGATAAATCTAATAAAGAACTCTTGACAGAGACTGCCCGACATGCTGTAGGCGACGAGCCTGTAATTCCCGTTGAGATTTTCAGCCCACTTGTAGGATACGAGAACTACACCTATTGGAAGTCGTCTCCTGTTGAAGATAACACCGCTATAGCATATACAAAAAATGAAAAATTCACTGAAAAAGTTGGGGACGTAGGGGGAGTTCCTACCGACATTTGGATTACTTACAACGCCAATGACCTGGTGGACATGAACCACACCACGATGTATCTGCTGAAATATGAGCAGGGCGACCGTTACCGTCAGGAGAATGGCAGCGATGGCCTGCTTCCCAAGCCCACAAAGGCAGAAAATCAGATGACCGAAGAAGAAAAAGCAGCTTATATCAAAACCTATCAGGCCGTCTATCCTTATTGCAACGGCGACGGCAACTTCTTCGTCTATGGTCAGCAGCAGTATGAGACACAACAGGAAGGTGCAGCCAGCACCCGTACACGTTGGGCGTGGTACATAGAGAGCGGTAACCACGACCCCTATCATGTGAAGATACTCTCACGACAGACAGAAACCTACGATGGACTGGAACGTAGTGCCTACTTCTCCACCAGAAAGTTCGAAGGTTGGGACAAGGTGGTCACAGGTCTGGTTTGGCCCAATATCTCCGGTGTACAGGCCACCGAATATATGGTTTTGGGAAACGTCGGACAGTATCAGTTGGTGACAACTCCTGTCGATACAGACAAAGACGGAGTATATGAAAAAGAAGAAGACCTTCGCTACGTGGTCGATTCCTTCGAGCAGTACTGGAAAACCTACGACACGGTGAAGAAGAAGCTGCTGAGCGACCTGCTGCCCAATTGCTTGGAAAAAGACCGCACCGACCGTGTGGACGGATCCATCGAAGTGCCCACAGAACCCGCCTCATTAAGAGAGAGATTGACCGGTACGGGAGAAGGTCAGTATGGTTTCCATAGCTATCAGAAGATGGCCAATGCCAAGCGATGGAACGGCTACAATGCGTCAGGTGAGAAGAAAAAAGGTTGGGAAACACGAGAGCACTGGTTCCAGACCGTGAAGATGGGCTCAGGCTACTTCGACCTTATCCCCACCGTCATCTCCCCTGCCCTCATCCTGCTCGACCAGCACGGTTGGGAGATTATGCGTAAGCCGCTGCCTTATAGCGACCAAGATCCCGATAAGGAAAAGAAAAAGGATGTCCTCCGTGCCTACGACAGCCCTATGGTGAAGGAGTACATCTATTGGGCCAGCGCGAAGAAGCGTTCAGGTCTCCACCAATATTATCTGATGGACAAGCGCATCGGAGGCAGCACCTATTCCTCCACCTCCTTAGGTGACCTTCCGCCTTGGGGTTCAGAGAATGTGGTGGACAACAAGGGTAACCAATACGACGAGTATGTCACCTACATTGTCAAGGAAGAGTATGCCATCAGCTACGACCCCACCACACAGAAAGGAACCGAGTTCCTCATTCGTCAGGGCACAGATTTGGCCAAGAATAATAATAATGGTGTAGGAGGCAATAAAGTCTCTTTCGATCCCGATCCAGGAAGTGTCTCTCAATATATCATCAACAACATCTCCACACTGGGCAATGAACTTTGGTATGTGAAGCCCAATGCAGACATCGACAACGAGATGGGTTACGGAACGACCAGCCACGATTGGGGAACCACTAATCCCAATGCCTACGAAGATGCCGTTTACGGCAAAAATCAGGTGGCACAAATTATCACCAATTCCGCCGATGTCACAAAATATGGCAAATTCTCGTTCTCCAACGGTTTCGACCCGTACAACATCCAGATTTCCAGCATCACAGGAGCCACCCCACTGTACTTTACGACAGGAATGACCAGTGCCAACGTGAGCGAAGGTACGATGGTGGGTACATACGGCTCGACGGCAGTCACACTGGCAGAGAAAGCAACGACAACGGTGGTTGGTAATGGCTACGATAACTCTAAGTGGGCAGTGACCAACCAGACCTTCATGGCCGTGCAGGACTTGGATGGAAATATGCAGCTGATGCCGCGCTTCGACCACAATCTGCGCATGAGGGATTTTGCTACGCTGGTTACGCCGACGGCAGAGGCTGAAGATGAAGACAAGTTGAAAGAGACCTACACCCAGCTGTACCGTCCCTTCGTCTATAATTACCGCATCATCGACAACGAGGGTCATGAGTCACTGCGCTATCAGTCGGGTGGCGACCTTCTGCCACAAACCGCCGACCACCTCAAGAGTCCGTTGGCGAAGGACTTTAAGTACTATAAGGACTTGAACTACAACGACGGCACCAAGACTTATACCGAAATAGCTAACAAAAACAATATCAGCAGCAAGGAAATCACAACATCGTTAGTGGGTGCTGGCCTGAAGACTTCGGGGGTCACCAATAGTAACATTGTTTATGTGCGCTATACCTACGATGAGGATGCCGACGTGCAGCACGTTCTGCAAGGGAAATGGCTGACGATGAAGCTAAATGAAAAGGATGCCGTGTATAATGGCGGCATTAAACAGTTTGATACAGGAAATGGAGCTACTAAACCTAATCCAATTGTAGGAAATATAGATAAAGGTTGGCAATGGAAATTCTTAAGGCACCCATACACCGACCCCGACCCGTATGCTGTACAAATGTTCAACCGTAATGCAACGGATCTTCCCATGCGAACTCCCTCATTGAATGGTGGAACAGTCGGTACTTCTACCAGCGAAAACGACTACCAGCGCTTTGCACTGCTGAGCCATGAGGAAGGCGGCTATGCTTTGACTGTGGCAGGCACAGAACTACTCAATTATTATTTCCTCAATGGCAATAGTATGACAACTATCGTGCCCGCCATCACTGCTGAAGAAACGGGTGTCACGGGTGCTGTGGGCAACTTCGACGGTACAAAGTCACAGATTCTGCTTACCGACGAGGTGGTCAATGACTATACTTATAAGGTATATACCCACGGTAGAGTCGAGGCTATCAGTGAAACCCAGACTCATGACGAGGCAGCGGATAACAACTTCGTGCCCCAACTGCCTGAAGCCATCAAGACACCACTGCTGAACTACGACCAGTTCCGCTACTATGAAGCCCTCACCGACACAGCTTACAATAGCGGTTTGGCACTCAAGAACCTCTATGGTCTCTACGATAATGAGGTCTTTGTGCGCTATAACGCATACGACCAGAATGTGAGCGAATATAAAGTGCCTAACGACAGAAATGAGCCAGGAGATGGCAGCAATCACAAAGACCCTGTGGCTAAAGGTAATAAATCCAACGACGCTCCGTTGAGGCTCGACAATGTTCTGCCACATAACATCATCTGGTATGACGATAACATGATGAAGGCCGATGGAAGTAGCATTGGTTCAGATGCTGACAAAGAACTACAAAATGCCGATGCATATGCATGGAGGTTTGGAGGGGATGATCCCTACGCCATCAAAATATGGCATAAGAACTCCAATCAGTATGTTCATGAGGGAGAAACAACCACATGCAGTACTTGTGGGGGGACTGGATTGGTTAGTACAGAAACATGTTCTACATGTCATGGTTCTAAATCCATCATCGCATGTAATCTAGATGCTACGCCTACTACGTTTATGCTCCTCGACAGAGATGGGTATGAATACGGTGTGTTTGCCGTAACAGGACACAAGGAAAAGATGCTTACTGAAAATGGCAATCAGCTAACCGCTACCGACAGAGCCCCCAACAAGTTCATCATCTTCTCCCTCGGTACCTTGAAAGTAATCTATCACTTAGTGCTTGCGAATATAGGTGACTATAAGGATATTCCATACCGACATAGAACAACGGGAGAAAAAACAGATCCCAACTATAGTACAGAGAATGACGAAATAATATGGAATAAAACTGATGGTTATTACACGGATGATTGGGCGGTTACAGATACTCTAAGGGTTAATGGCACCACCAAGCGCGAGTTGACTAACACCGCTTATCAGTTAGGTGATGATGGTGGAGTTTCCTATCCGCAGTTAGATGGGACATATACAACAACTTATTACTGCAAAGATGTGGGTCCTATCAGTTTGGGCGACGGCTTAACGGTGCCTGAAGAGTTTTACCGTCCTAACGTGAATTATTTCTTCGTCGTAAATGACATAAACGATGCCACTCTGAACAAACAATACAAAGGTCTACAAATCACCTCGAAGGAGATGAGTCTGAACGAAGACTTGATTGGTAAGACGATTTACATTGACATACTCTATCGTTTCAACACAGACTTGGAGTCGAACAGTGGTGATAACTTCGTCATGAGCGTGGATCAAAATAAATGGTACACCTTGGAGACCATCGTTAAAAATAAGACGTATCTGGCGCAATACACCAACGCCTGGGGATTTGAGCTGAAGGAAGGACGAGGCTCGCACTACACCAACGACTTCCTGTGGACACCTATCGGCGACCCCTACGGTTTCCAGTTGATGAACCGCTATATGGACGTGAATAGCGGTGACCATAATTTGGGCGAGAAGAACAGAGCAATCACGACTATACCTTATAGAACGAAAATAACCACAACTACGGTTAACAACGAGGAGGTTGTTACTGTTGGTGAAGAGGTTGCTCCTGCATTCGAAGATGGAAAACAGATAGTCATGGGTAACTATGTTGAGAATAATGGACAACGTGTTGTCGTGCCTGGTGGCGTAGCCCATACCGATATTCCATATACTACTATTAAAACAAATTCCATCTACGAACTGTTAGAAGGGCAGACCTCTGGTTTCTTCCACTTCCATCCTGTAGCCAATACAAGTGAGCAACCACAGGTCTATTTCAATCCTATATGGGCAGATGATGACCGCGACGGTGTTGACAACTATTTAGTGAGGCTTAAAACCACCGCAGCAGAATTTACGTTCGGCCTGAGCGCAGAGCTGTTGAAGCCTTACTTCGACCGTGCTGGTTATGTGGGAGGCCTGACGAAGGATGCCTATAACAAGGCTGAAAACGCAGCTCTCGTCGCTGCCATGAAGAACGACAATCCTGTTCTCACTTCAGCCCAATTGATGGCTGCACAAGAACTCGTTTACGACTCTAAAAATATTGTACAATTAGAGAATGGCTACTATCGTTTGCACTCACCCTTAGGCATATCGGGCATCGACCCTGTGCGCTATGTTAGTGGATATACGCATAAAATAGAACTCGGATACACCGATGAAAAAAGTGTTGTGCATGCTCCCATCCCAATGCACTTCTACGAGAAGAACAGCAGCGAAGTGCGTCAATTCACAGACTTTAAGGACGGTGGTTTCACCTATTCCAATGCTACCCGTGGCGACATCACCATTCCGCCTGTAGAGAAAGACCCTGCCAGCATTTTCTATTTTGAGAAGATTGCCGATGGTGAAATACCAACTGGTGTGCCTACAGCAGATAAGGACAGATACAATTTAGGAACCTTCAGCACACAAGGACTCTATGTCAAAGGGGAGAAAGGACAAGTGACAATTATTCCAGGCTCACCACCTTCTGTAAATGATCAAGACCCAAACAAAGAGACCACAGGAGAGAGACCAGCAGCATTGATGACGGAAACGAAAGGTGAAGCAACCAAACTGTTCGTGATGGACCTTGGTGGTGGTGTCTTGTTGATACATGATAACGTGACAGGATTAGGAAGACGCTATCTGAAATATCTTAGCTTTGACTATAGTAACGACACTCAGAATAACCCCACCATCTACGACATGAAGCTGACCAACCACACACATACCGACCATGCCAAGTTCTGTATGCAGCCTGTGCAGGATACAGAGACAAAGGGTATCAACGAAATGCCGCTGAAATTGGACTTGAAACAGGATAAAAGGAACAATTACTACTATGCTTCGTTCTATGCACCGTTCGACGTGCTGCTGACAGATGCCGACAACGACATGGCGTTCATCTGCAAAGTGTGGGACACCGAGATTCTACATCTGAAAAAGGTGGGTCATTATAACACAGGAGATAACTGCCCAGCCGACTATAAAGGCAGCAACCAGTTCGTACCTGCTGGCACACCTGTCATCATCCGCTCCAACAAAAGTGTGGTCACGTTGGCTCTGCCTACAAAGACTCCTTCGACGACTTTAGCTGAAAGCTACAAGAACACGGTTGAAAACATCTTTATGGGCGAGTATCTGGAGCAGCTTCTACCTCCGATCAGCTCTCACACTGATTTCTTTGATGTCTATACCTTCGGATACCCTATGACCGCAAAGGACGTACCAACGAAGAATTATGTATCTGGCGAGATTGTCTTTGACCAGCAACATAAATCAGAATCGGACATGGGCTTCTACATCAATGCCACTCCTAACCGTGAGTATGCAGCGGATATGGGTTCGTGGATACGCAATAACCGGTATGTTTACGGCAACAAGATATACTACCGTATTGACGAAAGCAGCAACGGTGCCCCCCAGCGCACCAACCAGTACCCAGACTTCATCCCTGTAGTCTTCGATGACGATGAGGATGAGGACATCGAGGATGACCTCTCTGGTGCTCAGCGAATCCACGACAACCGCGTGTACGACCTGCAGGGCCGCTGTGTGGCCACCGAGCAGGAGGTGAAGGATGGCACATGGAAACTCCGCCTCCCCGCTGGCGTCTATATCCTGAACGGCCAAAAGGTGATGACATCGAAGCGGTAACAAAATGAGGGGAGCAATTGCAATTGCTCCCCTCATTTACGTTAGGTTGTCAGGTCGTTCAAGTGTCACTCCTTCACGTCCAAAGCTTCGCTGGCGGAGGTGATGGCCAACTCGTCGAGCATGTCCTTGAAGGCCTTGCCGGGGAAGAAGACAACCTTCTTCTTGCGGATGGTCTTCTCGTCGCACTCTTCGAGGGTCTTGGCAGCCTTCGAGGTGAAGACGGGCTTGAAGGAGCCGAAGTCACCCATGCGCACGCCGTGACCAATCTCCATGTAGTGAACGAGACGGTTGATGAGGGCGTCGAGCACAGCCTTGGTCTGTGCGGTGTTGACGCCACACGAGTCGCTGCACTCCTTCACGAGTTGGGCGAAGGTCACCTGTGGGAAGGTGAGCTGACGGAGTTTGAACACTTCGGGCTTCTCTTCGAGAAAGCCCAGTTTCATTTTCGCTTTACGATACTGGATTCCCATAATGATTCATTTTTTAGGGAGTTAAACAATAAGGGTTAATTATCACTGGTCTCTACGGAGAGAGACGTTTTTTCTTCATCTGCCAAGAAGAGGATTTGGTTCTTCACCTCCAGGGTGATAGGCTCCCCCTTGACGTAGGCACGGTACACCAGTTGGGTGAGCCGTTCGAAAGTCTCACGCTGGTGGATGAGGTCGCGGAACTCCGGCTGTTCATAGCCGTCGGACATGCCCACCAGCACACTGTTTGCCCTCACCTGTGCCAGGTCGTCCCACACGATGTGGCAAGACCTGTGACCAGGCGATTTCACCACCGTGAGCGTCATGGGCGAGAACTGCGTGGACATCACCTTGCAGGACCAAACGCCACACGCCAGACAATACTTGGAGCAGCGGGGGAAAGCCTCCCGATACTGTGCGAACCGAGGCTCCCGCGCTTCGCAGCGAAGGAGGACGGTGTCGCTTTCGGCATAGACTGTCATCACCGATTTTGTGATGCGCCAGTCGCCATAATAACGTTCAAGAATAATTTTCATAATGGTTCACGAATAAATTAAATACCAACAATCTTTTTCCCTCATCAACAAATACTTATATCCTTCTTTATTTCGCTACAAAGTTACGAAAAAATCCCGAAATACGCAAGCATTTTCGGGATTATTTTTCAAGAAAAATGAAAGTTTTTTTAGGGGGAAATCACCTTGGAAAACTCATTGGAAATCCTCCAGAAATGCCCCCACCACATAGTCGGCAATGTCGTACTTGGCATCGCCCTGAGGGGCAAAACGCTCGCTGAAATCGGAGACGGAGAAGACGGCAATATCACGCATGGAGTGAAGCAAGGCTGTCCAATCATCTATGGCATCGCGATCGGGAAAGACCATCACCTGACGACCTCGCAAGCACTCCATCATCGACCGTTTCAGCATCGACTTGTTGCCTGTGGCCAACCAGAGATATTCGGGTTGCACTGCCGCACCGATGAGGGCGTTCTTGGGCGACTCGACCAGTGCCACAACCTGTGTGGTGTATCGACGCAGGAGATGCTCACCAAAGAGACACTCATTGTCGAACCGTGCATCTTCGGGCACCACACCCTCACGCGCCAACGTCGTGCCCAACCAGTAGCAACATTGCTTGTCACTGTGGGCAAAACGGGGTGAATGGGGGTCGGAGTCGTAGTGCTGCACCTTCACATTCCGCACCCTACCCTCCACATCGATGCTAGGGAAGAGCACACAATCCTCATGCCGCCCATTGTCATAGCACCCCAAAAGATACTCCTCGGTGAGATGCTCCACCAGGTGACGGTCGAACATCTGGAGGAGGCAGCGGCAAAAGGAATTTTCCACCGAGAGATGGGAGTGCAGCCACGAGAGGGGGATGTAGGTGGGAGAAGTGAGGGAGGTGGAGAGGGTGATGGGCGAGGTGAGAGAGGTGGCAGAGGTGGGAGGGATGGGGGTGATGGAGCGAATGGGCTTGGTGGGCTTGGTGGGACGACCATGCTCATCCTGTCCCTCTCCCCCACTCTTCTCTCTCGCTCCGTTCACGCCATAGAAGTCCTTCTCCAGCTGCTCGCACGCCTCCCAAAACGCCACACCGTCACGCGCCATCACATAGTCTATCACACTGCCGCCACGCCCACAAGCGAAGCAGTGACAGTGGTATTTTCCATCCGTCTCGTAGAGCGTGAGCGAAGGGTGTTTATCCTCATGCCACGGACAATGGGTCACCCATCGGATTCCCGACTTGCGAAGCCGACCGCCTCGGTACTCCACCACCCTGCTGATGGGGATGGCACGAAGCTTATCCATATCAAATCGTTTCTTTTCCATCGTTTTTTTACTATTTTGGGGTGTTTTTGGGGGTTATTTGGGTGTTTTTAGGCCCTTTTTAGGGTGTTTTAGGGGGTTTTTAGGGTGTTTTTTGACCATTTTTAGGGGTTTTTAGGGGGTTTTTAGGGTGTTTTTTGACCATTTTGGGGGTGTTTTAGGGGTATTTTTACCCCCTTTTTGGGGTGATTTTGGGGCATTTTCAGGGAGTTTAGGGGTGTTTTTAGGGAGTTTTAAGGGAGTTCTCGAGGGAGTACTCCCGTCCACATCTCACTGTTTTACAACTACTTACAGACATTTCAGGGAGTTTAGGGAGGTATTTTCAAAAAATACCTCAAAAAAATTTTCTTACCCTATTTATAGAAAAGACCTCCCTAAACTCCCTGCGGATAGGCTTAGACCGTTCATTTTCAGAGGTTTGAGTGGAGGGAGAACTCCCTTAAAACCTCCCTTAGAACTCCCTTAACCTCCCTTAAACTCCCTAAGACTGCATAGGGTTTCCTAAGCCTCCATAGACACTCCCCTACTGCAGCGTCAAGCCGAATGCCCTCTGGTGGTTGCGCTTGAAAGAAGGAACATTCAGATCCTTCAACCGCTGATAAAATGTCAGGAGGTTGACGGTGTGACGCACCCCGCAATCTTCGCAGAAACTCCTGTATTCCTTATACAACGTAGAGCCTAACACCTCCCCTCCCCTGCGACAGCATTCTGTCACAAACAAATGGACAAAATCTGACTCCACACGATACTTCTGCAACTCATCGTTACACACCTGGCACTGAGAGAGCCGCTGACGACGCAACAAGCCCGGCAAGCCCTGCAAAAACCAGTTCAAGATGCCTGGCAACTGCCCCTTCAGTTTCGCTGCCAATGCAGGATCGGCCTCGTCGGGCTTGATGACCGCATCGAACGGCAGAATCTTCAGGCGACGGAAAAACGCATCCGTCTTCTCTGCCTGAGGCAACTCATTCATCGCAGCAATCATGTAGCCATAATCCGTCGTCTCGCGCTTGTTCTGATAGAGCGACTTCACCACCACCGGCTCATGCGACGTGAGGCACTTCATCGTCGTCATGTTCCATTTTTGGCCACTCTCACTGCTCAGATTCAGCAACTTGTGTTCGAATCTCAGCAATGCGTTGGGGTCTTCCGTCAGTTCGTCCAGCGAAATCTTCGACACATTCTCTGCCCCAGCCAGGGCACCTATCACCTCCAGCAAGACACTCTTGCCGTTGGCACCACTACCCAACAGAATCAGCATCACCTGCAACGTCACAGCACCGCCCACCAGCGCATTCGCCACATACTCCTTCAGCACCATCTGACATTCCACATCAGGCAGCACACGATTGATAAAGTCCTGAAACAAAGGCGACTCCGCCTTCTCGTCGTAAGCAAACGGAAGACAGTTCAGCAGACAGTCCTCTTGCCTGTGCTCGCGCAAGCGGGGTTTCCCCTCGGCATCCACCTCCAGGGTGCCGTTCTGCAGGTTCAGCCAAGCCACACCCTCCGGCTTCGACCGACTCCACGACTTTGCCAAATGTGCCATCACATTGTGATAGACATCCGCCATAAACTTCGCACGGCTCAGCTTTCCCTGCGGCAACCCCATCCGTCTGCAACACTCCTTCACCAGCTCACAAAACTTCGAGTTCTCCACCTTGCACCAGTGGGTGCCCACATACATGAAGATCTCCTGATTCGTGCTCAGTTCCGGCAGATACCCCGGCACTCGCAGGCACCCCAGAGACACACGCTCTATCTCCGCATTGATGAGCGGCATCATATCATCAATTTTCAGATTGCCAACACTCGAAAACATGGGTATCGGCTTCACCCGCTCTTTCATCACCTCCATCAGCTCCCGCTGCAAATCCACGGACGAAGCCTTTTTCAGCAGCTCTTTCTTCTGCTTCTTCAGCTCGTCGGCCAACGACTGAATGCGTCCCTGACCACCTTTTTTTGTTGTTGATTTTTTCATAACGACTATTATTTTAATAACTATACATAAATAAAATAATAGTTCCATGCTTCGTTTTTCCCAGAGAGTCAAGAGAATCAGTTTCCGTTCCCAACTTCAACCCGCCTTTCCGTCCCTCCTAAAAGCAGCCCCGAGAGCCACCCTATTCAGTCACCTAAAAACTTCTTCTTACCTTGAGTATCATCCGTCCTTTCAATCCCTTCACGCATCGCACATACGATATGGAACAGATTGCAAATTTAATGATTTTTTTCGAAATATCAATGCTATTTCATAGAAAAAATGAGATTTTCCTAAAAATATTAACATCCCACGCCCAAAACACCACCATTTTGTAAAGACCACGACCAACACACAACAGCAAAGTCCACGACCAACATTCAGCACTGGCTGCACACCCTCACCAGCCTGACGAGCATCCCCTCGCGAGCTTGACGGGCACAAGCTCACGTCCTCGACGCAGTCGCCGTCACAGAAGTAGACGCTTGACAGCGAACCCGCAATCTCGCTGTACTGATAGCCGTATGACGTACACCGGAGACCCAGCACTTTGTCGATAACGGGGCCGACGTAACGGGAAAAAAGCTCTCTTACGTGAAATATTCCTCCAAAAGGAGTGATTTTCTCAGATTTTATGCTTACCTTTGCCATGTCATTGATGATTTTGCTTGTCTTTAACGCGACACTAAGGTAAGTGAAAAATCTGACATGACAAAATCCCGGGCAACTTTTTGTTGCCCAGGAACTTGTAAAAAAGGTTAAATTAAAGTGCTGCGGAATATAGGATAAATATATGACTGAAGTGCTGTGTAATATTAGGAATAGACAATGAAAAGAAACTACGACAAACCTAAGACCTTTATCCACCTGCTGGAACCGTTCCATCTACTTAACAGCAGTCTGGAGGGGAACGACGGTATCCACGTGAACATGTCCGGCTATCGGAGAGGCTCCAGTTATCTTGAAGATGAAGATGACGAAGAAGATGACGGTTGGAAGTAAGTATCAACAATTTTACAACATTATGCGACAGATAAGAAAAAATCCGACGATGACACGGCGACACCGGAAGACGGCAACCAACGAAGCATGAGGCAACTCACCATTACCCGTGCGTCATCAGGTATGAGGAAGGCAAAAATTGATCCAACATCGCTCGAGGCAGCATGGCAGACAACAGACCGGCCGACGTATGTCAACTTGAGTGCTTTGTCATCTAACAACCTGTATCACGGTGCTCTCACACCAACAGGTGCAGGCATCTCCACTACGCTGACTGGCAATGTCTATTGTTCCAATGGCGATGACATAGCTGTCATCTTTCCCAAAGCGACACCCGTGAAGCCCGCAGGAGAAGGAGGCTATTTCACCATAGACTTGAGCGGACAGAAGGGAACGCTGGACGACATCGGTGCGCATTACCATTATGCCTATGGCGTGGCGTCTGGCATATCGGTGAGAGACAATATCGCCTCAGGCACCATTGACGAGATGAAGAGCCTGCTCTCTCTATGCCGGTTCACGTTCACCCATGGCGGCAGTCCTGTCAATGTCAAGTCGGTGCAGATAAGTTGGGGAGATACTGGTACGGCAGGGTATCCTAATACAGGAACCGCGTCACTCGCCGCCACCGTAGACGTCCATGCTAAAAGCGGTACACCCGTCGGGCAACCGCTCACCATCATGCTTGACGAACCGACCGGGGATGGAGTCGTCTATGTCGCCTTGTTCCCATGCGACGATAGGCTCACTTTCCATTTTACCGTGAGTGACGGCACAAACACCTACACAGCTACGAAGACCGCCAAGATGCTGGAAGGAAAATATTATGAAGTAGAAGTAGCATTAGAATAATCAACCATGAAAGCCAAATCATTCAACCATTTGCAGCAGAGGCTGGCGCTTGTGGCCATCATGCTGCTTGGAGCATCCAACATGCTCGCCCAGGAATATATCACCGACGTGATGACCATAGGCGCCAAGAAAGGCAAGGGCACTGCCCTGAAGGAAGAATACAGAAACAAAGGATGGACCGTCTGCGACCGAGACCTCAACTCGGGAGCCGGTGGCTGGGATGTATATATAGCCTACAAGACCAGCAGCCACGCAGACCCTGAAAAGGGCTATATCACAGACATCTGCACATCAAACAAATGGGTCGATAAATTCACTTTTGAAAATCGAATATACCAGAGGGCCTTATCCAACTCTGGTTTCAACGGCGACCTGAACAGGGATGCCAGTGGCTCCGACATTCTTGTCTTTTTCACCCGCGACCACCACAATCTACATTCTTACGGCAGTGAAAACCGTGTGATGACAGCCCTAACGACAACTTCTAAAGCAGATGACTCCGACCCTAATACGGCTGTCGTATCCTGGCGCAACTCCAATCACAGCGGTGCTTGCGATATGAACACGGGGGCTGGTGGCGCCGACATCTTCATCCAGCAGCATTTCACCACGCAGAAACTGGAGTGGAAGGGAAAGCCGACCTTCGCGACAAACCTCACCTTCAACGGCTGGCCTCAAAGCCTGTTAGTCTCCAACCAGTGGAATGACAACTTCGGCACGCCGACCTACCGGGTCAACGGCGACAAGTGGACTACCACGGTGCCCGAAGCCACCGAGGTAGGCAACTACACCATCGATGTCTATCTCTCCGGTACCGGCTTTGCCAACAACAGCGATACCATCAGCGGCACAGCCACCATCAACCCGCCCATCGCCAAGGCCAACAGCCTCAACGGCGTGTTCAACCAGGCCGACAAGAAGGTGTACCTGTCGTGGAACGCACCTTCCATACCCGGCAACTACACCGATTTCCAGTGGGTGCTCTACCGCGACGGCAAGAAGATTGCCGAACTCGCCCCCAGCGTGCGCACCTATTCCGACGACGGCTTCACCAACGAGGCCAACCCGGTCTACGACCTCTACTATGTATCGAAATTCTGGGATGTGACAACAAAGCGCGACGACACGAAGGCTTCGGTCACGGTGAGCACCGTGCGCACAGTGCCTGTGAACGGCGTCGAGGTGGAAACGCTGAACGACCGCATCATATTCCGCTGGACCTCAGATGCTTATCCCGTAGGCTTCGGCAACAAGTTCCGCATCTTCGTGGGCGATGAGGAAGCACCCATCTATGTCCTCACTCCAGCCGATATGCAGAACTCCTTCCGTTGGGAGCACCGCACCACCGACGCACACTCCAACCGCCAGAACAAGGTCGACCCCGAGGGATTCCCCTATACCGAGGAGCCGCTAAACGCCTGCGACCCACAAGACTACCGCATCGAGGGCGTCATTGGCGACAAGGTGCTCAACACATATGAAATCGACTCGAAGGCCATAGGCGATGCCACCCTGTTCTACGACCTCGATGCCACGAAAGGCGTGCACGAGGGCATCGTGAAACTGTCGTGGCACGTCAACAGGCAAGGCTCCGACCTACCCAAGACCTACATCGTGGAACGACGCCAGGCAGAACAGGAAGGAGAGGCATGGACAATGCTGACACGCATTTCGAACACGGACGATTACCTGACCTACGATGACCAGACGGCTCTGCCCGGCCTCTTCTACGATTATCGTGTGACCATTGAAGACAAGTGCTCCGACGGTGCCGTCATCAGCAACCAGCAGACCACCATCGGCTTCGCCAAGATGAGCGGAACCGTCACCGGCCGCATCGCCTTCGGCTCGTCGGGAACTGCAGTGCAGGGCGTAGAGGTGGTGATGAGGAAAAACAGTTCGGGAGACATCGACACCGACCAGTTCCACTCCATATACTTCACCGACGTCAATGGTGGCGTAATGTGGCAATACCCCTCCGACGACTATGCCCCGGAACAGTTCTCCTCCGCCGACTTCTCCATCCAGATGTGGCTGCGCCCCGAAGAGTTCAATGAGGGCACGGTAGTGGACTTCGGCAATGGGGTTGGGCTTCGCATGACAGCCGACGGACGACTGGCCTTCAACGACGGCACCGCCACCCATCCGTTCGACGGCGTCACACTCCTGAAAGATGTCTACAACCACGTGGTGCTCACCCGCAGCGGTCAGACAATCACCTGCCATGTGCTGAACATCGGCGAATCCGATGTTGAACCCACCGTGCATTCCGCCACCCTCGACAAAATCAACGCACAATGGCCCATGACAGGAGCCAAGCAGTTAGAACTGGGGCACTTCAAGGGTATGGTCGATGAGTTCCGCCTTTGGACGAAGTGCCTTACAGAGGCCGAAATCCTGGAGAACTTCGACCACCTGCTGGTGGGCAACGAGACGCAACTCGAGACTTACTGGACATTCGACGAGGGCCTGCGCACACAGTTCTTCGATTATTCACGCAACAACACCTCCTATCACCATCATCACGGCAGCGTGGGCAGTAATGCCAAACCCTCCACCGTTACGCCCACCTCGCTGGCCTTGAAGGCCAAGACCGACGCCAACGGCAACTACGTCATCCAGGGCATACCATTCAGCGGCGAGGGAACCACCTACTCCGTCGTTCCCATGTATGGCATCCACGAGTTCAACCCCAACCGCATGCTGCTCTTCTTCAACAACAAGTCGCTCGTACACAACAACACCGACTTCGAAGACGTGTCGTCGTTCATCATGAGCGGCCACATCCACTATGCCGGCACCGACGTGCCTGCCGACAGCGTGCAGTTGTACATCGACGGCATCGTGCAGACCAAGGACGGTGCCGTGGTGCAGACCGATGCTAACGGCTACTACGAACTGTCCGTACCCATCGGCAGGCATTTCGTTGAGGCCAGGCGCTCGGGACACACATTCGTCGAAAGCGGACGGTATCCCACGCAAGGTACATTCCACTTCGACCGACGTGTACAGCACGACTTCATCGATTCTACCCTGGTCAACTTCGTCGGACGAGTGGGTGGGGGCGAGCGCAACGACACGCTAGCCGTGGGCTTCGCTGCCTCGAAGAACAATATCGGAATAGCCACCATCCAACTGGCAATCAACAACGAGTCGCTCTCACTCAATACCAGCGATGTCGAGCGCACCTGGGCCAGCGACACCACAAGCATCAACAGCAGTGCATGGACGGGTACGAAATACGATGCGAAGTACATCTTCATACGCACCGACTCTCTCACGGGAGAGTTCTCGGCACTACTGCCCCCGCTGAGGTACAAGATAAAGAGCATCGGCATCGACAACAATCCCGATATTGCATTCTTGTCGCTGCCCGAAATCAACCTCACCAACTGCTTGCAGGAGTACACCGACGAAATACTGCCCGAAGACAGGGCACCCAGCCTCCTCATCGGCCCCGACAAATACAAGTATAACACTAAGAAAATCTTCACCTACTGGGCACTCCCGCAAATCGATGTCACTGAGAAGGTCAACGGAGATACAGGAGCTTACGGAATGCAGGAACTGCTTGACTATCCCATCGGCACCACCGACGCGCCCGAAACGGTAACCATCAGTGACATCTGGAAACAGGAAGCCGACGGCACCATCAGTTACCTGCTGGGTTATCCGCTCTACAAGAAGGGCGCCACGGTGAACTACGAACTCTTCGGCTATGAGAAGTACACCAACATTGACGGCGATGAACCCGTCGACGACATCATACCGATGCACGACCAGGTGATTACGATAACCAATGAGATGGGAGAGGACCAGAAGGTAATCTATAAGGTCGACGACCCGACTACCGGATATCAGGTGGGCCAGGTCTATGACCTGGAGTCAAACACGGTCACGCTCGATGCCAACGGAAAGGTATCCTACAAATGGGGGGTCGGTCTGCCCAACATCATTTCACCCTTCAGCCGCAACGTCAGCATCATCCTTGAGCGCAATGACCGCACCTACGTGCCCTTCTCGCTCAATGCCATTGTGCTCGGCGACCTGCCCGAGGGAAACAACTTCGTCACACGTGGCCCTGACCTGGTGCAGTTCGTGCTACGCGACCCGCCAGGTGCCAAGTCTAGCACTACGCTGAAGCGTGCCGTCGTCAATGGGACCACTGAGTTTAGTTCCGACATGGCTGTCGGCGACCATAAGTTGGTGTTCCAGAATTTGGTAGGAGAGGACTTTGAAGCTGGCGCTGGATGGGGTTTTATAACCATTCATCATTCTAAGACCTATGACGAAACTACTCTTGGCACACATGCCACTTGGCGTAGTGGAGACTCCGACGAGACGGCGTGGACGACAACATATACACAGGCCATCTCCACCGGTTCGGCATGGCCGTATGTGGGCAGTGCCGGCGACGTGTTCGTAGGAACGGCCACCAACATCCTGACGGGTAAGACACGCAACCTCTGCATCGTCAGGAACAGCGAGGGCAAATACATGCTCAGCGTGGAGGATGCCCTCTCGTTGGGGCAGGAAGTGACAACGACATTCAACTACTCTGCCTACGAACTGGAGAACGTGATGATTCCAAAGTGGAAAGACCAGCGTCTGGCTTACCTGATTGAGGTGCCCGATTCGGTCACGGCACGAAACTTTGTGAACAACGGAAAGAATTCCCTTTATGTCACATGGGTGGGAAAGAACCTGGACACTGAGTATGAGAAAGATGTGAACTACTTTGTCATTCCCCCGAAAGTGGTTAATGAGAATGAAATGGACAGCGTGGGGTGGTGTACCCAGCAAATCAAGAGTTGGCAGAATGTTCTCGCCGACAATGAGGAGAACAAGGTGAATGCCATGAGGTCGCGTACTTCCAACATTGCTGAGCCGTGGAACGGCTGGGAGAACTTCTCCATCGATGGTGGTTCCACCCGCTCTTACTCAGTGAGCCAGGAAACCTCCACCGTTCATAAGAGTCAAACGACCTGGTACATGGGCGCCATTCTGACCGAAGAATTTGCCTTCAAAATCGCTAACTTTGCGTCATGGGGAGTCCACACAACAATAGCCAACGAAGTGGGCCGCGAACAAAGTGATATTGATGGCGAAATCCATAAGAACTCCATGGAATGGGACTACGTGCTGAATGAGGGCAACCCCGACACCGACCTTTCCATCGACAAGTATCCGTCGGGCCTGGCCGGTTACAGCGACGTGTTCTCGCTCTTCGGCGGACAGACCTACAACCCGTATGAAGGCAAGGAGTATTCCAAATGGTTTGAGCCTGGCCAGCACGTGCTGAGCAACGGCTCGGAACAGATGGAGCAGCCCGACATACGCATCAGCACCGACGGGGTGAACAGCGCCAAGGAGGCCACGCTCACCGATGTTCCCGCAGGACAGACCGGACAGTTCACGCTGTTCCTCAGCAACAAGAATAATGCCAACCGCCACTACGACCCCATCTTCCAATTCATGGTGCCCGACACATACAACCAAAAGGGACTGAGAATACAGATGGACGGCAAGCCGCTCAGTAGCGGACAAAACATACTGGTGCCGCAAGGAGAGACCGTGCAGAAAGTCATCCTCGTGAGCCAGACCGACCAGGGCGTCCTCGACTACGACAGCGTCAGCATCCGGCTGGCATCGAGATACCAGCCCATAGAAATCAACGACGAGGTGATACTTCACGTGCACTTCAATCCCGGTTCGAGTCCCATCGATCTGCTCGTCAGCGAACCGGTGTTCAATATTGAGACCATGGACCGCACCCATGGACGCCTGGAGATGAGGCTCACCAACTTCGACCGGCAGTTCCGAGGCATGAAGAAGCTCGGGGTGGAGTACCGCTACGAAGGCTCTACCTCATGGGCACAGCCCGCAGAGTTGCAATTCGTGGTCAACGAAGCCGACAGCACCACCCTCGGCGGCAAACCGCTGCCCGCCGAGGGCGACCTGCGCCTGTCGTTCGACATGGGCGATGCCATTTCCTTCCCACAGGGCAACTACACCTTCAGGGCCTATACCATGACGATGTACGGCAACGAACCCATCTATGTTTACAGCAAAGAGACCGTGGTGGTGAAAGACAACGTCGCACCCACCGCGCTCACCACACCCACACCCACCAATGGCATCCTGGGCTATGGCGATGACATGGCGGTGGAGTTCAACGAAGACATCGTGCCCGGCTACGTCAGCGACAAGAACGTCATCATCACCGCCAAACTCAACCGTCAGGAGGTAGACCACGACGTGGCCAAGCAACTGGGTGGCGACACCGAACAACACACCGTGAACCCCATCTTCCTCAACGGCGACTTCACCGTCAACTTCTGGATGAAGTGGAGTGAGGCAGGAAGCATCCTCAAGCATGGCCGCGACCGATTCGCCCTCAACGTGGACGAGGCAGGCCATATCGTAGTCAACATCGGACAGGCTCAGTTTGTCAGCAGCAAAGTACTGCCCAAGGACGAATGGGTATTCCTTGCCTTAAACTTCAAGGACAACGACATGCGGCTGTCTGCAATGGCACAGCATGGCACACAGACCATCCAACTCTTCAACAGCCAGGAGGTCGACTCCGTGTCGCTTTCCACCATAGTCTATTCCGATGACAACAACTTCTACCTTGGCAATATGAAGGGGGCCATCCACGACCTGTGCCTCTATGGCATCTGGCGTGACCTGAACGACGTGGCCGCTACCAAGTATCAAGCCAAGGACGGCTACGTGTATGGACTGATGAGCTACTGGCCCATGAACGAGGGACACGGCAACGTGGCGGCCGACGCCCGCCACACGCACGACTTCATGGTCGACGGACAGTGGGAAATCGACAACTTGAACTATGCCTTCGCACTCCAGAACGTGAACGACGCTACAGGAGTGGTAGCCAACATCGCGCGCATCAACACCTACCGTGAGGAGAGTTACGCCATCGAACTATGGCACAAGGCAGCGGCGGCCAGTGGTACGGCCGAAGAGGGTATCTTCGAGACCGATGCCACCCCATCCAACCGCCTGAGCCTGCACTACGACGCACAGAAGAACCTGGTGCTCGACTACGGCACGAAGTCGCAGACAGTGGCCACTGCCGACGTGGCGACCTACGGCGACTGGCACCACCTCGCCCTCAACGTCGTCCGCGGACAGTCGGCCATCTTCTACTGCGACGGCAAGCGCACGGCAGTCATCAGCGAGGGCGACGTGCCCATGCTTGAAGGAGCCACGATGACCTTCGGAAAGCACTCTGCGGGCATCGTCGACGAGGTGCGCATCTGGAAGGCTACCATCCAGGAGAACCGCCTGCTACAGAACATATACAACACGCTCGACACCACTGATGTATACTCGCGTGGTCTTGTGGCCTATTATCCCTTCGAGAAAGACGCCGTGGTGTTCGGCGAGGAGACCAAGGTCTTCACCCTCGACGACATGGCACCCGGCCAGCCCCGGCAGTCCATCCAGTATGCTGCGGCAGCATCGCAGCAGGAATCTCCTGCCGCCGACATCGCCCCGCCACTCCAGAACGCCATCCTGGAGACGAAGTTGGACGCCACACCGGTGGCATCTGAGCGCAAGGTGGTCATCAGGCTGAGGGATACCGCCGGTGTGTCGCCACGCGACATGGAGGGATGCCTGCTCAACATCACCGTCGACAAGGTGAACGACATGCACGGCAACCAGTCCGACCCCATCCGCTGGACGGCCTACGTGCAGAAGAACACGCTGAAGTGGGCAAAAGACAGTGTCACCGTCATCAAGAAGTTTGGCGATGAGTATTACTTCGACGTCGACATCGTCAACAAGGGCAGCAAAACCGAGTACTATACCTTGCAAAACATGCCCGAATGGCTATCGCTCGTCGATGCCATCGACGGCTCACTAGTCGAGTCCACTGGCGACTTGGTACCGCAGACCAGTAAGACACTGCGCTTCCTCGTGAAACCGCTGGTTGCCGTAGGCAACTACAGCGTGAACGTCGGCTTGCAGGGCAACGATGAAATCCTGGAGTCGCTCAGCATCTTGATGAGAGTACGTGGCGAGGCACCCAACTGGACAGTGAACCCCGACCTTTACGAAAACAATATGAGCATTGTCGGACAGATCTATGTCAACGGCGTGCTCATGGGCAACAGCGAGAGTTGCGTGGCCGCCTTCATCGACGGCGAGTGTCGTGGCGTGGCCAACATCGAGCCCATGCGCGGCGCGGCTTTCGTGGCGTTGAGCGTCTATGGCACGGCACATCAGAATGTCAACGGCGTCATAACCGACCTCGACAACGGCAAGGACGTCACCTTCCGCATCTGGGATGCTTCCAAGGGCATCACCTATACCAACGTCAACATCACATTGCCGTCGGCCGACACGCCGGTCACCTCCGTCAAGTTCGACAACTCCGCCACCTACGGCAATTTCAACAATCCGGTGATTTTCACGAAGAGCAACATGATAGAGCAAGAACTCAGGCTGAGGCCAAACTGGAACTGGATCTCGCTGGGCGTGGAGCCTGTCGACACAAAGACCTCCGTGGTATTCGGCGACCTCACATCATGGAACGTCTATATCAAGGATCGCTCTACGGGAACCTATTACAGCAACGGCACCTACTGGGACGGCTCGCTCAACGACGTACATGCCAACACGATGTACAAGATGAACCTGTCGAAGTTGTCGAAGAGCATCGAACTGCCCACACCGCTTCCCATCACTGGAGAGCCGCCGAAGACAGACCTGGCGAAGGTGACGCTGAAGAACGGATGGAACTGGATAGGCTATCTGCCTGCTGTCGCCATGACACCTGACGTGGCACTCGCCGGTGCCAACCCGCAAGAGGGCGACGAAGTGAAGTCGCAACAGGGCTTCGCCTTCTACGGACCCTACGGATGGGAAGGCAACCTCCACATTCTGGAAAGCGGAAAGGGCTACCTCTATCACAGTGTCGACCCCAACACCAAGCAGTTCTCCTATCCTGCTGTCTCGATGGCCAATGCACCGTTGCATAGCCCGGCACACAGCCAGTGGGCAAACGAGCCGTCCATCTTCGACCCTGTCGAGCCCGAGACCTACCCCGACAACATGTCCATGGTCATAAAATTGGTTAAGGAAGACGAGGTGGTCACCGATGCTGAACTGGGAGCCTTTGTCGACAACGAATGCCGTGGCGCTGCCACCGCTTCTGAAGACAGCGGACTCTACTACCTGCTCATTGCCGGCGAAGGCAACGGCAAGCCGATGGAGGTTCGTGCCGCCATCAACGGTTCCATCGTCACCGTCTGCACCGAGGTGGCTTACAATAGTGACGCCATCATCGGCACGCCCTGGGAGCCGCTCGTCATTGACATTGCCGACGTGAACGGCATCCGCACACTGACCGTTGACGAAGAGAACGGCCGGTGGTATAACTTACAGGGACAGGTGATGGGAGAGAAGAAGCCCAATGCTTCTGGCGTGTATATCCATCGCCAAGCCAATGGGACGACGAAAATCTTCAAGAAAATGAAATGATGTAAAGATAAAAGTTTCACATTTGCTCAACTTCTTGTAGTCCAGGAGTTACAGGAGTTCAGACAATAGCACGAATTCAACTCATCATATTCAATGGTGGTTGATTAGGGAAATGTCTGAACTCCTATACTTCTGTAACTACTGAACTGCTGTCAGGGATAGTTTGGATGAATTTGACCGATACATGGCAATGAATCTTCTCGAATGCAAGATTGAGAGATGGACCGACTCTTCGTAGCAAGGTGTCTTTCATTACACTGAACTTACTTATTTCTTGTATTCTATTGAAGTCTTTGTAGAAAGCATCTTTTTGCAACTTGTCATCTCTTTATTTTACCTGTTTTTCTTTAGTCACGCGAAGCATAAAATAACTTTCGAAATTTAAATAAGAAGAATTCTCTACTTCACCAACACCTTCAGGGTGCGGCCATCGGCAGTCTTGATGATGTTCAGACCCTTCTGTGGTGCGGAGAGTTGGCGACCATCCACAGAGAATCGGGCAACAGGGGTGCTGTCTGCTTCCGACGTGATGTCGCCAATACCCGTGGTGTAGTCATTGATGGCGCACTGTGCGGCATTGACGATGTCGCCCGTCGTGCGGTCGATGAGCAATGCGACAGCCTTCAGCTTGGTCTTGTCCTGAATGAGCGCGTTCGACGAGATGTCGGCTGTGTAGCTGTAGGTGATGGGTGCTTCAGCTGTGAAGGCCGTTGGGATGGAACCGTTGACACCGTTCTTGATGTTCCATGCAGCGACCGCCACGTGATTAAATTCAACGCCAGTCACCTTCGCGGGGGAGCTGTACCAGAACGGATTGGACATTGCATACGAAGCATTGCCACTCAGATTATTGGCTTGAGCCCATGAAGAGCCGGTGCCTTTCATGCCGTCTTCCACCAGCACGAAGGCTATGCCATACTGACCTGCGTCCTCCGAATAGACGAACCTCGTGTCTGTGTCAATTCTGACAGCTGTCTGTCCCTCGTTTGCCCAACAAGCGGTGGCAGCAATCTCAGCGATGGTGTTCTCTTCGAGACATTCATTCAAATAATATTCCAACGTACTTGCAGCAGGATAGGCATCGAAGGCACGGTTGATGAAGGAGCTGGGATAGCCAGAAACCATGTAGGCAATGGGATGGTAATCAGATGTTTCCATAGGGTCACTACTATGTGCCGCAATCAGCACCACCTTGTCGCCGAAGGTTTTGCTGGCGTATTCCATGCCGTCGTAACCCAGGGGACACCATCCGCACCAAGTGCCTGTAAACTCCTCGACCACAGGCGTGGCAACAGGTTTCCTCGAAATCGTAATCAACAAACCTGTGGCTGTCTGCACGGTAGCCTCGTTGGGTACATCGTTCACCTTAGTGATGGTCAGCAGTTTGTCATACTTTCGGGTGTCGCTGTCAGCATCGAAAGGAAGATAGACGGTGGTGGTGGTGTTGAAATCCAAGTCAGCCATCTGGTAGGTCTTTTCAGCCGATACGTTGCCGTTGGTCGTGATGGTGTAGGCGATGGAATGGATGGTTTCCTTGCCAAGGTTGATGATATCTACAGGCACTTCCACCTGCGAGCCTTTCAACGCGTAGTTCGTGCCGAAGTCGGACGGTGTGACACTGTTATTGCGGAGCACCACACCGTCAAGCAGCACTTGCAAGGCCAATTTGCCGAGGCCCTCTCCATAAGAATCCAACCAGGCTTTTCCTGCCACGCGATAGAACCACGAATTGGGCACTTCCTTTCCACCAACCTTAATGAGGTAAGCGGCATCGCTGATGCTGAACGTGTAGCCGATGTAGCACTGGGCGTTGTTGATGCAGTAGGGGGTGGTCAGCTCGATTTCGTTAAGCCCTTTCTTCAACGCCGACTTGGGGATTTTCTGTGTGTAGTCAGCATTCGAGACGTATTCGGGCAGGCTGCTCGAAATCCAAAGCGTCACGTCGCTGCTGATGGCTGAAAGGTCGTTGCCCAACCAAAAGCGCACCGCCTTCACCGTTCCTGTCCCTGCGATGGGATGCCCTGCCGGCACACCGATAGCCATATCGTAGGTGGTGGCTGATCCACTGCCGAGGACTAAGGGATTATTCTTGGCATCTTGGTCGGTGAAATAGCCCCACCAAAATGGTTCTTCGGCATTGCCGTTCACGAACCTGATGTTCACGGTCTTGCGCTCGATGCCGATGGTGACGGTCAGTTGGGCATCCAGCACACCCTCTGTCGTGATGCCCGTTGCATCAAACTGAACTTGGCAGATGCCGTCAGCGTCGAGGCTAAAGGTCTTGTCAGCAGCAGTCTTTACATTCATCGGCAGGCACTCGCCACCCATGCACCACTGCACCATGTTGGCCGTGAAGGTCTTCGACGTGATGGCTATCGAGGCGGTGCCCGACTTCTTGCCAAGATCGGTCGAAGCGACAATCAGACCGTTCTTGGGGTTGGTGCTGGGATTGGTGGCGCACTCCATCTCGCCGAATCCCCAACTGTCCTCGGCGGCATAGATGGTGACAGTTGCCCCATCTTCCAATGCCTTTCCTTCATAGCGGAACTCAAAAGCACTTGCGCAAATGGGCACAACGCATAGCAGCGTCATCACCATTGCACGCATTTCATGTGTAAAACTTATCATTTTCATAGATTACAGTTCTTTTATTGTTAATACGAATTTCTTTGTCTAAGGAGTTTGGGAGTTTAGGAGTTTTTTCTGGCGGGGCCACTCCTTTACTCCTTGACTCCTTAGAGATTTACTTCACTATTACCTTGAACTTCGTTCGAGCTCGCTCACGCTCGATAAAGCATGAGCGAGCTCTGCTTTATTCTCACTTAATCACTACCTTACGTCCGTTGTTGATATAGATGCCTTTCGCCGTCGGCTTGCCGTTGAGACGGCAACCGTCCAGCGAGTACCACTCATTGTCCGAATTCGTGGGATTCGTGAAATTCGTGGTTAGAATTCCCGTTGCGTTACTATCGTCGCCGAAGTTCAGCACAAAGGCGGGAAGTAGCCGCGGCAGGCGTTTACCTTGAAGCCGGTGGCCGTCGGATAGTAGAGCGTGTTGTCAGCGCCGAGGTAGAGGTTGGTCTTCTCGTCGGTATAGATGCTCACGGGGCTGTAGGTGCCCACGAAATCAACATAGTCGGTCTCGACCTTGACAGGAGTCTCGCTGATGGTGATGCCGTTGAACACGGGGCTCTCGATGTCGGTGCCGGTGGCCCACTTCACGATATACGGCTTGCCGGCGGTAATGCTGGTCAGGTCATCACTGAAGTTCATCGTCAGTGCGCCGCCGCTGAAGCTGGTCGATGCGAGCGTCTTCACCGTGGCTCCCTGCAAGGGCGTGCCGTTGAAGTCGTCCACGCTGAACGGCAGGCACAGCGTGTTCCACTTGCCGTCCTTGTAGAGCGTGCGGCCCTGCAGCGTCACCTCGGCCAAGTAGCCATTAACCGCGTTGAGGGTCGTGCTGTTGTCGGCATTGTCGGCCAGGCTGATGGTAGCAGGGCCGCCCGCAATGGTGGTGAACTCTGCTCTGGGCAAGAAGTACTCTAAGCCCTTTTCGGCGGATTCATCACCGGTCCAGAAGTAAGCGGGTGTGTTGTCTTGATATTCACCCAACCATTGAGTATAGACATTAAGATTCGAGGTACGCTCCAGAGTGCGGACTTCGATGGCAAGGTTCCTGCCGGTATAGCTTATCCACACCGGCGGCTGTGAACACGTCTTGGTCGGTTTCTTTAATCGACAACTGGAACTTTCCGCCGTGCACTTGGATATTCTCTTTAGCAATGAACTTGATGCCTGTAATCCTGCGGCCTTGGAGCGCGGCTACTTTCTCGGCGGGATAGATAAATTGTGATTCATAGTTGGTGTCGAACGACGTTGAGTTAGTCTTGATTGGAATTAGCCAATCGGTGTCATTTTGGGTAACACACACCGTCTCTTGTGTTGTCGATAGCGCTGTCCCCCTGACGGTGACATCGTTGATGGGGTCGGCATAGCCGAGAGCGTCGGTGACAATGACGCCGGCAGTGTAGTCGCCGGGTTCAAGGCCTTCGGGCGCAACAAAGTTGATGAAGAACTCCGCGCTGCTGCCCGCGGCGAGTTCGACGGGCCCGGCGGGCTCGACAGTGAACATTGAGGCATTCTCGCCGCTGAAGGTCACAACGGGTTTCAAGGTCTGGTTGCCAGTGTTGGTCACAACAAGCCTCGATGCATCCAACGCTTTGCCGCTACCACTCATGCTAGTGCAGCCGATGATGGTTCTGCCAGAAGTCACCTCCATCGCGTACGAGGGTTCGCCATCAATTGTGGTGAACTCTGCTCTGGGCAAGAAGTACTCTAAGCCCTTTTCGGCGGATTCTTCACCATATTTGAAGTAAGCGGGAGTGTTGTCTTGATATTCACCCAACCATTGAGTATAGACATTAAGATTCGAGGTACGCTCCAGAGTGCGGACTTCGATGGCAAGGTTCCTGCCGGTATAGCTCGCTGGTGTTGTCGCCGATTGAGGCGGTGGCTGCAATCGTCATGTCGGTAACCTTATCCACACCGGCGGCTGTGAACACGTCTTGGTCGGTTTCTTTGACTGACAACTGGAACTTTCCGCCGTGCACTTGGATATTCTCTTCAGCAATGAACTTGATGCCTATAATCCTGCGGCCTTGGAGCGCGGCGACTTTCTCGGCCGGATAGATAAACTGTGATTCAGGGTTGTTGAATGACGATGAGTTTGTCTTGATTGGGACTTTCCAATTCTTGTCATGTTGGGTGATACAAACCGTGTTTTGTGCCGACGTTATCGCCACGCCCCTGACGGTCACATCGTTGATGGGGTCGGCACAGCCGAGAGCGTCGGTGACAATGACGCCGGCAGTGTAGTCGCCGGGTTCAAGGCCTTCGGGCGCGACGAAGGTAATGACAAATTCCGCGCTGCCACCCGCGGCGAGTTCGACGGGTCCGGACGGATACGCAGAGAACATTGAGGCATTCTCGCCGCTGAAAGTCACAACGGGCTTCAGGGTCTGGTTGCCGGTGTTGGTGACAGTGAGTTTGGCGGTATCCAATGCCTTGCCGCTACCACTCATGCTAGTGCTGCCGATGATGGTTCTGCCAGAAGTCACCTCCATCGAGTAGGTGGGCTCGCAATCAGTTGTGGTAAACTCGGCTCTGGGCAAGAAGTTTTCCAAGCTCTTTTCGTCGGATGCTTCGCCGTACTTGAAGTAAGCGGGCGTGTTGTCTTGATATCCACCCAACCAGTGAGTATAGACATTAAGAGGTGTACGTTCCAGCGTGCTCACTTCGATGGCAAGGTTACCGCCGTGGTAGGCAATGGGTTCGGTGAACACAAACTCAACCACGTTAGTGGTCTTGCTAATCGAGGCGGTGGCAATGGCGGTCATGTCGGTAACCTTATCCACTCCGGCGGCAGTGAACACGGTTTGTTCGGTTTCTTTAATCGACAACTGGAACTTTCCGCCATTCACTAAGAAATTTTTTTCCGCAAAGAACTTGATGCCTGTTATCCTGCGGCCTTTGAGCACGGCAACTTTCTCGGCGGGATAGATAAACTGTGATTCTGGGTAGAAGTCTTCCGATTCGAGTGTACAGATAGGAACATTCCAATTCCTGTCATTTCTGGTGGCAAACACCGTGTCTCGTGCCGATGTTAAGGCTGCTCCCCTGACGGTAATACCCTCTATAGGCGTCGCCTCGTCGTCGGGATCGGTAATCGAAATGCCTGCGGTGAACACGCCTGTCTCGGTGCAACTCGCGGCATTGAAGATGATGGAATACTCCGCGCTATCGCCTGCGGCAATCTCGACCGGCTCTGCCGGACTGACCGAGAACATGCCGGCATTGGCGCCGCTGAAGTTGACAACAGGCTTAAGAGGCACATCTCCGGTGTTCTTGACAACGAGTTTGCCGGGGACTATCGCCTCGCCGGTGCCAACCGCACTACTGCAGTCAATCTTCTTACTCGAAGTCAGCTCCATCGAGGGTGCTCCATAGGAATACTTCACTTTGGGCAAGGACGATGATGACTCATAGTATTCATCATCCTCAAAATAATAGACAATAGAGCTTTTGTCCTGGCTCTCGCCATAGAAAGTCAATGGCAGTTTCTCTCTTCCAGGCTCGACAGTGACATCTATCAGCAAGTCTCCGCCGCTGTAGATGAAGTTGCTGTTCTCGTCGAAGGTGATGGTCCACTCGGTCGCAAAAGTCGGCTCGGAGGAATAGACTTGTGTCAGGTCGGCAGTGACAAGTGCCTTGTCGCTGTCGAAGGAGCTTCCCGCCTCGATGTTTGCCAGCGAGAAGGTGATGCGTCCACCTGGATTGGGCACCATGACTTCCATGAGATAGAACGTCATGCTTTTGATGCGCGTGCCGGTCATTGCTGTCAATTTCTCGGCCGGATAGATTATCTGATTGTGTTGCCGCACAGAGGGATAGTTGTCACTGTTAAACGGTCCGAAGGAGGAGGAGGACCCGCTGCCATCGGCGACAGTAAGCTTGGCGGCTCCTGCTGGCAGGGCATAGGCCACAACGGCCAACACAAGAAGAATGATCTGTTTTCTCATATTCCTTCAATATTATACTAAGTAGAAACACACAAATAATTTACTAATTGATATAAGATAATTATGATTGGTTACTTATATTTTATTCCATACAATAGTTGTTACATTCATGGTGAACATGTAGCGGTAGGTGGCAGAGCGGGCTGCAAATATGTTTTCTTCATTGCTATGTCCTCCTATTTGATGATGATTTTGAACTTGTTCGAGCTCGCTCACGCTCGATAAAGCATGAGCGAGCTCACAAAGGCGCGGACACCGTTAGCGGGTTCTCCGGCGGTGAGGCCCTTCAGCTGGAAGTAGCCGCGGAAGGCGTTCACCTTGAAGCCGCTGGCGGTGGGATAGTAGAGCGTGTTGTCAGCACCGAGGTAGAGGTTGGTCTTCCTGGCGGTGTAGATGCTGACGGGGCTGTACGTGCCCACGAAATCGACATAGTCGGTCGAGACCTTGACAGGAGTCTCGCTGATGGTGATGCCGTTGAACTCGGGATTCACGAGATTAGGCATCGCAACATCAACGCTTCCCGAGCCAGTGCCAGTGTAGGTGTGGGGAGAGGCGGTGATGGCACCCACCGTGCCACCGATAGTGACGGTGCCACACGAGCTGTTATAGCCCGCGCCAATGGCGCCGACATCACTCCCGTCACTCTCGGCGTAAACCTTGGTCACACCGTCAGTGATGGTGATGTAGCCGCAAGTTGCCTGATTGGCACCACCGATTCCGGCCGCGAGCCATCCGCCATAGGCATTGATGGTGCCGCCCTCAATGACGATGTTGCCGCAGGGAATACCATATCCACCACCAATGCCTGCTGCATTGCCGCTGCTGTTGGCAACGAGCGAACCGCTGCCCGTGATGGTCAGTGTCGCGCCAGTAGGCACGTGGATGCCGGGATAATTCTGATGGAATCCCCATACGGCGTTCGTGCCCTTGATGATGAGAGTGGCATCGCCAAGGCAGGTAATACCTGCCCAACGGTAAGCGCCCGAGTTCGTGCCGGAGATTTTCACGTCCTGTAGCATTACTGTCGCGCCAGCTGCAATCGAAATCTTGTAGTTGCCCCCGAGCGTCCCCGTCAGCATCTCACCGTCCTGCGCCGTGTAGTTGGCACGCAAAGTTGAGAGGTCCAAGGGATCCCACTTAACGATATATGGCTTGCCTGCTTCTATGGAAGTCTGGTTCTCGGTGAAGTTCATCGTCAGCGTGCCGTCGCTGAAGCCGGTCGATGTGAGGGTCTTCACCGTGGCTCCCTCCAAGGGTGTGCCGTTGAAGTCGTCCACGTTGAACGGCAGGCACAGCGTGTTCCATGCGCCGTCCTTGTAGAGCGTGCGGCCTTGCAGCGTCACGTCGGCCACGTAGCCGTGCGCCTCGCTGATAGTAGTGCTGTTGTCGCCGTCGTCGGCCAGACTGATAATGGCAGGAGCCATGTAGTACTTGCCACCGTAGAGAATACCATTCTCGTAGGCCTTTACTAAGCCGTAGTCCTGCACCTGTCCGCCGAGATAATATGGAGCGGTGGACATGGGATAGGCCTTTGTGGCTCCGCTGACGGTGCAAGCATTCTCGGGCGAGCCTGTCTGCGGTGTCACGTAGTAGCAGTTGGTGATGGTGCCTGTATTACCCTGTAGGCCCATGGGGTGCAGTCTATTGATGCCCTCGTAGGTACCAGCCTCTAAGCAGTTCTCCAGGGTGGGGACGCCGCTGTTACTCCAGCCCCAGATGACACCGACGTTGGGATTGCTGTTGGAGTTCATCGTGCCCGCAAAGACGCAGCCGCTGATGGTAGTCTTCGAGTCCGTACCGTGGCCGACGATGCCGCCGGCGTAGTCGGTGTTGATGTTGAGCGTGGCCGTGACGACGCACTCATCAATGACGTTGGTGCCTTTGGCAAAGCCCACGAGCCCCGACACGTGGCGCTGACTGGATGTGATGGTGCCAGCCACGGTGAGGTCCTTGATGGTGGCGCCGTTGATGTAGCGGAACAGGGCAGTGCCCTGGTTGTTGGTGTCGGTAATGTTAGCGGTGATGGTATGGCCGTAGCCCAGGAACGTGCCCTGGAACGAGTTGGTCTCGCTGCTGCCCACCATCTCCGATACGCTGATGTCGTTGTTCAGTTTCACGAACTCGCCGCTGTAGCTGGTGCCGTTGGTGACGGAATAGGCGAAACAATTCCAATCATAATCATTGTCAATGATGTAAGGACTTTCCTCCGTTCCACTGCCGGTGAGGGCTCTGGGAATAACGTAGTATGTGCCACCGTATAAAATGCCGTTCTGGTAGGCCTTCGCTAAACCGTAGTCCTTTACCAGGTTGCCGAGGTTAGCAGGTATGGTGGCGAGGGCATAGGCCTGCCTGGCTCCGCTGACGGTGCAAGCATTCTCGGGCGAGCCAATCTGCGGTGTCACATAGTAGCAGTTGTCGATGGTGCCGCTGCCGCCCTGCAAGCCCATAGGATGCAGCTTGCTGATGCCTGTGTATGTGCCTGCCTCTAAGCAGTTCTCCAGTGTCGGTGTCCCGCTGTCGCTCCAGCCCCAAATGACGCCGACGTTGGGATTGCTGTTGGAGTTCATCGTGCCAGCGAAGACACAGCCGCGGATGGTGGTCGCCGAGCTCTTACCATGACCGACGATGCCGCCGGCATAGTCGGTATTGACGTTGAGCGTAGCCGTGACGGCGCAGTCCTCAATGAGGTTCTTGCCCTCGCCTTCGCTGTCGGCAAAGCCCACGAGCCCAGACATGTAGCGCTGGTTGGAGGTGATGGTGCCGCCGACGGTGAGGTCCTTGATGGTGGCGCCGTTGATGTAGCGGAACAGGGCGGTGCCGCCGTTGCTGGTGTCGGTAATGTTAGCGGTGATG
>CADCDP010000025.1 GCA_902800305.1 uncultured Bacteroidales bacterium
GAACCCAAATAACCCTTGTACGTCATTGTATTCATAATCGAATCCTCCTTCTTATTTGATAAAACCAGCATTACGCAACTCTTCCAGCACCTGCTTCATGGCATATTCTTTCACGATATTGCCAGGGTGTGGTTTGTGCAACATGATGGGTCGCTTGTCTCCATTCTTGAAAATCAGCCGAGACCCTGATGTCTTGCCTTTGTTGCCACGTTCGTAGCCATATCCCTCCAACAGACGTTGCATCTCATCGAAGGTAAAATCCGAAGGCATTTTCAGAAATCTCTCACGCAACTTTTCTTTTGTTCCCATTATTTTTATTGCTTTTTGCCTACAAATGTAACTGAAATTTAGTTGCACTCCAAATCTTTTTGTCTTTTTTTCAAAAAATGTTTGAAAAACAAAATATTCTTCCTACTTTTGCACTTGCATTCTGCAAAGAGTGCAAGACATATTGGTAAAACGAAGCGTTATGCTCGACTTGCAAATGGAAACGTGAGAAACTTCTATAGTACGCAAGAAAAGTGATAACGGTTTGCGTGTATAGCGTGGACTGATTACTGCATCTGCATCTTAGGGTTATTCTCACGACCTCCATTAGAAGAAGTGGCATATCAGCGCCACGCTTCTCACGTCTTAACACAACAATCCTATGGTGCTGAAGGATTGACTCTGTTATAATGAAAAAACTTTTATCTATTCTTGCAACACTTCTGATAGCAACGGCACTTCATGCACAAATGGATGTGACAAAATTCCTGGGCATTCCAGTGGACGGAACAAAGGCGAACATGATTCAGCAGCTGAAGGCAAAAGGATTTCAGTACAATAGTGCTATGGATATATTGACAGGAGAATTCAATGGAAGGAATGTGACTCTATCTGTCGTGACCAACAACAACAAGGTTTATAGAATATTGGTAAAGGACGCAGTCGGATCAAGTGAAGCGGACATTAAAATAAGATTCAACACACTTTGTCGCCAGTTTGAGGATAATAAAAAATACACATCAAGCCATGATTACACAATATCAGAAGCTGAAGATATTTCATATGAGATGAGTGTACACAATAAGAGATATGAAGCAGACTTCTACCAAATGGATTTTGCCTCAATTGACACGCTTGCCTTCCAAGGGGAAGTTGCTAAACTTTTTTTATCAAAATACACAACGGAACAAAATGAAAAGATGAGCGATGAGGAACGAACCTCAATAGTGAAAGAATTAGCAATGCAATACCTTCTTGGGGAAATGGAAAAGCGTTCCGTTTGGTTTATGATAAGCGAAGAACAGGGAATGTATTATATTTTATTGTTCTACGACAATGGGTATAATCAGGCTAATGGAGAAGATTTGTAATCAGTATTATTGCAATAGAATGAAGGCACCTGTACAACAAAATGTGTGGGTGCCTTCATCTATATTGCAAAATTCATCTTTCACATCACGTTAAAGAAATGTCGCCATCTTTAACCTTGTCGATTGTGGCTTTTCTGTGGTATCCATTCTTTGTGAATTCGTTAATCCAGATAAGTCTTTTTGTGCCATCACCATAAGGCTGTAATCTGAAATGCCCACTAACTTGGAATGATTCGTCGTTAGATAATTCAGTATACCATTTGCTGTCAAATATGAAATAATCAAGTCCAGACTCTGTAATAGTCAACGTCTTCTTAACTTTCTTAACATCCCTTTTTACAGTGGTTGAAACTTGCTTTAATTGAACTTCAGCCCATTGTCTTAAACATAGATAATCTAAGACCATGTCAATATAGTCTCTGAGATTGGGTTCATAACAATTATCCAACAGGGGAACAATCATGCAGTCCAATTGGTGTCCGTTACCTTTAATCTTATCTTTTGGAGAGGCACAAATATAATATGTTGGGATTGACAGAAACTTGTCTATTTTATCATGGAACACCCATAATGTAAGGCAGCCGTTTTTTATGCTGTATACAACATAGCAGCCTTCGACAAAATATGGGCTGCGAACAATTCCATTTTCATTATCAAGTTCCTCAAGAATATCCATATGAAATTGAGTAAACTTCATATAAGACTTATCCATAGTGTCAATGAATGATTTTGAGAAAATTACCAACTTGCGGCAGTTTCCCCTCAAATGAGACAGTTCTTTGATGGCATTTTCTCTATCTGCTTCAACCACACTACCTGCGTTTCTACACCAAATAAGAATACTTTGTGGCAAGTCCCTATTATCAAGGTTAAACAAATATCTAAATAACGTGATATCGTTTATACTTTTGCTTTCCATAAATAATGTGGATAATTTGACTACTTGAAGGCTTTATCTAATTCTTTTTTGATAGCCTTATACGCCAATTCTTGGTCTTGGGATATTGACCAACCTATTCCGCTGGATTTTACGACAGCGACACTTTGGTTGGTATAATGGTCGTAGAAGCTAATGGATATATATGTGTGTCCACCATCCCACTTCTCCGTCTTAACATTGATTTTGGGCGACAAAACTTTTTCACCCTGATTAATGAGTGAACTTGCTTTTTCTGCAGAAACAACTTGAAGTTTCTCGGATATTTCATTTTTTACCATCAGGAGGATGTCGCCAATTCTGCATCCCCATCATCCTCACTACCAAATACAACGTATTGGTATTTAGATATATCGTAACCCTTAGCCACAGTAGTTGTACTTTGAGATGACACACACGACACAACTAAAATTGAAAAGAACAAAAAGAATAAGATTAGTATCTTCTTCATAGGCATGAGCGTTTGATTGTGATACAGTAAATTGAATCTGTCAGAAAATGTCGGAATGAGTACCTGTCTGCAGAAACAGGAGAGTCAACTGCTGATTGTCCTGCTGCCAAGTCATCAGCCAGTCGGGCTGAATGTGGCATTCCCATATCCCTTGCAGGTTGCCCGACAACTTATGCGGGCGATACTCTGCGGGCAAGGTGCCAGTGGCTTTAAGCAAGTTCATTGCGGTATAGATGAGGCTCATGTCCATGCCTCGTTTTACACATCGCTTCAAGTCTTTCTTGAAACGTGAAGAGGTGATGATTTCGTACGTCATACGTTAATGCCCAATTCTTTAAACAAATCATCAACAGAGTCGTAATGAGACACCCTTCCATGCTTCACATCTTCCATCGCCTCACGGAATCCTGCGGTCTTGGTCACATCATACACCTTAGGCTTGGCCTCTTTCTGTATTTTTACCGAAGCCACTCCCATCAACATTTTGCATGCTTGTCTCACCTTTGAAACGAGGCTTTCGTCAGGGACTTGTAATATCAATGTTGCCATAATATCTTTTTTGTTTATGAATTTACACATTTGCAAAGATACGATGAAGAAAACACTATACAAAATAAAATGAAGATTTTTTTTGGTTTCCTCTCAAATTGTTCAGCATCCTGCTGATTTCATGTTGATTTTTTAAGAATAGCCCGTACAACTTTTTTCGTTGCGCGGGCTATCTTATTCTCTACCCTCTTCCCTATCCCATAGGCATGAGGTTTTAATGTTCTACAATATGATGAGTATTACTTGTCGCTATAATGACCATAGGCAGTAAGCACATCTACATGAACTTCTGTCTCAAAAATGCGATACACCAAGCGGTGCTTCTTGGTGATTTGTCGACTCCAACGGTTTTCCGGTTGTCCTTTCAGCGGCTCAGGATGACCTGTACCGGTCTTGGGGTGGTCTGCAATCTCATTCAGGAGTTTGACGGCTTTTTTGAAAGAGGCTGGCTCGCTACGTTTCAGTTTGGCAAGTCCCTCTTTGGCTTCAGGGGCATAGGTAATGGTGTACATGATCAGAGAGAATTAAGCCATTTGTTCATGTCATCATGGTTCGTGAAGGTGATGCCCTTACCTTCGGCAATCTGTCGCTCTGCCTTGTCCACACGTGCAAAGAACTCCTCACGGGTCATCTCCGTGGGGTCTGCTTTCTTTTCTGCCACAAGTTTGCGCAGGTACTTGGCTGCCCGCTTCAGGAGGTTTTCATCCTCTGCAATGATGCTCAAGTTGCGCAGCATCTCGGCATTTAATTGTATTGCTGTCATATCGTGAGTTATTTATTTCCGTTTGCAAAGATACAATGAAGAAAACACTATACAAAATAAAAAGAGGATTTTTTCCTGTTTCCCCTCAATTTGTTTTGATGTTCTGCTGATGACATGTTGATTTTTAAGAATAGCCCGTACAACACTCCTGTTCACTAAGCATCACATTCTAATGCTGACAATACGCACATACAAGAAACGACAAAATGTCAGTCACCCACGTGGCTGGCATCTTTTTTGCCCCTATCCCCAATTCGGATAAATGTCCGAACAGATGTATTGTAAATAAAAAAAGTAATATAAAAAAGATAGAATTATGGCTCAACAAGGTAACATTGGGGTTACGACTGAGAATATCTTCCCCGTCATCAAAAAGTTTCTCTATAGCGACCACGACATCTTTATCCGCGAGATTGTGAGCAACGCCGTGGATGCCACTCAGAAGTTGAAGACGCTTGCCTCGAAGGGCGAACTGAAGGAGGAGGCTGGTGACTTGACTGTTCGTGTGAGCATCAACAAGGATGCGGGTACGCTGACGGTGAGTGACCGTGGTATCGGTATGACTGAGGAGGAAATCGACAAGTACATCAACCAGATTGCTTTTTCGGGTGCTAACGACTTCCTCGACAAGTATAAGGAGGATGCGAATGCCATCATCGGTCACTTCGGTTTGGGCTTCTACTCGGCCTTCATGGTGAGCAAGAAGGTGGAAATCATCACGAAGAGCTGGCAGGAGGGTAGCAAGGCTGTGAAGTGGTCATGCGACGGAAGTCCTGAATTTACCATCGAGGATGCTGAAAGAGCTGACCGTGGTACGGACATCGTGATGTACATCGACGATGATTGCAAGGACTTCTTGGAGAAGTACAAAATCAGCGAATTGCTGAACAAATACTGCAAGTTCCTCCCCGTTCCTGTGGCTTTCGGCAAGAAGACCAAATGGGACGATAAGGAGAAGAAGAGCGTGGAAACCGACGAGGATGATGTCATCAACGACACGACTCCGCTTTGGACACGCAAGCCATCTGAGTTGAAGGATGAGGATTACAAGGAGTTTTACAAGAAGCTCTATCCGATGAGCGACGAACCTCTGTTCTGGATTCACCTGAACGTGGATTATCCCTTCAATCTCACGGGTGTCCTCTACTTCCCGAAGGTGAAGACGAACCTCGACATCCAGAAGAATAAGATTAACCTCTACTGCAATCAGGTGTTCGTGACCGACAACGTGGAGGGTATCGTGCCTGACTTTATGACACTCCTGCATGGTGTGATTGACTCGCCAGACATTCCGCTGAACGTGAGCCGTAGCTACTTGCAGAACGACTCGAACGTGAGAAAGATTTCCACCTACATCTCAAAAAAAGTGAGCGACCGTCTCTCATCCATTTTCAAGAGCGACCGCAAGCAGTTTGAGGAGAAGTGGGATGACATCAAGATTTTCATCAACTATGGAATGTTGTCGGAGAGTGACTTCTACGATAAGGCAAAGGCTTTCGCCCTGTTGAAAGACACGGAGGGTAAGTTTTACACCTTCGAGGAATACCAGACACTCATCAAGGGTGAACAAACCGACAAGGATGGCAACCTCATCTATCTGTATGCCAACAACAAGGACGACCAGTATAGCTACATTGATGCCGCCAACGCCAAGGGCTACAATGTATTGCTGATGGACGGGCAACTTGACCCTGCCATGTGCAACCTCTTTGAAGAGAAATTTGAGAAGAGTCGCTTCACACGTGTCGATTCCGATGTGGTGGACAAGCTCATCGTGAAGAGCGACGAGAAGAAGGAGGAACTGCCAGAGGATGACAAAAAGGCACTCTCAGAGACCTTCAAGAATGCCCTGCCGAAACTCGACAAGATTGAGTTCAACGTGGAGCCACAAGCCTTAGGCGAAACAGCTGCACCAGTCGTGATGACTCAAAGCGAGTATATGCGCCGCATGAAAGATATGTCACGTTTGCAGCCAGGTATGGCCTTCTATGGTGATATGCCCACGATGCTCAACCTCGTGCTCAACACCGACCACCCACTCATCAAGCAGAACATCAAGGATGCGAAGACAGAAGTGGTTAGCCAGTTGATTGACTTGGCACTATTGCAGAACGGTTTGCTGAAAGGTGAGGCTCTGAACAAGTTTGTGAAGCGCAGTATCGAGCTGATATAAAGAATTTACAATTAAAGTATTTAGGAGCGGTTTTGTGACATTTAGTCAACAAAACCGCTCTTTTCACTTTCAAATATTAAAAAAACGAGGATTTATAATGATAAAAAGAAATTTTATGCGTACCTTTGCACCAACAAAATAGAATACAGTTATGTGTGGTATTGTTGGTTACCTTGGTAAGCGCAACGCTTACCCTGTCCTCATCAAAGGACTTAAAAGATTGGAATATCGTGGCTATGACAGTGCAGGAGTGGCTCTTCTGACGAAAGATGGCAACTTGAGAGTGTATAAAACAAAAGGTAAAGTGGCAGATTTGGAAGCGTTTGCTTCGGATAAAGACACCACAGGAACTGTCGGTATTGCCCACACACGTTGGGCAACACACGGAGAACCCAATTCCACGAATGCCCACCCGCACATTTCTTATACGGGCAATCTGGCGATTATCCATAATGGCATTATCGAGAACTATGCTGTGCTGAAGAAGCAGTTGCAGGAGCACGGCATCGAGTTCAAGAGCAACACCGACACGGAAGTGCTGGTGCAACTTATAGAATATGTACGCACGAAGAAGAACATCGACCTGCTCACAGCTGTTCGTATCGCTTTGCGTTCGGTGATTGGTGCCTACGCTATCGCCATTCTCGACAAGAATGACCCAGACCAGATTATTGCAGCACGTAAGAGTAGCCCGTTGGTGGTGGGCATCGGCGAGGAAGAATTTTTCTTAGGTTCGGATGCCAGCCCTATTATCGAATATACGGACAAGGTGATTTATCTGGACGACAAGGACATTGCCGTCATTCGTCGTGGCAAGGAGGTGGAAGTGGTTGACTTTAACAACTCGAAGATGGAGCATGAGGTGAAGAAAGTGGAACTGAACTTGGCTCAGATAGAGAAAGGCGGTTTTCCCCACTTCATGCTGAAGGAAATCTTCGAGCAGCCAGAATGTCTGAAAGACTGCATGAGGGGACGTGTGAATGTGGAAGCCAACAATGTGACGCTTTCTGCCATCATCGACAATCGGAAGTTCCTCATCAATCCTCGCCGCATCATCATCGTGGCTTGTGGCACGAGTTGGCACGCAGGACTCATCGGCAAACAGCTCATCGAGGATTTCTGCCAGATACCTGTCGAAGTGGAATATGCGAGTGAGTTCCGTTACAGCAAACCCGTCATCAACGATCAGGATGTGGTGATTGCCATCAGTCAGTCGGGCGAAACGGCTGACACGTTGGCTGCCATTGAGTTGGCGAAGTCGAGAGGTGCTTTCATCTATGGTATCTGTAATGCCATCGGTTCGAGCATCCCACGTGCCACCAACACGGGTAGCTACATCCACGTAGGTCCTGAAATTGGTGTGGCTTCAACGAAAGCCTTCACAGGACAGGTGACCGTGCTCACCATGTTGGCACTTGCGTTGGGCAAAGAAAGAGGCACCATCGATAATGTGCGCTACACAAAGGTGTTGGCGGCTCTTAATGCTATTCCCAACAAGATGGAACAGCTTCTAAAGTTGGGTGAAACCATCAAGGACATCAGCCGCATCTTCACCTACGCTCACAACTTCCTCTATCTGGGACGTGGCTACAACTACCCCGTAGCGCTGGAAGGTGCCCTGAAACTGAAGGAAATCTCCTACATCCACGCCGAAGGTTATCCTGCCGCCGAGATGAAGCATGGTCCTATCGCTTTGATTGATGACGAGATGCCTGTGGTGGTGGTAGCTACAAAGAACGTACTCTATGAAAAGGTGGTCAGCAACATTCAAGAAATCAAGGCACGTAAGGCACGTGTCATCGCTATCGTGAGCGAGGGTGACGAAACCATCCGCAAAATGGCAGATTCCGTCATCGAACTGCCTCATACGGAAGAATGTCTCGAACCGCTCTTGGCATCCATCCCACTCCAGATGCTTGCCTACTACATCGCTGTAGCCAAAGGGAAGGATGTGGATCAGCCGAGAAACTTGGCAAAATCTGTGACAGTAGAATAAACAATAGCACAAAATGAGAAATGTAACACTTCTTTTAGAGGACGGTACAGCTTTCCACGGAAAAACGTTTGGCTATGAGAAACCCGTGGCAGGTGAAGTGGTATTCAACACAGCCATGATGGGTTACCCTGAAAGTTTGACCGACCCCTCGTATGCAGGTCAGATGATGGTGCTCACCTACCCTCTTGTCGGCAATTATGGTGTGCCGCCTTTCAGCATCGAGTCGAACGGCATAGCCACCTTCATGGAGAGTGACAAAATCCACGCTGAAGCCATCATCGTAAGTGACTACAGCACAGAATATTCCCATTGGAATGCCAAAGAGAGTCTTGCCGATTGGCTGAAACGGGAGCATGTGCCAGGAATTACGGGTATCGATACACGCCAACTCACCAAAGTGTTGCGCGAACATGGTGTGATGATGGGAAAGATTCTTTTCGACGATGAACCCGATAATATTCCCTCCGCACAATATGAAGGTGTGAACTACATCGCGAAGGTCTCTTGCAAAGAAGTCATTCATTATCAACCCCAAACTACCCCATCCAATCTTTCACCTTACAAGAAAGTTGTTTTGGTGGATTGCGGCGTAAAGAACAACATCATCCGTTGCCTTCTCAAACGTGGCGTGGAAGTCATCCGCGTTCCTTGGAACTACGACTTCAACACACTCGATTTCGATGGACTTTTCCTTGCCAATGGCCCTGGTGACCCCGACACAGCCGTAGAGACGGTGGAACATATTGAGCAGTTCCTTTTTTCCGAGAAAATCAAGGCAGAAAAAGGTGGGGAAGTTCGTCCCTGCATGGGCATCTGCATGGGAAACCAATTGCTGTCAAAGGCTGCTGGTGCCACCATCTACAAGCTGAAATATGGCCATCGTTCCCACAACCAACCCGTTCAGCAAGTGGGTACGAGACGTTGCTTCATCACTTCGCAAAACCACGGTTATGCGGTAGATGCTCAAACACTTCCGTCTGATTGGGAACAACTTTTCGTCAACATGAACGACGGTTCTAATGAAGGCATCCGTCACAAACACTTCCCTTGGTTCTCGGCACAGTTCCATCCCGAAGCAGCCAGCGGACCTGTCGATACGGAGTTTCTGTTTGACGATTTTGTAAAACTTCTTTAAGACTCAAAAACCATGATAGATTCAACGATAAAGAAAGTGCTCCTCCTTGGTTCGGGAGCCTTAAAGATAGGCGAAGCTGGCGAATTTGACTATTCGGGCAGCCAAGCCCTGAAAGCTTTGAAAGAAGAGGGCGTTGAAACGATACTCATCAACCCTAATATTGCTACGGTGCAGACTTCTGAAGGTGTTGCCGACAAGATTTATTTCTTGCCTGTCACTCCTTTTTTTGTGGAAAAGGTTATCCAAAAGGAAAAGCCACAAGGCATCCTCTTGGCCTTTGGCGGACAAACCGCCCTCAACTGTGGCGTGGAACTCTATCAGCAGAAGATTCTTGAGAAATACAATGTGAAGGTGTTGGGCACTCCCGTTCAGGCGATTATCGACACAGAAGACCGTGAACTCTTCGTGAAAAAGCTGGACGAAATAGAAGTCAAGACCATCAAAAGCCACGCTTGCGAAACGATTGAAGAGGCACGGAAAGCAGCAGCTGACCTTGGCTATCCCGTCATCATCCGTGCGGCATACGCACTTGGTGGTCTTGGTTCGGGTTTCTGTGACAACGAAGAGGAACTGAACAAACTGGCAGAAAAAGCCTTCTCGTTCTCTCCGCAAGTGCTGGTGGAAAAGTCGCTGAAGGGTTGGAAAGAGATTGAGTACGAGGTGGTTCGCGACCGCTTTGACAACTGCATTACCGTCTGCAATATGGAGAACTTCGACCCGCTCGGCATCCATACCGGCGAATCTATTGTTATTGCTCCTTCGCAGACACTTACCAACAGCGAATACCACAAACTCCGTGCCCTCGCCATCAAGATTATTCGCCATATCGGCATCGTGGGCGAGTGCAACGTACAATATGCGTTTGACCCAGAAAGTGAAGATTATCGTGTGATTGAGGTCAACGCCCGACTTTCCCGTTCGTCCGCTTTGGCATCGAAAGCAACGGGGTATCCTTTAGCATTCGTGGCAGCTAAACTTGGACTTGGCTATGGACTTTTCGACTTGAAGAATTCTGTCACTAAGACCACTTCTGCCTTCTTTGAACCTGCTCTCGACTACGTGGTGTGCAAGATTCCACGTTGGGATTTAGGCAAGTTCCGTGGTGTTGACCGCGAATTAGGTTCCTCCATGAAGTCGGTGGGCGAAGTGATGGCGATAGGTCGCACCTTCGAAGAAGCCATCCAGAAAGGTCTCCGCATGATTGGGCAAGGCTTGCATGGCTTTGTCGGCAACAAGGAACTGGAGATTAAAGATGTGGATGCAGCTCTCAAAGCTCCAACCGACAAACGTGTGCTGGTTGTGGAGAAAGCGCTACATAGTGGTTATACCATTGACCAAATTCACGACCTCACCAAGATTGACAAGTGGTTTTTGCAGAAGTTGCAGAACATCCTCAACACCTATGTTGAGTTGCAAGAGAAAGGAGCAATCCAACATGTCGATGCCGAACTCATGCGTCGAGCCAAAGTACAGGGTTTCACCGACTTCCAAATCGCTCGTGCTGTCGGTCTTGAAACGCTCATCGATGTCGAAATAGCTACCAAACTGGTGCGTGAACTTCGCAAACAAATGGGCATCCTGCCTGTGGTGAAGCAAATAGACACGCTTGCCGCAGAATATCCCGCCCAAACCAACTATTTGTACTTGACTTATCAAGGCAGCGGTTCAGTATGTAGCAATACCATCGCAGCACCACAAACACCCCACGACATTACCTACGAAAACGACCGTCGTTCCATCATCGTCCTTGGTTCGGGTGCTTATCGCATCGGTTCAAGTGTTGAGTTTGATTGGTGTGGCGTTCAAGCACTTAATACCATCAGAAAGAACGGTTACCGTTCGGTGATGATTAACTATAACCCTGAAACCGTCTCCACCGATTACGATATGTGCGACCGTCTCTATTTCGATGAACTCACCTTCGAACGGGTGATGGACATCATTGAACTGGAGAATCCTCATGGGGTGATTGTCTCGACAGGTGGACAAATACCGAACAACCTCGCCATGCGCCTCGACAGCGAACGAGTGCCCATTCTTGGCACCTCGGCCAAAAGCATCGATAATGCCGAAGACCGCGACAAGTTCTCAGCTATGTGCGACCGCATCGGTGTTGACCAACCTGCATGGGCTGCACTTACTTCTATGGATGATATTAACCAATTCATCGAGAAAGTTGGCTTCCCTGTGCTTGTCCGTCCATCATACGTGCTGAGTGGTGCAGCTATGAATGTCTGCTCCAACCAAGATGAGCTGGAGCGTTTCCTCCAGTTGGCAGCCAACATCAGTAAGAAACACCCTGTTGTCGTTTCGAAGTTCCATGAGCACAACAAGGAGATAGAAATGGATGCTGTGGCTAAAGACGGAGAAATCATCGCATACGCCATCAGCGAGCACATCGAGTTTGCAGGTGTCCATTCGGGCGATGCCACTATCCAGTTCCCACCACAGAAAATCTATGTGGAGACCGTTCGACAAATCAAGAAGGTTTCCAGAAAGATAGCCAAAGAATTGAACATCTCTGGCCCGTTCAACATCCAGTTCCTCGCCGAACAGAACCACTTGCGCGTCATCGAGTGCAACCTGCGTGCCAGCCGTTCGTTCCCGTTTGTCAGCAAAGTACTGAAACTCAATCTCATCGAATTGGCTACCAAGATTATGCTGGGACTTCCTTTCGAGCGTCCTGAAAAGACCCTTTTCGACCTCGACTACGTGGGCATCAAGGCATCGCAGTTCTCGTTCAACCGTCTTCAAAAGGCTGACCCTGTGCTTGGTGTTGATATGGCATCAACTGGCGAAGTGGGTTGCATCGGCGACGATACGGCTTCTGCCCTACTCTGCGCCATGCTGTCTGTCGGTCATCGTATTCCGAAGAAAGGCATCCTTCTCTCGACAGGTCCTGGCAAACAGAAAGCAGACATGCTCCGTGCTGCCCAGCAGCTTATCAGTCACGGCTACCAGCTCTACGCCACAGGCGGCACTTCTCGATATCTTACTGACAACGGTATCGAGAACACCCTTGTCCATTGGCCAAGTGAAGAGGGACAGCAGCCTCAAGCTCTCGACCTACTTCACAGTCACGACATCGATATGGTGGTGAATGTTCCCAAGAACCTTTCCGTGGGCGAACTTACCAATGGCTACAAGATTCGTCGTGCCGCCATCGACCTCAATATCCCTCTTATCACCAACTCCCGTCTTGCCTCCGCTTTCATCGATGCCTTCTGCACGAAGAGCCTCGACGACATCGAAATCAAGGCTTGGAGTGAGTTCTAAAAAATTGAAAATTCATTGTAAAGTTTAAAGGTTAAAGTTTAAAGTTTAAAGACCATGCGGCTTGTTTCCTAACACTGCGTTAGCCTCTTTAAACTTTAAACCTTAAACTTTAAACTTTACAAAAAACTTTAACCTTTATATGCGCATCGACATCATCACGGTTCTACCCGAACTGATTGAGCCGTTCACACAAGAGAGCATCCTTGGGAGGGCACAGAAGAAGGGACTTGCAGAGATTCATGTCCATAATCTGCGCGACTATACTGCTGACAAGCATCGTCGTGTCGATGATTACCCGTTTGGAGGTGCTGCTGGTATGCTCATCCAATGCCAACCGTTGGATGCTTGCATCTCAGCTTTGAAGGCTGAACGCGATTACGATGAGATTATCTTTACAGCTCCCGATGGGGAAAAGTTCGACCAACCAATGGCGAACGAGCTTTCTTTGAAGGAGAACATCATCATCATCTGTGGACACTACAAGGGCATCGACTACCGCATCCGTGAACACCTTATCACCCGTGAAGTCAGCATTGGCGATTATGTGCTGACGGGAGGTGAATTGGCTGCGGCGGTGATGGCGGATTCCATCGTGCGGGTAATTCCTGGTGTGATAGGTGATGTGGAGAGTGCCCTTTCCGATTCGTTCCAAGACAACTTGCTGGAACCTCCTGTTTATACGCGTCCAGCGGAATACCACCCCATCAGCAATCCTGAGGAGACATGGGTTGTACCTGAGATTCTCCTGTCTGGACATGAAGCGAAAATCAAAGAATGGGAGTATGAGCAAGCTTTGGCACGAACGAAAGCTTTACGCCCAGACTTGCTGGAAGAAAAATAGCAGAAAGCGGGCTGCGTCCAATCGGATGCAGCCCGCTTTCTTTATCGTTTAGAATCATGCTACACGGAAACGCGTGCCCATACGTGCCTCGACTACATTTACTACATAGTCGCCAAGCTTCTCGCATTCGTTGATGAGATCCATGTAGATGGTACCCACAGCGTATGTATATTTATGGTTGTTGATATCAACAATGTTCTCCGCTTTGAGCTGATTACGGTAGTTGTTGATTTCGTTCTCGATGTTTAAGGTACGATTCATGTCGTAACTTTCCTTTCGTCCACCCATCAGGCGGTTCATCTCAGAGAGCGACTGGTCGGTAAGACTCATCATCTGATGTATGTGGTCGTACTGGCTTTCCGTAAAGTGGTCTTGCTTGCCGTTAAACTTACGGTTGATGGTTCGAGCCATATTGAAGCAAGCGTCACCAATAGATTCCAGCTCCGAGATTTCGCGCAACATAGCACGAATCTTAGCCTTCGTATCATCGGAAAGGTGTGCATCGCTGACTGAGTCGAGATACTTAGCAATCTCAAGCTCCATATTGTCCGAGATGTCCTCGTACTTCTCGATACGTGCATAGAGTTTATCGAAATCGCCCGCCTTGCTGTCCTTCTTCTTGTTCGAAATGCTGCTGGAAAGGTCGAGCAATTCCATCACCATACCAAACATTCGTTGCATACGCTCAGAGAACGAAGTAATCTCCTTTTGTGCCTCGAAGACTGAAAGTTCGGGGGTCTTCATGAAGCCAGCCGTTATAAAGTGCAAGCGGAAGTCCTCTTCCTCGTCCACCTTCTTTGGCTTGATGACCCAGCAGACAAATTTCTCAATCTGAGGAATAAACCAAATGAGGATGGCGGTATTGACCACATTAAACGTGGTATGGAAGGCTGCCAACACGAAGTTCAGTTTTGCGGCATTAGCCAGAAAAGCGGCGCTGCTGACGCTGTCTTTGGTCATTTCCACGTCATAGCCAACCCATCCGCACACCATATCGATGAAATAACGGAAGACAAACAGAATCCATAGCACACCAAACACGTTGAAGAACATGTGTGCAAGAGCGGCACGACGAGCCTGTGTGTTGGCCGACAAAGCAGCAAGGTTAGAAGTGACGGTAGTTCCGATGTTCTCGCCCAACACCAACGCTATACCTTGATAGATGGGCATAGCACCCGTGGAACACAGCAACATCGTGATGGCCATCACGGCTGCCGATGACTGCACACAGAATGTCATGATACCACCCAAAACCAAGAAGACAAGTGTCGTCAAGAAGGAGTCAGGGTCAAACGACTTGAAGAACGAGGTGACGGCCTCATTGTTAGCCAAATCCATCGACATACCCGTAGCCTTCAAGGTTGTCAGACCCAGCAGCAACAGACCGATACCAAATAGGAAATCACCAACATAGCGGTGCTTCTTCATATAGATGAGCACTATACCAATAAAGAAACCCACGTATGAAACAATGCTGATGTCGAACGGAGAGGCTTCATTGCCCGATGTGCCCACCGCCATAATCCAAGCAGTTAGCGTCGTACCGATGTTGGCACCCATAATGACCGAAATGGCTTGCGCCAACGTGAGCAAGCCCGCATTGACGAACGAAACGGTCATCACCGTTGTGGCTGTCGAAGACTGTACAGAGGCGGTGACCAATGTACCCGTTAGCATACCTGTGATGCGGTTGGTGGTCATAGCACCTAACACATGGCGCAGCTGCGGACCGGCCATCTTCTGGAGGGCTTCACTCATGGCTTTCATACCGAACATAAGCAGTGCCAGCGAACCCAAAAGCTTTAAAATAATCCAAATTGACATGATAGCTATTATTAGTTAAGAATCTTGGTCTTAAATGAAATCGTTCTGATTCTCTATCGAAAAATCAGCTTACAAATGTAATACAATAAATTGATTCTCCCAAATAACTTTTAACTTTTCTTTATTGAGCACCCCACTTTTTACCTTTTCAAGTTCTTAATTTTTATTAACAGCAGGAAAAAGCCTCTGCTTTGACGATGGAATCAAGTTTTCCCACATCGAGTAATTGCAGTTGTGGGTCGAAATGGCAAAGGATATCAACTTGGTGGCAGATGCTGAGATAGAAATCGATAATGGAAAACTTTCCGTTCCAAGATTCCATGTGTGGGAGCAGCGAAGGATAGAAGACTTGGATACCCGCAAAGGCATAGCGCTTCAAGTGGGAAAGGTCTAAATCCATGTACGGCGACTTGACCTCTCCTGTGGCGATGTTGGTCCACCCGACGAGACGGTCAGCTTCGTCGAATAGGAGGTAGCGTTGGGTGTTGCGTTGAGAGACAAGAAGCGTCGTACAAGTAGCTTCATTATAGAGTGAGAGTAAGTCGGCATTACTCAGAATATCAACATTATGCACGAGGATGGGTGCATTATTGGAGAACAAAGAGGATGCCTTTTTCAAGCCTCCACCCGTGTCAAGCAAGAGGTCTGTTTCGTCGCTGAAACGGATTTCGATGCCAAAAGAGTCGTTTGCCTCTACAAAGTCGATGATTTGTTGTGCGAAGTGATGAACGTTGATGACGATTTCGTTCACACCGATGCGCTTCAGTTTCTCTATCTGAATCTGTACGAGTGGCTTACCACCAACGGGCACCATCGCCTTAGGCATCGTGTCGGTAAGAGGCTTCAAACGGGTGCCAAGCCCTGCTGCAAAGATGAGTGCGTTCATGTAGTGATGAGTTAAAAGTTAGGACTGAGAAGTGAGAAGTTGGGTAATACCTTGTTCTCGATGACAGATGCGCACATCTACCCCAAACTTCTTGTGGATGTGTTCGGCTACATGTTGTGCGCTATAGACAGAACGATGTCGGCCACCCGTGCAACCAAAGCAAATCTGCAGGTTGGTAAAACCACGTTCTATGTAACGAGCCACATGGAAATCGACGATTTTATAAACACTCTCCAAGAAAGTGAGAATTTCGCCATCAGCTTCGAGGAAGTCGATGACAGGTTTGTCTAATCCTGTCAGAGGCTTATATTCGTCGTACCTGCCAGGATTATGTGTGCTACGGCAATCGAACACGTAGCCGCCACCGTTGCCGCTTTCATCCTCTGGAATACCTTTCTTGAAGGAAAAGGAAAAGACGCGGACGAGAAGAGCAGCCTTCCTCTTCACCTCTTCTTCTTCCTGTATGTTGCGAGTAATGAGCGCACCACAAACCTGCTCTAAATAAGGATATGGATGGCATGTGCCTTGTGCCAGTTCTTTGGAAAGATTCGCCAAAGCCTGTGGGATGCTTTTGATGAAATATGTTTTTTTCTCCCAAAGCCCTCGGTAGCCGTAGGCACCCAGCACCTGCAACAACCGGAACAACACAAACAGATGGAGTCGCTGCATGAAATCGGCTTTCGTCATGAACTTGTAAGGCTGCAAAGCCTCTACATACACGTCTATCAAGGAGTCACGCATCGAGTCGGAAAAGCGAGCGGACGACTGCCACAAGAAGGATGCCACATCGTAGTAGATAGGGCCTTTACGCCCTCCCTGGAAATCGATGAAATAAGGCTTTCCGTCTTTCAGCATGACATTTCGCGACTGGAAATCCCGATAGAGGAACGTTTCGGTTTCTTCCTTTAGCAAGTCATCTGCCAACCGCTCCAAATCCTGTTGCAACTTATACTCGTTAAATTCCACTCCCTTCAGTTTCAGGAAGCAATACTTGAAGTAGTTTAAGTCGAACATAACGCTCGTCCTGTCCATCTCCCGTTGGGGATAACAATGGCTGAAGAGGTCGGAAGCTTCGCCGTTAGTCACGGGCAAAAACTGAAAACGTGGAAGAATCCGAATGGTCTCTTGCAAAGCATCGACAGCCTCTTGGCTGAAAGAGCCATCCTCCTGACGGCATTGAGCCATCAACCCATATAAAGAAAGGTCGCCGCAATCTTCTTGCAGATACACCATTCGGTCGTCCGACACCGCCAGCACCTTCGGCACAGGCAAACCACCCTGTCCGAACGAGTCAGCCAACGCAATAAACGCCTCGTTTTCTTCCGCATTCGTTCCGATAACGGCGATGAGGTTACTTTTCTCACCCATCAGTCGGAAGTACTGCCTGTTGCTCCCTGCACCTGCCAACGCCTTCACTTCACGAGGCTCGCTCCCCGTCAAACGCTGATATAACTGAATAATCCTTTCCATCTATCTCAACTTCTATTTTTCAATCTTTCAATTATATAATCCTCCTCTTCAATCCTTTCTTTTCCAAATGCTCATCACCTTATTTCTAACTGCCAAAATGTTGAAGATGCTCACCACCACCAGCAGCCCTACTCCCACACAAAGAGCAGGCATGATGCCTGGCACTTCGAGGTCGGGGAAGAAGTTCTCGAACATATCGAGATAGATGTTCCTGACAGCCAGCATGATAACCACAGCCAAAGCTAACACTAACACGTTCAACCCAACCGTCAACGCCTGATAAGGGAACGAAACTTTGGTGGGCGAATAGCCGATGAGCAGGAGATTTTCGAGCTTCGAGCTGTTCTTCTGCACCAGCAGGAAAACGCTCAGCATGAGGATGTAGAACGAAAGCACACTAATGACGATGCCCACCACCATAACGATGCTGACCACCACACGCAGGATGAAAGTGGTCTTTGAGGCATCCAGTTTCTCTTCATCGGTCTCGTAGTCATGCGACTGGAGGTAACTTGCGATGCGGTCGTCTGTGGGGTCGTTCACTTCCATAATCAGTCGGGTGGGTTCCTTCACAGCATTACTGTTGGCGTATTTTTGATTCGCTTCCAGCATAAACTTTTCGGGCACCAAGATGGTGTTCAGCCGTGAAGAGAAACCGACGATTCTTCCCGTATATTCATCTGTATAACCATTGCCAGCTACCAAGATATCGAGTTTCAAAGCCCCCAAGATTCCCTCCGTCAGTTTCGGCAATCCTTTTCCTTGCGCATAACCGAAGTTGTAGAGGTCTAAGTAATTCTTAGGCAGGATAATGGGGATTTCGTTGCTACCCTCTTGATAATTCCACGCATCACTCTTCACGTCAACAAAAGCATCTGGCACGCTTTCGAAGAACATCTCCGTAGAGAAGCTTACGAAGCCCTCCACATTGAAGCGTGCCTTCACTTGAAAGGAACTGGGCGTGAAAGCCCCCAACTGTTCCACAAAGCTTTCGGCAGCCAATTCTTCCCTATCGTCCTTGCTGAAAGTGTTCTGTGCGCCAGTCAATCCCGACAATGCCCCGATTTTCTTGTTCACAATCAAGTAGTCAGCCTTCATAAAGCTATCTTCGCTGTCGAGTGCCTTATAGTCATGGTAGAACTGCACACCCAGCAAGATGATGACCACACCCACAAGGTTGGCAAAGAAGAACCCTGCAAACTGCGGGATGCTGATGTGCTGTCTCAATAATTTCCAAACGAGTTTCATTGGTTATTGTAAATGGGTATAGTTTTGAGTTTTTAGTTTTCGAGTTATAAGTTTAAGAGCCATGCGGCAAGTAATGTTTGCCTTTATGCTTCTTTTCGTTGTAGGGTTTTCCGACATGAACCTCACCTCGTCACCTCCAAATCGCACCCGTCGGGTACGATGCGTCGCACCCGTCGGGTACGGCATGTCGCACCCGACGGGTGCGCTGAAGGGGTGACGAGCACAACGTTTTGGGGATAACTTGCATGAGGTGTCAGAGGTGAAAGACTTGCGAGTAATCCAGTTCGATGTGCTTGCCGATGCTGGTGGCGATAATGCCTGCTCCCTGCCGTTGGGCTTCGGCGGTCATAATGCGCCCCATGATTTCAGAGTTGGTGTCGTCGAGGTGGCTGATAGGTTCATCGACGAAGAGGAAATCGAAGGGCTGACACAGGGCACGGATGAGTGCCACACGCTGCTGTTGGCCGAACGACATACGGCCAATCTTGGTGTCTTGCTTGTCGGCGATGCCCAAGAGGTCAAACCACTCTTTGATTTGTTTCTTCTTCTGAAAACCTGTGAGTTTGTTCTTGATTTCCACGTTCTCTAAAGCCGTCAACTCAGGAAAGAGGCGTAGCTCCTGCCAAAGGAGGGCAAAGTGCTTCTTGCGGATGTCTGTCCATTGCGCCACGGTGTAGCGGCTGGTGTCTTCACCGTCGAAGAGGATTTGCCCTTGATAGTCGTGACGATAGCCGTAAATGTAGCTGCACAGGGAAGATTTACCTGTACCCGAATTGGCCTCGACGAGGTAAATCCTTCCCTTCTCGAACGTCACATTCTTCTGCCAAATGTCGCTCACGATGTCATCGCGGTTGGCAAACACATGAGGCAGAGTATGAATCAGTTGTATCTTGTCCATTAAAGTATTTGTTTCAAGAAGTTCTTGTCCCGTTCCTTCAGTTCGACAGTCATCGTCACTTCGTCGATGGAAGCAGACTCTACCTCAAGGTTTCGCAGTTTTCCAAGAGGCTCAGCCAAGAAAAACAAGAAGTTCTTTCTTGAGAAATCTGCCCAAGGAATTTTCTGTAAATCCACATAAAGGAAGAACTTGCATGTCTCGATGGTGCCCTTGTAGGCATTCAGCGCGGTTCCGTCTTTGCTGATGTCGGTATGACTCGCTTTCTCGGAAGCAAAGTAGAAGTTCTTGTCCTGCACACCCCATGCGTAGGTCTCCCCATCGATGTCGAGCAAGTACTGGTTTTCGCCATTGTCACGCATCGTCATGCCATAGTCTTTCATGCTGTTCTTCCAGTCATCAACATCTGCCAAGAAGTCTGAGTTGTTCAATTCTGCGTAAGCCACGAATGCAAAAGGGTCTTTCGAATAAAAGTTCATGTCCTTCGCTTGGATTTCTACGGCCACGTCACCATCTGTTGCCTTGAGCATCTGCTCGATGTCGATGGCACGTTCTGCCATGAAGAGCATTTCCTTGGCTTGTGGGATGCCCTTCAACTTGCTGAGCAGCCAATCTCCCTTCACATTCGTCCCGAACCATACAAGGAGGTCTTCCGATGTACGTCCAATATACTTGCCGCTAATCGTGTTGAAGTTTTTGTCCATCTCTTTCAACTCCTTCTGCGCCTTGTCTGTCTTGCCATACACACGCGAATGAGCCATCATCCTGCCATTCTCGAAATTCGTCCATGAGATGAAATAGAGGTCGTTAGCTGAGAGCGATGGTGGTAGCACGAGGGAGAAGAAGGAGGAAAGGGCACCCACATCCTTCGGCATCATACCGCTTGAGTAGCTAACGATGTCTTTGTCTTCTTCGTTCATGCGGTCAAATCCGTCGGTGCTGACAAAACTGTCCTTCTCCTTCAAGTTCATCAAGTCACGGGTCAAACGACTAGTCGCCCCACTCCCCTGCCCCGATTTCAGCAGCAGGAGCGAGTTGGCATCGTAGGCATAATGGATGTCGTCGAGCAACGTGCCACACATCAAGCCGTCCTTCTCGACGGGCTTCGATGCGATGCCTTGTTTTTTGAGCAGAAGAAGGAAGTCTTTCACGCTGCCCTCGTCATTCACCTTCATGGTCAAGCCAAAGGTCTCATTACCCACCATAAAGAAATAGAGCGGCATACGGAAGTCGATGCCCATCTTCATGGGGTCATCCACATATTCCTTCACTTCGTCCGTGTCCTCGCTTTTTACCACCTTGGCAAGCGAACCTTCAATCAAGCTCATCACCAGCGAGTGCTTGAAGTCTGCTTTCTCCGAGATAGACTTAAAATCGGCTTTCACCACCAGCGTTGCCTCCGCTGGAATGGCTTTCTGATAGTCGGTGTTCGTGCAGGAGCACAAAGCTACAAGCACCAGCATCATTGCTGAAAATAAATAGTTCTTTTTCATATTATTATTGTATTTTATTGATTCATCAAGTTAATGATATGTACAGCGACAAGTGCAGCCGTTTCTGTCCGTAGCCGACTCTTTCCCAAGGTGGCACTTCGGAATCCTGCCGCCATTGCCATCTTAACCTCTTCGAGCGAGAAGTCACCTTCAGGGCCTACCATCACCAACACATCTTCACCTTGTTTCACCGCATCCTTCAACGCCACTTTTTCTCCGAATTCTTCCTCTTCGTAACAATGACAGATGAACTTCTGCATCGGTTGACCACTCTCCTTTTCCCGTTCTGCGATTACTTGCAAGAACGTCTTGAAGTCCGTCATGTCGTTCAAGATGGGCTTCCAAGCCTTGTGGCTCTGCTTCATGGCCGACACCAGAATCTTCTCGATGCGTTCTGTCTTGATGACGGTACGCTCCGACCATCGGCAACGCAAGAAAGTCAGTTCGTCAAAGCCTATCTCGGTGGCTTTCTCGGCAAACCACTCTGTCCTGTCCATGTTCTTCGTCGGAGCCATCGCCAAATGGAGGTGGGGTGCCCATTGCCGCTGCTGTGGCAAGGTCTCATCTATGTGATAAAAGCATCGCTTCTTTGTGGCTTCTGTTACGGTGGCACGATAGAAGGTGCCTTCGCCATCCATCAGCATCATCTCGTCACCCATCATCATCCTTAAAACACGAACAGCGTGCTGAGCCTCCTCTTCGGGAAGCTCACACACGCTGTTGGCGTTGGGGACATAAAAGAAACGAACCTCTTTCATCTTCCGTTATTTTGTAGTCATTCGGGCGTATGCCGGTAAGTCGATAGTGGCAAAGTCTTTATCCAAATACTTGAAGTAGCCCGTTATGCCTATCATGGCGGCATTGTCTGTGGTATAGGAGAACTTGGGAATGAAGATTTTCCAATGATAGCGTTTAGCATGGTCGCGGAAAGCGTTACGAAGTCCGTTGTTGGCACTCACACCGCCAGCCACAGCCACTTGCTTGATGCCTGTGTCCTTCACAGCTTTACGCAGTTTCTTCATCAGAATATCTACAATGGTTTTCTCCAGCGATGCGGCCAAGTCCTCCTTATGATGCTCAATGAAATCGGGGTCGTCCTTCAGCCAATCACGCAGATGGTAAAGGAAGGAGGTTTTCAATCCCGAAAAACTATAGTCATAGCCCGCAATGTCGGGTTTAGAAAACTCGAAAGCATCGGGATTCCCTTGACGCGCCAATTTGTCGATGATGGGGCCGCCAGGATAACCTAAGCCCATCACCTTAGAACACTTGTCGATGGCCTCACCTGCAGCATCGTCGATGGTTTGGCCAAGGATTTCCATGTCCTTATAGGAATTGACCTTCACAATCTGACTGTTGCCTCCGCTCACCAACAGACACAGGAAGGGGAAGGTCGGTTGGTCGTGGTCGTCCTCGCACTCACGGATGAAGTGCGCCAGCACGTGTCCTTGCAGGTGGTTCACATCTATCATGGGGATGCCGAGTGCTCTAGCAAAGCCTTTGGCAAAGCTGACACCCACCAAGAGGCTACCCATCAACCCAGGGCCTCTGGTAAACGCCACAGCATTAAGGTCTTCTTTCGTGATGCCAGCCCGTTTGATAGCGGCATCGACGACGGGTACGATGTTCTGTTGATGCGCACGGCTGGCCAACTCTGGCACCACACCGCCATATTCTTCATGCACAGCTTGCGAGGCTGTGACGTTGCTCAACAGAATGCCATCGCGCAACACCGCCGCACTCGTATCGTCGCATGAACTTTCTATCGCTAAAATATACATATTTAATATGTCAATGTTTCCAATCCTTCTTCTGTCATCAGGTAGGTGTGTTCCCATTGAGCCGAGTCGCTGTAGTCGTCGGTCACAACTGTCCAGTCGTCCTCGCTATCAACAAAAACCTGCCAACCGCCAGCGTTAATCATGGGTTCTATGGTGAACACCATTCCTGGCACCAGCAACATACCCGTTCCCTTCTTACCCCAATGCTCCATGTCGGGGTCTTCGTGGAAGGCATTACCCACACCATGTCCACAAAGGTCACGCACGACGGTACATCCGTTCTTGTGGGCATATTTGGTAATGGCTGCCGCCGAGTCACCCACAAAAGTGTAAGGCTTGCATGCTTCGGCTCCTATCTCCATACACTCTTTCGCTATCTGCACCAGACGTTCACGTTCGGGCGTGGTGCGTCCGATGATGAACATACGGCTGGCATCGGCAAAGTAGCCATCAAGAATCGTAGTACAATCCACATTGATGATGTCGCCCTCTTCCAACACTTCGTCCTCGCTGGGGATGCCGTGACACACCACCTCGTTGATGCTGGTACAACAGCTCTTGGGAAAACCTTCGTAGTTGAGTGGAGCAGGGATGCCACCGTTCTTGGTCGTGAAGTCATACACCAACTGGTCAATCTCCAGTGTGGTCATGCCCTCACGAATTTTCTCTTGCACAAGGTCGAGCACGGCCGTATTGAGCACACCCGCACGGCGAATGCCGTCTATTTGTTCTGGAGTCTTTATCAAGTCACGTGTCGGCACAAGGCATCCTTTATTTTGGAAATAGAGAATCCGACGATCCATCTCGGTGAGAGGTTGCCCGTTCTGCACGCGCCAATTTCTCGGATTTTTCTTCTTAATAAGTCCCATTTCTTTTCTTCAATCGCTTTAATTCTGTTGCAAAGTTACGACCTTTTTTCCACACAAGCATCCAAAATCACCACATTATTCAATTATTTTCATCATTCGTTTGTCCAAATCACTTTCTTTTACGAATTTTGCATCCGCTAAACTCAAAATCATAAAAACTTAAAAACTCATATACTTGAATGAAAATACTGAAAATCGCATCGCTGCCCTTGCTGGTAGCACTAACTATGGCTTGCAAAGGCGAGCAAAAACCTCCTGTTGAAGAACGAGTGATAGAGGACACCGACCCCACGACGGGCATCATCACACTCAGAGATTACGAAATGTCCGACACCATCACGATAGGTGGAAAACTCTACCACTACACCTATTGGTTCGAGCATGTCGATTCGATGCCCGTTGTCATCAATCCGCAAGGATTGGAGTACAAGGAGAGTCGTGTTCGTATCGACATTATGCGCGACAGCACTCATATCTTCAAGAAGACGTTCTACAAGAACAACTTCCGCGACATGGTGCCAGCCGACTTCTTGAAGACCTCAACGATGGTGGGTGTCAACTACAACTTCACCAAACGTGACGAAGACCGTTCAGCCTTCTTCTTCATCGTCACCGTGGGCGACCCCGACGAGACATCCGACATGGCTTATCCGCTCGAACTGAAGGTAGCCACCGATGGCACTTATTCCCTACAGAAAGCTGAGAACTTGGAGACAGAGCCGCTCCATCCTGGCATGAATGTGGAGCCAAGAGAGGATGCAGAGATATAAAAGGATGAATGATGTACGATGTAACAAAAAGGGCACTTCCATCCCGAAGCGCCCTTTTTGTTGTTATTTCGTTTCATTTTACTTCACAAGCACCTTCATCGTTGTGCCGTCAGCATACTTCACGATGTTGATGCCCTTCTGAGGAGCGGAGAGCTTGACACCATCAAACGTGTAGTAACCTGCGATAGGCATGGTGAAAGACTTTACATCCTTCACAGCCACCACCTCTTCATAGGCTTTGGTTGCATCTTCCAGTTCGTCGGCTGGCAGGTTGTCGTAGGTATAGACATCCATGTAGAATACGTGGACACCGCCAGAAGCAAGTGTCACAGACAAAAGTTCGCCAACAGGAACTTCATAGATGCTTGGCCAACGGCTGTTGGTGTAGTTGGAACCACCCACACCCTGATAGATCATGAGATACTCGCCAGCAGCGACGCTCTCACGAGAGAAAGTGAAAGTAGGACGAGCCATGAAGTAAGCACCGAGGTCGCCATTGATGTAAATGAAGAGACAAGATGCGTTGTTCGCATTGGGAGGGCAATTGATGTTCATGCCAGGGAACACATTGGCGAAGTCTTCCACATAGCCATATCCATTCGCATTGCGGTCGTGGAGTGTGGCAGGGTCAACAATGGTGTCGGAAGCCACATTGAGCGTGGCACGGCCTCGACCACCATCCCAGCTCCAGCAAGAGGGAGCATAGTTAGCTGTAGCACCCGAAAGGTCAGTACCGTCGGCAGCCTGACTATTTTCGAACTCTTCCGCTGAATAAACCAAAGAATCGCCCTCTTCTGTGATGATGTAGCAAGATTCAATCACCTTACCCTGGATAATGTTCTTCTGGGCATCCGACAAGTGGACAAAATCCCAGTCGTGTACAGGATTGCCGTCGCCATCCTCTACCACAGCGGCCTTACGACAGTAGAAAAGGGGATGTCCTTTTTCTTATCGGGTGCAAAGTAACGCTTTTTATTTATCATGGCAAAATAAAGGAACAAAAAAAGAGGTTGTGACAGCATTCTTTGTCGCCACAACCTCTAAATATGTGATAGAGATTCCAATCAATCCATTACTTTACAAAGAGCTTCTTCACAGAACCGTCTGCATACTTCACGATGTTGATACCCTTCTGTGGTGCAGAAACTTTAACACCATTGAGTGTGTAATAAGCATTTACTTGGGTTGAAGTCGTCATACTTGAGATGGCATCTGGCATTTCAGGCAAATTCTCGTAGGTGAAGATGTCGATAGCGTAAACGTAAACGCCGTTTCCAATCGAAATGGTGCAATCGGCGTCTGGGTCGAGATATTGAGTGACGGTTGTGCCTGTGTTGGTGCTAACCATCACGTATTCGCCGTAGGTGACGGGCTTCACAACGATGGTGCCACGGCTCATAAAGTAAAGTCCGCTCTGGTCGGTGAAGATGGCCATCGTGCTGTACTTGGGATGGTCGTTATCCACATCGAGGCCTTTGAACAGTCCTGTCTCTTCTTCTGCATAAACGGAGCTTTCCACGTTTTCGGTGGGATTGCCTTCCTCATCCAGTTCGTAGGTGGGAATCCATGTTCTCCAGTGGCGGGCGGCATTGCGGCTATCGCTTCCGTCCCAACCGAAATAGAGAGGCACTTTCTCTATCTTGTCTTGGTCTTCTTCTGGAATCTCTTCGTTGGCTTCCTGCTCTACGGTGTAGGTGCGGATTTCGTTGCCGTCGTCGTCATAAACAGCATAGTGGTCGATGACATTCTCGTTAATCATGTCGAGCACCTCTTGTGTCAGGTTACGGAAATCCCAGTTGTGGTCTTCGCTCTGTGCGTTCCCTGCTTCTTTCAGCTGCATGTCGATGCCCTGTGCTGCCACTTCGTCGAGGGTTGTTTCGCCATTGGCATATCCTTCGACCTTCACGGTGACTTTGATGGAGGTGGCAGAAGAGATGGTTTCACCGATGCCTGTGTTAGGTTCCAGTTCCATATAGACACCTTCGCTGTTCTCGACGATGAACTGGTAGTCTTCGCCACAAAGGGTGTTGTTGTCCCAACTAATCGTGTAGATGCGCTCCAGACCGCTGATGCCCGAAAGGGAGAGTGTGGGACCATTCAGCTGAATGACACCAATGGGTACGTTGATGGTCACGATGTTGGAAACGGTTTCAAGCTCGGAAACAGATGCTGCTTTCACGACCACGATGCCATCGCCGTCTTCGTCGGCAGCGGCATATACGTCGATGTAACCATCTTCGGGATTGTATTCATAGTCGCCGTAAGTGCCCACTTCTGCCACGAGGTCGGTGTCGAGCACTCGCTTATAGACGGCAACGGAGTCGATAGCGACCTGATTACCTTCTTCGTCTTCTCCATAGACATAGTCGTAGTGGTCTATCTCGTCGGTGTCTTTCAAGAACACGGGGTCGGAACCATCGAGCGAATAGAAGGTGCGCACGGCTGAGCCAAAGGTGGATTCGCCAGCCTTGAACTCCAGTCGGCGAGAGTCGCCATTCACTCCGACAATCCGAAGTGCTGGAGAGGAAACGGCTTCGGCGTCGTTCTTGTCAGACCAAATCTGGAAACGATAAATGACATTAGGTGTCTTACCGTTAAACTTAGCGTACATGGTGCCAGCATTGATGACTTTGAAGTAGCGATAGGTGTCAGCAGAACCTTCTTCGGCCAACTCTTGAAGTTCATGGATGGAGCCAGAAATGGGCTCCACGATGAGGGGGTCAACAAAAGTGTCTGCCCAACCGGTGTTGCCATTGCAAGCGTTTGAGTTGACGACAAATTGTGTAGAGTCTTGGTTGGAGATGTCGAACGTAAGAATCTGTCCCTCACGAAGGTCTTTAATGGCAATCCAACGTTCATTTCCTGTGGAACGGAGTCCTGTGCCTGGAACCAGGTGCATCTGGTCTTTCATCGTGTGAACAGACAAAAACTCCAACCCTTCGTTGGTGACTTTTGTCATCACGTTGTTATTGACTTTGAAGTCGTCATCTCCACCGAACTGGAGGTCTTCACTTGGCACGATTGCTTTGCCGTTCACAAAGCCTTCTCGGAAGTTCACGTCCTTTTCCAAACGATAGCCCAACTGGTCGAGGACTGCGTTTTCTTCGGTCATTGTCTGTGCTTTCAATGCTGATGGCAGCACTAACAAGGACGATAAAACTAAAGCGTAAATTTTTCTCATAAAGTTGAATAAGTTTTAAGTTTTTATGTTTTTAAGTTTGTACTTTTACTTACTGCTTCAAGACTAGCGAGGTAATCTTCATGGATTCGTTCAACACAGCTGTTCCTGAAAAGTGTTTTACACTGGAAGGCACTGGCTTCTCTTCGGATTCTTCTCCATCGGTGTTGAGCAAGGCGGTTGCATCGGCAGTGTAGGTCGCTTCATCAAGAGAGAACTGGACATTGTACATGCTTCTGCCTGCTATTTCCACCTTCGCAATCTGAGTGTCTTTGACATCGAAGACAATCACTCGATTGGATGAGTTGACACGATCCATATAGGCATAGATGTCTTCTTCGGTGGCATCGGTCTTGCCAATGTAAGAACTAATTTTACGGGCAAGTGTAACGGATATGGCATCCTTATCGTTGCTGGCAATGGCATCAAAGTGATTCTGTAGCGTTCCCTTTATCGATACCTTCTCTTCGACTGTGACCTCCTGTTTATCAAAGTCTGACAGTTTCTTCTGAATTTCCTCTATATGGCGACCCATGGGGAATTGTCTGAGATACTGTTCGTACTTCTCACGTGTGTTGGAGGCAATGGCCTCTTCATAGACGAAGGATTCCATTCTCTCCTGTGCTTGGGTACGGAAAAATCCGTCGGGATGCAAATCCAGAAAATGGCGAAATGCATCCTTCGTGTTCTGTCCATCCGCTGTCTGCCAATCAGCTTGTTCAGTGAAAAAGCGGTCGCTGAGTTCTTTCAATTGGGAGAAGTGGTAGGCATCCGAATTGTAGGTGTCGAAATATACATTCAACGCTTCACCCAGCGAATCTACATTGTTTTCTTGAGCGTAGCGTGTGATGGTGTTGTAGGCAACGCGTTCGTCAGTGTCATTCCCTCCACGGAAGAAAAGATACCAACCAGCCAAAGCCGCAAGCGCGACAATCAAAAGACTAACTGTGAGAATGGTACAACCAGCACGTTTTTTCCCATCTTTCTTTTGTGAAGTGGGAGAATTGTCAAGGTTCGCAGCATGAAGAGCTGCCAAATTGGTTGGTTGTGGATTTCCAGCTTTAAGCTGAGCCACGTATTCACGGATAGGGTATCCGCATTTAGGACATGAAGCGGCTTGTTCACTCACTTCGGAGCCGCACTCTGGACATTTTATCAGTGCCATATTTAATTAACGAATCAATGAATTTACTAAACCTTTATTTATATATGTATAGTTGTATCTGGAGTCACGTCTTCTAGCTTATCGTCCTGTAGCACATTCACGTGCAGTAAGGCCGAGTCTGGTATAATAAGATTTGATTTTAGAGAATCCTGTTGAGTCGTTTCCCCAGGGATAGCCTCTGCAGTCTTTTTGTTTTGACTTTCTTCGACGATTCTTTCATCTTGGATGGTATCACCAGTTCCTTCAAAAGCATGCATCACGGGACGTGTCTTTTTATCGAAAAAGATAGTACCCAACGCAGCAACGAAAGAAAACAGCAAATAAAAGGTGGTAAGGTTCTTCACCCATTTGCTGTCGGATGGCCATCGCCACGAAACGATGAAATAGACACACGAAAACAGCAACCAGCCAATTCCGACCCATGTGAAGCCAAAGAGCAAACACTTGATAAGGATGCAGATAAATATGCTGATTGCTATAACCAATCCGAGGTCACTATAGGAGTTTCTGCGTTGCATTGATGCTTAAAATAAACCTTTTTGTAGGTTTTCTTTCGCAAAATTAGACATTCTTGGTGGAATAAAAGCATGTTAAGCAGAAAAATTGCTACCTTTGCGCCCGAAAATCGAAAAAGAACAACAAAAAGTGATATGGCACATTACACAAATTTGTTTTTAGGAGCATTTTTTCTACTTCTCGTCATGTCGTGCAGTTCGAGCACCAAATGGAATGATTTGGAATTTTATAATGTGGAAAAATTGGAGCAGTTGACCGAAGCCCCCATCAAGGAGGATGAGGAAGAAGATGAGGAAGATTTTGCCCCCATACGAGAGAACAGCAATCGGGAAATGGATGTGAAAGTAGATATGCAGTTCATCAAGTCCGACAACGAAGCGAATGAGAATGTCTGCAACCTCATCAATGGACAACTTATTGAGATTCTCTTGAAGCAATCAAGCGACTTATCCATTGAAGAAGCTGTGGAGCACTACATCGAGGATGTGAAAGCTGAGTTTCATGGTGATGAGGTGGCCAACATCTATTACGACCATCTGACGGGGCGAGCCGAATACGGCAAGAAGAATGTTCTAAACTATCGTATGATGGAGGAAGTCTTTACTGGTGGTGCCCATCCTTGTACCATCACCACGATTTTGCGATTCGATGCCATGACTGGCGAATATATCTCGCTTGACCAAGTTTTCCCGACATCCAACCAAATGACGCTACGGAACATGTTGCTCGACAAGTTGATGAAGGACAATGATGTACAGACAATAGACGAGTTACACGAAAAGGGCTTTCTGGAGATGATAGACATGTTTGTAAGTTCCAACTTTGCCCTACGTGAAGACAGCATTGAGTTCTACTACAACGAATATGACATCGCGCCCTACGCATACGGCCCCAGCACGATTTGTCTGGGGTACGAAGAGGTTAAACCCATTATCAGCACAACTTTTGAAAAATAAGGACTTCTCTACAAAGGAAAGCCATACATCAGTTTCAGCGTGTCCATCACAAAGAAGGAACGCACTTGCGAGATATAGGGGAAATCGCCCAATTTATCCAAGATGAACTGTTGGTATTTCTGCATACTGCTGACACACACCTTCAGCAGATAGTCTCCGTCGCCAGAAATGTTATAGCATTCCGTCACCTCGTTCCACGAGCCGACAGTTTCCTGAAAACTATTGGCTATCTGCTTGTTAATCTGTTTCATCGACACATTGCAGAACACCATGAAGCCACGTTCCATCTTGTTGGCATCGAGCACGGCCACATAGCCTTTGATGTAGCCCATACGTTCCAAACGGCGTTGTCGTTCGTATGTGGGCGTGATAGAGAGGTGAATTTTCATTGCCAGTTCTTTTGTCGTCAAGCGACTGTTTTCCTGCAAATAGCGAAGAATCTGGATGTCAATATCGTCAAGGTCGTGAATTACGGTTTCCATAAAAATTCCTTTTTAAGTTCTGTGTATAGTCGTTGGATGGGGAGACCCATCACATTAAAATAGGAACCCTCGATGCGTGTCACACCGACAAAGCCAATCCATTCTTGAATGCCGTAAGCACCTGCTTTGTCAAAGGGTTGATAAGCATCCACGTAATAGGCGATTTCTTCGTCGGTCAAAGCTGCGAAAAAGACTTTCGATGTGGAGGCGAACTGCACCGTCTTTTCTTTCGTGACAATCGACACCCCCGTGATGACTTCGTGGGCATGGCCAGACAGTTCCCGAAGCATGTGTATCGCCTCTTCCCTATTTCTCGGTTTTCCCAACACTTTGTTATTGTCATAAACAATAGTGTCAGCCGTGATAATCAGTTCGTCGTCTGCCATCGTCTGACGATAAGCCTCAGCCTTTTTCCCTGATATATAAATCGGTATTTCCTCGCCACGTAAGGTGTCAGGATAGCTTTCGTCAATGTCTTGTATCGTTCTCACCTTGAAGCTGATGCCTAATCCGCCCAGCAGTTCTTTCCGACGGGGGGAGTTGCTGGCGAGAATCACTTGATAGCCCTCTACCATCCGAAGGCTGTGCTGTTGTGCATCCATAAGTCTTGTGCTTTTAGAATCTGTTCAAGAATATCGCGACAGCACCCTTTCCCTCCGTCTTTATGAGAGATGTAGGTACATATCGCCTTAATCTCGGGAGCGGCATCGGCAGGACAACAAGGCAAACCGCAGGTGGTAAGTACTTCGTAGTCAGGAATATCGTCACCCACGTAGGCGATTTCCTCGTCCTTCAAGCCATATTTCTCCTTCAGTTCGTTGTATGTCTTGATTTTCACGGCTGCACCGAGCACCACATCCTTGAGTCCAAGCCCCTCGTATCGGATGCGCACCGCCTCCGTCTTTCCACCCGTGATGATGGCCAGAATGAGACCACACTTCACGGCGTGTTGCATAGCATAACCATCCTTGATGTTCACCGTGCGCATAGGGTCGCCATTAGGATGCTGCGGAATCGTCTCACACGATAGAACCCCATCCACGTCGAAAAAAACGGCACGGATTTTTGTTAAATCATAGTTGATCATCGTGAATACTTTGGCTTAAAAGTTGATATATTCTTTGTATATCGGGCGTTTCGGAAAGCAGTTGCAGATGCTTGTCCATCACGTTCTCATCCCACCGCACAGCAGGCCCCGTCTGTGCTTCCCTTGGCGACATTTTGTAAAGTTTTTTGGCGGTTTCCTCAATGAGCGGAAGCATCACGCTGAACGGAATACCCCCATGCGTCTCCAATAGTTTTGCGCCCAGCGCGAAACAGTGGTTAGCGAAATTACAGCAGAAGACCGCTGCTAAGTGTAGATATTTCCGATGCTCGCTATCCAACTCATAGACAGTATCGGAAATAGATAAGGCCAGTTTCTTTAAGAATTGGGAATCGCCTTCTTCCTTTGCCTCAATAAAACAAGGTATCACACTAAAATCCACTTCTTTATTCTTCGAGAAGGTTTGCATCGGATAGAACACGCCTCGCCGCGCAGTGGGTAGTACATCCATTGGCATACTACCAGCCGTATGGACAAAGAGTTGTCCCTCACGCCCTTCTGCCAACGAGTGAGCAACCGATGGCAAAGCAGAGTCTTTCACCGAAAGAATGAACACATCTGCCTCTTTCTCCACAGCCGCCACATCAGTTGTATAGCCGCATTTCAACACTGCTGCTAAAGCCGATGCAGAAACTTCCGTGCGACTATACACTTGCACGACTTCATGCCCCGCACGAAACAATGCCTTGCCTAAATTCGTAGCAAGATTACCTGCTCCAATTAAAACGACCCTCATATATTTCAATTTTTCAACTTTTCAATTCTCTTCGGGGAAAGGCCCAACATGTACATTCTCCCACTTCAACTTGTCCTCATCCTGTGGCTTGCGTTCGATGGCTGGATAACCGATGCCAACAACACATTCAGCCGTTAGATTTTCAGGGTATCGGAGCAAGAATCGGAGCACGTTGTCAGATGGTTCGCCATTTTCCATAAAGCGGTTACGAATCTGACACCAACAGGAACCAAGTCCAAGGTCTGCTGCCTGATACTGCATGGTAACTGCTGCAATCGAAGCATCCTCACACCACGCATCCGTCACATCCCTGTCGCCCAACACAACAACAGCCACTTTTGCCCCAGCGATAAATTGGCTGCCCATCGGTCGGCAAAGAGAAATCTTCTCCAACAAGTCCTTCTCGTCCACCACCACGAAATGCCATGCACGAGTGCCCTTACTGGTGGGTGACATCAACGCAGCACGAAGAATCGTCTGCAAGTCCTCAGCCTTGATGTCTTCGTCCGTAAACTTGCGTACACTACGGCGCTTTTGCACCAAATCTCTAAAGTTTTCCATAACCTTTTCTATTTATCAAGTGATAATTTGCCGTAAAGTTACGAAAATTATTCCAAACGCTCTCAATATCCTGGTCTTTTTTTCTGCCATACTCCCTATTTTCGAGCCGAACTGCTGAAAACTTCGCAAAATTCTTCGCCATTTCGCCACTATTTCCTATCTTTGCCACATTATTTAATAAAATACAATTATGGCTAAAAAGAAAAAGAACGCATGGGTGTGGATGCTGCTGTGCATGGTCGCTGCAGCTGGTGTCGGTGCATGGTGGATGTATCGAAGTGGCTTCGACACTGAAAAACCTACTTACATTTATATCGACACTGACGATAATGTGGATTCGGTAAGTCAGAAAATAGAAGCAGTAGGACAACCCCAAAACATGGGGGTGTTTCACCTTTTTGCATCTTTGCTCAAACTCCAAGACCACCTGCACACAGGAAGGTATGAAGTAACCCAACAGACCACCGCCCTCGATTTGGTGCGTCACATTCGCAACCACAACGAGAAGCCCATCAACCTTGTGGTGCCATCGGTGCGCACAATGGCCGACATGGCAGGAAGGCTGGCTCAGCAACTGATGGTGGATTCGGCCAGCATTGCCCAACAACTCAACGACGTCGAAAAGGTAAAGGAAATGGGTTACACCCAAGAAACCCTGCCTGCCCTCTTTATCCCTAACACCTACGAGGTGTATTGGGACATTTCTGTGGAGAAGCTGTTTGCCCGTCTCGTGAGAGAGAACAAGACGTTCTGGAATAAACAACGCATCGGTAAGTTGAAGAGCGTGAGCCAATATGCTGGCGAAGAAATGACAAAGGAGAAAGTGGTAACGCTGGCTGCCATTGTGGATAGCGAAACCGCCAACAACGGAGAAAAGCCGAACATTGCAGGGTTGTATCTGAACCGAATGCGCATCGGGATGCCCTTGCAGAGCGACCCGACCGTCATCTATGCATTGAAGGACTTCTCCATCCGACGTGTACTGCACGAGCATCTGAAGGTGGATTCGCCCTACAACACCTATAAGAATGTAGGCTTGCCACCTGGTCCCATCCGCGTGGCCAGCATTGCTGGCATCGATGCTGTGCTCAACTATGCCAAGCACGACTATCTCTACATGTGCGCCAAGGAAGACTTTTCGGGTACCCACAACTTTGCGGTGACCTATGCAGAACACCAACACAATGCGGCTCGCTATGTGAGGGCGCTCAACGAGAGGGGCATACGATGAACGATGTACAATGTAAAATGTAAAAACTTAACTTATTTATTTATTTTAGATTAGCTTACATGAAAAGATTGATGAAAAGAATTGTTTTACCGCTCCTGCTGATGGCATCGACCACCATGTCTGCCCAGCAGCGACCGAGAGAGTACACACCGTCGCCCGTTGCGGGCACAGCTTGGAATGCACCAGGGAACGCCAATCCCTTCATTCCTGGTTATTTTGCCGACCCAACCATCCGCAAGTTTGGTGATACGTACTATTTGTATGCCACCACCGACGGAACAGGCAACGGGTATGGCCCTGCACAAGTGTGGGTGAGCAAGGATTTTGTGAACTGGAAGAACATCGTAATGAATTGGCCGACCACCGAAGTGGTGTGGGCACCCGATGTGGTGCAGATGCCCAGCGGCAAATACCGCTACTTCTATTGCGAACCCTGCAACATCAACATCGGCGAGAGCGATTCACCCATCGGGCCTTGGCGCAACATCCTTGGGAAAGAAAATGCCGTGATGGTGCCCGACAGATATGTCCATAACGTGATTACCCTCGACCCTCAACTCTTCGTGGATGAGGACAAGAGCCAATATCTCTACTTCACCACATGGGGCATCTACAAAGGTTTCGGATGTGGTGTGGCAAAATTGAAGGATGGCGATTTCGACCTCAACGCACTCACTGAGGGTGTGGCGAAGGATGCACGTCGTTGGCGAGAAGACCACCCCTTCCCTATTGCTGCCGACGAATTTTTCAGCGAGAAACGGCTCATTCCCAATACAGAGCTGAAGGACATCTTTGAGGCTCCTTTCGTGTTCAAGCACAATGGTGCCTATTACTTCACATACTCGTCTGGCTCCTGCCACACTGATACCTATCGTGTACAGTATGCCACTTCGACGGTTAGCCCTATGGGACCATTTGAGTATAAAGGCGAAATCCTCACCACCAACGAAGATGAGACTGTTCATGGCCCTGGTCATCACTCCATTATCGAGATAGGTGGCAAGTATTATATTGTTTACCACCGTCACAACAACCCGAAATCCATCCACGGCTTCAACCGTCAGGTGTGTATCGACGAATTGAAGTTCGACGCACAGGGCAACATCATCCCAATTGTACCCACACACAACGCTATGAACGTGGACATTTTCAAAGGGGCATCGAAGTACAAGAACTTGGCTTTTGGTGCAAAGGTCACAGCCTCATCTTATTATGATGATTGGTTCAAGCCAGAGTATGCTGTGGATGACAATAACGCTACGTTGTGGAAAGCTCGTATGACCAACTGGCAAGGCAGGAAACAGAATGAATGGCTTCAAATAGACCTTGGCAAGCCCATGAAGTTCAATGAGGTATGGACGCAGTTTGAGTACGCCACTTTCTTCTATCAGTACAAGATTGAGACATCAATGGACGGAAAGAACTGGACGCTGTATGCCGACCGAACGGACAACACGATGCAAGGTTCGCCGATGATAGACAAAGGTGCCGTGAAAGCACAATTCATCCGCATCAGCATCACCGACACGCAGAAAAATGGCCACATGCCTGCCATCTGGAATGTGAAGGTGTGGCAGAAAGCCCCTGCCCTGCCCGACACCAACGTGGAAAGCAACGACGGCTATCCAGGGATGCACAAGAAAGATGTGGAAGCCACCGAACGGACAGACATCGCTGCCTTGATGAACTTCAACGCCGACCTATTGGCCAAAGGGAAAAACGAACCTTTCGACGTAACAGAAGTGGAGTTTGGCACAGGCGACTTCGACCGCACCTCCATGACTTTCAAGGCAAACAAGCCCATCCATGCCCGTGTGAAGGATGGGAGATGGGCACTCTTCTTCAACGGCACACAGCAACTGGTCAGCGAGAAAACGCTACCTGCCACCTATCGCTACAACTCGCCCTATACGATTGCTGCATGGGTGCTTAGCACAAAAGTGGGGCCAGTATCGACCGTGGTGTCTCTTTCCTCTTCTCGTGCCGACCTCGCCACCACAGAATTCCGTCTCGGCACCGACCCTGCAACGGGACTCATCAACCACAATGGCTCTTTCGAGAGCAGCGGAGCACCCAAGGAAATCAAGGAGGGAGAAGGAAAATGGCAGTTCTGGGTGGTCACGTTCGACGGATGGATGGAGAAAGTGTATCTGAACGGACAGTTGGTGAAGGAAAAGAATAACTTCTTGATGATACGTCCAGAAGGGAACATCGTAATTGGTGCGGACGGACAGGGAACGAACAACTTTATGGGCTATCTTTATGCCTTGTCTATTGTGCCTGTGGCGATGCCAGAAGATAGGGTTCGACAAGCATACGAACAGAGCAAATACAGCAACACACCTTCCCTCGGTGACGACGACTTCGAAGAGATTGACCCCGACAGCAAGTTCACTCTCTCGCCCGACATGAAGCCGACGTTCGAGAAGAAGGAAGAATTCAATCTTTCCGCTACATCGGCTAACTTCAACAACGACCCGCTGAAGAACGGTGGCGAGCTTTACAAGGAAGTGGAGGGCGACTTCGTGGTGATGACCACCATCGCCGACATGGAAGGACTGAAAGAGCACAACGTGAGGGGCTACAACGAGGGCGGCATCCTCATCGCGGATGGTAACGGTACGTTCTACCAGTTGGGTGCCTTCCCCCTCTACAACTGTGGCAATATGTTCACGGTGCTCAGTCGTCAAGGTCGTCCACAGTTCCCTAACTATAAGGGTTACGACTTCGACCCCTATATTCAGTTTGAACGCCGTGGCAACCAACTCTATGCCCGTACCAGCAAAGACGGAAAGACGTGGAGCAACATGCCAGGCTCCCCTGTCGAAGTGGCTGCCACGAAACTGCACATCGGGTCTTACCAAACCACCTATACGGACACGCCCTCTTGGGTGAAACTAAAGGACTTTATCCTCTATCAAGTGAACAGTGAAAAGCCCAAAAAGAAATAAACTAATTTACCAATTTACTAACACATAATTATATAATGACTATCTATCGAAACATCTTCAAAGGCTTGTTGCTCGTCGGCATGTTGACATCGACTATGACTGTCATGGCTCAACGCAAAGAGACCGTGCTTCGCGACGGTTGGAAGTTCTCACGGGGCGAGAAGCTCGACTCCATCGCACCTTCTAAAGTGGGTTTCAACGACAAGAAGTGGCAAACCGTGCAAGTGCCTCACGACTGGGCGATTAGCGGTCCTTTCGACAAGGAAATCGACAAACAGACCGTCGCCATCGAGCAGAACGGCGAAAAGGAAGCGACCGAGAAGACGGGACGGTCTGGTTCTCTGCCTTGGATTGGGCAGGGATGGTACCGAACGACCTTCACAGTAGAGAAAGACTGCCCCCATGCCATTCTCAACTTCGACGGGGCAATGGCAGAACCCACGGTGTACGTGAATGGCCAAAAAGTACAAGAATGGAAGTATGGTTACACGCCTTTCTGGGTGGACATCACCAAGTATGTCAATAAGGACGGTTCGCCCAACACCTTGGCGGTACACCTGCAGAACGTAGAAGAAAGTAGCCGCTGGTACCCAGGAGCAGGATTGATTCGCCCTGTCAAGCTGATTACCACAGGCAGTTGCTACTTGGATGAATGGGACATCAACGTGGAGACGAAAAACTGGAACTGGGAGGAAACAACTGCCACCATCAAGATTTCCGTCTATCTGGATGGAGACTTCGAAGGAAAGAAGATTGTCCGCTTCTCCACGCATGGTCGCACCATCGACGTGAACCCTGAAGCGGTGGATTGCTTAGGACGTTCCGTTGCTACCACCGAGCTGACAATGGACGATGTGGAATGTTGGTCGCCCGAAAAACCGCAGCTCTACGACTTGACCGTAAGCATCATCGCCGATAATGGCCAAGGTAAAGTGCTTGACTCGAAGATCGTGAAGTATGGCATCCGAACGGTGGAAGTGACTGAAAGAGGCGGGTTCAAACTGAACGGGAAGTCGCGTAAGCTGAAAGGTGTCTGCCTCCACCACGACCTCGGCATGTTGGGTGCCGCAGTCAACAAAGCCGTCCTCGTCCGTCAGGTGGAACTGCTGAAGAGCATGGGATGCGATGCCATCCGCACCTCGCACAACATCCCCAGCCAGATGCAGATGGAAGTCTATGACTCCCTCGGCATGATGGTCATGGCAGAAAGTTTCGATATGTGGGTCTATCCCAAGTGCAAGAACGGTTATGCCCGTTTCTACAAGGACTGGTGGAAGCGCGACATCCGCAACCTCGTCTATGCCAACCGCCTTCACCCCTCCATCGTCATGTGGTCTATCGGTAACGAGATACCCGAACAAGGCATGAAGGAGGGCAACCGCATGACCCGCGAGATGCAGAACTATATCCACCAAATTGACAAGACCCGTCCTGTTACGGCAGGTATGGATCGCATCGACAACGCTCTTGCCACAGGCTATGCACAAGTGCTTGACATCCCTGGCATGAACTACCGTACCCAGAAATACAAGATGGCTTACGAGAAACTGCGTCATGGTTTCGTGCTTGGCAGCGAGACTGCTTCCACCGTGTCTTCTCGCGGCGTGTATAAGTTCCCAGTGCAGCGTGTCGATGGCAAGGCATACGACGACGGTCAATGCTCCAGCTACGACGTGGAGGCTTGCTGGTGGTCGAACATCCCCGAGGACGATTGGCTTTTGCAGGACGACAACGAATGGGTGATTGGCGAGTTCGTTTGGACGGGCTTCGACTATCTTGGCGAACCCACGCCCTACGACGAGTACTGGCCCAGCCGTTCCTCCTACTTCGGCATCTTCGACCTTGCAGGTCTGCCCAAGGATAGATATTACCTCTACCGCTCCCGTTGGAACAAGGACGAGAAGACCGTCCACCTCCTTCCCCACTGGACATGGCCAGGGCGTGAAGGCGAGGTCACTCCCGTCTATTGCTACACCAACTACCCCACCGCCGAGCTTTTCGTGAACGGCAAGTCGCAGGGACGCATTAGCAAAAACCCCGATGCCAAGACACCTTCGGGCAAGGACGGTCGCATCACCGACATCAATGACCCTTGCATCGACCGCTATCGTCTCCGTTGGAACAATGTGAAGTACGAGCCAGGCGAAATCAAAGTTGTCGTGTACGATAAGAACGGTAAGGAAGTCGGCACAGAAACCGTCAAGACCGCTGGCACAGCCTCGCAGATTCAGTTGACTGGAGACCTCGGTGCCGACATCAAGCCCATCAAGGCCGACGGCGAGGACATGACCTTCATTACGGTGAGCATCCTCGACAAGGATGGCAACCTCGTCCCCGATGCCGACCAGCAGCTCAGCGTCAGCATCACGGGTGCCGCCACCTTCAAGGGCATTTGCAACGGCGATGCCACCAGCCTCGAAGTCTTCACTCGTCCCACGATGAAAGCTTTCCACGGCCAACTCGTCATCGGCATCCAAAGCAACGGCCAGCAAGGCACCGCCACCGTCAAAGTGACAGCCAAAGGTCTAAAGCCCGCCACCGTTACCCTCAATGCCCATTAACCCCAAACTCCCCATATACCCCATTTACCCCATATTCCCCATTAACCCCATAAAAAAAGAATCTTATGAATTACGGTTTTGTTAAAGTAGCTTCTGCCATCCCTTCGCTGAAAGTGGCAGATTGTTCCTACAACATTCAACAGATAGAAAGCCTTATCATTCAGGCAGAAGGTAAGGGAGTGGAAATCATTGTTTTCCCAGAACTCTGCATCAGCGGTTATACCTGCGGAGACCTTTTCGGCCAGCAACTCCTGCTCGAAAAGTGTGAAGAAAGCCTCTTCAAGCTCCTCGACTTCACCCGTTCGCTCCAGATTATCGCCATCGTAGGAATGCCTGTCATGGTGGGTGGCTTGCTGATGAACTGTGCCGTCGTGGTGCAGGGGGGCAAGATTCTCGGTGTGGTGCCGAAGACCTTCCTGCCCAACTACAAGGAGTTCTACGAGCAGCGCTGGTTTGCCCCATCGACAGCCGTCAACGAAACACAGATTCACCTCTGTGCACAGACCGTCACCTTTGGGCGCAACCTGCTCTTCCACACACAAAAGACCACCTTCGGCATCGAACTCTGCGAAGACCTTTGGGCACCCATCCCACCGAGCTGCGAACTGGCACTCAAGGGAGCCGAAATCATCTTCAACCTCAGTGCCTCCAACGAGTTGATTGGCAAGAACCAGTACCTGCTTTCCCTCATCAGTCAGCAGAGCGCCCGATGCATCGCTGGTTATGTTTATAGCTCCTGCGGCTTCGGCGAGAGCACCCAAGATGTCGTGTTTGCGGGCAATGCCCTCATCTACGAGAACGGCACCCTCATCGCTCGTAGCAAGCGTTTCAGCCTCGACGAACAAATGGTCATCAGCGAGATTGACACCGAGCGTCTCCTCACCGAGCGTCGCCACAACACGACCTTCAGCGAGAACGTGCGGCTGACCAGCAACAGCCAGCACACCGACATCCTGTGCCAGACAGTCAACCCCGTTTACGACTTCGAGCTGACTCGCTGGATCAATCCCCATCCGTTCGTGCCCCGTGGTGCCGCCCTCGACGAGCGTTGCGAGGAAATCTTCTCCATCCAGACCTCGGCACTCGCCAAGCGCATCGTCCACACCAACTCACGCAGCATCGTTCTCGGCATCAGCGGTGGACTCGACTCCACCCTTGCCCTGCTCGTCTGCGTGAAGACCATGGACTTGCTCAAGCGTCCGCGCAAGGAAGTCATCGGTGTCACGATGCCTGGATTCGGCACCACCGACCGCACCTACAACAATGCCATCGCCCTGATGAAGTCGCTCGACATTACCATCAAGGAAATCAGCATCAAGGAGGCTTGCATCCAGCACTTCAAGGACATCAACCACGACATCAACGTGCATGATGTGACTTACGAAAACGGACAGGCACGCGAGCGCACCCAGATACTCATGGATGTTGCCAACCAGTGCAACGGCTTTGTCGTCGGCACAGGCGACCTCAGCGAGTTGGCTCTTGGGTGGTGTACCTACAACGCCGACCACATGTCCAACTATGGCGTGAACTGCTCCATCCCCAAGACCCTCGTCAAGCACCTCGTCAAGTGGGTCGCCCTTACCAGCGTGGACGAAGCCTCGAAAGCCACCCTTCTCGACATCATCGAGACCCCCATCTCGCCTGAGCTTATCCCTGCCGACAAGGATGGCAACATAAAGCAAAAGACCGAAGACCTTGTGGGTCCCTACGAACTCCACGACTTCTTCCTCTACCACTTCCTTCGCCTCGGCTTCCGTCCCGCCAAGATACTCTACTTGGCCGAACAAGCCTTCATCAAGCAGACCTACGCCGAAGTGCCCCAAAATGGCATGGAGGTTGGTTCATACGATGAAGAGACGATTCAGAAATGGCTCCACACCTTCTGTCGCCGCTTCTTCACCCAACAGTTCAAGCGCAGTTGTCTCCCCGACGGTCCCAAAGTCGGTTCCGTCTCTCTCTCGCCCCGTGGCGACTGGCGTATGCCCAGCGATGCCAGCAGTTCTGACTGGTTGGCCGATTTGGACGAGTAATAATAATGTGTATCCTGCGGTTTCCCCGCAGGAACTTCCCCCCAACACAAAGGAGGGCGTATCACTCTGGATACGCCCTCCTTTGCTGTTTCAGACTTTTTACCAAGCAAATTGCCAGGGGTCGGCACTTGCGGACTCGCCACCGAACCTCAGTGCTTCGCCAGCGTCAAGACCTGTGGCATTGACGTTCGTTTCGGATGACGGAGTGGATGGCGAGCTTGATGACCCTACCAACATATCTACAGGAGCCTGTAACTCAACCACGCGTGTCGTGGGCTTCACAAATTCTT
>CADCDP010000026.1 GCA_902800305.1 uncultured Bacteroidales bacterium
ACAGAGAAGTTAAGCCCGGCCGCGCCGATGGTACTGCGCCGCAATGCGGGAGAGTAGGTCGCCGCCCCCTTTTTGAGGAGAGGGACGCCTTGAGGATAAGATCCTGGGGCGTCCCTCCCCATTTTTTTGTGTGTTTGTGTGTGCGTTTGTGTGTGCTTTCCCGTGGTTCTGCTTCTCCCTTCATGACTGAGCTTCAGTTCCGGGTTCTGCGGAAGGGGCGTGGAGGGTTGCGGCGGAGCCGCAACAGACAGGACGGGGCAGGGTGTTCCGTCCATGACGGAGATGTTTTAGAGCATCAGTTCAAGCATACGACGATAGGCTTCAACCTTCTTGTCAAAGGCAAGAGGGTTGGCGCGTGAGGATGACGGAAGGCGGTAGAGAACAAGCAGCTTTCCGTCTTTATTGTATATGTTGGGAATGGGTGTATAGGTGTTCACTTTGGGTGCGTCGGGGATATTGAGGGATGTGCAGATGGTGTCGGTGGCCTTTTCTCCTGTGGTGACGATAGCACGGCAGTGGGGCAGTTGGTGGAGTAGAGCAGTGATGTCGGTTGGTTCTACCACTTCGAGAAATTTGTCCGAAGCGTTGTCCTTCAAACGTCGGATGGCTGTGGAAGTATCGAAAAAAGCGATACCTTTCTCTTTACAGAATGTCACAATCTCCTCTATCTTAAAGCGTTTTGCCTTTTCATCGACAAAGTGGTTACGGTCGCCGAAGAACACCTGTCCTTCGATGCGCCAATGGTCGTTGATGAAGTTTGGGTAATAGAAGTCTATGCACCACCGTTTCCGTTGTGGTGGAAAACTACCCAAGAAGAGCACTTTGGCATTTTCGGGCAAGAAAGGAATCAATGGATGATACTCTACTTCGTTTGTGCTTCTTTCTATATTCTTAGTGTTCAGATAGGTCATCTTCGTAAGATTTTGACCACAAAGGTAGGCATTTTTAATGAAAAGTTGTACCTTTGTGGCATGAAACTTCTATCTTACATACGGAAATGGACGAGCATGAGCCTCGTCTTGCGCATCCTCATCGGCTTAGTGGTGGGTGTGGTGTTGGGTTTATTGTGTCCGCAGTGGACGGTGATAGGCATCCTCGGAAAAGTGTTTGTTAGTGCGTTGAAAGCTATCGCACCCGTGTTGGTGGCAGTATTGGTAGCTGCTTCCATTGCCAAGGCGAAGGGAGGATTGGGCGCACGATTCAGTACCGTCATCACGCTCTACCTTTTCTCCACCTTCATGGCAGCAATGGTGGCAGTGGTGGGCAGTTTTCTGTTCCCTGTAACCATGACGCTCAAAGAGGCTGCCAGTGGTGAAGCCCCTGGGGGACTGGACGATATATTCACCCATCTACTCACTAACATGGTAACCAACCCCTTGCATTCAGTCACGGCTGCCAACTATATCGGTATCCTCTTTTGGGCAGTCGTCATGGGTTTGGCCATGAAGATTCGTGCCAGCGAACACACCATCCAAGTAGTCAGCGATTTCTCCGATGTCATCTCGCAGACCGTCACATGGGTCATCCAGTTTGCCCCTTTCGGCATCATGGGATTAGTCTTCTCTTCGGTTTCTGAAAGCGGTTTGGAAATATTCACTGACTACGGCAAACTGCTCCTGCTTTTAGTCAGTTGTATGCTCTTCACATCCCTCATTCTCAACCCATTGATAGTCTTCTTCTATCTTCGTCGCAATCCTTATCCCCTCGTGTGGCAATGCCTCAAGGAGAGTGGGCTGAATGCCTTCTTTACACGCTCTTCTGCTGCCAATATCCCTGTCAACATGGCACTCTGCCAGCGCCTTGGTCTCGATAAAAACTTCTATTCCGTTAGCATCCCACTTGGTTCCACTATCAATATGAGTGGGGCAGCTGTCACTATCACCGTACTTTCCCTTTCGGTGGCTCACACTGTTGGCATCGAGGTCTCTTTCCTTTCAGCTCTCTTCCTCAGTCTCATCGCCACGCTCGGAGCTTGTGGAGCCTCTGGTGTGGCGGGTGGTTCCCTTCTTCTCGTACCGATGGCATGTTCCCTCTTCGGCATCTCTCCCGACATCGCCATGCAAGCTGTCGCTGTTGGCTTCATCATCGGTGTTGTGCAGGACTCCGTCGAAACTGCTCTCAACTCCAGCAGCGACGTACTCTTCACCGCTACGGCAGAATTGCGAGATAAGAGGAAAGGGTGAAATCCGTTTGTGTCGCGTTCTCTTGGGGCATATAAGTAGCCGAATGCGTCGAAAATCCATGTTTGGGGAATGATTTTTCGTTCATTGTGCTGAAGTGTAAGAAAAAAGTTGTACCTTCGCCTCCGTAACATTACAATTAAGACATTATGGTAAAAATGATGAAAGAAATCCCTTTCCTTGTGGGATTACTGTTTTTTGTTTCATTGACTGCTCACGGTCAGATAACGAAAGGAGTGAAGGAAGTGACTGATAGTGTAAAGTCAGGCGTGTCGAGCGTTAAATCTGGTCATGTCAAGACAGCGGTTTCTTCTGTTAAGGGTGCCTTTTCAGCCAAAGCTCCCAGTGCCCAATTTCTGATTGGTACATGGTTCTATGCCGAACCAGCCGTGTTGACTACTTCTGGCAATCTGCTTGTCAAGGCAGCAGGTGAAACGGCCGAAGGTAAACTGGAGAAGATGTTAGGAGAGTATTACGAAAAGAGCAATATTACGTCCAAGAACACTTATGTTACTTTTAATCAAGACGGCACCTTCGTAAGAACTGTGGCGGGTCACACTGAGAAAGGAACGTGGATGGTGGGTGGTCATACACTTTATTTTGCAACAAAGAACGAAGTCTTTTCCATCATGACCACTCAAGTGGAAGATGGTGGCAAGTTGGTATTGGTCTCCGATGTGGCAAGAGTATTGGACGGCATCAAGAAGTTGGGTGGGTTGAAAGACAACACCACCAACAAGGCCATTGTCACGTTATCCAAACAAGTGGATGGCATCGAGGGTGGCTTCCTTCTCACCAAGAAACGCTGAATCCATGTGTGCTGGCTGTCCATCGCTTGTGGTGACGTTTATGTGACACATCTGTCTCCATGAAAATCGTTTTAGCTTTTGATTCTTTCAAAGGATGTCTCACTGCAGAGGAGGCTTGTCGCGCTGCCGAGGAGGGAGTGCGCAGGGCTGGCTTCAGCGGTGAGGTGGTGTGTGTGCCGCTGAGTGATGGAGGTGAGGGACTGGTGCTGTGCTTTCTTCGGACGGGAAAGGCACATGAGGTGATGGTGCGAGTGCATGGACCGCTGATGGAAGAAGTGGTGGCGAAGTATGCCATCAGTGAGGACGGAGAGACTGCGTACATGGAGATGGCCAGTGCGTGTGGTTTGACATTGGTGCCTATGGAGAAGCGGAACCCGTTGGAAACGACCACGTATGGGCTTGGAGAAATGCTGAAGGATGCCGTGGAGCATGGAGTGAAGCACATCGTGCTGGGCATTGGCGGTTCTGCTACGTGTGATGGGGGAATAGGGATGCTGGAGGCATTGGATGTATGGCAGAGTACGATAGGGGAAGGCTCGGCACCTCTGAATCGCACCCGACGGGTACGACAAGCCGCACCCGACGGGTACGACCAATCGCACCCGACGGGTGCGATTTTGACCGTAGCTTGTGATGTCAATAACCCTCTCTACGGTAGGGAAGGGGCTGCCTACGTGTTTGCTCCACAGAAGGGGGCAACGGCGGAGCAAGTAGTGGTGCTCGACAGACGTTTGCGGGCATTTGCTATGGCGACGGAGGAAATGGGATTGGCGACAAAGGAGGATGCTTTCCATCCTGGAGCTGGTGCAGCAGGCGGATTGGGCTATGCGTTGCTGACGTATTGGGGAGCAGAACTGAAACGAGGCATCGAGGTGGTGATGGAGGCTATGGGATTCGACGAGGCTCTGAGAGGGGCTGATGTGGTGGTGACGGGCGAGGGTTGTTCAGACGAGCAGACCGTGCATGGGAAGGTGGCGGCAGGTGTGCTGGGAAGGGCACAGGCTTTGGGAGTGAAGACCGTGTTGATGTCGGGCGTGATAAAAGACAGGGAGGTGTTGGAGGCATACGGTTTTAATCGTGTGTATGGCATCAATGAGGGGAATTCACGTTCCTTGGAAGAACTGATGCAAGCGGAGGTGGCGAAGGAGAACATCAGAAGGACATGCCAGCGGATGCTGGAGGAGGGTTTATGAGAAATCCGTTCAATGGTTTTCTTTATTTCATGAAGGGCGACCGCCGTGCGGTGGTGGCTTTAGGGTGCATTGCCGTGTTTTGTGTGGGGGTGTTGATGGTGGTGGATAGGCTCTCTCTTCAGTCTTCCCTCTCTATGGGGAGGGAGACTGTGCAGGATGTTGGACACGAGCCAGATGCTCTCCCTGTGGAAGAGATGTCCAATGGACAGAAGGTGTCTGTCTTCGACCCGAACACGGTGGATTCTCTTACGCTGATAGGCTTTGGCCTAAAAGCTTGGAAGGTGAGAAACTTTCTGCATTATCGTGCGGCAGGGAAGGTGTTTCGGTCGGCTGAGGATATGGGCAACACGTATGGATGGACGGCTGAGGATGTGGCAATGCTGGAGCCGTATGTGCGTGTGGGTGAGTCATATAGTAGGAAGGAAGGGAAGCCCAGAAAAGAATGGGAGAAAAGGGAACGGAAAGAAAATGAGCCTGAGCGTACTTCCAATAAGTTCCGTTCCCTCACCAAGGTGGATGTGAATACGGCTGACACAGCGATGCTGCGTCGCATTCCTGGAGTTGGCGAAAAAATCAGCGATGCCATCGTTCGCTATCGTCAGCGTTTGGGTGGTTTCCACTGCGTCAATCAACTCTTGGACATCAAAATTGTCTCGCCCGAATTGCTCGAATGGTTCACCGTCTCTTCTTCTCCCGACATCCAGAGAATCAACATCAACAAGGCATCCTTCCAAGCCCTCAACAGCCACCCCTACATCTCCTACGAACAAACCAAAGCACTCCTGCAATACCTCCGCCTCTACGGCGAAGTGAAAAATGAAGAAACGCTCCTTTCCACAGGCATCTTCTCTAAGGAAGACCTGGAGAGGTTAAGGCCTTATATTGCTTATGAATAAAAAGGAAAAGTTTTGGAACTGGGTGATGGGCATTAAGCCCAAGCATGTGGCGTGGACCTGTGTGGCGGTTTTCTTGCTGTTGGTTTCCGCTTGGTTCCCTCTCCCGTTTGGTATACGTGCCAATTGGCTTTACAGTACTTATAGAGTCAATCATAGGGGTGTTTTCTACACGAACAGTCCTTATGCCATGCTGGCTTTTCCCTTCACGGGAAATGCGCATGCTGGCTATCTGAAGGGGGCTGACTTTTGGACTTTCCATGTGCTGGATGACGATTGGGCAAAAGACAAGAGTCATGTGTGGTATCTGTATTATCCTGTGAAGGGAGTGGATGCAGCGACATTTCAATTGGGAAAGAATGGCATTCCGAAAGACAAGTATCATGTCTTTCGGAATTACTTGTGGTATTATAGCCCATCTCAGTGTGACATCGACCCTGCAACAGCGGAGTATTTCGTGCAACAACCTATCAAGTTTGATTATTATACCAAAAAGCCAGAACTCGATTGGGTAAAGGCATGGATGCGTGACAGCAAGCATGTTTATTTCCATGAGCAGCGTGTTGATGTGGATAGGGCGACTTTCCGTAGGTTGGCAGGACATAGTTGGTTTAGTGAACAGGGAGAATGGTATGTGGACAAGAATTTTGTTTATACTCCTCGCCGTACCGAAAATTATCATGGTCGACATGATAGCAGGCCGCCTTTCGAATTGGTGCGTGTGGATTCTCTGCGTGAACCTTTGGAGGTGATTCCTATTTTCTTGAATGAAAGGGATAAGACCGACACCATCTATCATGCGAGTTACTATCTGCGTAATGGAAACCACATTCTCTACAGCAATGGCTATGTTTGCAAGGTGGCGTATGAGGTGGATGTGAAAAGCATCCGCATTGAGCGCAGCAAAGAGATCGGAGATGCGTATATTTGTGTCATCAACGATACATTACGTTTGAAGAGTGGTGAAAGGGATTAGTGAGGTCACAAAAAAGGGCATGTGTTAGCTCTGCTGAACAAACACATGCCATCGTGTATGTATAAAAGGATGTAAGTTGCTGTTTAGTAAACCTTGAAGCCGATAATCTTTCTGACTTCTTTCAGAGTGGCTGCTGCACTTTCACGAGCTTTCTCAGCACCCATCTTGGCAACCTTGTCAAGGAGTTCTTGGTTGTTCTTGTATTCGAGGATGCGCTCACGGATGGGGGTGAGGGTCTTCACGATGTCCTCGGCCAACTGCTTCTTCATGTCGCCGTAGCGGATGGACATATCGTTCCACTTCTCGTTGAAGTAGTCATAAGTTTCTTTCGAGGAAGCAATCTCCATGAGAGTGAAGAGGTTCTGGATGACCTCGGGTTTCTCTTGGTTCGGCTCTGTGGGACCGGAATCGGTCACAGCACGCTTTACTTTCTTCTCGATGGACTTGGCATCTTCGTAGAGGTAGATGCAGTTGCCTTCCGATTTGCCCATCTTGCCCGAACCGTCGAGGCCTGGAATCTTGATGGCGTGGTCGCCAAAGTAGAAGTTCTGTGGCTCTGGAAAGAATTCGACACCGTAGATGTTGTTGAAGCGGCGGGCACACTTGCGAGCCATCTCCATGTTCTGCTCCTGGTCTTTGCCCACGGGCACCTTGGCGGCGCGGTGCTGTAGGATGTCGGCAGCCATGAGGGTAGGGTAGGTGAGCAAACCTGCATTGACATTGTTGGGTTGCTTGCGAGCCTTCTCCTTGAAGGTCGTCACGCGCTCCAGTTCGCCGAGGTAGCAGTTCATGTTGAAGTAGAGGTACAGCTCGATGGTTTCGGGCACGTCGCTCTGTATGTAGATGGTTGACTTCTCTGGGTCGATGCCGCAAGCAAGGTATTCAGCCAAAATGGTGCGAGCAGACTGCTGAATGTCCTCTGGCTTGGGGTGTGTAGTGAGGGAATGCCAGTCGGCGATGAAGTAATAGCAGTTATAGTCTTCCTGCATCTTCACGAAGTTCTGAACGGCTCCGTAGTAGTTGCCGAGGTGGAGGTTTCCCGTAGGGCGAATGCCACTAAGTACGATTTCTTTCATGTTTATGTAGTTGAAAATTTGTGCAAAGGTAAGTATTTTCAGTGAAAAGTGAAGAGTGAAAAGTGAAAAATCTATATTACCTGCCATCCGGATGGTTGGATACTTAGATTTTTCACTTTTCACTCTACACTTTTCACTTCTTTTCCGTACTTTTGCAAAAAGAATGGAATTTATGAGAATAGGCATTTACGGAGGTAGTTTCAATCCCATCCACAGGGGACACACGCAGCTGGCAGCATCCATTGTGGAGCAAGGTCTGGTGGATGAGTTGTGGCTATTGGTGTCGCCGCTGAACCCGTTGAAGAGCGGTGAAGTGAGTGACATTGCCGAGTATGAGCATCGGTTGAAGATGGCTGAGTTGGCGACGGAGGGCATCCAGGGAGTGAAGGTGTCGGATTTTGAGCGTCATCTGCCTTTGCCTTCCTACACGGTGAAAACTCTCGCAGCATTGCGTGAAGCATACCCAGAGCATGAGTTTGTGCTTGTCATCGGTGCGGATAACTGGGAGCGTTTCCCCCGTTGGTATCGTGCAGACGAAATCATTGAGAAGTATCGGATCTTGGTTTATCGCCGTCCAGGATGCGAAATGGACGAGACGGTTCTTCCGTCTTCTGTGCAGGTGGTGGAGACACCGCTGTATGATGTCAGTTCTACGGAGATTCGAGCATCGGTGAAAAAGGGACGGATGATGAGACGGTGGCTGGATAGCCGTGTGGCACGATACATCAAGGAAAAGGGATTGTATCTTTAGAACGTCCATCTTAGCTGCACCTGCAAATCTTCCCGATGGTCAGCGTTAATCATGTCGAGTCCGCTACCAATGGTTTCGCGGTTGAAGTACTTGGTCATGCCGAATTTGGCATTGATGAAGAGTGACTGCTTCACGATAGGGATGGAGGCTAAAAGTGTGGTACGGAGTCCTTGGCCATCGTAGAAGGTGGAGCCAAACGAATAGAGAAGGCTTGGTTCGTAATGATAGACACGGCTGTCATAGCTGTCGGTGTTGAAGTAGAGGATGCCAAAGTCAATGTAGCACTTTGTTTTAGGGTGTTGCCAACGGATGTTCTCGCCGACCGTAAAGCCCGTTTCGTTGGAGGTGTCAGCAAAATGGGTCATCACGCCAAAGGCCGATGTGCGCAGGGCGATTCGGTCGGAAAGTTGGTTGTTCAATTGGAACTTGAGGTTCTGCTGGGTTTTATAACTGAGCGTGGTGAAGGGGATGCCTCCAGTTTCGTTGGAGAAGTCTTTCTGTTTCGACTTGATGCGATAACGAGCCAGTAGGCTCCAGCGGCTGTTGGGTGAGTAGGTGGTCTGCACCAAACCCTCGTAGCCATGGGAACTACCCGACACTTGGTGCTTCATCCACGGGAAATACATAGCATCTACGTATGCTTCCACCACCATGTTTCGTAGGGAACGTGTAGTGTAACTAAGTAGGATACCTTCTTCATTCTGTACCATGGAATTTTCGCCAAAAGCCTTTCCATTGAGGCTCACGAATTTGGATCCGTAGTATCGCCCCACGAGCATGAGCACGTTGTCGCTGTTTACTCGCCAACGTAGGGAATTAAGTGTGGCTGCACCGTTTTGGTGTTGGGTGTCGCTGTAGGCTGTCTCGCCGCTAAACGTGAAAGACTGATGGTGGTAGCTGTAGGCGATGCTGCCTACAAAGAAGTCTTGTCCTTGGGCATTGTAGAAACGGTAGGTGGTCGAAGGAGTGTCAAACTTCGGAGCCAGTGGCACAGCCAGATGGGTAGCGATGGCGGTGGCGGAGAGTTGCAGCCCGTGGTGTTCCCAATGGATGTTGCCGCCTATGTTGGTAATGCCCAGATTTCCCTTCTTGCTTCGTTCCAATGTCGTTCGGTGCAACCCGTCGGTCTTCAGTGAGGAAATGCCCGTGGAGTCCGTGTTGTAGGTGCCATCGTTCTTGCGATAGGAAGCGAAGGCCGACAACTGCCATTGCCCCAGTTGAAGCGTGGCTGCCCCACCTGTGAAGTAGCCCGATTCTTGTGTGGAAGAGTGCTTGGTGATGCCCCTGTCCATGCGGTCCATTGTGCCCACCATCATCATCTTACCATACTTCATCGACGTGTTCACCGCCAGTCCTTGTCCGAAACTCAGGCGGTAGTTGCCTATGATGGCGCGTTTTACGATGCCCATGTCTTTCAGCATCACATAGCCCGACACATAATCCACACCTCGTTCCCCTGCGTCTTTCTCCATTTGTATCCCGGCCAACAGGTGGTTCATGCTTGCAAAGCCGTAGCGGAAAGCGTGGTGATAGCGGTCACCCCGATACACCTTGTTGGGCGATTGTTCCAGCACATCCTCTGGTACATCCTCGAAGCCCACCTTTGTGTAGAACGGCACATCTGTCCGCCACACCGCTTCATGCTTTCCTCTCTTCAGCAGCTCTCCCAACGTGGTCTTCCGTTTGTCGTCATTCCATGACGACTTCTCTTCCACATAGACGAATAGCCGCAACATCTCTCTCTGTCCCTTTCCTAAGCTTCCAATCATCATCAGCTCTCCCAAGCTCATCACAGGTCTGTTCTTCTCCAGATATCGTACTATTCCCTCTATCTGTTCCTCGCCTAAAAACGGCAACATCTCCAAATCCTCTCTCGTTAGCGTGTTCACATTCAATGGATGGGTGTGTAGTTCATACAGTCCATCCAGCATTTCTTCATCCACCCCTCCGTCCTCGTCGTTCTCGTCAGCCATCACTGCCACAAAATCCTCCCACGACATCCGCTCCACCTCCTGCCCAACTTGGCAGAAAGCGGAGCTGTTGGAAAGTGTGTATAATATAAATAATGTGTAGAAGAAGCGTCTTAGCATGATTAGAACTTTTCTCCAAAGATAGGGATTTTTTGCAACATAAGCAAACTTTACAACCAGATTGTGAAACTTTTTCCGTAACTTTGCAGCGAAATCGAAAAGAAAAGCAATGGAAAGTGTATTGAATATTTTGCAAGCAGTGGTGGGCATCGTCAATGAGATGTCGCCTTATTTGCTATTGGGTTTCTTGTTGGCGGGCATTATGCACGCATTCATACCCGATGGATGGTACATGCGTTTTTTGAGTGGAAACACGGTGCGTTCGGTGGTAAATGCCGCTATCTTTGGTGTGCCGCTGCCGTTGTGCTCGTGTGGCGTAATACCCACCGCGATGTCGCTGCGGCGTGAAGGAGCCAGCAAGGGTGCGGTGGTATCGTTCTTAATCGCTACGCCACAAACGGGTGTGGATAGCATTTTTGCCACCTATTCGCTGATGGGACTTCCGTTTGCGGTGGTGCGTCCCATAGCAGCGTTATTTACGGCGATAATCGGAGGTACATTCGTGAATTTCGGTGGAGAAGAGACTGAAGACACCGTTTCCACCGATTCTTCCCGTGTTTATTCGGAACAGCCACACCTCTCTTTCGCCGACCGTTGTCTGGAAGCCCTCAAGTTTGGTTTTATCGAGATGATGGAAGACATCGGCAAGTGGCTTGTAGTCGGCCTGATTGTTGCAGGTCTCATCACGGCGCTCGTGCCCGATGAGTTTTTTGCCATTTTCAAGGACAACACATCCTTGAGCATGTTGCTCGTGTTGGCCATTAGTGTTCCCATGTATATCTGTGCTACAGGTAGCATTCCTATTGCTGTGGCATTGATGATGAAGGGGTTAACACCAGGTGCTGCCCTCGTCATGCTCATGGCAGGCCCTGCTTGTAACGTCGCTTCCATTCTCGTCATCAACAAGGTGTTGGGTAAAAAGACGCTCCTTCTCTACCTCGCTGCCATCATTGGTGGTTCTGTCCTTTTCGGTTTTGGTATCGACCACCTCCTGCCTCGCGAGTGGTTCATCGAACATCTGAGCAACACCCTTGCTTGTTGTCACGATGTGGCAGGGTGGTTCGAGTGGCTTTGTACAGGCATCCTTGTCCTGCTTTTGCTCAATGTGTTGCGCATGAGGCTTCAGCACAAGTCCGCTTGTGGCTGTGAACATCACCATGAAGGTGGGCATTGTCATTGTCACGACCATGTCTGCGAGACCGAAAACAAACATGAGGTAACCTCAGTTGCAGAGATTCGTACTTACACCATCAAGGGCATGAGCTGCAACCATTGCCGTACCAATACGGAAAAGGTCATTCGCACCGTGAAAGGTGTGGAGAGTGTGAAAGTTGACCTTCAGAGCGGCATCGCCACTGTCACTGGTTCAGACATTGACGATGCTGCGGTGAAAGAAGCCGTTGAGAGCATTGGCTTTTCACTTGAAATCCCTTCTAAATAACATTTATTATCATGACTATAACGTCTTTCAATGAAGTCCCCAAGCAGTTCCACCTCTGCATCAATGCCGACTGCCCTTGGTATAACACCTGTCTGCGTCAAATCGCCATGCGTTTGTTGCCTGACAGCGAAGAGCGAATCAAAGTTGTCAACCCCAACCTCACCGCTCATCCAGAGGCTGACTCACTTGGTGGCCCTGCTTGTCCGTTCTATCGCGAAAACCGCACCATCACTTACGCACGTGGTTTCACAAACATGGAGAGTCAAATGACCGTCAATCAGTTCCGCCGCTATCGTGCCCAGTTCCTTGCTGCCTATGGCCGGAACCCCTTCTACGAGCGGCGTAACGGCAAATTGGCTCTCTCGCCTCAAGAGCAAGCCTTCATCCGACGAATGTTGCTCGACCTCGGTTTCTCCATCGACAATCCCTTCGACACCCTCGAAGAACGCATCGATTGGACAGACTAATGTCCTGTCCCATAGAATCCCCATCATCATTTTGTCCTCTTGCCCGTAAGGACGACTGTCCTTCGCTGTAAAGGACGATTTTCCTTTGCCGCAGAGGACAACTTTCCTTTGCCAAGGAGGACAGTTGTCCTTACGGGCAAGAGGCAAATGTATCTATTCTTTTCATGGATTTGTGTCGACGTGTGAATAGTTTTTGTGGATGTTCTTCTTGCCTTTTTTCTTCATTTTATACATTCTCTTGTCTATGTAGACATTAGTTTTATAGAAACACAATCGTAGATATTCTGTTAGAATATTCAAATTTCTTTCAGTTTTTTTTGTTTATTAGATAAAAAACATCTATCTTTGCAGCCGACTCGCAGGCAGTCCTCCCAATCTGTCGTAGTGGCAGAGGACGTGAAGACTTGGGCGGGCCATACATTATGGAACGAAGCCGAGAACACCATTTGTAAGGACGGCTTCGGGAAGGCGTTTACGGACGTTATCATTCTGTGCTGTCTAACTTCGCAACTTAGATTCTTATATCACAGAGATAATGCAACGGAACGTCTGCGTGGGTGAATTATATCCACACCAGTACTATCCCATTGTTATATATAATATAATAATGTGTATAGAGGCAGGTGTATATGTATATATTCACTGGGCGTGGGCTGACTGCGTTGCTTATCCTTGGTATAGGGGCAATGCGAAGGCCTGACAGCAGGGATGGGTACCGAAGTTATAAACTCCCATGCCTTTTTTGTTTCCATTTAACTTAATATTGCAAAGTAATAATGCCGGCGTTTGGGAGTTGCATAGGCAATAAAAAACTAACGTATTATGAAAAAGATTACATTTTTTGTGTTTGTTCTTGTAGCAATGTTGCTGGTTTCATGTGGCAGTTCCAAATCTGGCACAAGTAATCCTTATGGTAAAGAAATGGTATTAACAGAAAGTGAAGCGTATGCTCTGCAGAAGCCAGGCAAACGTGCAGCTGGAAAGGGTGAGAGTTATGATGAGTCTGCTGCTCGCCAACTGGCAGAGCTGGATGCAAGAGCTACCTTTTCCAATGCCTTGGCAAGTGCCATCGTCTCCGCTGCCAAGAAAAGCAATGTGGACATTACTCAGTATGCAGGTAGCACAACAGATGGAATGACAGCAACAGACGGAGGTGGACAAGCCAACACGATGGCAAAATCCATATCTACCAACATCATCAAGAATACTAACATTGTAAAAGTCAACAAGTTTTTTGGCAATAACCGTGTGTACACCATATTCGTATGTCTGGAATATATTGGCGAAATAGAGGATATGGCAAAAGAGGCAGCCCAGCAGGTCAAGCAACGTGTGTCAGACGAAGATCGTGCCAAGATTCAGTATGAATTGGAGAAATTCGAAAAAGAAATCAAGAACGACTTAATCAATAACATGAGAAAATAGTCTTGTCGTATGAAACGCTTCAACATCCTTCTGCTGGTCTTAGTCCTAATGGCACTGCCAGCCTTTGCCCTCAAGCCGAAATGGGTGGGCAACACACCCAAAGAACTGAATAACACGTACCGATTCGTTGAGGTGGTTTCCTATGGTAATAACATAGTTGTCGCTCGTGAAAATGCCGTAGAAGTTTTGGCGAAGAACGAGCAACTGCTTAGAGCCGTCACGGCGAATGTGGAAACGGGTAAACTTTCCCATATTGATCAAAAGCGAGTCAATGGCAAACTCAGTGAAACCATCACCACTCAGGTGGACATTAACATGACGGTGAAGGGTGAGGCATACCGTTTGCAAGCTGCTATCGTAGATGAATATAGCTACCGAACACAAGGCAGCATCAAACTCCACACGCTATACATGGTTGCTGTGACAGACAATCCCATCTTTGACCGAGCCTACTTGACCACGAATTATGGTGCAGCTCCTATCGCTATGTCTATCATTCCAGGATTAGGACAAATCTACAAAGGAAGCACAGTGAAGGGCATCTCTATGTTTGCAGGAACTGCCTTGTGCGCTGGTGGTGCGTTGTTGTGTGAGAACCAACGTTCTGACTATAAGAACAAGATGAAAGAACAGCCTCAGTTTGCTAAAAGCTATAATACCAAGGCGAACAACTGGGAAACGGGTCGCAATATCTGTTTGGGTGCAACTGCCGCCGTTTGGATCTACAACATCATTGATGCCGCTGCTGCCAAAGGGGCACGTCGGGTAAAGGTGGAAAAATCCAGAAATCGCTCCCTCACCATCAGTCCCATCCCCACTTCTGACGGTGCTGCACTATCTGTGGTCTATCAGTTCTAATTAGCTAACTTTATTAAACTATTTCGTATCTATGAAAAAAATTCTTTTTCTACTTCTGGGTGTCACTCTTTTGACAAATTGCTCCAAAGATGAAGAAGTGCTGACAGGCAACATCAGCGGTTTTGTCAGCGACTATACCAATGCCAACAAAGCCATTGCTGGGGCTACTATCACATTGAACAACAAAGGTCTCACCAAGACCACTGGCAGCGACGGACGTTTCGAGTTCAACAACTTGGAACCTGGCACATACACCCTCTCTGTACAAGCCAACTCTTTCCAACCTACCAGTAAGCAAGTGACTGTCTATGCAGGACAAAACGTTACTTGTGATTTCCAACTGGAACAGACAAGTGCCTCCGTGGCTCTCTCCACACAAAACCTTGTATTTGGTGCCAATGTGGATCAACTATCCTTCACCATTGACAACAACGACAATCGTGCCCTCAGCTATACGCTTACGAATGTGCCAGACTTTCTGGAAGCATCGCCCAACAATGGCACTATCTCTGCTAAGGGTACTCAGGCGGTGAGTGTGAAGGTGTTGAACCGAACTGCCATCACAACCAGCCGCAGTGGACAGATGACGGTGAACGTGGGCAACAGTGCCTTTGTTGTTAGCATCAGCGTGGAACCATACAGAGATGAGGCGGTCAGCGTGGACATCAACCCGCAAAGCCTCTCCTTTGACAAAGATACAGAGCAGTTGACCTTCACCATGACAAGCAACTACAGCAAGGAACTGGACTACACTATCACAAGCAACCTTGATATCCTCAATGTCTCACCCAGCAGCGGAACGCTCGGTGTACGCGGTACCAACCAAATTAGCGTAACAGTCAACGACCGCAAGAACGTGACAACCAACCGCACAGGCTCACTCACCATCACCATGGGCGGCAACACCTATGTGGTAAATGTGAGCGTAGCGAAATATGAGGAGAGCAACCCAGACGAACCTATCAATCAAGACGATGTGGTTAACGGACTTTATGCTTACTTCACCTTTGAAAACCACTACAATGATATTACAGAAACCGGACTTTCTGGTACAGGAATTGGCACTTCGTTTGTAGATAGCTACAATGGTGGAAAAGCGCTCTATATCCCTGCTAATTCTTCATCTTATCTGACCATCCCTGATCCGTTAATCGACCACAGGCAGATGTCCATATCCTTCTGGGTGAAAGACCTTTACGATGGTCACGTGTTCCATGCTGTGCGTAGTTCTGACAACGGGACTTCGTTCCTGTTGGCTGTGGAGAATGGTATGTTGAAGTTTGTTGCTCATGGCTACAACATCCGTTATAGTTATTCACAAAGGCCTACCTTCACACACAATACATTGAGCGGTTGGCACATGGTGACCATCACCTCCGACCTTAGTAACGCTATTTCATACAACACCATCACAACCCGTCTCTACGTAGATGGTGTATATGTAGATATGGTATCGGAAAACCCTGGCACAGAGGGTTCTGGCGGCTATAGCAATAACTACAATGCCTGCATGAAGTTCATTATGGGAGGTGCTCAACCCGAAAGCAGAGACCCCAACATTCCTGCCACCAAATTGACCATCGACAACCTGCGTGTCTACAACAACCGTCAGTTGTCCGCAGATGAGGTGAAGAGAATCTATAACATCGAGAAACCATAAAAACAAACTGCATGACGAGAAAATTTATCATCACCATTCTCTTTGTATCGGTCGTTCTGCCTTCCACTTGGGGGCAGAGCGACTTTCAAAAATACAAGGCAAAACGGCAACAGGACTTTCAAAAATACAAGGACAAGCGCCAGAAGGACTTTGATGAGTTCAGACGGAAGCGGAATGAGGAATTTGCCAAATATATGAGTCAGTCATGGCAACCGTTTCTGTTGGACGAGCCTGTGACACGGCCTATAGAGAAGGACAAGGAGCCTGTCATATATGACGAACGAAATGACCATCAACAAAAGAACAAAGAAACGCTTGTAGAAATAATTCCCTATCAGAAACCATCACCCAAACCTCAACCGGAGCCAGTAGTGCCCATCTATGAGAATGATGAGGCAAACACCACTTGTTCGTTTGTTTTTTACGGCACACCAATGAGGGTGAGGTGTGGTGACTTGACATCGTACAGACTTTCATCCACCAATGAAAAAGCATTATCTTCCGCCTATCTGAAATTGACGGATAGGAAGTATGACAACCTGCTCTTTGACTGTCTCGCCCTGCGAAAAAAGCATTGCTTGTGCGATTGGGCATACTTCAAACTATTGGAAGCTGTTGCAGCAGAGGTGTGTGGTAAAGGCACCAACGAAGCGGTTTTTTTGCAAGGGGTGCTATTCAACCAGTCGGGGTACAGGGTACGATTTGCTGAAGAACAAAGCAATGGACATTTGCATTTACTGGTGGGTACAGAAGGGTTTGTGTTTGATTATGAATCTGTCGGTATAAAGGGGAAAACCTACTATCTGTTGGACAAGAGTAAAGTGAGAAACTTGAACATCTGCAACCTCGACATGCCTGACGAAAAAGAGATGTCACTACACATCAACGAATCGCCATTGCTTTCTAAAAAAATGTCAGCACCTCGCTCCATCAAAGCTAAATCGTATGGAACAGAAGTGGAGAGTTCCGTCAATGAGAACCTGATTCACTTCTTCAATGACTATCCCACTTCCTATGCTAACAACAATTTTATGACTCGTTGGGCGTACTACGCCAACACGCCCATCAGCACCGAGGTGAAGGAAAAAATCTATCCACAATTACGAAATAAATTACAGAATACAACTCCGCTGATAGCAACAAACATCCTGCTGAACTGGGTACAGACGGGCTTCGTATATGAGAAAGATGACGTCGTGTGGGGATCTGACCGTGCTCTCTTTGCGGAGGAGACACTTTATTATCCTTTTTGTGACTGTGAGGATCGTTCTATCCTGTTCTCTCATATAGTGCGTGATTTGGTGGGGTTAGATGTAGTACTGGTCTATTACCCAGGACATCTCGCCACGGCTGTGTGTTTTTCGGAAGAGGTGGAAGGTGACTACATCATGGTAAAGAATCGCAAGTTTATAGTGGCAGATCCCACCTACATTCCAGCCAAGGTTGGTAGGACAATGCCGGGCATGGACAATGATGTTGCGAAAGTCATTTTGTGTGAAAAACATTAATGAAAATAGAGAAACTGTTGAAGAACAGAAAACGGGAACAAGTCCGCAAGCATGGTAAGTGTTGGTTGTCGGCTGTATTGAGTCTGCTTGTACTCATTATTGGCTACTTGTTTGGCAACGTACCTGTGCCTCTACCCGACGAAGTGGAAGTTCTACAAGACTGGGATCGTGTAAAGACGCTGTTTAGATGGAAGGGTGACAGTGTGCCAGACGAAGTGCTGCTGGTCAACGTCGCCTACGATAAGCAGTTAGTAGATTTCTCTAAAGAAGGTATTCCAGTAGGACAAGTGCCTATCACCGATAGATGGAAACTGTTCCACTTCCTGCAACAAGCCAAAGAGGCTAACAACTATCGTTACATCTTGTTGGATGTTTTTTTCGAACAAGGCTATGAGAGTGAAATAGACAGTGCGCTTTTCAACCTGATTGCCCATATGGAGCGCATTACCATTCCTAAGCACAAGGATGCTCTTTTGCAAGATAGCATCCTCTATACTCAAGCCGCCTATGCCGACTATCTTTCTCCTTGGAAAGATACGGATTTTGTGCGTTATCAATTTTTGTACAATGGTCAACCCACAATACCCTTGCGGATGTATGACGCGCTGAACAAAGGTAACATTAAACAATGGGGGTGGCTCTACTGGAGCGATGGCTGGCTCTGTCAAAACGGAGTGACGCTCAAGATGCCGATTCAGCTCTCTAGAGATTATGAAGAAGTAGAAGACAAGAGGAAGTACTATGCCCTCTATTTAGGCGCCGACCTGCTGGATTCGCTCACATCGGTATCAGAAGACATCGATGGAAAAATTGTGGTGGTAGGTGACTTCGAGAACGACGTTCACGACACTTATTTAGGTTCTCAACCTGGTTCACTCATTTGCCTAAACGCCTACTATGCTCTAGTGAGGGGTGACCATATCCTTCGTGGGCAAGGATATGCCATAGCTGTGTTTTGGCTGCTGATTGGCATACTGTACTTCTTATTGTCGTATGCATATCTCAACGGCTTCACCCTTACATCGTTGACCGACAACCCTTGGCTTAAGATTTTACTATCTCTGCTCGGTACCAACTTCATTTTTTGGGTGGTTGCTGTAGTGGCGTATGTATCGCCACTCAACTTCGTCTACCACATTTGGTTCCCTATTGGCTTCTTCTCTTTTCAGGATTTTGTAACAAATATTTTTTCAACTTATAAAAGTGCTGTACAAAAATGAAAATTCTTCTTATCTTCTTGCTGGCACTATTAATGTGGCCTTTGGGGGCTGATAGTCCTCAAAAATACAAAGTGCTTTATGTGAACAGCGCAGATGTGACAGTGAATGGAAAGCCTGTGAAAGTTGGTGATGTGTTCGACCAAAATGCTATCGTTCGATGGACAAAAGAACGCCAAGCGATGAAAGTGATAGGACTGGATGACCACAAACGCTACGTGATGGTGAACAAGCCTACGGAGCAAAACAATATCTCAGTACTTGACATCCTGACACACACGAGCCATATGTCAACCCACGACAATGGCATGGGGCAAGAAGCATCACCTCGCGACCGTTTGGAACAAAGCATCGCTCCGCACTATGACTTATTGGATTCGATTCTGATTCCATCCACGTTGCCTGTCAACAAAAACTGTTATTTCTTGGGTTCTTACAAATATGGTGACACTCGACTGACAAAACCACTACGCTGTGTAAGTGGGCAAATTGTGATTGACAAAAATTTGTTTGTGGTAGACGGTGAACATTTGGAACCTCGTGACATCTTATTAACTATTGACTACATGACAGAACAGGGGTTACCAATGTTCGTGAAGGATAATATCAGCCTCACAATCATTCCAGAATGGGTTCCTTGATACTTAGGGAGTGTCGTAAATAATCGAAAAGATTTATAGCTAATTCATTACTACTTCGAGGTCGCGATTTCGAGTGGCGAATGAGCAAATAAAATGCTGTGTTCCGAAGAAAACACGTTGCTAAGGTACAAGAATTTTTGAACACATAAAAGATTTTGGAAGAAAATTTTGTTGGTGCCCAAAGAATGCGTTATCTTATGTGGCATAAAATCTCTCCCCCTCTGGAGAACGATTAATCAATCGTTCTCCAGAGGATAGCCTCGGTAGAAGTCGAGTATCTTCTGGCGGAAGAAGAAGGTGTAGCGTGACTGGATGGCGGTGGACTCGGCTTTTTGGAAAGCTATCTTGGATTCTTGGTATTCGGTGGCAGTAGCCTTGCCGTTCTCGTACTTCTTCTGCATGAGGTTGAAGGAAGTCTGTGAGGCGGTGAGGGCGGCATCGCTGTTAAGGCATTGCTTTTGGGCGGCGAGGGCGTTGTAGTAAGCTTGTTGAATCTCCTTGTAGAGGGTCTTCTTGGTGTCTTCGAGTTGCAGCTGTTGGGAAACCACTTGGAGACGAGCTTGACGGACTGCGTTACGGGTGGAGAAGCGGTTAAAGATGGGGATGGAAAGGGAGATGCCGAGGTTTTGGCTGAAGTTGTCCTCCATCTGCTTACCGAATGAAGCGGCTTTGAATCCCGATGTTTTATAGTAGCTGCTGCCCAGACCGCCAGAGAAGTGGAGGGACGGATAGTAGCCAGCTTGGGCTATCTTCACACCCTTCTCGGCACTTTGTACGTTGAGCTTTCCCGCTTGTATCTGGGGCTTGATGCCGAGGGCTTCGGCGTAGATGGCATCGGGAGCAGTAAGCAGCACGGATGACGGGTCGGTGGTGGCGGGTTGCTGGATGTCAAACTGTTCGGGGGTAGGGAGTTCGAGCAGTTGGGAAAGGTCGAGCAAGGCGAGCATGGCAGCGTTCTGCTGCTGGGTGAGTGCTAGTTCGTCGGCTGCCACATGCGATTGTGCTTCAGCCAAGTCGGTCTCGGCTATCTTGCCGTTCTTGAACAAAAGTTCGATGCGGTGGGCTTGTGTGCGGCTGAGTTCCAACTGTCGTTCTGCTACGCTGACGAGATCTTTCTGATAGACCGCTTCGAGATAGGCCGACACCACTTGGATGCTCACGTTCTCCTTGGCGCGGTCGAGTTCGGCAAGGGCGGCTTCGAGATTGAGCTTGTTTTGTTTGATTTGGTTGCTAATCTGGCCACCCGTGTAGAGTGGGGCATCGGTACCGAGGTTGAACGAGGTGCTCTGTGTGTTGCGGTTGGCGTAGGTGTTGTCCATCGTCAAGCCGCGACCGAAACCGATACTCTCGCTGGCTGACGCTTGCAGGTTGGGCAGACGGCTGTTCTTGGCGGTGTTGAGCGACACCTCTTGGTTCTTCACATTGTTTTCCTGCAGCTTGATGCTGATGTTATGCTCGATGGCATGGTCGATGCACTGGCGTAAGCTCCACGGTTGCTGGGCATAGCTCCCCACCCCCCAAAGGGGGAGGGTTAATGCGATGATGGTTTTGTGGATATGATAGCGTGTCATGGTGACTTTCTCTTATTGTTTTCAGTTGTTGATTTATTCTTTGTCGATGATTTCGATACCTCTTACTTTGCTGCCCACTTTCAGCCCTTTCTTCACTTCGATGTGGATGCCGTCGCTGATGCCGGTGGTGACTTGCTGACGTTCAAACTTCTGTTCCGAACTGCTGTCGGTCAGCACATAGACAAAGGTTGAGTCACCTTTAAACTCCAACGAGGCTTCGGGCACACAGATGGCTTTGGTGGCTTTCTCCAACACAATTTCGGCGTTGGCACTGTAGCCAGAACGTATTTTCACACCTTCTGGCAACTGGATGGCTGCCTTGATTTCAAACTGATTGGCACCGTTCTCTTCCACTCCTTTGGGCGAGATGTATTCGAGGGTGGCACCGAGTTTGAGGTCTTGGATGGCTCCCACTGTAATTTGCACGGGCATACCCTCCACGATGCGTCCCACCTCGGTCTCGTCTATCTTGCCACGGAAGATGAGGTCTTGCATGTTGGCCACGGTGGCGATGGTGGTACCGTCGTTGAAGGAGTTGCTGAGGATGACGGAGTTACCCACCTTGACGGGCACGTCGAGAACCAATCCGTCGATGGTGGAGCGGATGAGGGTGGTGCTCATTTGGGCATTGCTGAGCGAGATGCCTTCGCGGACGATGTTGAGGGCATCCTTGGCATTGGCCATTTCCGCTTTGGCGTTCTTCAACGTCACTTCCGCTTTTTCGTAGTCTTCGGCACTCACCACCTTCTCGGTGTAGAGGTTCTTCATGCGGTCGAAGTCAGTCTGTGCCTGTTTGAGGGAGATTTCAGCAAGCTTCACACGGTTTTCCGCACTGCTGAGGCTCGACATATCGGGGATGACCTTCACCTTGGCGATGACCTCGTCCTTCTTCACCATCTCGCCTGCTTCCTTGTAGAGGGCGGTGATGATGCCTGAGATTTGGGGTTTGATGCTCACTTCGTCGCGTGGCTCGATTTTACCCGTAATGATGGTGGTCTTCTCGATGTCCTTGACTTCGACTGTGTTGATTTCGTAGGTGGTCTCCTTGGGTTGCGACTTTTGGTACAAGAAGACAAATGTGCCAATAAAGATAAAGGCTATTAGGGCGATGCCAGCCCACTTGAAAAATTTTTTCATACAATGGTGAATTGTAAATGGTTAAATAGTAAATGTCTTTATTCTTCCCTCATCGCATCCACAGGCTTGATGGCCATGGCGCGGATGGTGGGAGCGAGTCCTGCCAGCACCCCGAGAGTGGCGAGCATGAAGGTGGCTCCGACTGCGATGGCGAAGGAGATTTGGAACACTGCGCCAGGAGTTTCGTTCTGAGCGAATTGTTCCAGTAGTTGCAGGATGGCAACGGCGAAGGTGATGCCGCTCATGCCAGCCACAAGGGTGAGGACGATGCTCTCGCTCATAATCATGGAGAGTATGTCGGTGGGGGTCGCTCCGATGGCACGGCGGATGCCGATTTCTGTGGTACGTTCCTTCACCGTCACCACCATGATGTTGCTCACGCCGATAGCTCCAGCGAAGAGGGTGCCGAGACCTATCATCCACACCAAGATGCTCACCCCTTTGAAAAGGTTGTCTATCATGGAGAAGATGGCTTCGGCGTTGACCATGATAACGGCTTGTGTGTCGTCGGGATGGATGAGGTGTCTGCGTTTCAGCACCGCCTCCACTTTCTTCTGTATATCCGACATCTTGTAGCCTTCACGAGCCGTGAGGCAAAGGATGTCCACACGGTTGCCTCGGTTGTAGGTGGTCTGCATGGTGGTGTAGGGGATGCGGACGGTCGTCGTGGCGTTGCCGCCAATGCTGATGCCGTTTTCATCCTTTCCGCTGATGCCCACAACTTGGTAGTAGATGCCGTCGATGGCTATCTTGTTGCCAAGGGCTTTCTCGTCGCTCTTGAACAGTTCTTCCACGATGCGCTGGCCGATGACACACACCTTCCGTCCTTGTTGCACATCCACGTCGTTCAGTCCACGTCCAGCCCGAATCTTAGGGTCTTCTATTTGGCTGGCTTCGGGGTATTCTCCCTTCACGCTGACGCTAGACTTCTTGTCTTCGAAGGTGGCAGAGCTGCCCCAGTTGCTGAGCGAGGGCGAGATGATGTCCAGTTCTGGCACCGAGGAACGAATCAGAGGGATGTCGCCGAGTTCGATGTTCCATTGTCGCCCCTTCCGAAAACCCTTGTAGGCTTCGCTGGTCGAGTTGGCCATCATGAAGCCAGAGTTGTTGGCAAAGCCAGCGAAGTTGGTGGCCAGCATCGACTCCAACCCTTTGCCGCCACCCATGAGTAGCACCAACATGAAGATGCCCCAGAAGATGCCAAACGCCGTGAGGAACGTGCGGGTCTTGTTGCGTGAGAGAGCGTCGAAAATCTCTTCCCACTGGTCTCTGTCTAATCGTATTTTCATCATCCTCTTAAAGCTTCAATAGGTTTCACTTTAGCGGCCTTACGAGCAGGAAAGAACCCTGCCAGTGCGCCGGCAACGATAATAACGAAAGTGGCTTGGATGCAGGTGCCGAGGTCAACCGTCGGGTCAACGAAGTACTTGGTTTGAAACACGCCCATGTCCATCGTCTGACTGCCCGTGGTGGCATCCATATATTCGCAGAAGCCGATGCCGAGCAACATGCCGATGTAGCCGAAGATGGTGGTGATGACCAAACTCTCCAACACCACCATGCTGATGATGTTCCACGGCGTGGCACCAATCGCCTTACGGATGCCAAATTCGTGGGTGCGTTCCTTCACCGAAATGAGCATGATGTTGCTCACTCCCACGATGCCGCTCAACAAGGTGAGCAGACCCAGAATCCAGAACGCGGTGTGCAGGATGCCCTTCGCCTTGTTCATGTCGGCATTACTGCTGGCGGCATTCCAAATCCAAAGGGCAGATTCGTCGGTGGCATCGAAACTGTGTTTGTTCGCCATGACGCTGCGGAACTTCTCTTCGAACGCATCGTTGGCCTCTTCGGTGGTAAGGTTCTTCGACTTGAGTTGTAGTGCGTCGATGTACTTCCCCTTGCCGTAGATGGTGCGCACAGTGGTGTAGGGGGCGTAGAAACGATTCTCGTTCATCATCCCGTCATTCTTATAGACACCCACCACCGTGTAGGAGATGCCCCCCACACGCACACTTTGGTTGATGGCTTGTCTGCCTTGCTTGAACAGGTCTTCGCAATTTTTGTCGCTGATGACGACGACCTTGCGACATTCCCGAATGTCGATGGGGTTGATGAAACGTCCTTCCTGCAACTTCACCGCTTCGATTTCCTGTAGGGCAGGTTGGCAACCCGTCAGTTGGACGCTGCTCAGGTAGTTTTCGCCCACCGATGCCGAGGTGACCGTCTGGTTCAGTTGCGACATGGCCGAAGCAATCTCGTTGGGGAAGTTGCGGATGCTCACCTGCTCGTCGTCTTCATCCAGCTGGATGTTGCGACCCTCCTTCATGCCCTCGAAGGGTTTGGAGGTGAAACCCGGGTAGATTTGGATGGCATCGAACGAGAAGCCCTCGCTGTTCTGCTCGAAGGTGTGGATGATGCCGTTGCTGGCACCTTGCAACACGATGAGCAGGAACAGACCACTGGCCACAGCGAATCCCGTGGCGATGGTGCGTAGCTTGTTGCGGCTCAACGAACCGATGATTTCTCTAAATGTGTCTATCATACTCTTTTACACAATTTGTCCATCGCTGATGCGTATGATGCGATTCGTCTGTGCGCCCACGTCTGCCTCGTGCGTGACCACGATGATGGTCAGTCCCTGTTGGTTCAGGTTCTTCAACAGTTCCATTACCTCGATGGTGGTCTTGCTGTCGAGGGCACCTGTAGGCTCGTCGGCGAGGATGATTTGTGGATGTGTGATGAGGGCACGGGCAATGGCGACGCGCTGTTTCTGACCGCCCGACATTTCGCTCGGCAGATGGTGTGCCCAGTCGCGCAAGCCCACTTTCTCCAGATACTCCATGGCGAGTGCGTTGCGCTTGCGACGGCTCACACCTTGGTAGAAGAGGGGTAGGGCGACGTTCTCCATCGCGTCCTTGTAGGGGATGAGGTTGAACGACTGGAAGACGAAGCCAATCATGCGGTTGCGGTAGTCGGCGGCACGGGTCTCGCTGAGGTTCTTGATGAGGGTGCCGTTAAGTGTGTACTCGCCTTCGTCGTAGTCGTCGAGGATGCCAAGGATATTGAGCAAGGTCGATTTGCCCGAACCAGACGCACCCATGATGGCAACAAACTCTCCTTCTTCTATGTTGAGGTCGATTCCCTTCAAGACGTGCAAGGGTTGTGCGCCCTTGTACGTCTTGTGGATACCTTTCAGACTAATCATCATGGCTTATTGTATTTTAACGACTTCGTGAATGGTCAAATTGCGTGAATCGATACTGGCCATGCCGCTGGAGTGCTTGGTGAGGCTCTCACATTCTCCCTCCAGTTCCACATCGCCTGCTCCACTGGTGGTGACGTTGATGTTCTTGCACTTCACGTCGAGGTCGGCATCGCCTGCGCCGTTGATGGCTACGTTGATGTCGTTCGCCCTGATGTCGGCTTTCAGGTCACCAGCACCGCTGATTTGGATGTCAGCCTTCCCCTTGCACTTGATTTTCTGTGCCTTGATGTCGCCCGCACCTGAGATGTGTAGGCTAAAGTTCTTGCACTTCAGACGGTTGATTTCCACGTCGCCCGCACCGGCGATGTTGATGGTGAGGTCGTTGGCAAACTCGATGGTGTCTTTCAGTTCGATGTCGCCCGCTCCAGACACGTTGATGCTTTCCAGTGTAGGGGCGGTAATGACGAGTCTGATGCTGGGCACGTTCAGGGGGTGGTCCTTCTTGTGATTAACCAAAAGGATGCCATCAGCCACATTGATGTCGTAGAAGGCAATGGCTTTCTCGTTGCCGTATGCTTCTGCCGTGAATTCCTCGCCTTGTCTGAACTTGATGTCGGCATTGCTCGACAGGTTGATGTGGGTGAAATCGTTGAGTGAGAGGGTTTTGGTCACGACTTTTCCCCACTTCTCGCTGTCGCGGTAATCATCCTTTCCCGCTTCTTTGCGGACGATGCGTTTCAGGTCTTCCGACGACATGTTGCATGAAGTCGTGCTGAGCAATGCCAGCCAGAGACTGATGGCAAAAATGATGTGATAGATATAGACTTTCATCGTGTTTAGAATGCTTTTTGGTAGTTGATGATTCCGTTGGTTAATTCACTCATGGTGATGTCGAGGTTCACCATCTGGCGTGCCACGTCGGGCAAAGTCTCGTTCATGAATTCCTGTCGCTTCATCTGGCGGATGGAGGTTTTCGCTCCGGGCGAGACGAAGTAGCCGAGGCCACGCTTCGTGTAGATGATGTCCTGACCCTGCAACCAGTCGTAGGCACGGGCACACGTGTTGGCATTCACCTCTACGTTGGCGGCATACTCCCTCACGCTCGGAATACGTTCGTCCTCCAAGAACCGGTCTTGCAGAATGTCCTCGCAGATGAGGTCGGCGATTTGCAGGTAGATGGCTTTGTTGTCTTTGAACTGCATAGTTGTACACATTATTTATTTATTAAGGGAAGAAGTGATTTGAGCCTTGGTGTAGAGATGGTAGCTCTTCCAACCACAGACAGCCGTGAGGATGAGTGCCAATGAGCCTAAGATGTAGAAGCCTACAGTCATGTCGCGGATGAGGGTTTCGCCAGCATTTGGATCCATGCTGATGTGATCTACGTTGTCGGCAAACACGGCTAAAGCCACGAAGAACAGGATGACACACACGGCTCCGAGGATTTGGAGGGCGATGTAGGTGAAGATGATGTTGTATTTATATTTTACCGCATTGCCAAACAGGTAGATGAACACTTCGGCGATGCAACCCGACACTATGAGGAATCTGATGGCATTGAGCAGAGCCAACGCTGTTTCATTTGGACCATCCATGATTCCCACTTCGCCATTGATGGTTACTTGGGGGAACATGGCGTTTTTGACGAATGTTAAATTGAAGATGTCACCTATCGCACCAGTTAGCGATGCCACACCCCCTTCGCTGCCATAGACAATCAGGGTGAGCAGGGCGTTCAATCCGTCGGCCACCAGGAGTGAGAGCAGACATACAGCGAATCCGCCTACAAGCATCAGCCCTGTGTGCCAAAGGTACTTCTCCCAGTTGGTGGCGGGCAAGGTAAGTTCGGTGATGCGCCCCTGCTTGTTGCGCAGGTTGTGTGCCCAGCAGCCAGCAAAAATCATCATCATAATGATGAGAAACGACAGTATGTAGCTGGCTGTCATCGTCATGGAGTTGTAGTCGGGGGAGAAGGGGTTTCCTTGCATGGAAGGGTCGTTAGTCATGACGCCGTCTATCTGTAAGTTGTTCCATAAAGTGTAGCGAGCCGAAAAACCCACCATAGCGATGCCGATGGTGCCCACCAGTGTGACAAGTGCCAAGTTGCGGTAGAAAACTCGATTGATGGCGAGGTCGTACTTCGCGAAGTTTGCGAATCTTTCTTTGTTGAATTTCATACGTTTATCCTCCTATTTCTGCTTTGGTTAATGCTTTGATGAAGAGCTCTTCAAGGTTGACGGGTTCCTCCATGTTCATTCTCTGGTTGAGCAAGACTGCGTTTTGCTCGATGATGGTCACGTGGTCGAGTAGGGTCTCCACGTCGCGCACCTGATGGGTGGAGATGATGATGGTTTGGTCATCTCTCATGCCTTGTGCCACCACCTTTCGGAACTGGCTCTTGCTGGGGATGTCGAGACCATTGGTTGGCTCATCCATGAGAAGGAGCTTGGTGCGTGTGGCCAGCGCGATGCACATATAGATTTTCTTTTTCTGACCCATCGACAAAGAACCCAAGTTAATCTTTGGGATTCCATTCTCGTCGAGGGTGGCACCATTGACGTTGGTCATTTCGAACACTTCCAGCAGCCGCACCATCAGTTGTTCGTCGAAATTGGGGTAGAAGGGACGGAGCACCTTCACGTAGTCGGGCAGCAGGATGGAGGGCAGGTTGTACTCTTCGGGCACGATGAACATTTCCTGAAGTGCTTCAGGCTGACGCTCATTGGTGTTGATGCCATCGAAAGTGATTTGACCCTGACGGGGACGGAGCAGACCCATGATGAGGTAGAGTAGGGTGCTCTTGCCCGTACCGTTCTTGCCCAGCAAACCGTAGATGCCAGGTTCGTCGTAGGAAAGCGAGAAGTTTTCCAACACGTTGTGGATGTTGTTGTAACTGAACGTTACGTTTTCAATTTTTAGCATAGTGTTTGTTTTTATGGATATAGTATAAATTATTAGATGTATGCTGCGTAAATCTTTTTATCGATACAGCTTGAATGATTTTCTCTTGCCTCGTCACCCCTTAACCGTACCCGTCGGGTCCGATGAGGCGCACCCGTCGGGTACGACGTGCCGCACCCGACGGGTGCGATTTGGAGGTGACGGGCGCACCTCTTGTGGGGATACCCCTACGGGGCTAACTGCGTAAGCCGTATGTATTTTTTGTTGTGCGAGGTGCATATTGTTTTGTTTTATTAGTGTACTACTTTAATAATACACTGCAAAGGTAGTGCATTTCTGATGAAACTTCCAAAAGAATCAGAAAGAATTTGCAGAAATTTAACATTCTTTTAACAATCATTCTCGAAAAAAAGCCGTAACTTTGCATCCGAAACGTGAAACACACATGTTTCGACATCAGAATGAAAGTAAAGGATATCTTAGGTGCCCTTGAAGAGTTTGCTCCTTTGGCCCTGCAAGACGGCTACGATAATGCGGGATTGCAGATTGGATTAGCAGAGGATGCAGAAGCTACAGGGGCTTTGTTGTGTTTAGACGTCACCGAAGACGTTGTGGATGAGGCTGTCCTTCGTGGCTGTAACCTCATCATTAGTCATCATCCGTTGCTGTTCCATCCGTTGAAGAACATTACAGGGAAGGACTATGTGGGACGCACCATTATGAAGGCCATCAAGAATGGGGTTGCCATTTATGCCTCCCACACCAATCTTGATTCGGTATATGGTGGTGTGAACTTCAAAATGGCAGAGAAGATGGGGTTGGTGAACCCGGAATTTCTCTCGATCAAGAAGGACTGCACTTGTAGTGGTGCCGCTACCAACGCAGGCGAAGGTCTTATTGCCGATCTTCCCAATCCTCTTCCCCAAAGGGACTTCATGGAGAATGTGAAGGAAATCTTCCGCTTGAAGTCGCTCCGAGTGAATGAATCTGAAAAGAAAACCATCAAAAAGGTGGCACTGTGTGGAGGTGCAGGTGCGTTCCTCATCCCCAAGGCCATCGAGAAGGGTGCCGATGCCTTTATCACTGGTGAAATCGGTTACCACCACTTCTTTGGTCATGAGAATGACCTGCTCTTGTTGGAGATTGGACATTATGAGAGCGAGCAATTTACGATGGAACTCCTCTACGACATCATTCGTAAGGTGAATGCTACACTGCCCGTTTGCGAGGTGAAAAAGAAAACAAATCCAATAAATTATTTATAAAGGAAAATGGCAAAGAAGAAAGAGAATCCATCGGAGATGCCGGTGGAAGAGCGTTTGAAAAACCTTTATCAGTTACAAACCATCTTGACGGAGATAGACCGCATCCGTACCCTCCGTGGTGAGTTGCCGCTTGAAGTAGAAGACCTCGAAGATACGATTGAAGGTCTGAAGACTCGCATCAACAATACACAATTGGAGATTGTGGATCTTCGTCAGAAGATTGCGGAATATCGTGGTAAGATAGAGTTGGCTAACTCGCAGTTGGCTACTTATAAGGAACAAATCAACAATGTGCGCAACAACCGTGAGTATGACCTGTTGAACAAGGAAATTGAGTTCCAGACCTTGGAAATCGAGCTTTGCAACAAGCGTATTCGCGAGGCACAGACATTGGAGCATCAGAAGGTGGAGTATCAGGACAAGAGCAAGGACGACCTTGATGACCGGATGCAAGACCTTGACGTTAAGAAGAATGAGTTGGATGAAATCGTGGCTGAAACGAAAGCCGACGAGGAGAAGTTGCGTGAGAAGGCTAAGGCACTCGAAACGCTGATTGAGCCTCGTCTGTTACAGAGCTTTAAGCGCATCCGCAAGAATTGCCGCAACGGACTTGGTATCGTGTATGTGCAGCGTGATGCCTGTGGTGGTTGCTTTGCCAAGATTCCACCCCAGCGCCAGCTTGATGTGCGTATGCGCAAGAAAGTGATTGTGTGCGAATATTGCGGTCGTATCCTCATCGACCCAGAACTGGCAGGTGTGAAACTGGATGTGCCTGTTGTGGAGGAGAAGCCCAAGCGCCGCACTCGTCGTAAGAAGGATGAGGAATAATCCTCACTTTTTTAGCTCTTCATACGTGGGTATGTCTTCTACAAAGGCATACCCACCTTTTTTAATATCTACTTTGCAGCAATAGTGCTTCAATCCATTGCTGACCACCAGCCACTCCACTTCCAGCACCATGTTGTACCTGCAAATCTGTTCGAACACCCGTTGTGTAATCTCCACATCGGGTCGTTTATACTCCACAATCATCAGTGGCTTGAGTCCTTCTTGCTGGTACACCACCGTGTCGCATCGCCGGCTCATTCCGTTCAGCGTCACCGCCACTTCGTTGGCCATAAGGGTGGAGGGGTAGCCTTTGTAGGTAATAAGAAAATGCACAAAATGTTGCCGCACCCACTCTTCTGGCGTGAGTGCCACGAATTTCTGGCGAAGTACATCCATCATCTTCACCATCCCGTCCATTTTCTTGATATTTGCCTCGAAAGGCGGTAGGTTAAGTGCTGTCATTTTTTGTCGTAAACGGTATAAATAAAAAATGGGTTGCCGCTGCAACCCGAACCTTTGTTAACCTTAAATCTAATACTATGAAAAACACGTTGCAAAGGTACGCACTTTTTTGAATAGTATCAAGAAAGTTTTGAAAAATCTTTCAAGAAAATGACATTTTAATGATTTATATCAAGAGAAGGAGCCTAAAATATGAAAAAAATATAAATCTTTAGGCGAAAATGAGGCGTATGTCATTTTTTTTTACTAATTTTACATCGTATATTAGATAAGTGTAGATAGATGTGGGCTGATGTGGGGCGAAAGAGAGGGGAGTGAGGAGAGGATGAAGTGATGAAAGGACGGGGTGCGGAGACTTAAATTGGATATAATAATGACAACATATAATGAATTACAAATGGAATTACCAACCACCAACAATCGAGGACCAGGCATGTGCCACAGAGCTGGCTGAAGAGGCAAGAATTACCTTGCCGACAGCGCAGATGCTTGTGGCACGTGGCATTCGCACGCCGGAGAAGGTGCGGACGTTTTTCCGTCCGCAGTTGCAGGAACTGCACGACCCTTTCCTGATGAGGGACATGGACAAGGCAGTGAACCGGCTGAACGAGGCCATGGGGCAGCGTGAGCGTATCATGGTGTACGGCGACTACGACGTGGACGGATGTACGGCGGTCGCGCTGGTTTACCGGTTTCTGACGCAGTTCTACTCGAACGTGGAGTGCTATATCCCAGACCGTAGCGAAGAAGGTTATGGGGTTTCGATGAAGGGGGTGGATTATGCGGCGAGCCAAGGTGTGAGGCTCGTCATTGTACTCGATTGTGGCATCAAGGCCACCGAGGAAATTCAGTATGCCAAAGAGAAAGGCATCGACTTTATTATTTGTGACCATCACGTGCCCGACGAGGTGTTGCCACCGGCTGTGGCTATCCTGAATGCCAAGCGTCGGGACAACACTTATCCGTATCTCGACTTGTCGGGCTGTGGGGTTGGCTTCAAATTGATGCAGGCTTTCGCCATCAGCAATGGCATCCCGTTCAGTACGCTCATTCCGCTGCTCGACCTCTGTGCCGTGAGCATCGCCAGCGATATTGTGCCCATCATGGGCGAGAACCGCATTTTGGCGTATCATGGTTTGAGGCAAATGAACACGAATCCGAGTGTGGGACTGAAAGCGGTGATTGACGTGTGTGGACTGACGGGGAAGGACTTGACGATGAGCGACATCATCTTCAAAATCGGGCCACGCATCAATGCCAGTGGACGCATCCAGAATGGAAAGGAGTCGGTGGACTTGCTGGTGGAGCATGATGCCAAGAAGGCGTTGGAAATGGCTGAGACCATCAACCGTTACAATGAGGAACGCAAGGAACTGGACAAGCGCATGACGGAAGAGGCAAGTCAGGTAGTGGGAGGTCTTCCGAAAATGGAGGACAAGAGTGCCATTGTCATCTATAACGCTGATTGGCATAAAGGTGTGATTGGCATTGTGGCATCGCGTCTGACGGAGGAGTTCTTCCGACCAGCAGTGGTGCTCACGCTCGATGGTGACATCGTGACGGGCAGCGCAAGAAGTGTGAGTGGCTTTGATGTCTATAAGGCCATCCAGAGTTGTGAGGATTTGCTTGATAACTTTGGCGGTCATACGTATGCTGCAGGCCTGTCGATGAAGCTGGAGAATGTGGCAGAGTTTACCCGTCGCTTTGAAGTGTATGTGCATGAACATATTGATCATGAAAAGACACGTCCTAATCTTGACATTCATGCGGTGATTAGTTTTAAGGACATCACGCCTAAGTTCTACTCGGAATTGAAGCGGATGCGCCCATACGGTCCCGACAATCCCAAGCCGCTGTTCTGTACCCAGCATGTTTACGACTTTGGAACGAGCAAGGTGGTCGGACGGAATCAGGAGCACATCAAGCTGGAGCTGGTGGACAACAAGTCAAACCGTGTGATGAACGGCATCGCTTTCGGACAGAGTTCGGAGGCACGCTACATCAAGACGAAGAACGCTTTCGACATCGTGTATAGTATCGAGGAAAATTCGCGCAAGCACGGAGAGGTGCAGTTGATTATCGAGGATATTCGGGTGAGTGAACAAGAGATTGTGGCGATGTGATGGACGCTCGTGCTCTTGACATACTCAAGGAATATTGGGGCTACGACTCTTTTCGTGGCATTCAGAGCGACATCATCGGAAGTATTCTGGAAAGACGCGACACGTTGGGACTGATGCCAACGGGTGGCGGTAAGTCAATTTGTTTTCAAGTGCCAGCGTTGATGATGGAGGGACTGTGCATCGTGGTCACGCCGCTCATCTCGCTGATGAAAGACCAAGTGCAGCAGCTCAAGAACCGTGGCATCAAGGCTGAAGCGGTCTATTCGGGCATGATGCGTGAAGACATCATCCGAGTGCTCGACAATGCTGTGCTGGGTGCTTACAAATTGCTGTATATCTCTCCCGAACGACTTTCTTCCGACCTTTTTCTGGCAAAATTGGAGCGGATGCGTCAAGTGAGCATGATGGTGGTGGATGAAGCGCATTGTATCTCGCAATGGGGCTATGATTTTCGTCCTTCTTACTTGCAGATTGCCAAGATTCGCCACTTGCTCCCTCCCGATGTGCCTGTGCTGGCACTGACGGCAACCGCTACGCCAAAAGTGGTGGACGACATACAGGAACGGCTCGGATTCCGTGAGAAGAATGTCTTTTCGATGAGTTTCGAGCGTAAGAATCTTATCTATGTGGTGCGTGAGACGGAGGATAGGGCAGGGGAGATGTTGCACATCTTGCAGGGTGTGCCGAATGGTAGTGCCATTGTCTATACGCGCACTCGTCAGCAGACGGTCGATATTGCTCGCTTTTTAGAGGAAAACGGCATCACCGCCAGTAATTACCACGCTGGTTTGACCGATGCAGAGAAGGACTATCGCCAAATTAACTGGACGAAGAACCGTGTGCGAGTGATGGTGGCGACGAATGCGTTTGGCATGGGCATCGATAAGCCCGATGTGCGGATTGTGCTTCACTTCAACATGCCCGATTCGCTCGAAGCTTATTTTCAGGAGGCAGGTCGTGCAGGACGAGACGGTAAGACTTCCTACGCTGTGCTGCTCTACAACCACCAAGACTTGAAGACGCTCAATCGGCGAGTGCCAGAAACTTATCCCGACATCGACTATGTGAAGCAGACTTACGAGAATGTGTCTTACTTCCTGCAAGTGGGGGTCGGAGAGGCTTTGGGGCGTACCTTTTACTTTCCGATGGAAACGTTTTGCCGCACCTTCCATCAGTTCCCTGTACAGACCCATGCGGCATTGAGCCTATTGAACAACGCTGGTTACATCGAGTATCATGAAGAGCAGGAATTTAAGTCGGCTCTTCATTTCATCCTCCGAAAGGAAGAGCTCTATCGCATCTACGAGACGGACGAAGACACGGACTTGCTCATCCAAACCATCCTCCGTACTTATTCGGGTGTCTTCGCCAACTTTGTCTATATCGAAGAGATTCATCTCTCTCATCTCACGGGACTCTCTGTAGAGCGTGTCTATCAGATACTCAAGGAACTGCACCACCGCCGCATCATCGATTTTATCCCTCATCGTAAGACTCCAACGGTTGGCTATACCGTGGCACGTATCGATACCGACCTTATCCATCTTCCACCGATTGTTTACGATGACCGTAAGGCTGACTTTCAGCAACGCATCGACGAAATTGCCCATTACGTCACCTCCACCGACACTTGCCGTAGTCGTATGCTTCTCAACTATTTCGGCGAAAAGACTGACCACGATTGTGGACAGTGTGATGTTTGCTTGGCTCGCAAGAAGACCTCTTCTGCAGAAACCAATGATGTACGGGCCGCTGTCCAAGCTATCACCGCCTTCCTCCAAGACGGGAAAGGTCACAAACTCACTGACCTCAAGACTTTACCCTTCAAAACCGCTGTTCTCGACGAAGCCATCCGATATTTGGCTGCCGAAGAACTGATTATGACCAAAGGACTTCAAGTAACACTAAAATAGATGTAAAGTTATGACACCTTTCGAAATGATTGCTCAAACTACCCAAGCCATTGCTGCTAACCCTTCCGATGCCGCTGCCTACAAGCAACGTGCCGTCACCCTCTGCCAGATGCAGCAGTACGACGAGGCAATGGCAGACCTCAACACCCTTATCGACACGCTTCACACTGAGGATGCCGAAGTGTTCCAGCTTCGTGGCACCCTTCGTATGAATCGAGGCGACAAGATGGGTGCGCTCGACGATATGCGTAAGGTTTTAGACCTCAACCCTGAACTCCTTCAACAACTCAGTGGAGTGTTTAAGACAAAAGAAAAAGGACATTGCTGATTTGCTTGGCAATGTCCTTCTTTGTTTGGAAGAATGTCTTATTTGATGTTCTTCCTTATCTTCGTCAAGTACTGCTGCATGTGTTCCTCGTCGCGGGTGTCGATAATCTCGATAATTTCCTTCATCTCTTTGCGAATCTGCTCCACCTGTCCTTTGGTGTAGGGGTTAAAGAGGATTTCGCGGAGGAGGGTATCATCCTCAGAAAGAACGCCTTTGGCTATTTTCATGTGTCGCTTGAAGGTAGTGCCAGGAGCATCCTGATGCTTCATCACGGCAGCGAAGGCGAAGGTGGAGATGAAAGGGATGGAGAGTGAGTAAGCCACCGTTTGGTCGTGTTCCTCGAAGGTGTATTCGAAGATGTTGAGGCCGAGACGTTGGTAGAGGTCCTTGAAGAAGCAACGTCCCATGTAGTCGCCCTCGTTGATGATGATGGCGTTCTCGTCGCTCAGTTTGCCAAGGTTGGCAAAGGTGGGACCGAACATGGGGTGGGTGCTCACGTAGTGGAGGCCGCTGGCCTCGTAGTACTCCTTGAAGCCCGTCTTCACCGACGAGATGTCGGAGAGGATGCACGACTTGGGCAGATGCGGGATGACTTGGTCGAACACCTTCAGCGTATATTTGAGGCTGACGGCGTTGATGACCAGTTCCGGCTCAAAGCCGTCTATCTCGTCCAGCGACGTGAACCGCTGGGTGTTGTACATGAAACGAAGTCGCTTGGGGTCTATGTCATAGACGGCCACCTCGTGGTCGAACGACAGCAGGTCGGTGAAGAACGACCCCATCTTGCCTGCTCCTAAAATCAGTATTTTCATTTGTTGATGATTTCAATCTGTTGTCTTACACTTTCCTCGTGGATGCTCTCGAAGACCTTGGCAACGAAGTCGGGACCCATGCCGCAGAGCGAACCTTGTACACCACGCTTCGACAGAATCTCGGTGTAGCGGGCGGCTTGCAGGACGGTCATATTGTGCTCTTTCTTGTAGTGGCCAATCTCGCGGCAGACACGCATACGCTTGGCCAAGATGTCCATAATCTGGTTGTCCAGTTCGTCAATCTGCTTGCGCAGACTGGTCAAGCCCTCGGTCGTAGTGTGCTCGTCGCGGATGACAAGCAGTGAGAGGATGTAGTCGAGCACTTCTGGGGTCACCTGTTGCTTAGCATCGCTCCACGCTTTGTCGGGGTCGCAGTGAGATTCGACGATAAGTCCGTCAAAGCCCAAGTCCATAGACTGCTGGCAAAGAGGAGCAATGAGTTCGCGGCGACCGCCGATGTGGGAGGGATCGCAGATAATGGGCAGTTCAGGGATGCGTCTGTGCAACTCGATGGGAATCTGCCACATCGGGGCATTGCGGTAGATTTTCTGTTCGTAGGAAGAGAAGCCACGGTGAATGGCTCCCATACGCTTTACGCCTGCTTGGTTGATGCGCTGCAAAGCACCAATCCACAGTTCGATGTCGGGGTTGACGGGGTTCTTCACGAAGACAGGCACGTCAATACCCTTCATCGCATCGGCCAATGCCTGTACCGCAAAGGGGTTGGCGGTGGTGCGTGCTCCCACCCAGAGGATGTCTATGTCGTACTTCATGGCCAATTCCACATGCTCAGGTGTGGCCACCTCGGTAGCGACGAGCATGTGGGTCTCTTCCTTCACTTGCTTCATCCAGGGCAAAGCTTTTTCACCATTGCCTTCGAAGCCTCCAGGCTTGGTACGTGGCTTCCACACGCCAGCACGGAAGTTGTGGCAGCCTTTCATGGCCAGTTCACGTGCCGTGGTCATCACTTGCTCCTCAGTCTCGGCGGAGCATGGGCCAGCAATTACGAACGGACGTTCGTTGTCGCTTGGCAAACCTAACTTTTCTAATTCGAGTTCCATACAGACCCCCTCCCCGCTCCCCCTAAAGGGGAAGAGTAGAATGTTTGTGGGGAGGATTCTACTTGTTTTTTATGATTTCTTTTTATTAATTAGCTTTGACGGTGACCACTCCCTTGGTAGTTTCCAAGGCTTTCGCGAAAGCCACTCCTTAACTCCTCTACTCCTTAGCCTTAAAAATATCCATCCTTAGAATTGCTCTCTTTGGAGATTGAAATCTCAACTACCGAAAGTTGAGTTCTTTAATTCTCCGAAGTGCTTCTTGCATCTTCTCGTCCTTCGCACAGAGCGAGATGCGGATGTACCGCTTGCCGTTGCTGCCGAAGATGAAGCCAGGGGTGATGAAGACGCGGGCTTCGTGCAGCACCTTCTCCGTCAAGTCCTCCACCTCAGCGATGCTGTCGGGGATGCGTCCCCAGAGGAACATACCCTGTTGTGTGGGGTCGAAGGTACAGCCGAGCGTGGTCATAATGTCTTCGGCAATCTTGCGGCGAGTGGCATACGTCTCGATGTTCGCATGAGTGTGCCATGCCTCCGTGTTCTCGTAGGCTTGTGCGGCAGCCAGTTGCAGAGGACGGAACGTGCCCGAATCGATGTTGCTCTTGATTTTCAGAATCCACAGAACGAACGTGCTGTTTGTGGCCAGCATCCCCACGCGCCAACCTGGCATGTTGTGGCTCTTCGACATCGAGTTAAATTCGATGCAGCATTCCTTCGCCCCAGGCACTTGCAGGATGCTCAGGTGCTCGTCTCTGTTCAGAATGAACGAGTAGGGATTGTCGTTCACCACCACGATGTTATGCTTCTGGGCGAATGCCACAATCTTCTCATATAGTTCACGAGAGGCACGTCCACCTGTCGGCATGTTCGGATAGTTCGTCCACATCAGCTTCACCCCCGTCAAGTCCATTGCCTCCAACTGCTCGAAGTCAGGTTGCCAGCCGTTGCTCTCCAGCAGGTCGTAGTTCACAATCTGCTGACCCAGAATCTTGCTCAGCGACGTGTAGGTGGGGTAGCCAGGATTGGGCACCAGCACCTTGTCACCAGGGTTGCAGAGTGCCAACGTCACGTGCAGGATGCCCTCCTTGCTGCCAATGAGTGGCTGAATCTCTGTGGCAGGGTCGAGTGTCACGCCGTACCAACGCTGGTAGAATCCCGCCATCGCTTTCCGCAGTTCGGGGATGCCAACCGTAGGCTGATAGCCGTGGGCATCAGGTCGATGGGCATGCTCGCAAAGCACGTCGATGGTTTCTGCACTGGGCGGCATATCGGGCGAACCGATGGCAAGCGAGATGATGTCCTTGCCCTCGGCGTTCAACTTTGCCACTTCCTTGAGTTTTCTCGAAAAGTAGTACTCGCTCACAAGCGCGAGTCTGTTTGCTGGCTGTATCATATCTTGATTGTACTTTTTCCTTCTTTATATTCTCCTAAGATTTTCAGTTGCTTGGTCAGTGGGCGCACCGCATCGATGCTCTGGCGGTAACGCGTGTAGTCGTCGTACATCACGTCGATGTAGAACATATACTCCCACTCCCTTCCGATGATGGGCAGCGACTGAATCTTCGTCAGGTTGATTTTGTAGAATGAGAAGATGCTCAACACCTGCGAGAGAGAACCCTCGCTGTGGGGGAGGCTGAACACGACGCTCGCCTTGTTCGACTTGCTCGGCACACTCAGCTCCTCAGCCAGCCAAGGGTCGGCCAACACGAGGAAACGGGTGAAGTTGTGCTTGTTCGTCTCGATGCCCTCCTCCAGAATCTTCATCCCGTAGATGGGTGCGGCAAACTTCGAGCAGATGGCAGCATGACCACGCAGTCCCTTCTCGCTGATGATTTTCGCCGAACCAGCCGTGTCGTCCGTCTCCACCACCTTCAGCTCCGAGTGCTTCTTCAGGAAGTCGCGGCACTGCATCAAAGCCACAGGGTGCGAGTTCACCTCCGTGATGTCCTCCCACGAGTCCTCGGGCAGACATACGATGCTGTGCGAGATGCGGAGCTTGTGTTCACCCACAATCTGCATACCACTTTCGCGCATCAGCTCGTAGTTGTGGAGCAGCGAGCCAGCGATAGTGTTCTCTATCGCCATCATGCCGATGATGCTCGTGTCCTGCTTCATCTCCTCAAACATCTGCTCGAACGTGTCACAGCACACCAGCTCGATGTCCTCACCCTCGAAGTAACAGTGGCTCGCCACATCGTGGTAACTCCCCACCTCTCCTTGTATCGCTATTCTTCTCACATTACACATTTTACGTTATACATTATACATTTTACATAATATAAAAAACGCCCCACTCTTCGGAGCGGGGCTATATTGTTATTCTCTATGTATCTGTTACATGATGGTTGAAACACATAACTACCCGCTCCTACTCGCCAGCAAAGTAAAAGTAAAAATAGTAATATGCGTTAAACCAAGATTTCATGTCTTTTGTCTTTTTTCGCTGCAAAAGTACACACTTTTCCCGAAACCACCAACACTTTTCCAGAAAAAATGCTGTTTTAGTAGAAAATTACAAATTTCTTGCCGTCTTTGATGTAGATGCCAGGGCTGAGAGGGCGGTTGCCGATGCGACGTCCACCGAGGTCGTAGGTGGCTGGGTCTGTTGAGACGGAGTTGTTGCGGAGAGAAGGGATGCTGGTTTGCTCCTTCACAATCATGCGGTGGCGCAAGGCAGAACGGACGGCATACCATGCGGTTTTCTTGGCCAAGCCCGAAGTGTAGAGCAACGGGTTGGAGCCGCTGCGCCAACTGTCGTTATCCTTCAATCCCCAAATGACCATGCTGTGGCAGTTGTCGTTGTTGAGTACGATGTCGGTGATGACACGGTAGTTGCGTGCCTGCTCTTCAAGGTCTTTGGCCGAGGTGGAAGGAATGCCCATGTCCAGCTCCGTGATGATGCACTTGAGTCCTGCTTCGGCGAAACGTTGGATGTTCTTTTCGAGCTTCACCGAATCGACATCGCCCACGGAGAAGTGGCATTGCAAGCCTACGCCATCGATGGGGATGCCACTCTTCTTCAGCCGCATGACGAGGTTGTAGAAAGCGGTCGATTTCGCCTTGCCCTGCATCTCCACATCGTAGTCGTTCAGATAGAGTAGGGCGGTCGGGTCGGCACGGTGGGCATAGACAAAAGCCGAGTCGATGAAGTCCTCTCCGATGGCACGTGTCCACACACTTTCGCGCAGGTCGTAGCCCTCTGGATTCGTGCGCACCGTGGTCTGGTCGTCGGCCAGACACTCGTTCACCACGTCCCATTCGGCCACTTTCCCCTTGAAGTGCTTCACCACATTCATGATGTGAGTTTCCAGTATTTGTAGGGCTTCGGCACGGCTCCAGTTCTTATCGTTCTTCTTGCCGTCGCTCGACACCCATGTGGGCAGTTGCGAGTGCCATGCCAGACAGTGACCTCTCATGGACATGTTGTTGTGCTCGGCAAAGTTGACCAAGTTGTCGGCAGCCCAATAGCTAAATTCGCCCCGTGAAGGTTCCAGTGCATCAAACTTCATTTCGTTCTCAGCCACCAGCAGGTTGAACTGGGCAGCCACTTCCTTCGTCTCGGCCAGTCCTGCATTGGTGATGTCGGTTTTCCAAGTCGAGAGGGCGGTGCCAATCAGTTTTTCGTTCTTCTGGGCATAGTGGCGCAAGGAATGTCCGTCGGTCTTGTCGTCGATGCCGTCATCGTAGAAGGCTCCCATCTGGTCGGTATTATCCGGATTGTCTGGGTCGTCTGGATTATCTGGATTGTCCGAGTCTTTCAGCGAAACGAGGCGCAACACCACGGTGAAAGTTCCGTCGGCATCTTCACGTTCCACGATTTCCCATGTGTAGTGTTCGGGCTTCGCCAATTCGAAATGCCAGTCGCCCGCTCCAGAGGCTTTCCCCTTGGCAGTAAGCAGACGGAACTCGTCGCCTACCTTCACGTCAGCATGGTCGTCGAGGACAATCTGGATGAGTGGCATCTTCTCACTCGTCGAGAAGTCCTGCATCATGTTGAAGTATTTCACAGCACCACTCACCGTCAGTTCGTCGTGGTTGGACGGCGAGGCAATCTTGAATCGCAGCACCGAGGCAGGACGCACGAAGAGGTTGGCCTTCTTCGTCGTCGTGGCATAATTCTTGAGGGTCAGGGTGCCGATGCCGTCGTCGCCTGGCTCGACGATGCCGTAGTTATCCACCGTGCCGCCGATGCTGCCTGTGCCACCCAGCACCGCCCCTTCAAACACGTAGGCGATAGCCTCGCCCTCGTTCGGCTTGGCTCCCAATGCACCACGCAGTTTCTTCTTTTCAGCCTGCTCGCGGTCGTTCATCACCAGCACACGGCCTTCCATCACCCGAAGCGCACCGCTCAGGTAGTTTTCGTTGCCCGTGATGCGGTACGTGCCCTTTCCCTCCTTGATGATGCCCACAGGGTGTGTGTCGCTGTAGTCGGGAGGGGCAATCTTGCCCGCCAAGGTGGCATCGGTGCCGAGACATCCCACGAGGAAGTAGGCCGCACGGGTGTTCTTCTTCATGTAGCCCTGCACCACCGAACCCACCTCCGTGTTCAGTTCGCCGATGCGGAAACCAGCCCCATTCGTGTTGGCCTCGCAACAGAGCGTCGCCCCGTCGTGCAGGGTCACGTGGTTGTTCTCCATCGACTTGTTCACCTTGCCCGACTTCACAGCTTCCTCCACCGCTTCGGGCGAGAACGACTTGCCGCCATGTGCCATCACCACACCGTAGAATCCTGCCGAGGGAGCATTCTCCCGATAGGGGTAGATGTGGATGTCGCCTCTGAAGTTCGTCCAGTTCGGCCAACTGGCACCCTTTTCCGTGCCGAGATAGCACCGTTCGCCACCAGCTCGCAGGACGAGCGTGCCACTTCCAGCGATGGTCGAGCTGAAATAGCAGTAGCGAGCCATCAGCACCTCCACGGTCTTGTTCGCTGGGAGCGATATGTTTTTGTCGTAGCTTACGTAGTTCGATGAAGTGTTATTGCCACTCATGTCGATGGTGGTGGTTTGAGCCATCGAAGGCAACAGCCCCAGCGATAGCGCAAGTGTCAGAAATGTTCTTTTTTTCATGTTCCGCAGACACATAACGTTGCAAAAGTAAGAAATTTAAAGAAAAATAACTTGGTATGATTTGCCGCTTTGCGGCATTAAAAGAAAAATAAATAAAAACAGATAAAAACATGGAAAAATTTTTTTATATATTTTTGCCTATTTTTTTCTATTTTTTCTTTACACGCCCCGCAGGGGCATGAATCGTACCAAGTTATTTTTTACGATTACATAATGTAAAATATATAATGTATCATGTAAAATGAAGAATGAGAAGTCAAAAAGTGAAAAGACCCAAGTCCTCCGTATTCGAGAATAGCAAGTAAAGCAAGGCCATGAGGATTGTGACCAGGAATAACAAAACGAATACGGCAACTATGTAGGTAAGCACACCATAGAGGATGGTACGCCCCCACGAGAAGCCCGAAAGTTGCTTCAAAGGGATGATGGCCATCGACATGGAGATGAGACTCACCCATCCTGCTGGAACGCAGAAGAAGAGCATCACAATTTCGTAGATGGACATCATGTTGGCGATATAGATGGTTGCCATCAGAAACTCCGAGTAGCGCATATCGGGAATCAGCTTGGAATGTCGGAAAAAGAGATGGAGCAGTCCCGACATGAAGACGATGCACAACAACGAGATGAGAGTGGGAGATTTTTCTTGAATGTCCATACACCATTTGAACACCTTCATCCCCACTTCGGCATCCAAGCCATCGTCGGCATCCCCCTCTTCCCCCTCTTCCATGATGGTGATGGCCTCCTTTTTCGAATCGTCCAAAGTTTGTCCTTTGATGTTAAACCCATAGATGACGAAGAAGGAGAAGGTGGTGAGCAGGAACAGCATCTGGAACGGTGGGAAATACGCCATCTGCATACCCATCAAGTAGTCGCGAATCATGTAGCCAGGGCGCAGGATGAGGTCACGCAGGGTGCGGAACATACTCCGATTGCCGATGCCCCACACGTTGAGGAAGTTGAGCAGAGCCGTCCTGAACGAGTAGCGTCCGATGGTAGCCGACTGTCCACAACGAGGACAGAAATTGCCCACATACCTTGTATGGCATGTAGGGCAATCATGTTCCTCCTTCGAGATGGGAGCCACCACATACGGTCGTTGCTGCCACTTCTTAAAGGTTTTATATTTTGCTTTCCAGTTCACTTCAATACTTTTTTCCCGTCCTTCATGTAGAGGCCTCGTTGCAGATGCTGGCCATCGACCTTGCGACCGCTGAGGTCATACCATCCTTGAACCTTTGTCTTTGGAGTGTCGAAAATCTCTTTCACGCCCGTGCTTTCTTCGCCGAAATCAAGGTCGAAAGCTTTGATGCCGCCTGAACTAGGCTCGGCAGCGTAGTAGTAGTTGTTCAGCTGGAAATAAGCTCGGAGGGCACCGATACTCATTGCAGCGTTGGGGTAGTAGAGTGTGTTACCAGCACCAACGTAGAGGATGGTGTTGTCGCCACCTGCACCAATGTCTTTGGAGAAATAGGTGCCGATGAAGGTCACGTTGCCATCCGTACTAGTGACACTGACATCTTTTGGGTCAGTGCTACTGAAGGAACTAACGCCAGGGAAGGTTGGGTCTACAAGGCTGCTTCCTGTTGTTGTCCATTTAACAAGGTAGGGCTTGCCAGCTGTAATGGTGGTGCCGATTGTTGGGGCATCCACAAAATGGAGATAAAGCGTATTCCCTTCTACACGGGTTTTGTTCTTTCCATCTTCTATAACATCCGTTTTAAGTTCCTTGATGGTGGCGAGGTAAAGCGGATGTTCCACATCTATATCTGTGGCTTTCACATCAAACGGCAAACAGAGGGTGTTCCAATTTTCATCTTTGTAGAATGTTCGGCCTACGAGTTGTGCGTTTCCGTTTTTTATACAATAGCAATCTCTGGTTGTTCCTCCCATTTGTTGGCCATATATAACGTGTTTAAGTTTAGGGTTTGGAATCGTTGCTTCAACCCTGCAATTCTTAATAACACCATTTGTTTCATTATCCCCTGTAATACCGCCTCTAAATACGTTTCCGTGTAAGTCAAGCCCATCTGTATCAGTTGTGGTACTGACAGAACCTGTGAAAGTGCAGTTCTCAATGATGCCACCGTTCTCTCCTGCAATTCCACCTCCATCGGTTGCGGGTGCGTAACAATTTATCGTTGCATTACTGGTGCAGTTCGAGATGATACCGTGATTGACACCCGCGATACTGCCAATGTTACAAGATGGGTCATCAGTGCTATTATCGTTAACTTTTAATGTTCCTCCATCTATCGTTAAGTCTTTCACAATACCATCAGTTCCGATACGACCGAACAAGCCAACATAGGTAACGTCTTTCTCTTCGTTTATGGTGATGTTGAGGTTAGATATAGTGTGCCCTCCTCCGTCGAAAGTTCCCGTGAATGATTTATCTTCAAGGTCTTCATCTGAATCAGAGAGAGGTTTTCCGATGGAAACCCAATTCCCCGTCAAAGTGATGTCAGCCGTCAATACGTAGGAACCGTTCAGAGGGTAACTTTCGTCGTTGCCAATCTTGGCAAGGTCTTCCTTACTGCTAATTTCAATTTGTGCCATGGCCACTCCTGCGGCCATAAAGGCACCTATAGTTAATATTTTTCTCATGATTATTCTGTTGTAATAAATTTAAGAAGATAAGGCTCTCCGTTCTCGTCGGTGGGAGCCATGCTTGAATCGTACTGATGCCATTCCTCGATAACGAAGATGCGGTGCAGACGGTCGCAATAGTAGAGGATGCTCACCATGCCGTCTGTGCCATTGGCAGCAATCGACAAGGGGAAATAAATCTGCTCTTCCGAAACGTGGGGAGCGGTGACAGCAGATACTTTACCGTCAATCATCGCGCACATCAGGTCTTGATTCGTCACATATTCTGCCAGTTCATCCTGCAAGCGGAATTGTACCGACATGATAAACTCATACTCGCCATAGTTGGGAGCCGTCCACGATGGACGTGCCTCATCACCCTCTGTCAGCTGGCTGGGGCGTTTTTCCTCGTTACCGGAATCCTTGCAGCCCCACACGAGGGTGAGGACTGCAAGAATGAACATGATATTTAACTTTTTCATTGAATGAGTTTTTAAGTTTTAAAGATTTTGAGTTTTTAAGTTTTTGGGTTACTTAATAAAAACTTTCTTTCCGTTAAAGATGTATGCGCCCTTTTCGGTCGGACGACGGTTGAGGCGGAGGCCCTGCAAGGTGTACCACTCGCCGTCGGCATAACGGTCGGCTGGGATGAAGTTGATGACCGTAGGCTCTGGAACGCTACCGATGACAGCATTCGTCCTGTAAGCCATCGTCTCTTCCGTCAGTGCCACCACTTCGCCGTCACGCTCGATGGTGAACTGCACATCCGTCATGGCGCGAGTGTTCGACTCTGCCACCGTGAGGAAGAAGAGACCGTCTTCGTCCGCTTCTGCCACACCACACACTTCAGCTCCGTGGTAAGCCACCAGTCGGTCGCCTTCCTCCAAGTCGATGCCTTCAGTCACGGCAATCACGTTCATGTTTTCGGCTGTCGTGCTCTCGAAGAGAGGACCACGGGCTGGTGCATCCGTCATTGAGTTGCCTGAATAACGTGATGAGAATCCGTAGGTTGGGTAGGAGAAGGTTTTTGTATCGGCAGCGTTACGCTTAATCATATAACCCTCTCCTGCACGCATATACTTCAACGAACCCTTCCACACCTTGTTGTTGCTGATGATGTTCAGCGTAGCAAACTCGTTTTGCGACTTGATGATGTCGCCTTCCGAGGCATAGTCGGTGTAGTCAGTCAGAGCCGTAGCGATAGGCAGGTTGATGGGCGATACATAACCAATGCGGTTCCACCCATGCTTTACGGTGATGGTTTTGTATCGAGCATTCCAACCATCCATATAGATTCTCTTTTCACTCTTCGAGTAAACGCGGTACATCTGGGCTGGGTTAATCGCAATCGAGTCGTTGCCGTGATCCCAGAAGTAGATGCGTTGGTTCGGGTCATTGGGGTGAATCTTCGACTTGTAGGAATACTGATAAGGCTCTCCCTGACTGTTGAGCACCTCGAAACCGTCACCCACTTCCCATTCGCCAGCATCTCCCAGCAATTCGTTGATGGTCTGTGGGTTAGGCTGAATGTAGGCTGACAGCCAGTTCCAACCTTTCTTCAGGCGGAAGGTCTGTACATCCTCGTAGGTGTCGGTCAGCACAATCGGCTCACTGCTGCTACCTACCAGGGTGTTAGGCTTGAAGAGGATTCCCTCTGGATAAAGCACTCTGTCAGGTTCCACCACGTGAATCTGGCCCGTCGTGGCATCGTAAAACTCAAAGCGCAGTGGGGTCGGATTGTCACTGACGTTGTAGATGGTCAGATAAGCCAGAGCCTCGTTCGCCAATGCCGTCTGGTCCACATCAATGTGGGTGGTGCCAAGCAACAGGTGCGAATCGCCGAAGACTGCGAGGATGTCGTCGGGGTCGTGTGCCACATTATTATTAATAAGGACACGTCCCACCATGTGCATCGTGATGTTTCGGTTCTTCAAGCCATCGCTCACACTCCAAACTGGCTCTTCGCCACGGATGGTGATGTTGAGGGGCAGTGGCTCGCTCATGCCGTTGTCGCACACCATGAAAATCTTCTCGTTGAAGTCGCCGATGTTGATGTAAGGCGAGATGGTCAGCGTGATGCTTTCCTCGTTCAGAGCATCTACCACACCTGCCATCTTGGATGCAGTAATCCATACGGGAAGACCCTGCAGGGTGTAGTTCTGTCGTTTGCCGGACAGGTTCTTCAGCTTCACCTCCACTGAGGCTCCTTCGCCATACGAAGCATAGACATTCACCTGCTTTTGTTCCCAGCGCAACGGGTTACGATACACATAGAGGTCTAACAAGACGGGGCTTGCCGTCAAGTTGCCGTTCAGGTCAGCCACATCCTTCACCGTGATATACACGTTGGTCTTCTCGATGCTGGCCTCTGGCACGTCAAGATTCAGCAGAAGGTCTTGGTCGTCCACCACATAGCTGAATTCCAAGTTCTCCAGCTGTGCCTTCTCACGCATACGGGCATAGAGTTGACGGTCTGCAAACTCGTTCACCACACCCTGTGCCACGATGGTGTCGCGGCGTGTCTCGGAGAACTTGCCTTTGTTGTCCCTGTAGCGGCGTAGGCTGATACCTGTAGGCATCAGGTGCTGAGCGTTGTCACTCAGTTTTTCCGCACGGCTAAATGGCAGATAGACCATTGTGCCCATCTCTTCGCCCGATGGTGTAGAAGTGTTGAACGTCTGGATGAGGTTCTCTGGCAGCACCATCTCAAACATACCGATTTCGTCGATGTTGCCCTTGAGTGGCAATATCGCAGTGTTCGCATCCGTGTAGGTGGCACCTATCGCCAGCTCTTCGCCATTGATGCCGCCCAGTTTCTCCGTAGCGAATGTCTGCTTCAGCTTCTCGTCGATGTAGATGTTACCCACGTTGCGTGGACGGTTCACGGTCACGGCGAAGTGGTGCCAAGCGCCATCGCTCACGTATGTTTGGCTGTTCACTTCCTGTCCAGCCGAACGGAACACCAGTTTACCATTTTCCACGCCGATGTTGAAGTGCATACCGCTGTTGGCTTCATCCTGGGCCATGCCGTTTGCCATCAGCGTACCGTTCGCTTGTTCCGTGCGGAACCAGAACATCAGTGTGTAGTCGTCGTAAGCCTTACGGTTGAAATACTCCGACTTCAGCTTGATGCCCTTCTCGCCGTCCAACTTCATACTGATACCTTCGGGCACTGTCCAGCTTGTGCCCATGAGTATCATGTCGCTGCCGCCCACGGCTTTGTCGTAGCTGAAATTCTCTCGGCCTTCGTTCAGTGCCCAGTTGTCCACCAAGTCCAGTTCGTAGCCTGTCAGCACCTTCTGTGCATACCTACCGATTTCGTCATCCTCTAAGGCGCGGCCCCATAGACGGAGTTCCAGCATCTCGCCCTCATAGTTACCGATGAGGGCGTTATCGATAGAGTCTGCCATCAGGTTCGCTCCGAGAAACACTCCATCGTTACCGAAGTAGGTACACTCCAAGGTCTTTCTGCCGATTTCCGTCGTTCCGTCGTAGAACGTCACCTCCATGTTGTCTTGTCCGTTGTCGTCAACCTTTTGTTTGAAGGTGTAGCATACTTGGCTCAGTCCACCGTTGAAATCGATGGCCTTATCACTCACGGCTGTCTGCCCTTCCATGATGGTGAACAGTTTGTTGTCATGCGTCAAACCCAGTGTCACGTGGTGGTCATACGAGCCATGCACCAGCACGACCATATTCTTGTTGGTACGGTCGGGCTTCAGCATCATGTCGAACGTGAAGTCCTTATCCCCAAGGCTGCGGCCACCTTGTGTGTAGGTGATGCTGCTGCCCGTGAAGCGCAGTGCGGTGGAGAGGGCAATGTTGGTCGAGTTCGTCGAGCCTAACACCGCAAAGTTGTTCACCTTCGAGAGGTAGTTGCCCGCAATCTTTTCCGAGAACGAGATGATGATGTCGTCGCCGATGTCGAGGATGCCCGACACAGGCTTAGGTGTGCCAAACGGTACGGGGATGCGTGTGTCCTTCACACCGCTCAACACGGGCGAAGATGCCGTGATGTAGCCTCCAGCGTGGCGGCAATACACCACTGCCCGCAGGTCGTAGTTCTGCTCTATCGGGTCTTTCTCCCCATAGAAGATGGCATCGTCGATGTAGCCATCGTTCTTGATGAGCTTGCGTTCGCCCGAAGCCAGTGCCATGAGCGAGTCGCTCTTGTAGTAGGAGCATACGTTCACCCAATTCTTGTCTCCCTCGGTGGAGAGCTTGTATTGCAGTTCGATGTGGTCGAAACCACGTGCGTTCACGTTGAAGTCCTCGATGCGCACAGGCATATAGTGGAGTTCCTTCTCTTTGTTGTAGGGCGACTCTGTGTTGAGCACCCAGTTGTCGCCAGGCGATGTGATGGTCACTTTGCCAGCCGATGGCAGGAAGTGTGCCGAAATGGTCTGCATGGAAGAGCGGTCGGGGTCGTCGGCATCTAAGATGCAAAGCCCGATGTCCTCATAGTCAAACTCTGTGTTGGCATACACCTCCACCTGCTTGTCGATGACCTTGTTGGCTTCCAGTAACACATTGATGCCGTTGGCTGTGAGTGGCATACCGTCAATAAAGATTTTAGCACCTTTCTGGTTCGATTCGTCGTTGACGGATAGCAGGAAGATGGGCGAAGTGAGGTTGGGCGTTTCACTCTCGTTGGTGAGGTGAAGCGTGAATCGCGCTGGTTCGCCGTAGGGCACGTTGCTCATCGTGGCCTGGTCTGTCCAGATGCGAGGATTGTCGATGGGAAGGGTCTTGGCATCGAGGAGTGTGCCACGGTTGTAGTGCTTGGTGTAGCGGGCATCCTCGTAGGGCTTCTTCGTGGCACCGCCACGGGTGCGATAGACAAAGTTGCTGTAGTCCTTCACGTCGTAGGACATAAACGGCTTGCTGCCACTCAGGATGGCATCCTTCGTCTCTTCCGAATACTTGTAGATGATGTCCATTTCTCCATTCTTGATTTTCTCCTCATACTTGGACACATCGACAGGGGTGCGATAGACATCGACGGTGAGGTAGGACTGGCGGTCGCAACCCAGCGAGAAGCCTGTCTTCTTGGTGTGTCCTTCGCCCATCGAGTTGTTGTCGTTGGCATCGTAGGAGAAGACGGGCTTGAACGACATGGTGAGATAGACTCCAGCTGCCTGAAATTCCACCTTCGTCACTTTGTCGTCTTCGTCGGTCTCCTTCCGGTAGTCGCCATCCTTCTTGAAGAAGTCTTTGGAGAGTTTGCCGAAGAAGTCGTCGCCGAAGAAGTTGCCGTTCATGCCTGGATACTTGACGTAGCGTTCCTTCTCGGTGGCGTAGCTGAAGCTTTCGGCATACTCAATCTTGCCGCCGCCATCGAAGCTGTAGGTGTTCACCTTGTTGGTCTCGCTCACGGTCAGTTTTTCCTTCTCGTTGGTGGCGAGGAATCCAATCCATGCCAGCATCTCTTGGTTGAGCGCGGCGATGGAGTCACCCCATGCTTGGGTGGATTCTTTCGGCACATATTGTGTGTAGGTCGGCTTGTTGTTGTCGTCCTTCAGGGTGTAGTGGTCGTCGTCGGCTGGCACATGGCTCACATACACAGGGTGTCGGAGTCGGGTGGCTTGTGCTACTGCCTCTTCAGGAGTGGTGCCCATGGGCAGCATGAGCGACTCGCGGACACGCAGGAGCTGTTGCAGCAATTCGTTCTCGATGTATCCCTCGGAATGGACGAAGGTGGATTTCAGGCGGTTGGTGGTTTGCAGCACTTCGTCACGAATGAGATACACCTTCTGGCCTGTGGCATCCTCGCCTTCGGCCAGCACCTTCACCGTGCCTAAATTCACTTCGTAGGTCTTGCCTTCCATCGTGAAGGTGTTGCCCGTGGCTGGCACCAGCAGTTTGTACATCGACTCTGGCACCACGCGCACGGCAATGGCTTCCTCCACGGCGGTCTCGTCGGTCGTACCGATGTAGAGGTCGGCCACAGAACCCACACTCTTGATGCCCGATGCCGTGGCAATCTTCTCGGTGGTCTCAAATTCGTAGGAGTAATTCCAGCCGCCAGAGTAGGTGGCGGTCAAGCCGATGTTGGCAATGGAGGCGTTGGACGAGCTGTTGATGAAGCCAGCTGTGGTGCCGACCAAACCGCCGTTGGCAAACTGTCCCATGTAGTAATCGGAGCCTTTGCCCAAGCCGATGGAGAAGTTGAAACCGCCCTCTATCTTGAGGTCGCTATGATAGCCATACCTCAGCTTAGAACCGCTCTCGATGAAGGCGCTACTCTCTCCACCTGGAGGGTCACGCAGGATGTCGATGAGGTGTGGAATGCCCGACACCAAGATGCTGCGGCCTTGCGGTTTAGCCACCGAAGCCATCACGTAGCCCTGCACGGGTTTGATGTCGTAGTAGGTATTGTCGTAGAGCAGCGTGAGGGTGAGGGAACGCAGGGCATTGTCGCCCTCGTTCGTGAAGGTCAGGTTCTGTGGCGTGAACAGGTAGGAGCCTTTGCCCTCCTCGTTGAGCTGGATGGAATCGGTGTTTTCGGTGTCAATCAGTCCGTTGTGCATATACACCGTTCCACCGCTCAGCAGCACGATGTCGTCGGGCGTGTCCTTCGTCACATTATTATAATAGTATTCCTCGCGGGCAGAGAGCGTCATCAGGACGGGGCTGCCAGCCATGAAGACGGGATGACCGAGGCTGTAGCCCTTGGTCTTGTCCCAAAGAGGTACATCCACCTCCTTGCCAAGGTTGTCCAAGGCGCGATAGCTCTTCAAGCCGAAGTAGCTCTCTTGTGTGCCCGTGAACTGCTCGCAGAGGAGGGTGGCAGGTTTGTGGTAGATGCGGTTGTAGGTGATGGTGTCGCCCAGCACCTTGTCGGAGAGGTCGAGCGTTTCGCCCACCTTGCCCGACTGGAAGAGGGTGGCGTAGCCGTTACAGTAGATGTCCGTCACCTTATACTTCGTGGGGTAGAATGGCACCTCATACTCACCCGTCTTGTTGTCGGGCGAGATGGTGATGACGTAGCGGGTAGATACCATGCGAGTGGTGTCGCTCACGCCGTGCAAGTAGATAGAGTCGCGCATCTTGATGCTCTCGTCCATCTGGTCGCGCACAATCCAAGAGACATTGTCGCCTTCCAGCTGGAGCACGATGCGGATGCTGTCGCCAAGGTTGTTCCTTGAGAGCGACTTGCCCAATGGCTTGTTGCCCTGGTCAACACCACCCACCACGCGGCCACGCAGGGTGACGCGGGTCTTGTCCCACAGGAAGATGGCGCTGCGGTCGGCCTGCACATTGAGCTGGGTGGAGTCGGCACCTGCCACGGCATTGTGGTTGATGACGAAGCCCTTGTTGGCAAAGATGTGGCCTTCCTTCACCACTTGCAAGGTGTGGTTGCCTTGTGGGAGGCTGAGCGAGAACTCGCCAGCACTGTTGGTGGTCACGGGCTTGCCCTTGTCGGGACCTGTGCTCTTGGTGATGGTGTGGCCATCGAGCAAGAACTGCGCACCCAACACAGGAATGCTGGAGCCGTCGTACATGACGGTGCCCGCGTAGATGTAGTAGGTGTCCATGTAGAACACCACATCGTTGAACAGGTTCTTGCTATCGGAGAAGGTGACCGTGCGTGGGGGGAACGTTCCTTCGTTACCCTTCGTCCTGACGGTCAGGGTGTAGCTGCCACTCGTCTGATAGACAAGGTCGCTAATCTCGAAGTAGCCCGAGTCGTCAGTCACCGCTTCGCCTATCGTTCCGCCCTGGATGTTAGACTCGTCGGCTGGCTTGGCTGTCACCGTGGCACCTGCCAATGCTGTTCCGTCGGCCAGACGAACATAGCCGCACACCATACCCTTGGGCGAACACTGTCCATCCGTCTCAGCGTAGGTGAGATGCTGGCCTTCGCAATCTACGATGGCCTCCACCCGATAGACATAGACATGCTGTGGTTGGGGCGATTCGTCGGTGTATTGTGTCTGCTGGTAGTTCGTCACGAGCACCGAGTCCTTCTTGTTGGGGTCAGCCTTGTCGTGGCGCAACACGCGGAAGTAGTCCACACCAAGACCGTTGGTGGTCCATTCCAGTTGCACGCTCGACTGCTGCTGGGTGGCGGTCACGCCAGTAATCTCGCCGTTGAGGTTGAACTCGTAGTTGCTATCTTTGCCCATCTCCGTCTTGATAACAGCAGCATTATGGCTGTCCTGACGGCTGCGCATACCGATGTAGAGCGGCGACTGGTTGCGCTCGATGGTGAGGTAGAACTGGTAATCTACGCAAGTGTTGTTCAGGGCCATGCTCAGCTTCCCGTCCTTCACCTCGTCGTCCGACAGGGTGCGCTGGTCGGTGTGGACAATTTCGCCCGCAGCATTCACCATCTCGGTGTGAAGCACCATTTTGGCGCGTTCGTCCCAAAGGGCGATGTTGCGACCTGTTGCATCTTCGCTGTTGGCAACAGCAGCCGTGGGCACCGACCTCCCGTTCACTATCGACCAGGCAGTCCCCAAGAACAGATAGACTTGAGTGAGTTCTTCGGGGGTGAAGTCGTGATAAATCGCACCATCGTCAAGTGGCAGCTGGGTATTGTTGGTGATGCAGACAGATAGTGTTTTCGGTGTTCCGTTGTTGCAGGTGACAAAAGCATGAGTACGCTCGTGGAGGGTGGGCACATTGACTTGGCTGGGTGCAAAAAGCACACTTTCCAACGTCTGTTGTTCACCATTGCCTCCCCATCCGATAATGCCGCCTAACGAAGCCCGAGAGTTTTCGATAGAGGTGAGAGAACCATAGAAGGCACAATTCTTAATCACAGTTTCGCCATGAGCAAATCCTATCAGACCACCCAGGTCGTAGTGCCCTTTGATGTCAACGTCGCTCAGACAGTTCTCCACATACACCTTGCCGGAAGTAACGTCTGAGATGAGGCTGGCGGCTCGTTGGCCTTGGGAGTCGATGCTACCCTTCACGTGCAGGTTGCGGATGTGGCAACCCTCTCCCACTGCGGCAAAGGGAGCACAGCGATGTACATCCTTGTCGGTGTTGACAAGAGCGTAAGTCAGCGTATAGCCATTGCCGTTGAAGTCACCTGTGTAGGGCTTCTGATTCGTACCCACCATGTCCTGCACCTTGCCCAGGTCGATGTTGTTCGCCATGATGACATTCAGGCTCGTCTGCCCGCCATTGACCATATCGGCGAACTTCACCCAGTCGGCTGCATTGCGCAACACCAACCGTCCGTCAGCCGTATATTCAGTGTAGGCCTCAAAGTCCTTGGTAATCATCTTCGGACAAACGAAATCGCCATCTGCCTCCCAGTTCGCACCCAATTGAGAGAGTAGGGTGGTGGGGTCAGTCACAAGCGTTCCCTGCTTGGTTCCGAGCATCACGGTCGCATAGAGGTTGCTGGAAGAGGACGTGCCATCTCCATTGGAGCGGACAAAGGTGTAACAGCTCTCCGTCTTGACATCAACGGCTTGGGGAGCAAAGAGACAGTTGGTCAGCTGGATGGTTCCTCTGGTGAATCCCACAAAGCCGCCCCATGAACTGGTGCTCTTTCCCATCAGTCGGCCATCGAACATACAGTCTGTCATTTGGTGGGTGCCGTTGCTGCCATTGTTGTTGACCACGGCGATAAATCCACCATTCGTCCCATCCCCTGAAACAGTAGAGTTGATGGTGACGGAAGAACGGCACCGCTCGATGGTGATGCCATCTGCTTTATCCATCACCCAACCAATCAGTCCTGCTCCAAACTTACGGTCGGCGTTGATGCTGCCAGCCGTGCGGAGGTCGTGAATCTTGACATTGCTGCCCACATGGGCGAAAGGAGCCAGTTTCGGACGATCCACGTCGCTCGAATAGTCGCTGAAGTCATCCGTCTGATAGTTCACCGTCAGCGTGTGCCCATTACCGTTGAACTCTCCGCGATAGGGGTGCTGAGGCGTACCCACCATGTCTTGGCAGGTGCCGAGATTCACGTCGTTATACATCACGGCATGAAGGGTCTCCTCACCCTTCTCGTTCACCAACGTGGCGAAGTCGTGCCAGTCTTCCTTGCTGCGGATGATATAGCGGCCTTCCAAGTCGTAGGGAGTGAGCGGCACGCTGCTGAAATTCCACGTGAAATCGACATGGTGGTTGTCGTTCACACCCCAGTCCTTCGATTTCGTCACCCTGGCATCGCTCAGGTAGGGGAGGAAGAAGCGGCTGGTGATGGTGGTCTTCGTCATACCTGCGGCCTCCGTCCATCCCCACATGGCGGTGCTGGAACGGCGCACACGGTAATGCACATCTTCGCTCTGGTAAGCAGAGAAGAGGCTCTGGTCGGTATAGGTATATTCTTCCAAGCTGTTGTCATTCGTCACCTGTCCGATGCTCTGCCAGTTGGATTCGATGTCGTTGCCGAAGCAACGCTGCACCTCCCAGATGTCGGACTCCAGGATGTCCTTGTATTTAGGATAGTCCACCTTCCACTTCACCGTGGCAGTCCCGTCAGCGTTCAGGGTTGCCGTCATGTTCTTCGCGGTGTGGAGGATGGGCAAGTCAATCGGCACGGATTTCGTGACCACTTTATTGCCCTCAGAGTCTTTATACGTAGTCTCGATGTAGAAACTTCGGAGAGGCTGGTCGAAGGGCAGATAGACAAACCCGTTCGTCGCAGTGGTGATAGTATTCGAATGCTGCTTGTTGTACGTGTCGGTGTAGTTATACGTCACCTTCTGCACATCGTTCGTGGCAATCATCCAAGGCACCATGATTTTGCCCGCATTAGCCATCTCGTAGGCAAGCATCGGAATCATCACCTCGGGATTCACCTCTGCCGGAAGGTCGTTGATGGTAAACTCCTGGCTCGGAATGCCTTTCACCTCTTCAGCATAGCGTCCCGTGTTACCCGTGCGATGCACATAGAAACTGAATTTCAGCTTCTTGCCGCGATACTCGTTCGGAATCGTCCATTCCGCCTTCACACGGAAATAATTCTGGTTCTTGTTCGGGCGATAAATCCAGATGCACTTCTCACTGGTGCTCACCACCTCGTTACCGTGGTCCAAGTCACGGATAATCTGCACCGTGCCTGGCACACCCGTGGTGAAACTCGCCTTGTTGTAGAGGTGGTCACCATCGATGTCATCCTCTGCCTTGTAGTGCAGCACCGTCTTCTTCTCACTCTCACCTTCAATCGTCACGTAAAGGTTGCCATCGTCAACCCATGTGTCCGAACTCTTGGTGTCATACAAACCCAGAGTGATTTGGATAGTGTTCTTCGGGAGGTAGTTGACGGTGTAGTTCATCAACTCATCCACATCCGTCGCCACTGCCCTTAGTGGCACGACGAGCCACAGCAGGAGGAATAGCATCCCTCCCAATATGCCGCAGCTCCATTCTTCTTTTTTGTGTTTCATAAATAGTAAATTTGTGTATGATTAAATATAGTTGATTGTTACGCTATAAGATTAAATTTCGGAAGTTAAGTAATCGTTAAAAAAATAAATTGTACATTATATGCCCCTGCGGGGCGTGGAAAGAAAAAATAGAAAAAAATAGGCAAAAATATATAAAAAATTTTTTTCCATGTTTTTATTTATTTTTATTTATTTTTCTTTTTAATGCCGCAAGCGGCAAATCATACCAAGTTATTTATATGCCCCTGCGGGGCGTGGAAAGAAAAAATAGAAAAAAATAGGCAAAAATATATAAAAATTTT
>CADCDP010000027.1 GCA_902800305.1 uncultured Bacteroidales bacterium
CCTTGGCAAGGGTACGGACGAGAACGGCACAGCCGACGTGAACAACGACGGCTCGGTGAACATCAGCGACGTAACGGCTCTGGTGAACATCATCTTGGGAAAGTAAGTACCCACTCATCATCCAACGAAAAAACCCCGAAAGCACCTCGCTCCAACGAGGCACTTTCGGGGTTTTCTACTGAAACGGCGGAAGGGATGGCACTACACCCAATCTTCTATATCAAGCCCTTCGATATGCTCGAAGTGCTTCCGATTGTGTGTCACGATGGTTAGTCCCATCGCTTTTGCTGCACAACCAATGAGCAAATCGAAATCCTCAATCTTCTTACCAGCCTTCCAAAGCTTTGCTCTTTCTTGAGCAAATACTTGAACGGTTTGGTCAAAGGGGATGACTTTCATCTCCGTCACAAAAGCATCGACCTGCCTGAGGTTCTCTTCCACTCTGTCACTATAATATGCACCAAATAATAACTCTGCCACAACAGCATCCGAGATGTAGCAGCTTTCAACGTCTATCTCGTTAAGCTTTTCTTCGACACTACGTTTTCCTCTAAGCAGGAAAATGCAGGTGCTTGTGTCGAGCAGGTATCCGTTCATAGCTCAGTATCAAAAGTGTTATCTGTCCTAGCTGCTCGAATGTCAGCAACAATCTCTTCTGCCGAACGGCTATCTTGCCATACTCCTGCAAAGCGACTCGCCCAACCCTTATGCGCTTTAGGAGGCTCCACTTCCTCTGGTTGAGTCATAGAACTACTGAGTAACACGATAAGATTCAATTTATCTCTGTTGCTCAGCCTTTTCAGCTCTGGCCAAAATTTCTTTGTGGCAGCAGATGATGAATTGGGATTAAGAACATGATGATTCATTTCCATTCCTTTCTGTTTGATGCTGCAAAAATAAGCAATCTTTCCAAAATCCCCAAATATATTAGCCACAAATATCCCTAAATCCCCAAATTCAGAAAAGAAGTGACTCTAAAAGTGACAACAATTCCTTTGCTGAACTACTTGACCACGACTCTGTCGCCAAGCATTTTGGCAAGTTCGCGCTGCACTTCTCCGAGAGATTTTATCCGTCGCATGATGTCCATCATACGGGCGAGGTCGTTCTTCACCTCGGGACGGGTGAGGTCGGCGTTGCATTGTTTCAACTCTTCTTCGACGATGGCGTTCTTGTAGTCGAGCAGGAGGCGTGAGAGGTAGGTTACTTTCATTTCCTCTTCCGTCTGCTCCATCTGGTTGCCACTACTGAGCTGGTAACGTTCACTAATGAGGTCGGCGGCTTCACGGCTGATGTCCTCGTCTTGGTTGTTGAGGAGGAACTTGCTGGCGATGAAGCCTTCGTCGTGAACGTGCTTACAGGTGAGGTCAAGCATCTTGGCATAGAGGGGTGAACGGAGCCGGATGTCATCGTAGGCAAGGTCGCCTTGCACGTATTCTGCCAAGGCCATCTGGGTGTTTTCCCCTTCTGAATCAGTGCTTTCAATGGGCTGTTCTCCATATCGTGTGACGAGGGTAAGGATGAGTCGTTCGAGGGCGAAGAAGCGTTCAGCAGACCCAGTCCTTAGACCCTCTCCCCAACCCTCCCCCGTAATGGGGAGGGAGCCATTCGGGGTGTTTGTTTCTTGTTCGACGGAGAGGGAGGCGAAGGAATCGTCTTCTTGTATGGGATTCGCTGGTTGATTGGGTGAAGCACCAATTGGCAATAGGTTTTCTTGCTCGCCGGATGGTGCTCCCTCCCCATTACGGGGGAGGGCTGGGGAGAGGGTCTGGTTCTCTCTCAGCCTTTCCGCTCTTTCCCGTTCCCGCTGTGCCTCCTTCTTCATGTTTTCGAGGATGGCGGCACGGTTTTTGTTGGCACCACGCATTAGGATGGCTTCGTCCATGTTGAGGATTTCGGCGCACTCATGCACGTAGGTGGAACGGATAATCTCGTCAGGAATGACGGCGATGCTTCGGACAATGTCCTCGGTCAGTTGAGCGCGTTTGATGGGGTCGCGCTCTGCATCTTTGAGCAGGAGGTTGGTCTTGAAGAGGATGAAGTCGGTCTGGTGGGCTGCCACATACTCCTTGAACTCCTGTGCGTTATGCTTGCGTGAGAAGCTGTCGGGGTCGTCACCATCGGGCAGGAGGAGTATCTTCACGTTCATACCTTCGGCAAGAAGCATATCGGTGGAACGTGTGGCGGCATGGATGCCAGCTTCGTCTCCATCATAGAGAAGGGTGATGTTGTTGGTGAAGCGATGGAGAAGGTGGATTTGTGCCTCGTTGAGGGCGGTTCCAGAGTTGGCCACCACATTCTCAATGCCACATTGGTGCATGGCAAGCACGTCGGTGTAGCCCTCCACCATATAGACCATGTCTTCCTTGGCTATCTGCTTCTTGGCTTGGAAGATGCCGTATAACTCGTTGGCTTTGTGGTAGATGATGGAGTCTGGGGAATTGACGTATTTCTGATTGACTCCTTTGGTGCGGGCATCGAGCACACGACCGCCAAAGGCTACGACCTTGCCGTTGACGGCCACCCAAGGGAACATGGCACGACCTCGAAAACGGTCGTAGAGGGTGCCGTTGTCGCGCTTGATGCAGAGTCCTGTATCGACCAGGAATTTTTCGTTGTACCCTTTTGCCTTAGCCTCTTTCGACATGGCATCGGGGCTATCAAGACAGAAGCCGAGGCGGAACTTGGCGATGATGTCGTCGCGGAAGCCACGACTGCGGAAGTAGGCGAGTCCGACAGCGCGACCGTCTTGGTTGTTCTGCATGGTTTGGCTGAAATACTTGGCAGCCCATTCATTGACGGCGAACATACTCTCACGCTCGTTCATCCGCTGCCGCTGTTCGTCGGTCATCTCCTCTTCCTCGACGGGGATTCCGTATTTTTTGGCCAAGTGTTTCAGTGCTTCGACGTAAGACATCTGCTCCATCTCCATGATGAAGTGGACGGAATTGCCGCCTTTGCCGCAGCTGAAGCACTTGCACACGCCACGGGCAGGAGAGACGGAGAAGGAGGGAGTCTTGTCGTCGTGGAAAGGACACAATCCCTTGTAGCTTGCACCTGCACGGCGAAGCGTCACGTAGTCGGACACAACGTCAACGATGTTGGCGGCATCCACGATACGGTCGATGGTGGATTGTGGAATCAAATTAGATGTAGGAATTCTTTACGTTTTTCGATGTTTTCGAACACACCGGTGTAGTACATGGTTTTTGTGACAGAGCCTTGTTTCTCGATGCCACGCATCTGGACACAGAGGTGCTGTGCCTCTATCATAACGATGGCACCGAGTGGCGTGAGGGCTTGCTGAAGGCAGTCGCATATCTGTTTGGTGAGATGCTCCTGCACCTGAAGGCGGTGGGTGAAGATATCAACCATGCGTGGTATCTTGCTGAGCCCCACGATGTGCCCATTGGGGATGTAGGCTATATGAACCTTGCCGAAGAAAGGCAGAATGTGGTGTTCGCAAAGTGAGTAGAACTCGATGTCCTTGACAAGCACCATCTGGTCGTAGTCTTCCTGAAACATGGCGGATTGCAGGGTAGCTACAGGATCCATCGCATAGCCTTTGGTCAGTTCGAGGAACGACCGCGCCATACGTTCGGGAGTCCTGACAAGCCCCTCGCGTTGTGGGTCTTCGCCGATAACTTCAAGATTCTTTACACACGTGCTTTTAAGTATTTCTATCTGTTCTTCTCTGTTCATCATTTCTTTGTGGATTATTGATAGATGATGACCTCGCTCTTGACAATAATGGCATCGTCTGTCAGTTTGGCATCTTTCAGCTTCTTGAGGTAGTCGGCAGCCTCTTGGCGTGTGACGAAATCGCCCACGCGGCATCGCCAATTGGGCGACTCAAAGGTGGTGTACGCCTGAAGTTCGGGAAAGAGTGTTGTCACTCTTGTGCCCATGCGTTGAGCGTTTGTTTGGTCGATTCGTGCACTGCCACCCCAGAACACCTGGATGCGGTAGCCACGAGCCTTCATCTTTTTTCCGGTCTGAATGGTAGGAAAGTCTTTCCTCTCTTCCTTTTTCTCAGGAACATATTGCTTCTTCCCGTTCACCAAGTCGTCAAGCAGGGTATCCTGATGTACCGTCACAGTGCCTTGTCCAGCGGCCTTGCTGGTAAGATGGTCGATGAACCCTTGTGCAGACATGGTGAGGGTGCAGAGAAAGATGGAAAGTGTGAGAGAAAGAAGTCTTTTCATGTTGGGGTTGAAGTTAGAAGAATTTTTAATTCATAACTCATCATTCACAACTGATAATTACTTGACGGTTTGAAGACATTGCGTTAGCCCGATGAAGAATTACCAATTGTGAATGATGAAAGTTAAGTAAATGATTATTTCCAAGCGTCGATGATGCCCTTGAAGTCAGCGACTTTCAGCGAAGCACCGCCGATGAGGCCACCGTCAATGTCGGGCTTTGCGAAAAGCTCAGGAGCGTTGGATGCCTTGCAAGAGCCGCCGTAGAGGATGGATGTCTCGGCTGCAACCTGTGCACCATACTTCTCAGCAACGACGGAACGGATGTAGGCGTGGATTTCCTCTGCCTGTTCAGCTGAGGCGGTCTTGCCTGTACCGATAGCCCAGATGGGTTCGTAGGCAATCACGATGTTCTTGAACTGCTCTGGAGTGAGGTGGAATACAGAGCCTTCGAGTTCTGCCTTCACAACGGCATTCTGCTCGTTGGCTTCGCGCTGTGCGAGCGACTCACCGATGCAGAAGATGACCTTGAGGCCATTGGCGAGAGCCAGTTCCACTTTCTCCTTCAGAATTTCGGGAGTCTCGTTGTAGTACTCGCGACGCTCTGAGTGACCCAGGATAACGTACTCAGCACCTGTAGATTTCACCATCTCGGCAGACACTTCGCCTGTGTAAGCACCAGAAGCTTTGTCGGCGCAGTTCTCAGCACCGAGGCCAATCACATTGTGGTCGATGATTTCAGACACCTTTGCAAGATGGATGAAAGGAGTGCAGATAACGACATCGCAGTTTGGTTTGTCAGCAGCGAGAGCCTCGTTAAGGCCCTGTGCCAATTCGATACCTTCCTGGAGATTCTTGTTCATCTTCCAGTTTCCAGCAACAATTTTCTTTGCCATAGTCTTGTTGTTTTTTAGAGGGTTAAACTTCTTGTTAATCTATTTTTTGTTTGTTGAGTCATTCGTCAAAATGCCATACTTTTCTGTGAGGTCTTTCTCGTTTGGCATGTTGTAGTTACTCCATTTATGGGTGATAACGCCGTCGTGGAGAAGCACCAAACCCGGTTCTCCTCGAACGATCGTCTTCAGCTCTCGGTCGTCGGATGTGTAGTAGTCGTACTCGGCTCCTGTATGGTCGTTCCAATAGGTTTGTGCATGTTGGTCTGCCAACGATGTGATGCAATAGAACCCAAGGCCGTGGTCTTTGGCAAAGCCATACACCTCATTCACCCTGTCGATGCAGCCTTCGTCGGCATTGGTCAGGGAGGGAATAATGAGCAGGAATGTATAGCCGTCGGCGAAGAGAATGTCCTCGGTAATGTCTTCATTCTCGGCATTCATCACATAAAAATCAGCGGTGGCGGTGTGCGTCTCTTCCAGCGGTGTACGTCGTGTCTCCACGTATGTCCAAGTGGAATCGGGGTCTTCATCTTCAGCGGTCAGTTCGAGTGTCTTCCCGTCTTTCTCATAGATGATTCTCACATCATATTGAGGTGTTCCCGATGTTCCAGCCACGGTTTCCCGCAGGTTTGTCCCAATCTTGTAGGGGCGGAAATCGAGCACAGGTTGGCAGATAATGCAGTAAACAGCGTACCCGATAATGAAACAGAGTGATACGAAGACGATAAACCACTTGAGGACTGGACCGATAAAGTTGAACTGCAACCGATAGTAACGGTAGGTCAAGATGGCTGCGGCCAATAACACTATGTTTTTTGCCAAGGTGGCTTCGTTGCTTAGGACGAGTGCATCGCCAAAGCATCCGCAGTCAGACACGGGGTTGGCGACGACGATATAGACCGTCAGAATTGTCATTACCACCATAAAAGCCAAGGTGATGCTCGATGTCTTTTTTCGGTCTATTCCAAACAGGGTGTAGATGCCAATCGTAAATTCGAAGAAGGCCAGCATGACTGCACATCCCAACAGGAAGGTGTCAGGCAATGCACGAGAGGACATGGCATTGACATAATCCTGCAGTTTGTACATCGTGCCCAATGGGTCGTTGGCTTTCACGAATCCACTGAAAATGAAGGTCGCCGCTAATAGCAAACGACAAACATTAACCGCTATTACAAGTGCTTTTGTCTTAATCTTCGTGGGCATCTTTAGCTTCCGTGAGTTTTATGAGTCCGAACACGGAGTAGTTAATCATATCGAGATAGTTGGCATCAATGCCTTCAGAGACGAGCGTCTGACCGTCATGTTCCTCTATCTGCTTGGTACGGTTCAGCTTCATCAAGATAAGGTCGGTGTAGCTGCTCACTCTCATGGAACGCCATGCCTCGTCGTAGTCATGGTTTTTTCGAAGCATCAATTCGAGGGCGGTCTGTGCGTATTTATCGTAATACTCCATGGCTTTCTCCGCAGTGATGTCTTCGGTCTCGGCATATCCTAATTCTAATTGGATAAGCCCGACGATGCCATAGTTGACAATAGCCTGGAACTCCGGGAATATGCCTTCATCTACCAGCGAGACACCTTTCACCTCTAAACTTCGGATGCGGTTGGCTTTGATGAATATCTGGTCAGTCACCGATGAGGGTCGCATGATACGCCATGCGGCACCATAGTCGTGAAGTTTTTTGTGGAAAATATCACGGCATCCGGCCATGGCCTGCTTGAATTGTTGCTGAGTGTCCATATCCATTCTGATAATTCATGCAAAGGTACGATTAAGTGAGCACAATACAAAGGAAAAAAGATATTTTTTACTTTTATTGTCGAACGTAAGTACCTTCGACGGAGTCAAAGGTACGGAAAATAAGTGAAAAGTGACCAAAAAAAGTAGGAAAAATAAAACTCGACGGGTTATTCCCTATAAAAAGAGCGTCAAGCAATGGAAATTGCTTGACGCTTATAGTGAGTTGTCTGCTGGTGGTTACGAACACTTGATGACCTGTCCTTTGCGCAGAACGGCGGTTGACTTGATTCCGTTGAGCCTGCAAAGTTTATCTACAGTCGTGCCATGCTTTTTGGCGATGGCATAGAGCGTGTCGCCTGACTTGACTGAATAGGACGAGGATTTAGCTGTAGTCCTTTTTCTTGCCTTCGATTTGGGAGTTGCGCTTTGTTTCGTGGCTGTGGTTTCTGCCGGAGTATTCTCGTCGGTTCCTTCCGTAGCCGTTGAAACCATAGCTAACTCCTTATTTTCCTCTTCTTTTTCGACGCGGCTGGCTGTACGAGAAGCTGTAGCAGTCCTGGAGTAAGATTCCCCGTGAACGGCATAGAAGTCTCCCGTCACGTCCTGATGCTCGAAGTCGAACAGCAAAGCTGGGTTGATGGGCTTGCCAAGCAGACGTGTCTCGAAATGAAGGTGAGAACCAGAAGACCTACCTGTGTTACCACCCAAACCGATAGGTTCACCCGCACGAACCACCTGATCCTTCTTCACAATCTGCTTGCTCAAGTGGCCATAAAGCGTTTCAAGACCATTGGGGTGACGAATCACGATGTAGTAGCCATAACCACCACCATTGTACTTACAGATACGCACCTTGCCATCGAAAGCAGCACGGATGGTATCACCAATATAGACCTTGATGTCCAAACCTTCATGTTGGCGTCCCCAACGTGGGCCATACAAAGAGTTGATTTTACGGCTTGGGGTAGGCATACAGAAACCTCTCAAGTCAATCTTGTAGTTCGCAGGAACAGCACCCGAACAATTTCTAATGTTGTCCGTCCAGTCCGTATAAATATTTGCTGCGGGATTGTTGAGGTCAGCAGAAATAGCTGCGGTATTGTTGAGTTTTACGTTGCGAATGTCCCTGAGTCTCTTATCTGACGGAGCCTGTCTTGCGATGATGTCCTGAGCGAAGCCACTGACGGATGCCATTGACAGCAATGCGACTCCAAGGGTTTGTTTAATGAATGAAAAGTTCACGGGTTGTTTGTAGTTTTTAGGTTGATAGGGTAAAATGATTTTTTAATATTCGTCGTTTGCGTAGAGGTATTGGAATACGCCAGGTGTATAGTCGAAGATTTCCTCCGGCTTAAAGAACCTGTTCAACTCGATGATGGCATTCTCTGGAGAATCCGATGTGTGGATGATGTTCTCTTGGAAACTCATACCGAAATCGCCACGGATGGTGCCAGGGGCTGCCTTACGCGAGTTGGTGCTACCCGTCATCGAACGAACCGTTTCAACAGCATCAACACCTTCATAGCAACAACATACAACGGGAGAGGCCATCATGGAGTTCTTGATACGTTGAAAGAAGGGTTTCCCTGCCAGATGGGCGTAATGCTCGTTGAGTAATTCGTCTGTGAGCTGCATCATTTTCATGCCTGCCAAACGCAGACCTTTACGTTCGAAACGGGCTGTTACTTCGCCGACAAGTGCGCGCTGCACTGCACCTGGTTTCAAGATTACAAGAGTTTTCTCCATTGTTGTTTTTGATTGTCTCTTTCTTTGCTGTTTATGATTCTGTTCGGTGCCAAGCACGTCGCAAAGCGAACCGAATATTCAATTCTCGTTGCAAAGTTAAGAAAAATATTTCGGTTGGACAAATGTGCGGAAAATAAATTATGGAATTTTCACATATTGAGGCATTTTTTCACTTCGGCCTCCACAGTTGTCAACTTCTCTTTGCAAAATTCCACCAATTTCTGTGCTTCTTTCAGATTTTGAGCGAGAGCATCGATGTCCATCTCGCCGCTTTCAATTTTAGCCACAATTTCTTCGAGGCGTTTCATTGCTTTTTCGTAGGTCATTGCTTTTTCCATGTGACAGTAGATTTTATGATTCCTGATGCTAATGTGGTTTCTATTTCGTCGCCCTCCTTGATGTTTTCTGCACTTCGGATGGCCTTCCCGTTGATGCGGGCAATACTGAATCCAAGCCGCAGGATACGGTCAGGGCTGGCACTGCTTAATTTGCTTTCAGTCAGTTCAATGCGGTGATGCTCTCGCTTGAGAAGCAAGGGGGCATTTAGGGTTAATCGTTGGTTGAGTATTTCCAAGCCGTTCCTGCATCTTTCGATGTATTGGAGGCTTTTTCGTTCCAAAGCCGACGAGAGTTGGCCGATGCAGATGCTTTCTTGTGCTTTGACGGCTGAAAAAAGCATGGGAATCTTGTTGGCCAGCAGTTTTAGCCGTGAAGATTCGGTCAACAATTTATCACCGATGCTGTCGGTCAGCCTTGCCGCCAAGTCCTCCACCCTATCCAGTTCTTCCTCTTGATGGTGAATGAGAAATTCTGCCGCCGCTGTAGGAGTCTTCACGCGAGTATGGGCAATAAGGTCTATGACCGTGTCATCCCGTTCGTGGCCAATGCCCGTGATGATGGGTAAAGGGAATTGCGCCACGTTTTCAGCCAATGCGAGTGAGTCGAAACCGCTCAAGTCAGATGTCGCGCCCCCACCTCGGATGATAACCACCACATCCCACTCATCCATTCTTTTCGCGATGCGGTCGAGAGCGGCTATCACGCTATTTTCCACGTCGTTGCCTTGCATGGTCGCCTGGAACAATTCCGTCTTGAAAGCCAGTTTTCGGGGATTGTTGGAGAGCTGATTGCAGAAGTCTCCATAGCCAGCTGCTGTGGCCGACGAGATGACGGCGATGCGTTGCAAGAGGCGCGGCAAGGGAAGTTCCTTGTTCATTGCGTCCACCCCTTCTTCTTGGAGCTGACGGATGATTTCTTGCCGCCGTCGGGCGATGTCGCCCAAGGTGTAAGTGGGGTCGAGGTCTGTCACGTTGAGCGAGTAGCCATACAGTTCGTGAAAGGTCACCTGCACCTTGATAAGCACCTGCATCCCAGCCGCGAGAACCCGCCCTGTCGTCTGTTCAAACATAGGCTTGATGAACACCCATCGGTTCATCCACACCTGTGCTCTCGCCTTGGCCAGAAGTCCGTTTCCATGCGGTTCCTTTTGCACCAGTTCCATGTAACAGTGCCGATTCACCCGCAATTCGCCAATCTCAGCCCTCACCCAATACTCTTCATTCAGCGTCAGTTCCAACGTTTGGCGTACAAGGCCGTTCAATTCATATAGTGATAATGCTTCCATTTCTTGTTACATTCATCATCCATTACACTTTCGGTCGTTTCCCCTCCAGCACATGCTTGAATGTGTCGAAATCGCGGTCGATGTGGCTCAGTTCATACGGCTCAATCGTCAGCGAAAACCGTGCAGGTAGGTCATCCAATCCAAAGTACGTCTTGATGAGGCTTACGGCATTGAAAGCCATGTCGTTCTGCCGTTTGATGAGGCTCATGCAGCATTTTCGAGCGATGACCTTGTCTTCTATCAGTTTCAATGTCTTGAAGATAAGATGGTAGGAGAGGAGGGAATCTACTTTCAGCAGGATGGACAGGCGCATCACCTCGTTCTCAACATGGAAAGCCTTCATCATACCCTCCACCTGCTCCTTCGTTTGAAGCATGGGCATCATCATGTTGCAGACCTTCACCAACGATTCCGGATGGGTCTCCTTCAGATGCACATACAATCTTTCCACATGCTCGTCCTCAAAGTCCAGCGTTCCATCCTCTGCCAGATGCCGTACAGCCACCACGCCGGTGATGAACGCCGCCCTCTTATATATAATAATGTGTAAGAGTATCTCCCAAAACAGCCCATTCTCCAACCTTGGCAACACATTCTCCCTCATCACACACTCCATTCGCTTGAACTCCCTATTGCTCAAGCTACTCAGCATCCGCCCCAACCCATCCCAGTCGCGTGTGCCGACAAACTGCATTACCCTTTCTCTGTTTTCCATCCCTGCGTTTTTATGCAAAGATAATTATAATTTTATTATAAAACGAATAATTGTGTAAAAAGTGAAGAATTATTTTTGCGGCATGCCGATGTGCCCGACAACCATGAGTTTGAAAGAGGCGAATTCCGTATCAACTGGTCGGAATGAGGGTAAAACACTTAAATGCTTCTTAGTGAGTACTTTAGTGTTCATTCGTCACCACCAAAGTCATGCTTCGGCAGGACTGTAATCCTCCTTCGTCAGGACTGCAATCCTGCCGAAGGATGATTCGAGTCCTAACGAGCAAGGACTGTAGTACTCATTCCGTAGGACTAACGTGAGGACTGGCAAGCCTCTTTTCATGTGATTGGCAAACCTACCTCGTCAACGAGAACTTCATGCTGACACCGAAGTCGGCGGTGATGGTAGGATAGGAAGATTGGGAAACAAGAGGCACATTCTTTTGCCAGTCGAGGAAGCCCGAGAGGGTGAGGAGACGGGAGAAGGTGTAGTCGGCAGAAACGGCGACTTTGTAGGCAGTGGCACCGTTGGTGGCGGTGGTGACGGATGTCTGGATGTTGCGGTTGAGGGCGTTCTGCAGACGGTAGGAGAAGTCGGCACGGATGTTGAGGTCGTGGCTGACTCCACGTGTACGGGTGTTCGTACGACTATTGGTGTTGCTCTTGTTGTCCTCTTCCTTGTTCTTGCTGTTTTTCGATTTCGATTTTGACTTTTTGCTTTCACCCGACTGGATGTTTTTAGCTCCGAAGAGGTTGAGGTCTTTGAGTTTGTAGCCGAGTCCCACAACGATGTCGTTGGAGAAGTTTTCGGTGAGGGCCACGCTGGTCATGGAGAGATTGAGGGTGCGTGTCTTCTTATATTCGAGCTTGGCAGTCATGCCGTTGTTGAGAGTCATATCGACACCGATCAGCGGCGAGAAACTCTCGTTGAGGCTGACGGTGGAGACGTTGTACATGGAGGACGGGATGGGGTTGTTGGTGGTCACATCGGTGATGAAGCCCATGTCGCCCATGTAGGACATGAAGGTAGAGTAAGTGTTGTAGGCTCCCACGGCATAGACGCTCTTGTAGGTATGGTTGATGTTGAACGACTTGAAGTGGTCAGCAAACCATGGGACGAGCTTGGTCAATCCACTGTACTTGATGCTCCAGTTGGGCATCATGCGGGAGAGTGCAGGGAAAATGTCGAGCGGGGATGAAAGTGCGTTGCCTCCACAATAAGCGTCGAGGAAAGCGGGCACCATCACGTCGGCAGAATAGAGGTTGACACCTCCATTCTCGGCGTTGTAAGGCTGTCCTGCCCATTGGCTGCCAGCAGTAGCTGGGTAGGTGGTGGAGGCGTACTTCTCTTCAAGGCGTTGCTGAATCTTCGGCATGTTGTCGAGGAAGCGCTGGAAGTGCTTCGAATGGTAGTTGTTGTTGATGTTGCCGCCTGTGTCGAAGGCTGAACCGATGGAGATGACAGTCATGGAGAAACTACCGCTCTGGGTGGTGGGCATCCCTGCGTACATGAACTGGATGCTCTTCGCCTTGTTGACGGTGCGGCTGGCATTGAGGTCTATCTTGAAGTCGCGGAAAGGCTCTATGGTGGCTTTCAATTGAAGGTCTTCCATGGCGGTGGTGGTGGCTGGAGTGGTGATGTTGGAGCCGTTCTGCATGAGCCACCCGTTCTGTGCAGCCTTGTCGATGTAACCATCACCCACAGCTCCGAAAGCGAAGTCGAGTCCTGGCGAAAGCATTCCGTTGATGCGCTTCTGTCCGAAGGCATCGCCCACCTCGGTGCGGAAGCCTGGCAGGGTGAGGGCGTAGGTGTTGCGGTAGGAGATGCTGGCGTTGCGCACCATCATCAAGGCACGGGCAAACACCTGTGCGGTCTTGTACCATGTCAATTCGTCGAGCGGCTTCTTCGCCACGACATTAATCTTCACGGGGATGGTGTCGCGGTTCTTCACCGAGATGGTGTTGGCATCCACCTTCTTGTATTTCAGCTTATAAGTCTTTCCTTCGGACGTGGCTCTCACCATGAGGCGTTTGGAGTTCTGCCCATGCTTCACCTCGGTGGCGGTGGAGTCGTTGAGGGTCACTTCTTTGGTGAATCCCTTGGTCTTCTTGGCGTTGGCCTGTGCTTTGGGATCTTTGTTGGCGGCATTCTCCTTGCCGTCTTCTCCCTCCTTGGTGTCTTTTCCTTCTTTTCCTTTGGCCTCTTTGGTGTCTTTGGCAGCGGTCTTGCTGTTCTTACTGTTGTTCTTGCTGTTTTTGTCGTTCTTCTTGTTGTTGCCAGAGAAACGCTTCTCGGCATCAGCCAGGAAGTTCCACTTCTTGTAGAGCGTTTCAAAGTTGACCTTTCCGTTGATGTTGATGGTGCGTTGCGTGGTGGCGGTATGTCCAAGCGAGGTGCCGTCTTCGAGTTCGGTGCCCCGTGTCCAACCGTAGTCGGCGGTGTAGGAGCCGTCAGCAGAGAGCCAGTCGAGAATCGGTATCTTGTTGAGCGGCACTTGGTAGGAGCCGTTGAAGGTGCCCTTGTAGGTGAGTGGACGACCGAAGGACTTGAGGCTTCGCTTCACGGAGTCTTTCCATGCCGAGTATTCATCGGGATAGAGGTGCTTGTTCACCACAGTGTAGGGTTCTTCTATCTCGGCATGGGTGGCAGAAGTCCACGAGAGTTTGAGTGCCTTAAAGATGTCCCAACGCACGTTGAGGTCACGGTTCCAAAGAATCTGGTCGGAGAAGGTGACGGGCAATTGTGTACCAGCATCGATGTCACGTTGCTGGAACTCATAGTAGCTGCGAGTAAGGTCGGTGTTGAACGAGATACTCTGTGGCAACCACTGCAGGTTTTGTGCCTTAACGATGTCGAGCCACTTCGACTTGCCTTTCAGGTTCTTGAAGGGTTCCCATGGCTTGAACTTGGGGGAGTAGTTGTAGGAGAGATTGAGTTTCCAGTTCTCTTCATTCTCGTAAACGGTGGTTTCGCCCGTCTTGTAACGTTGGCTGTAACTGTAGCTGAAGGCTAAGTTGGCAGGATCCCAAGGCATGGGATTACGGCTCTGCACACCCGACTTCCAGTTGCTCAGCGAAAAGTTCTTGTTCTTCACGATGGTCTCTGTGAGGCTGCTCAGCGAGTCGCGTGCTGCCGAGGTCTCACACTCGTTGAGGGCATCCTTCAGGAGCATATCGGTGTCGAAGGGGTTGTACTTCGGAGACAGTTTCTGCCAAGAGTATGAGTAGTAGAAGGGAAGCTGCATCCTCCACTTCTCGGGGAAGAACTTGCCCAGTTCGAATTGAGTAGTGATGCTCCACTCGTAGAGATTGTCGTTGCGCCGTTCGTTCACGCCTTCTTCCAATCCACCAAAGCCTGCCGTCTCGACGTGTCCCGTCAGGTTCACCGAACCGAAGTCAGACAGCTGCACGTTCATATTGCCTTGTGCCGCCCAACCACCTTCGTTGCTGTAGTCCTGCATACGGAGTTCGTTCACCCACACTTCCACGCTCCCAGTCCGACGGCCATTGTTGCGCACGCCAATCATCATTACCTTTACCTCGCCCAACGACGGGTTACCGATAACGCTGATTTTGTTGTTGGGTCTATCTGCATCGTAGGCGGAATAGAGCTGCGTGTAGCTGGCTGCACCCATCGCCTTGTCTTTGTTGCGCTGATGCTTCAGGTTGGTCAGCACCTCGAAGTCGATGTCCAGCATGTTCTCGTCTGGCCACACTGCCTTACATCCCTGGGAGGTGTAGGTGTCGTAGTGACCAGCAGGAGTGAGGGTGAGCGGTATTTCGTATTCGTAGTAGTTGCTCTTGTAGTCGCTACCCAATCGGAAGAACACACTCATTTGGTCGTTCTGCAGTTCGGTGTCTCCCTCCAGCGCATTGGCGTGGATGAACATTTGCAGATGCCTGTAGTGGCGGAGGTCTTTGTTGAGGGTCTTATAGACAGCACGAGCATCACCCGTGGCCAAATTCTCCACGGTGAGTGCCAAAGCTTGCTCGTTCTCTTGTGTAAGCTGAGGTTGCGAAGGGTCGAGGATTCGGGTCACACCTGGAGGCAGCACATAGTTGACGGGTGTCTTGTCGTTGTTCTCCTCGATGTTGACAGCCGATGGGACGATGCTGCCGCTCACACTGGGCTTGTCGCCTGTGTAGAGGGTTTGGGTGTAGTTGCGCCATTCGCCACTCACAAGGTCGAGGTTGGCGAAACGCAAGACGATAGGCTCTTCGAATCCCGTCATGTACATACGCATGAAGCGGATGCTGGAGAAGTCGTTGATGCTGCCCTCCTTGTGCTCAAACTCATCTACAGGGATGCGGAACTCGTACCATGTGGCATCTTCCGTGTTGCCGTTGCGGAGCTTCACACTCGTCTTTCTCGAATCGACGATGAAGTTGCGCCCCACGACGAAGTCTTCTGGACGGATGCTGACGTGGTACTCGTAGAAGTTCTCGTACTCGTTCATGGTATAGTCCAAGTTCACGTCCTCCACATCGGGTTGGCTCTTGTAGGCCGTCGAATAGCTTTCGCCCGACTCGCTGGTATTGGGGGAGTTTCCTTCGGGAGAGTTGATGCGCTTGTAGCGGTCGAGCACCGAGGTGTGGGCGGCATCGAAGTCGCTGCCACGGAAATAGTGGTAGTCGTCGCCAGCAGGGTCTTCGTAGATGGAGTCGTAGGCAGCGGTGCTCACCTTCCCCTTGATGGCGTTCAGGTAGTCGGCATAGACCCCAAACGTGCGCTCATCGGCATCGGCAAGACCGTTCAGACCGATGTCCTGTCGCTGACGGGCACCGCTCTCGTTGGAGAAGGAATAGACCACGGACTGCTCACTCGGAATGCGTCCCCACATGGTTTCGGTGTAGGTGGAGGCCGAATTGACGGGCATACCGCTCTCATAGAACTTCTTTCCGTCCTTCAGGATGTCCTCGCTCACATCGCCAAGGTTGATGTAGAAGTCGCCGCCAAACCTGCGGTCATCCTTTGTGTAGATGAAGGGGTCGAGCATCCAGAACTCGATGTACTGCACGTTGCTGGTCTCGAAGTCACTGGTGTCAATTTTCCTCATCATGCCGCCCCATCGCTTCCGAGGGTCGTTCAGGTGTCCGTCTTGGTCGAGGTCGGTGTCGAGGTTGTAGGGACCACGTTCGCTGGGATAGTATGCCATGTTCAAGATGCTCAGCGTGTTGCTCTCACCTTGGTTGGTGTCGCGGTTGGGATAGACCTCTCGCACATAGACCTCCCTCACATAGTGGTTGGAGAGTTGGTTGAGGTCGCTCTTGATGTGGCTTGGAGTAAGAGACGAAGAACGGCGGGTGAAGAGTGGTTCGATGGTGTACCAAGCAAGACGGGCACGGTTGTAGCCATACTTCACGTCGTTCGTCAGGGTTCCGTAAGGCAGGTGGCTTGGAGTAGATGACAGCACCCACTCCTTCGGTTCCAAGACGCTGATGGGGGTCTTAGTCCGCTCGAAGTCATCCAGATACGAAGCATTGCCCTGTGTCCCATGCGCTTCGCCAGCGTTGAGCTGTGCATACTCTCCCGTGAAGGAGATGCTGGAAGGCGCACTGAGGTTGAGGAAGGGCAGTTTGTCCAGCAAGTTCGTCAGCCACTGCGAATTTTGTTTCCAGTTCACGTGGAACCCCCAAAGCATGTTGTTCAGCGGCTCCGCACCCATCGCCACCTTCGAGGTCAGCGGCTTCTCACTCACCTTCAGCAGCGTACCGCCGATGTTGAAGTTCTTCGAGAAGTCGTATTCCCAGTTCAGACCCAACATCGTCTTGCGCATGGTGGAGAACTCTGTTTGGTCTTCGAGACTGACGCTCACGTTGGTTCCTGCGTCGATGATGCTTTGGTTGATGATTCTGACGATGCCGTTCGTGTAGTCCACCGTATAGTCGCTGCCCTCCGTCAGTTCCACACCGCCAGCCGTCACCTTCACAGAACCTTGGGGCACATAGCCGTCGCTAATCTTGATTTCGCTGCCATTGGATGCCTTATATTCACCCATCAGCGTAAACTTGTTCTTCTCTGCCACCTGCTTGGCCATCGTCTTCGTCGAGTCGTACAGTTCGTCGTAGCAATACTTGTCCGCTATGTCATCATTGCCTAACTTCTGCCTCAGCCAGTCGCCAAATGGTTCCACCACGGGGAAGATGACACGTCCCGTCTGCGCCTGAATGGTGTAGCCCTCCAAGAAGTCAAACTTCCCGTTCGGGTTCGTCTTTCCATTGTCGTCCAGACGGTCGAGGTTCATCATCCTGAGCAGGGTGGTCTGCTTGAACGCCTCTTCGGGGATGTAGCTGAGGTTCACACCCGTCGTGTCACTCATGTACTTGATGTCCATCTTGAACTTCTCCTTCTGCACCGACTGGGCATTGAGGCTATAGACATTCTTCATCATCAAGTCCCAGTTGCCCAACTTCGGCGAACCCGAGGTGTTCTTCAAGAGCTTCACGAACAGTGCTTTGTTGTTGTCGTTCACGTCCGACGAGAACTCACCCACTTGGTAGGTCTGCCCGTTATAGGTATATTCGAAAGCCACGGCCAACACCTGATTCGTCTGCAACGTGGATTTCAAGCTGATATAGCCCAAATGTGCATTGAGCGTATATTCCGTCGAGGGGAGCAGACGTGCGTTCTCCACCTTCTCATAGTCCACACCACCTTGCAGGAACACATCGAGGATGGCACTCGTCTGGTCAACATTTCGGGCTTCGCTGTAGGTGCCGACCATCTTCGAATAGAGGTCATTGCTTCCGTTGCTCGGGTTGTTCGTCCCATTGCCTGCCCACGTCTGGTTGCTGATTTTGTTGCGTTCGCCAATATCGACAAAACCGATGATGTTGCGCGTGTTCTCCGTCGCTCCACCCGTGTTGGTCACCCACACTTCCATGCGCTTGATGGTCACACCGCTGGTCACGTTAGGCAATGTGGAACAGGCACGGTCGTATGTGTCGTGGAAGTAGTGGGCAAGGAAGAAGTGGCGGTTCTCGTCGTAGTTGTAAGCCTGAATCTCGTAAGTAGATAGCTGACTGCCTCCCTGACTGCTGACCGTCTTCGATTTCGACTTCTTCTGGCTCACAACCGTCTGCAAGCTCAGTTTCCCGAACTGCAAGTCCGTCCGAATACCAAACAACGTGTTCGAACCCTTAATCAGGCTCGAATTGGTGGGGAACGTGATGTTACCCGCCTCCAACAGCTTCACGATTTCGTCCTCCTTCCCCTCGTAAGCCAGTTTCAGGTTCTTCGAGTCGAAGTCGAACGTCGCCTCCGTGTTGTAGTTGAGGTTAAAGTCCATCTTGTCGCCCACCTTGGCGTTCACGCTGATGTTGATTTTCTCGTCGAAGTCAAACGCCTTCGTCGTACGGCTCCGCTCCGACAACGACGGGTTGTCGGTAAACTTATAATTATAGCCGAACTTCAGTTCCGCACTACCTTGTGTCTTGATTTGCACACCACCAGGACCGAAAATCTTCTCAGCAGGGCCCAAGTCGAAGTGCATATTCGTGAAGTCGAACTTATCCTTCCCCTTCGTCACAAACAGCGAGTCGTTCCGCACCTTGAAATAATCGCGGAAAGACTTCTTCTCCGACCACTTCAGATACTCGTCTGGAGTCATCATCCAAGGCTGACTCAGGAACTTGTCGCCCAACTTCGTTCCCACCTTATACAAGCCAGACTTCTCGTCATAGATGGCGGTGTCAGGCTTCAAGTTGTCAGGCTCCTGTAAGTCCATCGGAAACTCCTTGGAATGCAGTTCCAGCGGCTCATCCGTCTTTCGCACCTTCACCGTGTCAGCCACATTTTCCGTGACAAATAAAGTCGACGCGCCATTGCCCACTTCGGCAATAGCACTCACGCTCATCATAATCAGCAAGATGTATAATATATTTCGAAGAGTCAGTCTCACTCCTATGTTCCTTATTTAGTATCGTAAAAAAAATAACTTGGTACGTTTTATGCCCCTGCGAGGCGTAGAAAGAAAAAATAGAAAAAAATAGGCAAAAATATTTAAAAAATTTTTTCCATGTTTTTATTTGTTTTTCTTTATTTTTCTTTTTAATGCCGCAAAGCGGCAAATCATACCAATTTCTTTTTTTATGGTTTCTTATCCATAGAAACGTAAAAAAGCCCCAAATATTGTGTGGAAAGGTGTATTTGTAGCGGAAAACTTCAGCCAATTCCCCATGTCCCCCTAAAGAGATACGAGCCTGATAGGGAAGTGACAACGTGCTACAGAGATAAGAGACACCGAGCCTGAAAGTGATCTGACATCTGGCAGCGACACGCTTGGACATGCCGCGCCATCCGTCAAGACTTGGTAGCGAACACGAATGCAACAAATAAAACACGAAAGGCCAAGCCCCGCAAGACCAGACCATTCGTGTTGATTCGTATGATTCGTGTTCGTTTGAAAGAAAAGTAAACAAAGGGGTCTTACTTCCCCAAGATGATGTTGACAAGAGTAGTCACGTCGGAGATGTCAATGTGTCCATCTTCGTTCAAATCGCCAGCGGTCTTAGGCCAACTGAATGTTGCCGTCACCACCTCCGAGTCAGCATATCCTTCTGCGGTTGCGTAAGTATTCACCATGAAAGCAGGAGAAACGTCAATTTCACCGTCCTCGCTTGTCTGGTTCTCTGCCATAACGATGTTTGTCACACATTTTGCCCCCTCCGTCGCACATGTCACCTTCACCTTTCCATTGGCAAATGAAATGGTGGGTGTGGCACATTTTTTTATCGGCACAATCACAGAGAAGGAGACATCGGCACACGTGTGGCTCACGGCATCTGCTGTGGCTGTGCGAACAGTATAGAGTTTTCCGTTAGCTTCGATGGCTGTGCTTCCCACTGTGATGGGGATGCGCAGGAGTTCACCACTCTTGAACGCCTTCTGCTCCGTATTGTAGAGGATGAAGAGGAGGTCGCCATTGCTGAGCGTCTCCACTTCGAGGGTGTGCCCATCGGTGGCGGTGCCGAGCGTGATGCCGTATGTGTCACCGCTGGTCGTGAGGGTCACGCCTTCGGGCAGTGAAAGGTTGAATTGCAGGGCGGTCATGGAGGTGCCTCCGGTGAGGCTGACCACCAGTGTCGTCTCTTCGCCCGTCTGTGCCTCGATGTTCGTCACCGAAAGGCTTTGGGCGCGAGCATTAACAATCAGGATTGTCAATGCCGTTATGATGATGTAAAGTCTTCTCATGTTTCTTTTTTAGAACCATATATAACTGCTGATCCTGTTAGTTTTGGCTGTAGTATAATATTTTCAACTAAGTTATCATTGAATTTCATATTTATTTGATTTTTACATTTCCATTAAATGATTTAGCTCTAAATAAAGTAGTATATATTTTTATATCATTAGTTATAGTTGGTTCACTTACAAAATCTTCAAATTCATTTTCTAATGAATCTTCAAATCTTAAATTAATATCAGAATTAACTGCAATATAGATTGGAACTTTTGTAGTACTCACAATTATAGTATCATCATCACTAAATATTTGTGTTCCTACACTTGGTTTACTATCACTTATCTTTCTCCAACCAGGATTTGTACCAGTTGCTAAATTAGAACCATCTGTTGGTAATGCTGTAGGAGCAGTAGCACCGACATACCAATAATAAGCTGTTTCCTTAGCGATTCCACCACCTTTCTTCATTATCTGGATAACGGCATTGATGTCAGCCACATCAACTACACCATCCTCATTCACGTCACCTTTCAACGTTCCTGTGCCCTCACTCTGTGCAAATGCACTTGCGCTCAGCAGCACCACTGCCAGCAGCATGAAAAATTTTGTTCTCATAATTGTTTTGGGTTTTAATAAGTTAATAATGATTGTTATTTTGAGTTCAGCACAAAAAGAAAACGTGGACAAATTACTTCGTCTACGTATTCCTTGGTATCGGCAAACACCTTATGCACTTTAACGAGTAAAAGCCCACGCCAAACGACGTGAGCATTAACCTTTACTCTTGTGCATTCTTCAATTTGCCGATTTAGGAATACAAGACTATAAGCTAACGCTTTCCTAATATGTTTATGTCCTTATGTTACATAGGCTGGGAGGAGTTTGTGGTAAATGATCTTTTTATTTTATCTGGTTTGCCTGCTCCTTGGGCTCGCGTCGGGTGTCCCAAAAGTCAGCGACAATGATTGTTTCGTTCTCGATATAGTAGATGAGTTTGTTCAGCTTGTTGATGACGATGCTACGATATGGTATGGAACGCTGTTGAAGCAAAGGCTCCAACGCCCCCACCTCTGGCATCTCTTTCAGAGTTTGTTGCCATTCAATGACTTTATCAGCAAGATGTGCGTGGCCTTGAGAACCACTATGTATAAGTACATAGTTCAATGTCTTGCGCAAATGCTGACGAGCGAGAGGTGTCCACTTTATTTTCATCGTCATGCTGTTTGACTGTATAAAACAGATTCTTCCAATTCCTTGACGATATCTTCCTCGTCAATCAATTGCCCCATTGCCACTTGTCGTTCTGCCTCATCAAGACGTGCGTTGATTTCCTCCATTGTATAAGGTGACAGCGCTTCTTCCTCTTGTCGAGCCTCTTCATACAAATGGTCGGCAATCCATCGCTTGTTGTCTGCCGTCAGGGTCAGCCCCTGCAGGTACAGCCATAAGTTGTTGAGTGATACTGCGTTCATCTTTCTATATAAGCATTATGTTTCTATCTTATCAATAAGGCACGGCACAAAAGCACCGCACGAGGGCACACAAGATGCCCTTTCGGGGACAAAGTAAATAAAAAACGAAGAAACAGCCAAACTTTTGGGAAGAAAAATGTGTGAGCTGGCATAAAAGGGTTGCTTGAAGTAGCTCAATTAGAAGATAGGAGAAAGTTTAGAGAAGAAAAGCACGTCAACTTGAAACAGCCCTCACTAGAAAAAGTGACAACCTGAGTCCGCGAGTTGCAAAACTTCCGATGACTCTTCGACGTAGAGTCTCAAGGGGCAACGACGTAGAGTCACGAGGGGCAACGACGAAGAGTCACGCGAGGCAACGTCGTTGCCTATAGGGAAAATGTTGGCAAAATAGCCTTTTCTTTTGTTTTAAAAGGGCACCTTCATTGGGGCTTTTTTCGCAGACTTCAGCGTAATCTTGCCAACAGACTTGCATTTGCTGGCTGGAATCGGTTCTAACCGAATCAATTAGGGGCTTGTGGCCGCTATTTTCTCCCGATATTTTAAGTTTTTTGCTACGACAGGCTTGCAAACCAATATTTTTATGTAGCTTTGCAAGTAATTTTATACTTTACACATCATGAGAAAGGTTTTAACTTCTATTTTTGCGCTGATGGCTGCTACAGCCATCCATGCTGCTACTTACATCGTCATGGTGAAGAACACGCACTGTCAGACGGTGACGGGCTTCGGCGCGGCTTGTTGCGACGGGGCTATGCAACCCTACGGCGAAGACACGCAACCCGTCAGGTTGCTTTATGGTGCGCAGTCAAAGATTGGGCTGAACATCATGCGTATGGAAATTTCGCCCAGCTTCACGGGCGATAACTGGGGTGACTACGACTGGCACGGCTCGATGCCGTCGGCCAGAATCGTGAAGCAGCGGGGCGGCATCGTCTTCGGCACACCGTGGTCGCCTCCTGGCGAGTATAAGACGAACGGCAAGGCGCAGGGTGGCAACACGGAGGATGAGAATGCGGTGAGGGGCGAGTTGCGCACCGACTGCTACGAGAAGTTCTTCCCGTGGCTCAACACGTTTTTGGCCTACATGAGGCAGAACGGCGTGAAGGTGGATGCTGTGTCGGTGCAGAACGAGCCAGACTGGTGGGTCAACTACTCGGGCTGCCTCTACACACCTCAGCAGCAGGTGACGCTGGTGAAGAACTATGCCCAACTGCTCGACAGGGAGAAATATAAGGGGGTGCGCCTTATCAGTGCCGAACCTCTGGGATTCGACCCCAGTTACTCGAATGCGCTGCTGAATGACCCTGTGGCGCGTGAGCAAGTAGATATTATCGCGGGACACCTCTATGGGCACCCACCATTGGGCAACATGAAGAGTGCTGCCGTGTTGGCTGAGAAGTATGGCAAGGAGGTGTGGATGACGGAGCACTCGGTGTCTGACGCTCTTCAAGACCGTCTGCCCAACTGGACAGAGCAACTGGAGTTTGCCCGAGAGCTGAACGAGTGTATGCTGGCTGGCGGCACGGGCTATATTTACTGGTATATGCGTGCGCACTGGGCGTTTGTGGGTACGGGCGAGACAAAGTATGGTACTGACAACAAGAAGAACACGCTGTTGCCTCGTGCTTTTGTCATGTCGCACTTTGCAAAGCATGTCACAGGTTCCACCCGTCTGGACACGAAGAACTCGTTCACCGTCAACACCAATTCGCCCATCGAGGCTTCGGCTTACATCAAGGGCGACTCGCTCATCGTCATGGCCATCAACTCGACGGCGAACGACCACACGTTGAGAATCAAGCTGCCTTCCTACGTGAAGAGCGGTACACACGTGCTTTCGACGGGCAATGAGAAGGCGAACCTCTGTCAGGAGCTGCCTATCGAGATGGAGGAGCCGATGAACGACATCGCTGCCAATATGCCTGCCCAAAGTGTGAACACCTATATCTTCATGATAGACCCAAGCAGCACGGCCATCACCGACCTGACTCCGACGGGTGAGGGCAGCAAGACCTACTACGACCTACAAGGACGGAGGATGGACACGCCCCGTGGATTGTGCATCGAGAAGTCGGCTGACGGCTTCACCAGAAAAGTGTACATGGGGTTGTAATGTGAACATACTGAGTCAAGACATCAAGTATTTGCAGGGAGTGGGGCCACAGCGGGCCTTGTTGCTTGCCAACGAACTCGGCATCAAGACCGTGGGCGACCTGTTGGCGTATTATCCCTACAAGTATGTAGATAGGAGCCGCATCTACAAGATTTGCGACATCGACGGGGCGATGCCTTACGTGCAGCTGTGCGGACAGATTTTCTCGTTCGACACCGCTGGCGAAGGGCGCAATAAACGGTTGATTGCCCACTTTTCCGATGGCACGGGCAGCATCGACCTCGTGTGGTTTCAAGGCATTAAGTATGCGGCCAAGAACTACGACTGCCGCAAGCCCTACATTGTGTTCGGCAAACCGACGGTGTTCAACGGACATTTGCAGATAGCGCATCCGGAGATAGAGAAGGTAGACCCTGCCCAGCCCCCCTCCTCACTCCCCCTAAATGGGGAGAGTAGTATGTTTGCCAATGAAAAAACTAATGAGCAAGGTAACTACCTTTCCCCTGTAGGGGAAACGGGAAAGGGGTCTGGAGTGATGAGGGGGTCTGTCTTTCGCCCCTCCTACAACACCACCGAGAAGATGAAGCGGAGCGGGCTCAACTCTGCCGGGATGGCGAAGTTGACCGCCAATATGTTTAACCTGCTCAAAGAGCCGCTGGCAGAGACACTTCCCCCCTACATCACGGCACAGCATCACTTGATGGCTTACGACGAGGCGGTGCGCAACATCCACTACCCCACCTCGCCCGAAGCCTTGCGCCATGCACAGTTGCGGTTGAAGTTCGAGGAACTTTTCTACGTGCAGCTCAACATCCTCCGCTATGTGAAAGACCGTCAGCTGCGCTATCGGGGCCTCGTATTCAACACCATCGGTGAACACTTCAACGGCTTCTTCTACCATCACCTTCCCTTCCAACTCACGGAGGCACAGAAGCGTGTCATCCGCGAAATCCGTGCCGACATGAAGTCGGGACGGCAGATGAACCGACTCCTGCAAGGCGACGTGGGCAGCGGCAAGACGCTCGTAGCCCTCATGGTCGCCCTCATCGCCATCGACAACGGTTGCCAAGCCTGCATCATGGCTCCCACTGAAATCCTTGCCGAACAGCACCTCGACACGCTCCGAGCCTTCCTCGGCGACCTGCCAGTGAGAGTGGAACTGCTCACTGGTGCGGTGAAGGGCAAGAAACGGACTGCTGTGCTCGAAGGACTTGTGACGGGCGACATCCACATCCTCGTGGGCACTCATGCCGTGATTGAGGACAATGTGCTCTTCCACAAGTTGGGGCTTGTGGTCATCGACGAACAGCACCGTTTCGGTGTGGCACAAAGAGCCAAGCTGTGGATGAAGAATAACGTCCCCCCCCATGTCCTCGTCATGACGGCCACTCCCATTCCGCGCACGTTAGCTATGACCCTCTACGGCGACCTCGACGTATCGGTCATCGACGAACTTCCTCCTGGCCGAAAGCCCATCCGCACCGTCCACATGTTCGACGCACACCGTCAGCGCATCTACGAACTGATGCATCGCGAACTGGAATTGGGACGACAAATCTATATTGTCTATCCCCTTATCCAAGAGACTGAATCGACGGAGCAGCGAGAGCCATCAAGCTGGCTTGAATGGCCGAGTCGTGAGGGAGAAAGGCGAAGCCAAAAGATGGACTTGAAAGATTTGGAGGCTGGTTTCGAGGAAATTAGCAAAGCATTCCCCACCTACAAAGTCAGCAAGGTGCATGGCAAGATGAAGTCTGCCGACAAGGATGCTGAGATGCAGCGTTTCGCCAACCACGAAACCCACATCCTTGTGTCCACCACTGTCATCGAAGTGGGTGTGAACGTGCCCAATGCCTCGGTGATGATTATCGAGAATGCTGAACGCTTCGGACTCAGCCAGCTCCATCAGTTGCGTGGGCGTGTGGGTCGTGGAGCCGACCAGAGCTATTGTGTGTTGGTCACTAAATTTGAACTTTCCAATACGACGCGCAAGCGCATCCAAGTGATGGTGGACACCACCGACGGTTTCGAGATAGCCGAACAAGACCTCAAACTGCGAGGTCCTGGCGACCTCGAAGGTACACAGCAGTCGGGCATGGCGTTCGACCTCAAGATAGCCAACCTTGCCCAAGACGGCCAAATCCTCAACCTCGCCCGCGATGCCGCCCAAGCCGTCATCACGTCCGACCCCGACGAACGCAACCAACAGAACAACATCCTCTGGCGAAGGTTGCGCGAACTACGAAAAAGCAATATCAATTGGGGAGCCATCAGCTGAAAACATTGTCAATGCTTTCAGCTGATGGCTCCGATGGAAGTAGCTTTCTGCGAGGCAAGGAACGTTGCCTCGCAGAAAGCGAACATTATTTCTTTCCGTTGAAGTGCTTTTCCAAGCGCTGGTACTCCTTCTTTGTCAAGCGCATGAAGCTACCGTGCTGGGGAGCCGTGACTCCCTCAATATCTACAGGGTCGTGGAAACCCTTCAGGTATTCGTCCGTCTGACAGATGCGGTAGTGCTTGGGGCGGTCGCTGTACTGGATGTACGCCACACGCCAACCTTTTTCGCCGATAATCTGGAAAGCACTACTGCCCTCACACTTCTTCTTACCCTCAAAACTCACAAAGTCGTTCTCGTCGGGTTCTGGCCAAGGCCCCGTCAGCTTGTCGGCCTTTGTCTGGAAGATGCCAGGATGACCACCCTCTTTCTTGATGAGCATGTGGTACTTTCCATCACTCTCCAGATAGTTGATGTCGGCATCGATGGTGGCATAACCCCAATCGAAGAGCACACGTGGCTTGGTGAGTTTCGTGAAGGTCTTGTCTGCATAGCTATATACCATGCGGTCGTACTTGTCACCCTCGTTGAAGCTCCAGATGGAGTAGTAGATGAAGTAGCCGCCCTTCTCGCCGTTCGCCCACACATAGTCAGGATCCCAAAAGATTTGGGGTGCCCACACGCGGTTAATTTTGCTCCAGTCGGCAATGATGTCGGGGCTTTCAGGGTCGCAGAAGATGCTACTGCCCTTTCGGAAGTCGAAGGTGGTGGATGTCCAATGGATGAGGTCGTCGCTCTTCAGAAGGTCGATGCCGTAGTTGTACCACTCGTGGCTCTTCGCCACACACATATCGGTGGTCACCATCAAGTAACCCTTGCCACTATCGGACTTGCGGCACACGTAAGCATCACGCTGGCCACCTTCGATGAGTGCCAACTTACTGGCATCCATCACCGCCTTGCCCTCGTTGAGGTCGTGGTAGTGGAGTCCGTCGCGACTCAACGCATACGCCGTAAACTCGCCATTATCACTCATGTGGCAATACAAATAACCATACGTGCCCTTCTGTAAGTTCTGGGCAGAGAGGCTCAGGGAGGACAAGCCAACGAAGAGGCTTACCAAAAGAGTTTTCTTTGAATACATATTAGTTAGTTTTTAGTTTCTTTGAGGAAGTTCTGTTGAGAGCCTTGGAAGGTACAGGATCTACGCCCCAAGTGCTTCCGCCACCTTCAGGTCGAAAGGAGTCGTAATCTTGATATTCTCACGGTTGCCCTGCACAAGAGTGACGGGATGACCAAAACGCTCGACAACTGAGGCATCGTCGGTGAAGAAATCGATGTAGGGTTGGGAATAGGCTGCTCGAAGCAAGGAGGCGGAGAAGACTTGGGGGGTTTGGACGAGTTTATAGTCATTGCGTGAAACTGTCTCGCTCTCGTTCCCTTTGAGAATGTGACGAACGGTCTCGACCACATCGATGACGGGCACAACGGCTTCACTACGGACAGCTTCGTCATAGCAAGCACGGATGGTGTCGATGGAAACAAAAGGACGCACACCATCATGCACCCCGATGAGGGTGGCATCGGGAGAGACTTTGGCAAGCCCATTCTTGACGGAGTGGAAACGTGTCTCGCCGCCGTTGGCGAGGACGTAAGGCAGAGAGAAGTTGTACTCACTACACAGCGTCTGCCAATAGTCCTGCTGACTTTCGGGCAGGACAAGCACCACCTGCATCTCCTTGTCGTATTGTAGGAAACGCTCGATGGTGCGCATGAGAATGGGTTTGTCGCCTACAGGCAGGAACTGTTTGGGGATGTCGCCTCCCATGCGAAGTCCCTTGCCGCCAGCAACGATAATAACCGCGTTCATAAATCGTAGTACATCATGCCTTGTTTGAGCTGCTCAGCGGTCGCTTCGCCACAGAAATACTCCACGATGGCATAGCCAAGCCCAAGGGCGGCAGCAGGACCTTTGCCTGTGAACATGAGGCCATCACGCTCTACGAGAGCTGCGGTGTAGTCGGCACCCGTGAGATACTGTTCGAAGCCAGGATAGCAAGTCATCTTCTTACCCTGCGTCAAACCGAGGTTGCCATAGACGAGGGGGGCAGCACAGATGGCGGCAAGAGCTTTGCCAGCCTTGTGGTGAGCAAGAATCACTTCACGAAGCCCTACATGGGCATCGAGGTTAGTGGCTCCTGGCATACCTCCTGGAAGGAACAGCATATCGGCATCGCTGTAATCGTTGTCGGCAAACATGGAGTCGGCCAAAATGCCAACACCATGAGCACCCCTGACAATGGGCTCATCGGTAATGGACACGGTCTTGACGGTCAATCCTGCACGACGACACACGTCGATGGGGCCAAGGGCTTCCACTTCTTCGAAGCCCGTTGCGAGAAATACGTAAATCATGGTTATCTTAATTTAAATCGGTAAGTAGTAGTACCATTTTCATTTTTATCACCAATTGAAAAAGTTGTCCTTTTTGCAGCAACAATACAAGCATTCTTTAAGGCTGTTGAAGATGTTGTGCTACTAATAACTTTAGCATCAACAACTTTTCCTTCGGCATTAACAACTATTGAAACAACAACAGTGCCTTCACTTGTAGGGTCTGCATATTCAGGATTAGGTAAGTCTTTAACAATACGGCTACCAACTTTCGCAGAAGTTCCTACTCCACCTGTGCCCGTTGTAGCACCCGTATTACTATTGCCTGTCGGAACACCTTGTGCACCGTTTCCTGTAGTTTTGCCACTATTACCCGCATTCCCTTGGTGTCCCCAGTTACTATTATTCACACGATCTGCTGCAGCTTTCTTAGCAGCCTCTTCCGCAGCTTTCCTTCGAGCTTCTTCCTCGGCCTTTTTACGAGCGGCTTCCTCAGCAGCACGTTTTCTGGCAGCTTCCTCAGCAGCTTTCTTTCGGGCAGCTTCTTCGGCTCTCTTCCTTGCATCCTCTTCAGCGGCCTTTTTGCGAGCAGCATCCTCAGCAGCCTTTTTGCGAGCAGCTTCCTCGGCTGCCTTCTTACGAGCCGTCTCTTCGGCAGCCTTTCTCTTGGCAGCTTCTTCGGCGGCTTTCTTCTTAGCTTCCTCGGCAGCAATAGACCTTTCCTGGTCTTGCGTGATGAGGGGTTTCGGTTGAGGTGTTGGAGGTGGGGCTACAGGTACATTCTCGGTGTTGGCAGGAGGCTCTGGAGATGTCGGATTCTCTGGCATATCTGAACTTTCCGAAGTAACTGGAGCGGCCTCGTTCTCCGCTGGCAATCCACCCAAATCCTCGCCACCAGCCTCGTCCACCATGCCGAGCAGCACGGGCACACCATCTTCCTCTTCCTCATGCTTCACCACGGAGAGTGTAATGAATGCCAGCAGGAGCAGCAAGAGGGCATGAACCACAATGGTGATGATGCCTGCCTTGGCCTTATCTTTCTTTTTATTATAGTCATTCATGGCGAGATGGTGGTCGAGTGGCGAGTACCATCTTGAAACGGTTCTCGTTGGCTATATTCAGAATCTCAACAATATTTCTGTAAGGCACAGCCTCGTCGGCATAGAGCGAGACGAACAGCTCTGTGGAGTCATTCACCTGTGCATTCAGCACTTGTGGCAGTTCCTCCAGCGTCACAGTCTCCTCCTTCTCGTTGCCCAAAGCGGCATAAAGGTTCAGTTCTTTGTCGATGACCACCCGTGCCGTTGCCTTCACGGTGGTCTGCTTCTTCCCCTGCGGCAGGAGCACCTTAATGGCATTGGGTGCCACCATCGTGCTCGTAATCATGAAGAAGATGAGCAGCAGGAAAATGATGTCTGTCATCGACGCCATGTTGAACGTCGGGGTGACCTTGGTTCTTCGTTTGAACATAGGCTTATTCTCCTTCGCTAACGATGTCCATGAATGTGAGCGACTTCGCCTCCATCTCGTTCACCACGCTGTCCACTTTGGCCACCAGATAGTTGTAGGCAAACAGGGCAATGATGCCCACCACGAGTCCTCCCACCGTGGTAATCATGGCCTGATAGATGCCACCCGACAAGAGGCTGATGTCGATGTTGCCACCTGCGTTGCTCATCTGCCAGAACGCTTCCACCATACCGATGACCGTACCCAAGAAACCAATCATGGGCGCACCGCCAGCAATGGTGGCCAACACAGGCAACCGCTTCTCCATCGTGGCAATTTCGAGGTTGGCGGTGTTTTCGATGGCTGACTGAATCTCGGCAGCGGGCTTACCCATGCGGCTGATGCCACGCTCCAAAATGCGGGCAGCAGCCGTGTTGGTGACACGACAGAAATTGACTGCCGACTTTATATCGCCGTTCTTGATGTAGTCGCGGATACGATCCATGAACAGCTTATCATCCTTGCCAGCATGACGGATGGCCAGAAAACGTTCAACAAAAATATACACGGCAATGAGAGAAAGAACGGCAAGGATAATCATAATCCAACCGCCTTTCGACGCAAGCTCAAGAATGCTTAGTTCTTCCATAGTGAGTCAAAAATTATTAAAATTATCAGTTAGAAGTGACGATTTCTCTGTGCTTCAAGGCGTTTTATGGAGAAAAAACAGTACCTTTGCCAGCGAATCCGTTGCAAAAGTACGTTTTTTTCCTAATATACGACACATAAAAACTCTTAAATATGACTAAAAAGCTGAAGTTTGCCCTTTTCGGCAACATATATCAAGAACGAAAGAGTGCTGCGGTGCAGAAATTTTTTGCCATTGCCACAGAACGGAAGGCCGACATCGCCATCCCCGAATCGTTCTACGAGTTTCTGCGCGATAATCTGAAAATCAGAGTGCCTGAATGTGAAATTATCCAAGGCAACGATTTCACAGCCGACTTCGTGGTGTGCATGGGTGGCGACGGTACTTTTCTTGATGTGGCCAGTCGCGTAGCCAACAAGGAAATTCCCATCATCGGCATCAACACCGGACGATTGGGCTTCCTCGCCAGTTTCTCGCCCGACCACATTGAAGAGACCATCGCCGACATCTACGATGGTAACTTCAACATGGAACGACACAGCGTGCTGCACATTTCCTGCGACGAGATGGAGCTAAAGGACTATCCCTATGCGCTGAACGAAATCGCCATCCTGAAACACGACATCTCGTCGATGATTTCCATCCACACCGACATCAACGATGAGTACCTGACCACCTACCAGGCGGACGGTCTCATCGTAGGCACCCCAACGGGCAGCACGGCCTATTCGCTCAGCGTGGGAGGCCCCATCGTGGTGCCTCAAAGCGACACCATCAGCCTCACTCCTGTGGCACCTCACAGCCTGAATATGCGTCCCATCGTGCTGTGTGACGATAGCGAAATCAGCCTCCGTGTGGAGAGCCGCAGCAACAGCTTCCTCATCTCCCTCGACGGACGCAGCCAGAGTTATCCCGACAACATTCACCTGAGAATCCGCAAGGCCCCTTACGTCGTCAACGTGGTTACCCGACCAGGACAGAGTTTCTTCTCTACCCTACGGCGAAAAATGATGTGGGGAGCTGACAGCCGAGGCTGAAACGGGCATGTCCCGACCTCCGCATTTCGGCATCGTCTGACAGGTACGCTCGTCACCTCCAAAGCGGTGTGACTCACACCGAGGGTGGCGGTGTGACTCAGACCGGTATAGGCGGTATGACTCACACCGTTTTTGAGGTATCGAAAGGAGGGAAAAAGAGGAGAAGAAATGGGGGGTGTTTAGGTCTGCCCGCATCCCCACCAAAAGGAGGCCAATATCCAATAGACAGATTATGAAAATCAACAAAACGAAATATTCAACCCGCCAGATGGCGGTGTGGCTTTGGCGACATCACAAGAGTTGCCGTCTGCAAGCTGTGCTGAACGTGCTCATCGGCCTCTCCTTTGTGGTACTCGGTCTGCTGGGCGTTGACACCATCCGCTCCCTGACCGACATCGCCACCCATTCCCGCGAAGGCAGCATCGTGTGGAGTGCCGTCTTTTTAGGCACTATTTTCCTGTCGGAAATGCTGCTGCACATCGCTCAGACGTGGATTAGTGCCGTGCTGGGCGTGAAGACTCAGAACCTGATGCAGCAGTTCTTCTTCCGCCAACTGCTGAGGGGGAAATGGAACGGCGTGGAGAAGTATCACAGCGGTGACGTGCTCAACCGCCTCTTTGGCGACGTGAACGACATCGTGGGCTTGATGACCGACGTGCTGCCCAACACCATCATCATCATCACTCAGTTTGTGGCTTCGTTCGTCTATCTCTACGTCATGGACAGCACCCTCGCCCTCATTGTGGCCATCTCGTCGCCCGTTTTCATCCTGCTGTCTCGTGTCTATTTCAAGAAAATGCGCCGCATCGTGCGCACCATCAAGGACAGTAATTCTGCCATTCAAGCCATCATCCAAGAAAGTATTCAACACAAAATGGTCATCAAGGTGCTGGAACGAGGCAACCTGATGGTGGGGCGGCTCGAACAGCGACAAGGACTCCTGCGCAAGCAAATCAAGAGCCGTGCCAGATTCGCCATCTTCTCGAAGTCGCTGATTAACATCGGTTTCGCTGGAGCTTATCTCGTGGCATTGGTGTGGGGATTGTTCCAGCTACAAGACGGACTCATCACGGTGGGTGTGCTCATGGCCTTCACCCAACTCATCAACCGCATTCAACGCCCCTTGCTCGACGTGGCGCGACTGCTGCCCGTGTTCGTGAACAGCATGACTTCTTGCGAACGCCTGATGGAACTGGAAGAACTGCCATTGGAGCAGGAGGAAGACCCCATCCGCATGGAGGGTTCGGTGGGCATTCGCTTCAACGACGTGACGTATCAATACAACACGAAAGGCAGAAAAGTCATCAACCACTTCTCTCACGATTTCCGTCCAGGCAGTTTCACCGCCATCCTCGGCGAGACAGGTGCCGGAAAGACCACGCTCATCCGCCTGATGCTGGCTTTGATTAGCCCCACGGAAGGAGGGGTGGAGGCATACGGCACCGAACGTCAACAGCCTATCTCCCCTGCCCTACGCAACAATTTCTCCTACATTCCGCAGGGCAACACCCTCTTCTCTGGCACCATCCGCGAGAACCTGCTCATGGGCAACCCCGATGCGACCACCGAAGATATGCGCCAAGCTCTCCACATTGCTATGGCCGACTTCGTGCTCGACCTGCCCGACGGCCTCTACACAAAATGTGCCGAACAGGGTGGCGGCCTCTCCGAAGGTCAGGCACAACGCATCGCCATTGCCCGTGCCATCCTCCGTCCCTGCAAGGTGCTCCTGCTCGATGAAGCCACTTCCGCTCTCGACGTGGAGACAGAAAAAAAGCTGCTTGAGAACCTCAAGCAGCATTTCCACAACAGCACCATCATCTTCGTCACCCACCGCCTCGCTGTCGTCGATTTCACTAGCGATGTCATCACGATGGTGCGGCAATAAGAAAAGGCTTTGTGCTTCTCGAATTGCTCTATATCCATTCCTTCTATTCTTCTGGCAACAGCACCACACCTTCTTTCTTCATGCCGTCAATCTTGACGACAATGGGGGAAGAGAAACGGACGTGACGCACATGGGCTGTTTCCCCCACGGCTGGTAAGGCATTGAGGACGGCTTGGTTGTAGATGCCATCGCCCAAGAAGTCGTTGACGGTAAAATAGCCAACGCCCATCGAAGTAAGGTTTTGGAAGAAATGGGTGCCTTGACTCGGCTCGACACGGAAGTTGCGAAGACCTGCCTCGACAATCACTTTTGCCCCCGAAATGTTGGGCCACTTGACAGGAATGCCCAACCACGAATCACTTGAGCCCCAACGTCCTGGCCCCACCAACACATAGTTTTCGCCACGCTGGAGGAAACCACGGTTGATGCGCTCCACTTCCTCTGCAATAGTGGGGTTATTGGCTGCGCTGTAGTTGTCGGTCTTAATATAAACAACATCGAAAATGTCGCTGATGATGCCGTGGCCAATGGCATTGTGGCTACGAATGAGGCAGGCATCATCGGAAATGAGTGTAAGGTCTTCGTCGAGCTGCATCTGGTTGTCCACCATCGGACGAATTTGCAAGAGGTAGAACTCGCCCTTCTTTTCCTCGTGGAGATTGACTGCAAACTCGATTTCCACGGGACGAGCCATCTCTTGCTGACCGTATGCCAAGACTTTCTGCAAGAGTTCAGGCAATGGGATAACGCCGTTCTGCAATACCCCCGAGAAAGAAATGATTTTGCGATTCTTACCATCGTAGTAGCCATCGTAAATGCACTGATCGTAAGGGTCGTAGGTCGAAACAATCCACTGAAGAGAGCCATCCTTGTCGGCGTCGCGTACCGTCACGGTCTTTAGGTTGAAGGCATCGTCCACCTGGAATTGAAGTCCCCGATACTGACTGCCATTGCCATCCTGCATATCTGCCCCCTCTACTGAAAGGGCATAGAACTTCGTCTGTGTCTCTCGCAAGGCAATTTCCATCTCACTGGTTTGCAACACCTTGTCAGGATGATGGGGACAAACACGGAGGCACAAACCGCCATCCACGATATATTTGCCCAAACCAAGAGCCAACTCCACGATGCCCTCATCGGCCTTTTCATCACCGATGGGATAGTAGTTGATGCTGCGCCCCACGCCCGAGATGGAGGGATAGAAGCCACTAGGATAGTTCTGCCCCACCACTTCCTGCAAGATGACCGCCATCTTCTCTTGGTCGATGACATTCGACGTGGCCACCATATAGTCCTTCGATGCACGATAGAACACACTGGCATAGACACTCTTGATGGCATTCGAGAGCATCTCAAGGCGCGTGTACTTATCGCCCACACACGGAATCATGTAAGTGGAATAGATGCCTGCAAAGGGCTGATAATGACTATCTTCAAGTAGAGAAGAGGAACGGATGGCCACAGGACCATTCACCACGTCCATGAAGGACATGAGGTCGTCGGCAAGACTTTCTGGCAAGCGTCCATGCAAGAAATACTGAAGAATATCCTCGTCGGGGATGTCGGAGAGTGCGACTTCATATAGGCCGTTGGTTTCCATGAACTCATCGAAGATGTCGGTACAGAGCACAACCGTCTTGGGAATCTGAACGGTAGCATTCTCATACTCGTTAAGGTCGATGCGACGTTTGATGATGTTGTCAAGAAAAGCGAGACCTCTGCCCTTTCCTCCCAGTGACCCCTCGCCAATACGGGCGAACTGGCTGTAGCTGTCGAAACGGTCACGGTGGAAAATGGCCACCACACCTTGGTTCTTCATCTTTCGGTAGCTGACGATAGCATCGAAAATGTACTGCCGGTGGGCATCCACATCGCTTTCCACCTTCCACGTGATTTTCTTCAAGAATTCAGCCACAGGGAAAATGGCACGAGACGACAACCAACGGGAAACGTTGTTATGGCGCAAGTGATAACTGAGGGAACCGGCAGGCAAAGTGAAGATGTTGTCTTGCAACTCCTTCAAATTATGTACACGTGCCACTTCCTCCATCGTATCGGGATTGCGGAAAATAAAATCGCCGAAACCGAAATGCTTGGTCAGCACGTCCTTCACGTCCTGATTCAGTTTCTTGGAGTTCTTATCGATAAAAGCAGCATGGCATTGGTCGGCATAGGGTTTCTTGTCGGTCTCGCTGGAATCGAGAACCAAAGGCACATATTCGTCCACCTGACGGATGGCACTCAATAGCTTGAAACCAGCCAACTCATCTTTCTCCTTGCTCGAGGCCGACAAGGGGAAACGACAATCGCTGATGACTCCCAGCACATTATCGCTATATCTGGAATAAAGTGCCCAAGCCTCTTCGTAAGAACGTGCCAGCACAATCTTGGAGCGACCACGCATCCGAAGCATCTCCAACTGAGAATTCAAGGCTTCGGTGGCAAACTCCAAACTCTGCTGCAACACAAACTGATAGAGATTTGGCAACAAAGAGGAATAGAAGCGAATACTGTCTTCCACAACCAAAATCATCTGTACACCCGCCGCAAGGTCATTCTCCAAATTCATCTTGTCCTCAATCAACTTGATGATAGAGAGCAGCAATTCGGTGTTGCCTAACCAACAGAACACGTATTCGAAAGCACTTAAATCCTCGTTCTCCATTCGCCGTGTGATGCCATGCGAGAAAGGCGTAAGCACCACAATGGGAAGCGAAGGAAACTCTGTCTTGATGCCACGGGCAATGTCAAACACATCGTTGTTGGCCGTACCTGGCATACAAATAACGAGGTCAAACTTAGTCCTTCCAATCAGTCCTGCCGCATCCTCCTGTGATGCAGCACGAAAAAAACGAGGTGGATAACGCAAACCCAGCTTCGCATACTCATCGAAAATCTTCTCATCCACACGCCCATCATCTTCCAGCATGAACGCATCATACGGATTCGCAATAATCAGCACGTTAAACACGCGCTTCTGCATCAAATCCACAAACTTAGTCTCCCTCAACCGAGGGTATCTGTTGTCGGTATTAGCCATACACTCCCTTTTCTTTTTAGATTTCTATGACAAAAGTACGAAAAAGACACGATACCCCCAAACCTTTCCCATAAAAACAGTAGAAAGTACAAAAGAAAAAAGAGGTGAGTGGCATAGAAAGACAAGAGAGGAAGGCAGTAAACATTCCCGTCCTGTCTGTTGCGGCTCCGCCGCAACCCTCCACGCTCCTTCCGCAGAACCCGGAACTGAAGTCCTGCCCCTGAAGGAATAGAATCTACTGAGCCAGCAGGAAACGGGGAAGCACACACAAACGCACAAAAACAGGGGGAGGGACGCCCCAGGATTTTATCCTCAAGGCGTCCCTCTCCTCAAAAAGGGGGCGGCGACCTACTCTCCCGCATTGCGGCGCAGTACCATCGGCGCGGCCGGGCTTAACTTCTCTGT
>CADCDP010000028.1 GCA_902800305.1 uncultured Bacteroidales bacterium
GTATTCATGTACATTTTCCGAATTCGCCACAAATTTAATTAAAAAGTTTTAAATAATGTGGTGGGAAAGTGATTTTTTTGGTGGTTGGGGTGAAAAAGGAGAGGGGAAGGGGCGGTTTTGCTATATGGTAGTGGCAATTTCGGGATGCTCTTGGGAGGGGTAAGCTCTAAGGGAAACATAAAAGTCTAAGGAGTAAAGGAGTTAAGGAGGGGCGGCGAGTGCGCCGCTAAAAAACTCCTAAGCTCCTATACTCCTTAGCCCGAAAATAAAAATTCTCCATGGAGAGGGAGTTAAATAGAAATGTCTGTCACATTCAGTACGATTCGACGCAGAATGTCTTCAAAGATGTCGTTTCGGAGGTAGTTGTTGTATCTGTTCATTACATCAGCTACGTTAAAGTCCTTCACAATGTGTGTGATGAAATATGACCTCTTTGAGAGTGGCTTGGAGAGCCAATCCTGTTGGATAGGTATGGTAAGTTCTGGATAGTGATTTTTGGAGGAGATGAGCACTGCATAGAACATACCGTCTTCGTAGTCCTGTATCGCGTCCCGCGAAAGTACCAGTGCCATGTGGGGGAGCACTCGTCCGTCAGGCAGGTCGAATGGCACTTCCACGATTTCCCGTTGATGCACCTTCGTTACAGCCATTTTTCGATTCCTTTCATGGGTTTACGTGCCATCTTGCGGATGGCGTAGTTATAATCTTCCTTGGTGAGAAATGACAGGTCGGGGTGTTCTACTTCGTCCCAAGAGGGGAGGCCTTCGAGCTCTTTCTCCAGTTCCTCGTCGCTGAGGATGTGGCGGAATTTGAGTTTCTTTTGGGGTTTTGGCTGTTCTTCTTCTGTACTTCGGGCGACGAACGCCTGGGCGTTGGCTTCGAGAAAGGCTTGCAGGGCGACCCAGTCGATGTCGCGCCCGTGGGTGTTGACGGGCACATGCACCATGTGGGCAGCAGTGCCGTATGGCATTACGGCTGGCTCTTCTGCCTTGGTGCTTTCTTCGGGCTTCTCCGCCTGTGCTATGTAGTCGTCGGTATTCATGTACATTTTCCGAATTCGCCACAAATTTAATTAAAAAGTTTTAAATAATGTGGTGGGAAAGTGATTTTTTTGGTGGTTGGGGCGGTTTTGCTATATGGTAGTGGCAATTTCGGAATGCTCTTGGGAGGGGTAAACTCTAAGGGAAACATAAAAGTCTAAGGAGTAAAGGAGTTAAGGAGGGGCGGCGAGTGCACCGCTAAAAAACTCCTAAGCTCCTATACTCCTTAGCCCGAAAATAAAAATTTACAAGTTTCGCCAGTTGCTGAATTCTTTTCAACACAGAGTTTTCACAAGAGCACTAAGGAACACAGAGGAACACTTTTTGCATACGAGGTGGAGATGGTCAGAGGAGCCTAAAGGCTCTTACGCAGAGAGGCTGCGCGACCTTCTTCGCCGAATTCCGTGCTCTCTGTTTTCTTTGTGGTGAAAAGATGCTCCCGAAAGTTGAGTAAGAATAATACCAAATTGATGCAGATTGACGATTGAATTGACATGGATTGACGTGCAAAAGAAAGGAATAGGGCGTTTTTATTCAACGTCAATATCCATCAATCTAAACGTCAATTTCTCCGCAGAGAACGGCCTGTACGGAAAGAGGATTCCTCGGAAAGTCGGGGGAGGGATGCCAAGGATGAAATAATAGGTGACGGGCTGTGAAGATAGGTGATGACGGGCAGATGAGAAGGGACGCGACGGGCATGGACTAAGAGGGGTGACGGGGATGTGTGTGGAGGGGTGAAAGGCACACGTGTATAACACTGACGGAAGAACACAAAAATAATCGATGGAAAAGAGGCAAAAAGGGGGATTTGTGTGCATGGTTTTAGGATTATGGGGCACTTTTTTATAAAAATGTAACATTTGGTTAACAAAAGCAAAGGTTTGTTATTGTTTTTTTTGTATCTTTGCACCCGAAAATTATTGTAAGTCAATAAAGAAACATTTTCTTGTTATGAGAATCAGGACATTTTTGCTGCTTATGACGCTTGTGGCGAGCTATGCTGTGCAGGCTGCACCGAAGACTCCGGCTCAGCAGTTGCTGGAACGGATGCGGAAGTTGCAGAAGAAGGGCTATATGTATGGCCATCAGGACGACCCGTTCTACGGACTCACGTGGGAGTGGGAGAAGGGCCGTTCGGACACGAAGGAGCTGGTGGGGGATTACCCTGCCGTGATGGGGTTCGATCTCGGCGGCATTGAGATGGGCGACGCGAAGAACCTGGACAGTGTGCCGTTTCAGCGCATCCGCGAAGAAATTGTGGCGCATCACGAACGGGGCGGCATCGTGACCATCTCTTGGCACCCTCGGAATCCGCTGCTCGGCTCGACGGCGTGGATTGCGAAGGACACGGTGGCCTTCAATGAGGCGGCTGAAGCCTTGGGCAAGGTGGGCATGGGTGGCCTGATGGAGAAGGTGCCCAACCCGAAAAAGACGGTGGCGAGTGTGCTGCCCGGGGGATCGCGCCATGAGACATACATGAACTGGCTGAAGCGTGTGGGCGACTTCCTGCTGACGCTGAAGGACGGGAAGGGGGAGCCGGTTCCGGTCATCTTCCGACCCTATCACGAGAACAACGGTTCGTGGTTCTGGTGGGGACAGGACTTGTGTTCCGACGACGAGTTCCACTTGCTCTGGGTCATCACGCAGGACTACCTCAACGAGGTGTTGCCTACGAGTCTGGTGTGGTCGTACTCGCCGAACTTGCAGGGCAACTGGACGGAGGAGGCGTGGATGCGTCGCTATCCGGGCGACGACCGTGTGGACCTCATCGGTGAGGATGCCTACCAGTGGGGCACGGAGGCTGACTTCGTGACCGCACTCACTGCCGACCTCACGCTCATCACCGCCATCGCCAAGAAGCACGGCAAGCTCATCGCCCTGACGGAGTGCGGCTACCAAAATTCGCCCGACGCGACATGGTGGCAACGGGTGTTCAAGCCCATTATCGAGCAGTTCCCTGTGTGCTACTTCCTGCCATGGCGGAACTACAAGAAGGAGCATTTCGGGGCAAGTCCGACAACTGCGACGGCGGACGACTTCAAGGCGTGGGCGGCACAGAAGCGGTTCTTGTTCAATAGGGATATTCAGAAAAAATAGAAGACCCCCTCCCCGCTCCCCCAAGGGGGAGTGCGGTTACCAGGGTCTATACGGTAAGAAAGAAAAGATAAACAACAATATTAGGCCTTACATCGTGTTTCTCTGTTGGGGAGAACAGGAGAGGGGTCTTTAGTAGAATACTCCCCCACTAACATTCTACTCCTCCCTTTGGGGAGGCGGGGGAGGGGTCTTATGTCAACCGAATTTGAACTGAAAGTGAAGGCATTGCGCGAGCACCATGAGGCATTGCTTGCGCGTCCCAACGTGAAGAAGGCGTGGGGCAATGGAATCTATGAGAAATATGAGAACCCCATCCTGACGGCTGAACACACGCCGCTGGAGTGGCGGTATGACTTCTGCGAGCAGGACAACCCCTACCTGATGCAGCGCATCATGATGAACGCCACGCTGAACAGTGGTGCCATCAAGTGGGGCGACAAATACGTGCTGGTGGTGCGTGTGGAGGGTGCCGACCGCAAGAGCTTCTTCGCGGTGGCAGAGTCGCCCAATGGGGTGGACAACTTCCGCTTTTGGGACGAGCCTATCACGATGCCCGAGGATGTGGTGCCCGCCACGAATGTGTATGACATGCGTCTGACGGCACACGAAGATGGGTGGATATATGGTGTATTCTGTGCCGAACGCCATGACGACAGTCAGCCGGGTGACCTCTCGGCGGCTACGGCTACGGCTGGCATCGCCCGCACGAAAGACCTCAAGACGTGGGAGCGTCTGCCCGACCTGAAGAGCCGGAGCCAGCAGCGCAACGTGGTGCTGCACCCCGAATTTGTGGAGGGCAAGTATGCTTTCTACACCCGTCCGCAGGATGGATTCATCGACACGGGTTCGGGCGGCGGCATCGGTTGGGCACTGGTGGACGACATCACCCATGCCGAGGTGACCGAGGAACGCATTATCAACGCTCGCCACTATCACACCATCATGGAAGTGAAGAACGGTGAGGGACCGCATCCCATCAAGACTTCGAGGGGGTGGTTGCACTTGGCGCATGGTGTGCGAGGCTGTGCGAGCGGTCTGCGCTATGTGCTCTACATGTACATGACGGCGCTCGACGACCCCACACGTGTCATCGCTCAGCCCGGGGGGTATTTCCTCGTGCCGGAAGGCTGGGAATATGTGGGCGACGTGATGAATGTGGCGTTTGCCAATGGCTGGATTGCTGACGGCGACGGGGACGACGACCGTGTGCTCATCTACTATGCATCGAGCGACACACGGATGCACGTGGCGGAATCGACCATCGGGAGGCTCATCGACTACTGCATGAACACGCCGGAGGACGGGTTCACCACGGGTGCGTCGGTGGAAACAATCAAGCGGCTGGTGGAGAAGAACAGGAGGGCAAGCGGGAAGTGAAGCTGCTCACGCGGGGAAACCGCGTGACGCCAGCCCCATGAGAAAGGAAAGAGCGAAAGGGGAAACCGCGTGACGCCAGCCCCATGAAAAGGGGAAACCGCGAAGCAGGGAGCCCCAGGAGAGGATAAAAGAAAAAAGAAAATAAAATATATGGCATCGTTAAAAGAAAAAATCGGATATGGATTTGGCGATATGTCGAGTTCCATGTTCTGGAAGATATTCAGTTACTATCTTCCCATCTTCTATTCCGACGTGTACGAACTGAGCCTTGCGCAGACGGCGACACTCATGTTTGTCACGCGTATCTGGGACACCGTGAGCGACCCGATGATGGGCGTGATAGCCGACCGGACGGAGACCCGTTGGGGTAAGTATCGCCCCTATCTGCTTTGGTTTGCCGTACCTTTCGCCATCGCCGGTGTGCTGCTCTTCACCACACCCAACTGGAGCGAGAACGGCAAGCTCATCTGGGCCTACTGCACCTACATCTTGATGATGACGGTTTACACGGGCATCAACGTCCCCTACGCTTCCATGCTGGGCGTCATCACCGACAACTCCGACGAGAAGACCGTCTTTTCGTCCTACCGTATGTTCTTCGCCTACGCAGGCTCGTTCATCGCCCTGTTCGCATGGGAACCCCTCTGCAATACCTTCCAGTCGATCACGGATTCCGTCACCACGGGATGGCAGTACGCCATGGTGGTGTTGGCCTCGATGTGCATCGTGCTCTTCCTGCTGAGCTTCTTCATGACGAAGGAGCACATCAGCGTGAAGCCCACCAAGCTGGGCAACGACTTCCTCTCGCTGCTTTCCAACCTGCCGTGGTGGATGCTCACTATGGGTTCCGTCTGCACCAACCTCTTCAACACGGTGCGTGGCTCCACGGTGGCCTACTACTTTAAGTATTATATCGGCGAGGAAGCCAACATCGACCTCGGCCTGACGAGCTTCATCTTCTTCGCAGGACTCTTCCTGGCTGTGGGCGAGGTGTGCAACATGCTGGGTGTGGCCCTTGCCGTGCCCCTTTCGAAGAAGATGGGCAAAAAGACGACCTTCATCCTGTCTGCCCTTGTACTAATCGTGTTCAGCATCATGTTCTTCTACGTGCCATGCACCAACCTCGGGTTCATCACGATGCTCTCGCTCCAGATTATCATCAGTATCTTCACGGGTGTCGTTAGCCCGCTCGTCTGGTCGATGTATGCCGATGTGGCCGACTACGCTCGCTGGAAAGACGGTGCCCACTGCACGGGTCTCATCTTCTCGTCCGGCTCCTTTGCCCAGAAGCTCGGTGGGGCTGTGGCAGGTTCGGCTGTGCTGATGGTGCTGGATGCCTTCGGCCTTGTGCCCAACGCTACGTTCCAGACGTCAGAAGCCTTGATGGGTCTGCGCATTACCATCAGCTGGATTCCTGCAGGAATCGCTCTCGCCATGGCTATCATCTTCATGCTCTATCCGCTGTCGAAGCACAAGATGGAGGACATCGCGTTTGAACTAAAGGCTAAGGCAGAAAAAGAGAAAAGATAGGTATGTTTTCGACCGTCAAACAAGAGATGCTGGAAGTGCTGGAGGGGAATATCCTTCCCTTCTGGCTCAACCAGATGCAAGACCGTGAGCACGGCGGGTTCTATGGCCAGATGAGGGGCGACGGGACGCTGGTGCCCGAGGCCGACAAGGGCGGCATCCTCAATGCCCGCATCCTGTGGTCGTTCAGTGCCGCTTACCGCGTGCTCGGCAAGCCCGAATACCTGCAAGCCGCCACCCGTGCCAAGGACTACATCTTGGCGCACTTCTTCGATGCGGAGTACGGCGGCACCTACTGGAGTCTCGACTACTTAGGGCAACCCAAGGACACGAAGAAGCAGTTCTACGCCCTGGGCTTCATGCTCTATGGCCTGAGCGAGTATGTGCGTGCCACGGGTGACCGCGAAGCCCTCGACTATGCGCTTGCCCTCTTCGACACCATCGAGGACCATGCCCTCGACCCCGAATATAACGGCTACATTGAGGCCATGACCCGCGAGTGGCAACCCATCGCCGACATGCGCCTTTCCGAGCTGGATGCCAACTACCCCAAGTCGCAGAACACGCACCTACACATCATCGAGCCTTATACCAACTTGCTCCGATGCCTGAAGGAGCTGCACGATGCAAGTTCGGTGGCGTGTACCTACGTGCCCACCATCGGTTCGATGCTTCCCATCGACATCACCGTGCCGCAAGAGACCGTTGACCGTGTGGAGGCAGCCGTGCGCAACCTCATCGCCATCTTCACCGACCGCATCCTCAATCCCGACACCCACCATCTGGATCTCTTCTTCGAGATGGACTGGACACGCGGTGCCGGCCAGTTGGAGAGCTACGGCCACGACATCGAGTGCTCCTGGCTCCTGCATGAAGCGGCACTCGTCTTGGGCGACACTTCGGTACTCGCCAAGGTGGAGCCGATTGTGCAACTGGTGGCGAAAGCCTCGGAGAAGGGCTTGAATCCCGACGGCTCGATGCTCCACGAGGCCAACCTCGACACGGGGCACGTGGATGTGGACCGCCATTGGTGGGTGCAAGCCGAAAACGTGGTGGGATGGGCTAACATCTACCAGTATTTCGGGGACACGTCGGCAGCCGAGAAGGCCATCCGCTGTTGGGACTACATCAAGAAGAACCTCGTGGATTGGGAGGGTGGCGAGTGGTTTTGGAGCCGCGACCCCGAAGGGAACATCAACCGCCGCGACGACAAGGCTGGCTTCTGGAAATGTCCCTACCACAACAGCCGTATGTGCCTGGAGATGATAGAACGATTTTAGACCCTCTTCCCGCTCCCCCAAAGGGAAGGGTGGTTTTCTTAGCAACGATTAAATGGGAAATAACGATATAGCATCACATTCTACGCTCCCCATCGGGAGTGCAGGGAGGGGGTCTGCCCTTCTCCCGTTCAAATTCGAACCTTATCTGAAAGAAACCCTTTGGGGGGGCGAGCGCATCGCCCCCTTTAAGGGCATTCAGACCGACCGCACCTGCATCGGCGAGAGCTGGGAAATCAGCGGGGTAGCAGGCCACGAGAGTGTGGTGGCGGACCGTGGATTGGCTGCCGATGCCGATGTGGGCGTCACGCTGCCACAGCTCATCGACCGCTACAAGGGTGCCCTCTTGGGCGATGCCGTTTACGCGAAGTACGGCCACGAGTTTCCGCTGCTCGTCAAGTTCATCAACGCCCGGAAGGATCTCTCCGTGCAGGTACATCCCGACGACGCGATGGCGCAACAGCGGCACCACTGTCAGGGCAAGACCGAGATGTGGTACATCATGGATGCCGACGACGGTGCACAGATTTACGCCGGACTGAGTGAGGGCATCACGCCCGACGACTACGAGCGTCTGGTGCAGGAGAACCGCTTCATGGACGTGGTGGCGAGTCACGACAGCCACGCTGGCGACGTGTTTTTCCTGCCTTCAGGCCGTGTACACTCCATCGGCGGGGGCAATTTCCTCGTCGAGATTCAGCAGACCAGCGACATCACTTACCGCATTTACGACTTCGGTCGCCTCGACGCTCAGGGCCGGCCGCGTGAACTGCACGTGGAGGAAGCCAAGGAGGCGATTGACTATACGGTGCATCCCGACTACCGCACCCACTACGACACCGCCGACCCCCAAGCCACACTCGTGCAGTGCCCTTACTTTACGACCCATCGGCTCGTGGTCGAAGGTGCGACAGAGGTCAACTACCGCACCGACTCCTTCGTCATCGCCGTATGCCTCAGCGGTTCCGCCACCCTCAACGGCATCGCCGTTCGGCAAGGCGAGACACTCCTCATACCCGCCAGCGACAATGTGCTCCGCATCGACGGGACAGCCACGTTCATCACGGCGACCATGTAGGCTCAGCGTTTTTTAAGGTCAAAGAATTTTTAGAAATAGAAGAAGCCATGCGGCGAGGAAAAGAAGTCCGCAAGCGGCGGAGAATTTTAAGAAGCCATGCGGATAGGGGTTGTTCTTGAGAATACGGTTTCTATTCATAAAAAGTAAAAAAGAAAAAAGGTTACCATGGGTCTGCTATACGTACAAGAGACAAAGGCCATCTACGAAGCTTGTAGCGAGGTACACAATAAGATAGGCTGTGGATTTGGTGAGAAAGTTTACCAAGATGCCTTCGAGGTGGAGTTAAAGCTTCGGGGCATACCTTACGAGCGAGAGAAACACTTTGAGGTTGTTTATAAGGGCATCCACCTACAGCATGACTTCTATTGCGATTTTGTTTGCTATGACTCCATCATCGTTGAGTTTAAGGCCGCTGACTCCCTCCCCAAGTGGAAATCGCAGGTACTAAACTACCTCAAAGCTTCAGGCAAGCAACTGGGTGTCATCTACTACTTCAACGAGGAATCGCTGCGACAAGAATACGTTCGTCTGAGCGACAGAATCAAGACAAGCCACGGAAAGTGAATGCAAGAGAGACAATATAAAAGTCATAGAATTTAAAGAAATTAGAGAGCTATGCAGGGTGTTTAGAATTCGCCTTTGGCGCTGAGAATTTTAAGACCTTACGGCCTGTTCCCCAACAGCGCTTCAGTTTCTTAGAATTCTAAGAACCATACGGGTCATTGGTTAAACACCGCGTTAGCCTCTTCCAATTCTCAGCGCCGAAGGCGAATTCCCAGAACCGGATGGCTCTCTAAAATTCTTAAAATTCTCTGACTTAAAAAAACATCTTGAACTTTGACCGCTATTAACCACTTATAAAAACTCTATCTATATGAAGAAGACTGTACTGTTAGCGCTGATGCTGCTGCTTGGAGTGGGAGCTCGCGCGGAGAAAGTGGCACTGTCCACGCCCCGAAACACCTTGGTGCTCGACCTCTGGAAGGGTGGGGAACCTAAGTTCGTTTACTATGGCAAGAAGCTGAGTGCCAGCGATTTGGCCGTGTTGCCCGACCCGACCAACGCCAATTGGAGCCATCTGGAGGTGTATCCTGCCTACGGAGCCACCCACACCCAGAGTGAGACCGCCTTTGCCATGCGCCATGCCGACGGCAACCTCTCCACCCAACTGCTTGTGGAGAACTGGACGCTGGCACCCGTGACCGACCAGGCACCCAACGGCGCGACGCGCACCGGCGAACGCCTCACCATCACGCTGAAAGACCCCCTCTATCCCAACATCGTCCACCTCTACTACCAAGCCTACAACGACGTGGACATGATTGAGTGTTGGACCGACGTGACCAACGGCGAGAAGGCCACCGTCACGCTCACCCAGTTCTATTCGTCCTGCATGCCCATCCGTCGCGGCAACGCCTACGTGCATCACCTGCACGGCTCTTGGGCGTCGGAGGCACAGCTCACCGCCGAGAAGCTGAACCCCGGCATCTTCGAGGTGAAGAACAAGGACGGTCTGCGCAACGCCATGAGCGACCGTCAGGAAGTGATGATCTCGCTCGATGGTTATGGCCGTGAGAATGAGGGAGATGTGATTGGCGCAGCCTTGGTCTATACGGGCAACTACCGCATCACCATCGACACCGACGACACCGAATACCACTACTATTTTGCCGGCATCAACCCCGACAACTCCGAGTATCACCTGCGCAAGGGCGAGACCCTGACCACGCCCCATGTGGCCTACACCTTCTCCGACGAGGGTCTGAGCGGTGTGTCGCGCAACTACCACAAGTGGGGACGCAAGTACCACCTGCGTCACGGCCAGCAGGAACGGATGATTCTCCTGAACTCGTGGGAGGGCGTCTATTTCGACATCAACCAGCAGGGCATGGACCAGATGATGGCCGACATCGCCTCGATGGGCGGCGAGCTGTTCGTGATGGATGACGGATGGTTTGGCGACAAATATCCGCGCAAGACCGACAACTCCTCCTTGGGTGACTGGGTGGTGGATAAGAATAAGCTGCCCGAAGGCATCGAGGGACTGCTGCGCGACGCCAAGAAGAACGGCGTGAAGTTCGGCATCTGGATTGAGCCTGAAATGGCCAACACCACTTCGGAACTGTACGAGAAGCACCCCGACTGGATTATCAAGGCACCAGGTCGCGAACCTGTCTTGGGACGTGGCGGCACGCAAGTGGTGCTCGACCTCTCCAATCCCAAGGTGCAGGACTTCGTGTTCGGCGTGACCGACAACTTGCTGTCCAAATATCCCGAAATCGCCTACATCAAGTGGGATGCCAACGCGCCCGTGATGAACCACGGCAGCCAGTATCTCCCGAAGGAAGACCAGAGCCACCTCAACATCGCCTACCATGAGGGCCTGATCAAGGTGTGCCAGCGCATCCGTGCCAAATACCCCGATGTCATCATCCAGGCGTGTGCCTCCGGCGGTGGACGTGCCAACTGGGGGTTGCTGCCCTACTTCGACGAGTTCTGGGTCAGCGACGATACCGATGCCCTTCAGCGCATCTACATGCAGTGGGGCACCAGCTACTTCTTCCCCGCCATCGCTATGGCCAGCCACATCTCTGCCACGCCCAACCACCAGACCTTCCGCACCACAGCGTTCAAATACCGTTGCGACGTGGCCATGAGCGGTCGTCTCGGCATGGAGATACAGCCCAAGAACATGACCGACGAAGAGAAGCGCATCGGTCGCCAAGCCATCAGCGACTACAAGAAGATACGCCCCATCGTGCAGTTTGGCGACCTCTACCGCCTCCACTCTCCCTATGCTGGCGACAACTTGGCTTCCCTCATGTATGTGTCGGAGCAGAAAGACAAGGCCGTGTTCTACTGGTACAAACTCGAAACGTTTGTGAACCAACACTTCCCACGGGTGAAGATGGCAGGTCTCGACCCACAGAAACGTTACACCGTGCATGAGTTGAACCGCATCGACAACCAACCCCTCCCCTACGAGGGCAAAGCCTTCACAGGGCAGTACCTCATGGACAACGGTCTCGAAGTGCCTTACTCGCACGATGTGGATTACCACAAGAAGAACGATTGGGCCAGTCGAGTGCTGTACCTTGAGGCACAGTAACGAGACGCAAGTAATGATATCACTAAAATACGGCTCGCCCCTCATCTCATCAGCCGCTGATGAAATGAGGGGCGAGCCGCTTGCGCTATAGGGGGTATTATCGTTTCCAGATTTTCTTCACGCGGTTCGCACCATCACGCACGATGTTGATGCCCTTCTGAGGCTGTGCGATGCGCTGACCGGCAGGTGTGTAGTAGGCCACAGGTGTGCTGGCCTCGGCAGTCGTGAGGCTCTCGATGGCATCTGCCGAACCGCCGTTGATATCTACGGAGACCACACCGCCCACTGTTTCGTTGATGTTGTTGATTTTCTGCGTGAACGTGCCTTTATAGACCTCGTAGCTGGAGATTTCCGTCACGTTCTGGGTGCCAGGATAGATGTCGCCTTGGAACGACTCCATGTATTCCTGGTTGATGCCGTTGTAGCTCGAAAGCAGGGTGCCGTCGGCTGGCACGATGGTGAAACGCGGATGCGTGTGGGAGACGTTGATGGTGTTGCTCGTCCAGTCAGACTGCAGATAATCTACATGGGTGATGAGCAGACCGTGGCTGGCATGGAATACATTGTAGATATTAAGGGAACGGCATCCTAACGCCAAGTCGAAGCCGTAGTTCTGGCGGTTCTCCAGGATGAAATACTCGTTGCCCGATGGCTGTCCGTCGTTGGTCACCACATAGCCGTAACCACCCTGCTCGATAGGCTCCAGCTTCAGGGTCACAGCCTCGTCCTTGGTCACCTTCTGGAGGGGACGCCAACCCATGAAGTCGCGCTCGTAGGCAGAGTATTCGCAAGGTTGCATACCGGCCAGCTGATAGCAGCCAGAGTCCATCACATCCCAGTAGTCCATACCGTAGCCGTCGCCTTGAGTGTCGTAGAGGTCAGGCAGACCCAAGCCGTGGCTCAACTCGTGGCACATCGTGCCGATGCCGTCCTGTGCGCCGTTGTATGCCTCACAGGCACATCCGCAAGCACCAAAGACGATGTTGCCGTTGTCGCCCTGCACAGTCAGCGTCGAGGTGAGTTCCTTCGGCCAGATGGTGTTGTCATCGTCGTTCTGCATGTCGTTCTGACCGATGCCGGCGTAGATGAAGAAAACGAAATCTACTTTGCCGTCGTTGTTGTTGTCGAAGTCCGACCAATTCACTTGGAAGTTGTTGACGGCCAGCTTGCAGGCATCCGAGTACATTTTGCTGATGTTGACGTCCTTCCTGATGGACACGCCTTGACTGTTGTACTCGTCCTTGCCATAGAAGGCATAACTTTCTGGCAGCGTGACAGGGCCGATGACCGCAAATTCTGGCTGGAAGAGCGAATCAGACTGAGCGATGAAGTAGTCGGACACGGAGCCGTAGCTGCCGTCCGTCTGACGGTAAGGCTTGCCTGGAATGCCGGTTCCGTTGCAGAACTTCTGGTAGTTCTCCCGGATGGCGGCATCGGTGTCGCCAGCGGTGGTGAAGGTTAAGTCGTTGAACTGCACCAAGATGACTGGCACCTTGGGGCTGCCTGTGCAAGGGAGCGGAGCCGTGGCACGGGTGCCGATGCGGTGATGTCTCGAAATGACAGGCTGGCTGTAGTCGGTGACGTTCTCAATGCGCCCACGTCCCAGTGCCAAAGGTTCCTGTGCTGCGGCACTTCCAGCGGCCAACGCGGCGAGTGCCCATGTGAGTAATTCTTTTTTCATGTCAAGTTGTAGTTTTATAGTAGTTAAAGTATATCGCTTTTATTTTAAGTCATAGAATTTTAAGGATTTTAAGAGCTATGCAGGGTGTTCAGAATTCGCCTTCAGCGCTGAGAATTGAAAGACCATGCGGCTTGTTCCCTAACATCGCGTTAGCTTCTTAAAATTCTCCGCCGCTTGCGGAATTCCTAAAGTCACCGCTTCTTTTAATTCTTAAAATTCTTTGACCTAAAAAACTTTCTATTCCTTGTTCAGGATGCGGTTGACGACGGTGGTGACGTCGGAGATGTCCACTTTGTCGTCGGCGTTGGCATCGCCGTTGTCCCACGTGTCTGCGGAGCGTCCCAAGATGATGTTGACCAACTGGGTGACATCCGAGATGTTCAGCAGTCCGTCGCGGTTCACGTCGCCAGGGCCACTGGTGGCACCGCCGTTGATGTCGAGGGTCACGGTGCCGTCCTCATGCTCCACGATGTTGCTGATGCGCTGGGTGAAACGTCCCACGAACACGTCGTAGCTGGAAAGTTCTCCGACCTCCTGACTGCCCGGATAGCAGTCGCCTTGGAGCGAGAGGTAATACTCAGGGGTGTAGCTGGGATAGGAACTGACGAGGGTTCCGTCAGCTGGCACGGGGGTGAAGCGCTGGTGGTTGAGGTCAACGTTAATCTTGTTTTTGGTCCATTCAGAGCGCAGGTAGTCCACGTGGGTGATGAGCAGACCGTGGCAGGGGCCGTATATGTCCTTGGACTTGAAGGACGGGCAGCCTAAGTAGGTGTCGAAACCGATGTTCTGGCGGTTCTCCAAGATGAAGAACTCGTTGCCCGAGGGTTGTCCGTTGTTGGTCACCACGTAGCCATAGCCCCCCCGTTCAACAGGCTCCAGCGTGAGGGTGACCGATTCGCCTTGGTCAATGCGCTGCAGGGGCCGCCAGCCCAGAAAGTCTCGCTCGTAGGTAGTATAGCAACAGGGTTGGCGACTGCTCATCTGGTAACACCCGGCATCCATGATGTCCCAGGCATCCATGCCATAGCATTCGCCCTCTGTGTTGTAGAGGTCAGGCAGACCCAAGCCGTGGCTCAGTTCGTGACAGATAATGCCGATGCCCGCTTCAGTCCCGCTGAACAACTCACACGCACAGCCGTAAGCCCCGAAGAGGATGGTGGTCGCATCGTCCACCTTCACCTCCAGTGTCGAACTGCCTTCCTTGGGCCAGATGAGGTCGGTCTCGTCGTTTTTCTCGTTCTGGCCATCTCCGGCGTAAATGAAGAAGACGAAGTCCACCTTGCCGTCGTTGTTGTTGTCGAAGATGGTCCAATCGACGTTTTCGTTTTCGATGGCGAGTCGGCAAGACTCGGAATAGAAGGTTCGGATGTTCGTGTCCTTCTTCTTGCTCTTTCCTGCTTCATCGAGGATGTCGGCACCATAGAAGGCGTATGATGCTGGCAACGTGACTGGGCCAATAATTTCAAATTCGGGTTGGAAGAGGGAGTCAGACTGCTCGATGAAGTAGTCCACCACAGCTCCCCAGCTGCCTGTAGGTGGTCTGTACATTTCGCCTGGCACGCCTGTCCCGTTGCAGTACTTCTGAAAGCTCTCCTTCACCGCCTCGTCGCCCTCCGCCACCGTGAAGTTCAGGTCACTGAACTGCACCAACACCACGGGGATTTTGGGACTGCCGAGGGAAGGGATGGGGGCTGTCTCCTTGATGCCCACACGGCGATGCCTCGACACGACGGGACTGCTGTAGTCGGTGGTGTTTTCGATGCGGCGAGGAAGCCGTATCTCCTCAGAGCCAAGGGGCAGCCAGTCCTCACGGAGCGAGGCTGTTCCCTCTTGGGCGAAGGAAAGGATCGCACCACAGAGGGCTATCAGGAGAAGGAGGCACCTTTGCATTGTTTTCTTGTTTTATAGTTTTCTTGTTTTATACTTTGAGCGAACATCCTGCGGGGAAACCGCAAGACACAAGGGGAGAGACGATTTAGTTGTTCATTCAGTCGTTTTATGCTTCTTCTGTATCGTCTGTCTCGATGGGCGCATTCTCCTCCTGTTCCTCCGTCTTTCCTTTCTTTCCCCTGCGCAGGTAGAGCCAGATGGCCAAGGCAATCAGTGCGATATAAGCCATGATTGCCCAGGGGCTCGTCCAGGGGGAAGAAGACACCTTGATGCGCAAGGTGACCGTCTCGCCTTCCCACACTTCGGGGTCGTAGCTCGCTTGCAGCTCCAGGTAGTAGGTGCCAGCGGGCATGTTCATCATCATGACAGGCTCCCCCGTGTTGTTCACCACCCATGGCTCCTCAGGATTCAGGCGGTAGCGGAACCAGATATTAGTTCCATACTGGTAGGACGGGATGGTGTAGAAGATGGCGACAGCGGATTGGGTGTGGTCCAGCTCGATGTCCGACGTACACATCAGGGTCTCGGAGAGGATGCCTGTGTCGTCGCCCGGGCTGATGCGACGACCGTTCACGTAGAGGTCGATGAGGTAGGGCGTCAGTTTCTCCTTCGGGCCTTCGAAATCGGCGGGGTTGAAGCGCACCAGTCCGTTGTGGGTGCCCAAAAAGATGCATCCCCCTTCATCCACATAGCTCGACATGTAGTTCAGTCGGTTGGTAGGTAGGCCGTTGGCAACGGAGAAGCGTGTCATCTGTTCCTTGTCGGTGTCGTAGCGGTACAGCCCGTCGAATGAGCTGACCCACAGGATGTGATTCTTGTCCTCCACGATGTTCGTCACCGTCTGGTGGCACAAGCGTGGCGATGCCGTCACCTGCTCGGTCTTCTTGGTGGTCGGGTCATAGCGCAGCAAGCCTTGGTTATCCGTTCCCACCCACAGGCGACCCCGTGCGTCTTCCATGATGGTCGTGGCACACTGGTGGCTGAAGGCCGTCTTTTCCGCCTTCCACTCGCCCTTCTTGTCCTTCGTCACTTCCCACAGCCCACGGTTGGTGGTGGTGGCCCAAAAACGTCCCTTGCTGTCGCAGTATAGGTGATGCAAATACCCCGTGCTGAGTTGGGGAACCACATAGAACTCGCCCGCTTCGTGGTCGTAGGCATAAAGGCCAGTACCCGTGGCAGCCAGGATGTCCTTACCCCGACGGCACAGGTTCACTACACCGAAAAACAGAGGGTGCATACCTCCACTGGTCAGAATGTTGCGCTTCACCTGGAGGGTGTTCACATCGACCACGTAGATGCCGCCCGACAGGGTGCTTACCCACAACTCGTCGTCCATCGCCATCAACGATTGCACGTTGAAGGCAGGGGGATAATTGCCCCAGTTGATGCCGCTCTCCACGAGCGAGCGGGTGGAGTAGTCATAAAGATAGAGGCTCCCGTCTTCGGTGCCCACCCAAAGCCTTCCTTTCGAGTCGCGGCATATAGGTCGAACCACGTTCACGTCCTGTTGCTCGTCGTTGGGCAGGATGGTTCGGAAGTGGCCTTGGTCGAAGCTGATTTTATTCAATCCGCCAAAGTAGGTGCCTGCCCACATCGTGCCTCGGTCGGTGGCACAGAGACTGTGTACCGCATTGTCGGAGAGCGTGTTGGTGGTGTTATTCCGCTGACGGAGCGCTATCGTGCTTCCATCCGTCACATCGCATATCAGGATGCCGCGTTCTGTTCCTATCCACAGGTGTCGCTGGTCGGGCGTAGCGGCGCAGAACGCCACGATACGCGCATCGGCCTCACCGTGTAGTTGGAGACGCTGGCCTGTCTTCTTCTCTGTGTCGAAGAGCACCACGCCGTCCAAGTTCGTGGTAAGGGCGATGATGTTGCTCGACATCTCTGTCATGGCCTGTACGTATGGCTTGAAGTTGCCGTCCTCGGTCAGATTGAGGGAGCGTAGTTGCGACGTAGCCTCGTCGTAGTAGTAAATTTTCCCGTCGTCGCTCGCCATCCACACCTTTCCCTTGTAGTCCAGCATCATGCAGTTGGGGTGGAAAACAGAGCTGCTCACTTTCTTCACAGCATTCTCCTTCGGGTAAATGATGTATGCAACACGGTCGATGAGTGCCCAAATCCTCTCTTTCGAGTCGATGAGCAGGTGCGTCACTTGTCCCCTCTCGGGCAGCCCCGGAGCGGTCCACCGCTCCAGCTTTTCCGTGCGCTTATTAATCATGTAGAAGGCACGCTTCGTACCTAACCAGATATTTTCCTCGTCATCCTCCACCATCGCCGTCACTCGGTCGGAGAACGAGCCTTCCCCTTCTTCTTCGTTGGGGATGGTCATACTCCGTGGGAAGATGCCGTCGAACACGTAAACACCACGCGACGAACCCACCCACAGGAATCCCCTCTTGTCCTTCATCAGGCAAGTGGAAGCGTGTGTGTAAAAATTCTCCATGTCGCCATACGACTGGATATGGAACCGCTCTTGGGCCATCGCGGTGACGGCTATCAGCAAGAGGGATAGCAATGTGATTCTTTTTCCCATAAAAATAAGCTTCTTCTACTTGTAGAAAAGTGCAAATATAAAGAAAAAAAATGAAACAAGCCCACTTTTCCACGCTTTTTTAGGGAGAAAGGGGGAAAAACGCCGTCTAACCCTCCCGATTTTCACGTTGGCGCACCGCTTCGTAGAGCAAGATGGCGGCTGAGACCGACACGTTGAGGGAGTCGAGCTTCCCCAACATGGGGATGCGGATATGGGCATCGGCAGCCTCGCGCCAGATGTCGGTCAGACCCGTCGATTCGGTGCCCATCACGAGGGCGGTGCCGCGACGCATATCGGTGTCGTAGTAAAGGTGGGAGTCCTGCAGTTGGGCGGTGAGAATCTGGATGTTGCGCTCCTTGAGGAAGGCGATGCACTCTTCCGAGGTGCAGGCCACACAAGGCACGGTGAAGACGGCACCGATGGAGGCGCGGATGACGTTGGGGTTGTAGAGGTCGGTCAGCGGGTCGCACACGATGACGGCATCGGCTTTGGCGGCATCTGCCGAGCGGAGGATGGCACCCAAGTTGCCGGGCTTCTCCACGCTTTCCACCACCACCAGCAAAGGATTCTCCGGTAGTTGCAGGTCTTCCAACGAGCGATACACCGCCTTCACGACCGCCGCGATACCCTCCGTGCCTTCCCGATAGACCATGTGTTTATAGGTTGCTGGAATCACCGTATAGACCACCACACCCTCTTTCGTGTGATGGGTCTGGGCTACCTCTTCCGCCGTGAGTTCCACCTTCCCCACCATCTTCTCCATCATGGCCTTCGTTTCCTCGTCCTGCAGCTCGGGGCATTGGAAAAAGCACTGCACCTTCATCCCAGCATCGATGCAATGCTGTAGCTCTCGGCGTCCTTCCACGACAAACTGCTTCTTCTCTTTGCGCACCTTCGACTTCTGCTGCAGCGCACACACGTCCTTCACCTTCTGGTTCTTGGGACTCATAATGTAGTAAGTGGGTGTCATAGGCTTTATTTCCCTAAGATAATGTTTACTAAGGAGGTAACGTCGCTGATGTTCACTTCGCCGTCGCAGTCCACGTCGGCAAAAGCGGTTCTTTCGGCGTTCCCCAAAATGATGTTGACGAGAGTGGTAACGTCGCTGATGTCCACGTTGCCATCGCCGTTCACGTCGCCGAAGATGCCGAAGCGGACATTGATGGCGAGCGACTGGCATTGGGGCATGGAAAAGGTGTAGGTATCACCCTTCACGAAGCGAGACTCCACGGTTCCGTCGGCGTTGGTCTGCACCACGTCCCAGCCCGCCACGTTCTTGCCCTCCTCCTCATGCGGCAAGGCATGAATGGTGAGGGTGCGGTTGGCGAAGAACTTCCCATCGAACAAGCCCTCCGACAGCTGCACGTCGTTCATCTTGATGTCGATGCCGCCTCGTTCCTCCTCACTCAACTGCTGGTTGACAGTGAGCGGCGTGGGGGTGCCGAGACCGTAGAAGTCGGCCAGATAATCGTAGAATATTGCGGTACGGGCGATGAGCCACTCCTGGGCTCTGGTCATTTCCTGTTCGTAGGTAGCCCACTCCCACTCTGGGTCAATCAGCGTATAGTGGTAGGGGAATTCTGTCTTAATCTGCTCGTACATGGGTTCCCACACCTTCCACGTACCTCTGAAGTTCAAGAAGTCACCCATGTAGATGGCAGCACGATCGAAGAATCTGTTACGGAAAGTTACGTCCTCCATCAAGCGTCGGAACAGCAGCGCCGCTGAGGGTACATTCCCCCACTTGCAATAAGAGTCATAGTTGGGGTCGTAAATCCACTTGATGGTGTTGAAGGTGGCAGGATAGTCCTTTCTAAATCCCATACCCAAATCTGTGTCTTTGGCGATGACGCGCCAGCGGCCTCCCTGCGTGCGTGGTCGCCAGAAGACGATGTTGTTGCCTGGAAAGTCCAGATTATTGTAGTAGAGGTCCATCAACATGATGTTCATGAATTCGTAGCAGTCTATCCACTTCTCGTATTCTGCCCACGTGTGGCCCGCTTGGTTGTAGAAATTCTTGAAAGAATTCCAATTGACCATAGTGCCTTCCTTCAGCTCCGTCCAGTTCTCTATCAAGTCGATGTCCTCCAGTCCGTCGTAGTTCGTGAAGATGTTGTCCTCGTTGCTCCGCTCACGAATATTCAGGATACCCGTATATTCACCGTTGATATAGACCACCGTCGGTCGCCATGCCTGCCAGTCAATGTCGGTGTGCGTTGCCATGGTGCGCTGCATGACGGCATCCCGTATATATAGGTGTTCGTAGTCGTTGCCACCGTTGCGAAGGCCGATGGATTTGTAGGTGTCCATCCCTGGTCTCTGATCGGGGAAGAACTCGTACTTCAGTCTTTTCTTTCCGAATCGCTTATTGGCGTAAAACGCGAGTGACTTTCTCTTGAACATACGTGTTTTATTGCCCATGACACGGGTTTCGCCCAACTGATTGATGACGCTGGCTTCCCCCTCATCCACGAACAGCTCAATGTTGGCAGGTCGTCGCCAATCGTACTCGTAGTTTTTCTTTTGATAGTTGTAGTTGCCTTCCACATAGATGCCTATCTTGGAGTCGTACAGGTACTTATTTTTCGTTAGGATAGACACCACGGGCAGGGTCATCTCGCGTGGGAAGAAGATGTATGACTGTGCGGTGGAGCAGGGCGATAGCCATCCCGTGCAGAAGAGCTTGGCGCGAATCACATGGGTGTCGTTCATCACGATAGGCTCCGTATAGAGGGGACTGGTTGCGGTCGGTTCGCTACCATCGAGGGTGTAGCGAATCTGGGTGCCTTCGGGACTATCTTCGGGCAGGGACAATTCAAGCGTGAGTGTCTTTCCTGCACCCGTCAGCACTCGACCGTGCTCGCTGAACACCGGATCGCCCAGCACGTTTTCGCAGATAGTGCCGCAGTTGGCCTGCCCCGGTGTCGGCACAGCCATGTAGCCCCATCGTTCGTTCCCGTCCGTCAGTCGCCCGTAGGCGATGTTGGGCGCAGGTTGCTTGGCCAGCTTCTCCACCTTGTCCACCAGTTGTCCGTTACGGAAAAGGTAAACCGACCCACCTTTGCCCGATTCGAGTCGGAAGGAGGCGTGCCGACCCGTAGATTCCTTGTCGCAGTAAATCAGCTGGCGACCCTTGGCCGCTATACTCAGCTGGGGCAGCTTCCACGCTTCGCTGGGATTTTCGCTAATTCCGATGCTGTATTGGTTGAGGTTAATGGCGGAAGTGCCTGTATTGTACAGTTCCACCCACGAGTCGGGGAATTGATTGAGGTCATCCATGATGCAGTCCACGTTCGACTGCATCAACTCGTTCAGAATCACTTGGGCACGACTTCCCGTCGTGACCGAAAACAGAATGAGGGAAAAGAACAATAGCCTCATTCGAAGAATGTAAAAACTTGTCATTGTGTTAAGTAGATAAACAACTTCTTCTGTAGTAAGTAGTTGGAGTTTTTAAAAGGTCAAAGAATTTTAAGGATTTAAAGAAATAAGAATTCCGCAAGCGGCACCCTGCATAGCTCTCTAAATTCTTTAAATTCTATGACTTAAAAAAGCTTTGACTACATAACTGCTTCAGAAAGTTGAGTTTTTTGTATCATTGTTTATTGTATTACTTTGTACACTTTTCCGTTCGCACCACGCACGATGTTCAGGCCCTTCTGGAGGCGGCTCTGGCGGATGCCTCGGATGTCGTAGATGGCGGCAGGGGCATCGGGGGAGCTTTCGGTGATGTCGGCGATGGCATCGACCACGCCGAAGCGGGCGGTGATGGAGAGGGATTTGCAGTCGGGCATGAAGAAGGTGTAGGTGTCGCCCTCCACGCCAAACATCTTCACGCTGCCGTTCGTGCTGGTCTGCACCACATTCCAGCCCGTCACGCCACGCCCGTCGTGGGGATGGGCTTGCAAGGTGATGGCTCGGTTGATGAAGAACTGCCCGTCGAACACGCCTGTGGATAGCGGCACACCGTTCACTTCGATGTCAGCATACGGTAGGTCTTCGGGTCGCACAGCCTTGTTGATGGTGAACTTGACGGGCTTCCCAACGTCGTAGTATTCAGACAGATGCTTGTAGAAGTAATTCGTTCGCGACTTGAGCCAGCTCTTCGCTTGCGACAGTTCGTCGTTGTAGTTGGGCCACCACTGGTTAATCAGTTTGCGGTGGTTGGGGTACTCCGTCTGAATCGTCTCGTACATCGGCTCCCACACCGCCCATGTGCCGTCGAAGTTGAGGAAGTCGCCCACGTAGATGGCAGCGCGGTCGAGAAACTCACGCTGAAACGTCTCGTCCTCCATGAGTCGGCGGAAAAGGCGCGTATGCTCGTAGCCGTTCGCCCAAGCATAGTTGGGGTCGTAGTTGGGGTCGTTTATCCAAGCAATGCTGTTGACCGACGACGAGGTGCCGTACAGACCCAAACCGAAGTCGGTGTCCTTCGCCACCACGCGCCAACGTCCACCCTCCGCACGGGGTCGCCAAAAGACGATGTTGTTGCCTGGAAAGTCCTGATTATTAAAGTAGAGGTTCATCACCATGATGTTGATAAACTCGTGGCAATCCATCCATTCCTCATACTCGTCCCACGTGTGGCCGTGCTCGTTGTAGAAGGCCTGAAACTCCTTCCAGTTGTCCATCGTGCCAGCCTTCAGTTCCGACCAGTTCTCCACCATGTCGATGTCCTCCAGATGGTCGTAGTTCGTCCAGATGTTGTCCTCGTTGCTCCGCTCGCGGATATTGAGGATGCCCTTGTAGATGCCGTTGATATACACCACCGCCGGTCGCCACGCCTGCCAGTCGAGGTCAACGTGTTGAGCCACGGAGCGTTGGACGATGGCATCGCGCATATAGAGATAGTCGAAGTCGTTGCCCGCGTTGCGCAGGATGATGGACTTATAGGTGTCCAGCCCTGGCTTCTGGTCGGGGAAAAACTCATACTTGAAACGTTTCTTCCCGAAGCGTTTGTGGGCGTAGAAGGCTTGCGACTTCAGTTTGGAGCCGCGTGTGGCACCGCCCTGGATGCGCGTCTCACACAGTTGGTTGATGACGCTCGTGTCGCCCAATCCGACGAACAGTTCGAAGTTAGCAGGTCGCCGCCAGTTGTACTCGTAGTTCCTCTTGGTGGAGCTGTAGTTGCCATCCACGTAGATGCCTATTTTTGAGTCGTTTAGGTACTTGTTATCCGTCAAGATGGACACCACCGGCAGGGTCATCTCGCGAGGGAAGAAGATGAACGACTCGACCCTCGAACGGGGTGAGAGCCAAGCGGCACAGAAGCACTTGGCACGTATCACACGGGTGGAGGCGACGGTCAAGGCTCCCTGATAGAGCGGGCTGGACTGAGTTGGCTCGCTACCGTCGAAAGTGTATCGGATTTCGGTGCCTTCGGGACTACCTTCGGGCACGGAAAGCTGCAACCGAATGGAGGGATGACCCACCTGCACCACCTGTCCATGATGGCTGAACACGGGGTCGCCCAAGATGTTCTCGCACGTCTCCCCGCAGTTGGCCTCCTTGGGCGTCGGCACAGCCATATAGCCCCACTCCTTCTCGCCGTCGGTGCGTCGTCCGTAGGCGATGTTGGGAGCAGGTTGCTTGGGCAGTTCCACCACTTTGTCCTCTACCTGACCTTTATAGAACAGATAGACCGACCCGCCCTTCCCCGATTCGAGTCGGAAAGGGGCGTGCATTCCCACATTCTCTTTGTCGCAATAGACCAGTGTGCGCGATTTTGGCGGCAGATACTGTCGGGGCAAGGTCCACGCCTCGTCGGGGTTGTCGCTCAGGCCGATGCTGTAGAGACTCAAATCCATGGCGATGATGCCCTTGTTGTAGAGTTCCACCCACGAGTCGGGAAACTCGTTGCGGTCGTCCATCACGCAGTCGATGTTCGACTGCATCAGCTCGTTCAGTACCACCTGTGCCCGAACGCCCACCACCGCCAGCATCAGCAGCAGCGTGAGGTATATCTTTTTCCGTGTTGTCGTCTTCATAAAAAACAGGCAGGATGTCACGCCATCAGCGCAAATCCACTACAAAGGTACGACAAAAATCTCTTTTTTATAACAGTCGTTCACTTTTTCTTCACATTTGTTTTCGTTTTTAGGAAGAAAACCTTACATTTGTCTGTTTTTTTGAACAGTAATTAACAATACTAACTACCTAAACGAAATGCGACAAAGCCTTTTCAAGGAGATGCGCCCAGAGGGGCTGCTCCGTAGCACCACAACCGCACCCGACGGGTGCGATGAAGCGTACCCGTCGGGTACGACGTGCCGCACCCGACGGGTACGATTTTCGCCCTCCCTCAAACGCATGTTTATGGCAACTTCATTGACCCTGGCAGCACTCACAGCAAGTGCCCAAACTTCTCTCCCCGTCTATCAAGACGAGTCGAAACCGTTAGAAGAGCGTGTGCAGGACGCACTCAACCGCATGACCTTGGAGGAAAAGTGCCGGTTGAGTTATGCACAAAGCAAGTTCTCCAGCCCTGGTGTGCCCCGGCTGGGCATCCCCGAACTGTACATGAGCGACGGCCCTCACGGGGTGCGTCCCGAAATCATGTGGAACGCATGGGACTGGGCTGGTTGGACCAACGACGGTTGCACGGCCTTTCCTGCGCTGACCTGTCTGGCCGCCACGTGGAATCCGGAGCTGGCGTTGCTCTACGGCAAGAACGTGGGCGAAGAGGCTCGCTACCGTGAGAAGGACGTGCTCTTAGGACCTGGCGTGAACATCTACCGCACCCCGTTGAACGGGCGCAACTTCGAGTACATGGGCGAAGACCCCCTCTTGTCGGGCATCATGGCTGGCGAGTGGATTCGTGGTTTGCAGACGAACGGCGTGGCTTGCTGCATCAAGCATTACGTGCTGAACGACCAAGAGGAGTTCCGTGGACATGTCGATGTGAAGGTGAGCGACCGTGCCCTCTACGAAATCTACCTGCGTCCCTTCCAAATCGCCATCGAACGCGGCGATGCGTGGAGCTTGATGAGCTCGTACAATAAGTACCGTGGCATCCATTGCGGACACAACCCCTACACGCTCAACGACATCCTGAAGGGCGAATGGGGCTTCAAGGGGGCTGTCATCAGCGACTGGGGTGCTGCCCACGACACGAAGCAGGCGGCGCTCTATGGACTGGACTTGGAGATGGGTTCTTACACCAACGGCCTTTCTACCGAGGCGACGGGCTTCGGCTACGATGATTACTACTTGGGTAAGAACTATTTGGAAATGGCGAAGAAGGGGGAAATCCCGATGGAGGTGGTGAACGACAAGGCGGGCCGTATGCTGCGTTTGCTCTTCCGCACCGCCATGAACACGAAGAAGCCGTTCGGCTCTATCCGCACGGCGGAACACGCTGCGACTAACCGTCTCATTGCGGAGGAAGGTATCGTGCTGCTGAAGAATGAGCCGGTGAAGGCCAAGGGGGAAAACACCTCGGCACGGCTGCTGCCGATTGAGGCATCGAAGTATAAGACGGTGCTCGTGGTGGGCGATAATGCCACCAAGCCCCTCACCCCAGGTGGTGGCTCGTCGGAGCTGAAGGCTGAAGACGAGGTGAGTGCCTTGCGCGGCATCCGTGAGCGTTTCAGCAAGGAATGGACGATTCTCCATGCACAGGGCTACGAAAGTGGTGCCAGCCGTTTCGACGGTGCCGACTCCATCCCCGAAGAAAAGCAGAAGGCGCTCTACAACGAGGCCATCGAAAAGGCAAAGAAGGCAGACCTTATTATATATATAGGTGGTCTGAACAAGAACCACTACGAGGACTGCGAGGGTGGCGACCGCCGTTTCTACAATATGTCGTACAACCAGGACAAGCTCATCGCCGACCTCATCGCCATCCAGCCCAAGACCATCGTGGTCATCACGAGCGGTAACGCTGTGGCGATGCCTTGGCTGAAGCAGACGCCGGCACTGGTGCAGAACTGGTATCTGGGCAGCGAGGCGGGACACGCTTTGGCTGCCGTGCTGAGCGGCGACGTGTGCCCCAGCGGTAAGACGGTGTTCACCTATGCCGAGAAGTTGGAGGACTATCCAGCGCACCGTTTCGGTCTGGTGGGCTACCCGGGTGTGGAGCCAAAGGATATGCCTAAGCTGTTCCAGTATGGCGACGAAAACCCGAAATCGGCTGACCTCTTGGCGAACTTCACGAAGAACCAGAAGGCCATCCCATCGGCACTGAGCAACGCCCATCTGAACACGGATTTCGATGCCTGCACCCACGACGGCAAGGGCAACGAGCAGCAAGTCTATGCCGAGGACATCCTGACGGGCTACCGCTACTTCGAGACCCAGAAGCAGCCTGTGGTGTTCCCCTTCGGCTACGGACTGAGCTACACGACGTTCCGATACAGCAATCCGACCATCTCGACCCGTCGCATCACGAAGGACAGTAGTGTGACGGTGACCATCGACGTGACCAACACGGGCAGTCGAACGGGCAAGGAGGTGGTGCAGCTCTACGTGGGCGACGACAAGGCCAGCGTGGTGCGTCCAGCCAAGGAACTGCGTGGTTTCCAGAAGGTGGAACTGCAACCAGGCGAGACCCGCACAGTGAGCTTCGTCATCACGGTGGACGACCTCAAGTTCTTCGACGAGGACAAGCATGAGTGGGTGGCAGAGCCAGGCGGCTTCAAAGCGTTCATCGGTGCCAGCGTGGCTGACATCAAGGCCACACTGCCGTTTGTGCTGTAAGGGAGAGGACAAAGTTTTTTACAATCAGAGAATTTTAAGAATTAAAAGAGCCATGCGGCAAGTAGAAGAATTCGCCTTCGGCGCGGAGAATTGGAAGAACCATGCGGCTCATTTCCAAACGTCGCGTCAGCTTCTTAGAATTCTCAGCCGCTTGCGGAATTCTTACCTCGCCGCATGGCTCTTAAAACTCTTAAAATTCTTTGACCTTTAAAAACTCCCCCAAAGTGACACAAAACTTTATTCACTAACTATATTAACTTAACTTTATGAATCTCTACACAAAGAAAACTGCGCTGTGTGCCGCTGTGGCTCTGGTCACGATGGCACCTGGCGCACCCTCTGTTGCCTTTGCCAGCGAGAGCCAAGTGCCTCAGCAACAGCAACAGACCAGAAAGATTCAGGGTGTTGTGCTCGACGAGTTCGGCGATCCGGTCATCGGTGCGTCCGTCCTTGTGAAGGCCACCTCGACCGGTGCGGCGACCGACATCAACGGCCACTTCGCTGTCGATGCCGCACCTGGCGCAACGCTCCAGATCAGTTGTATCGGTTTCATCACCCAAACGGTGAAGGCCACCTCGGGCACGATGAAGATTGTGCTGACCGAAAGCAGCCAGTCGCTCAACGACGTGGTGGTGGTGGGCTACGGTGTGATGAAGCGCAGTGACCTCACGGGTGCTGTGTCGTCCATCGACGAGAAGGCCATCAAGCAGGGTGTGAACACCTCGATTGAACAGGCCATGCAGGGTCGCATCGCCGGTGTGCAGGTGACCCAGAACTCTGGTGCCCCTGGCGGTGGTATCTCGGTGCAAATCCGTGGTATCAACTCGCTGAACGGTAACGAACCTCTCTACGTCATCGACGGTGTGGCCATGTCGGGACAGACGAGCGACAACTCGTCGGTGCTGAGCACACTGAACCCCTCCGACATTACGTCGCTGGAGGTGCTGAAGGACGCATCGGCAACGGCCATCTACGGTTCGCGCGCCTCGAACGGTGTGGTGCTCATCACCACGAAGCGCGGCACCGAGGGCAAGCCCAAGGTGACCTACGAAGGCATGATGGGTTGGCAGTCGCTGCCTAAGCATCTGGACATGATGGACTTGCGCCAGTATGCCAAGTACTACAACGACCGCGCCGCCTTGTGGGGTTGGGGCGAACTGGAGCAGTATAAGGACCCGTCGCTCCTGACGAAGGGAACGGACTGGCAGGACGAACTGTTCCAGACGGCTTTCATGCACCAGCACCAGCTGGGTGTGTCGGGCGGTACGAAGGACATGAACTATAACCTCGCCGGTGGCTATCTCGACCAGGAGGGTATCGGTGTCGGCTCTGGCTTCACCCGTGCCAGCTTCCGTGCCAACTTCGAGACGAACGTGAACAAGTGGCTGAAGGTGGGAGCCAATGGCTACTTTGCCCGCACCCGTCAGATTATCACCTTCGACGATGCTGACGGCAACGGTGGCAGCGTCATCCGCGACGCCATCTCGATGACGCCTGACGTGGCTGCCCGCAACGCTGACGGCACTTACGACTCTGGTGCCGAGAACGAGTTCAACTATACGGAGAACCCGCTCTTCAAGGCGCAACAGATTGACAACCACAACAAGAAGTCGCAGCTCGACTACAACTTCTACGCCAACATCACACCGCTGAAGAACCTCTCGCTCCGAGTGGAGTATGGTGGCAGCTTCACGTGGACAGACAGCTATTTCTTCCGCCCGTCCTACAGCTACGGCTCCAGCAACCAGTATGTGGAGTCGCAGGACAACCGCACATCCTCGACCAGCAAGTATAAGACTTTCAAGCAGTACGCCACCTACGACTTCGACCCCTTCAAGAACCAGCACTTGCAGGTGATGTTCGGTCACGAGGCACAATGGGGCGAATGGGCAAGCCTGACAGCGGGTCGCAAGGGCTACTTCTCTTCGTCGGTACACTCGCTCCATGTGGGCGATGCCACTACCGCCACCAACGACGAGATGGGCAGCGCATGGTCGATAGAGTCGTACTTCGGACGTCTGAACTACAACCTCTTCGACCGATACCTGCTCACCGCGACGCTCCGTGCCGACGGTTCGTCGTCGTTCGGTCCTAACAACAGGTGGGGATGGTTCCCTTCGGCTGCTGCCGCTTGGCGCGTCAACAACGAAAAATTCATGGAAAGCACGAAGGACTGGCTTTCCAATCTGAAAGTGCGTGTCGGTTGGGGCCTCGTGGGTAACCAGAGTGCAGGCAGCTATGCCTACGGCGTGTCGATGGGCACCATCAACACGGCTTGGGGCACGGGCTACTACGCCAACAACTACGCAAATAAGGATTTGAAGTGGGAGAGCACCAAGGCGTGGAACCTTGGCTTCGACTTCGCCTTCCTGAACAACCGCATCGAGTTCATCGTCGATATGTACTACAAGAACACCGACAACCTGCTCATGTACGCCGTGTTGCCGACTTACTTGATTGACGAGGAAGGCTACCAATATTACTTTGGCATCAAGCCGCCATACGTGAACGCTGGCGCCATCCGCAACAAGGGTATCGAGTTCACGCTCAACACGGTGAACATCGACCGAGGTGACTGGAAGTGGCGCACGGGTGCCACGATGTCCTTCAACCGCAACAAACTGACGAAGCTGAACAGCGACGACTCGTCGTTGCAGGGACGTGTGGGCAGCGACACCTACACCCTCAGCGAGATTGGCGGTCCCGTGGGACGCTTCTACGGCTACAACGTCATCGGCATGTACACGAAGGAGGATGACTTCTACCAGAAGAACCAGCTGGGCGAGTTCCTGCTGGATGCTCAGGGCAACAAGATTCCGACGGCACGTCCGGCTGACTCCGACGGCAATCTCTACGACATCAAGCAGAACGGCATCTGGGTGGGCGACTACATCTACGAAGATGTGAACAAAGACGGAAAAATCACCGAGGCCGACCGCAAGTACATCGGCAACCCGAACCCGAAGTTCACCTTCGGTCTGAACAACACCGTCAGCTACAAGAACGTGGAGGTGTCGTTCTTCATCAGCGGAAGCGTGGGCAACGACGTGTATAACGTGCTTCGCCAGACGAAGACCGACCCGAAGGGCTGGGGCAACAAGATGGCTTACGTGGCGAACTGCGCCCAGATTGCCATGTACGACGCTGACGGCTCGCTGGCCGACATCAAGAACGTCTATGTGGCCAACGGCGAGACTGCCGAGTGCTGGCGCATCGAGCCTACGGGCGGTGGACAGAATGACAACGGCCGCGTGTCCTCGAAGTTTGTGGAGGATGGCAGCTATGTTCGCCTCAAGTCGCTCTCCGTGGCATGGAACCTGCCGAAGCGCTGGATCGAGAAGGCTGGCATCGACTGGTGTCAGGTTTACGCCAACGCCCAGAACCTCTTTACCATCACGGGCTATAAGGGCTACGACCCCGAGGTCGGCTCGATGGGCCAGAGCGTCATCCTGCAAGGACTCGACAACGGGCGTTACCCGTCGCAACGCATCTTCAACGTGGGTGTGAAGCTTAATTTCTAACACACATTATATATATTATAGACCAATATGAAAAAGCTAAATATACTGTTGTTGTCGGCGGCATCGCTCTTGGCCGGAGGAACGCTCACCACGGGGTGCAGCGACAGCTTCCTGGAGAAGACACCCAGCAATGACTACACGGCTGAGACGTTCTACTCGTCGGATGCAGCCGTGATGAAAGCCATCGAGCCGCTCTACAACTATGCGTGGTTCAACTACAACTACCGCGCCATGATAGGCATGGGCTCCATCCGCGCCAACGACGGCTGGAACCCCTACCTCAACCCCGAATTTGCCACCTTCCAGGTGACGGGCCTCTCCACCGAGCTGACCAACGCCTGGGCAAGCTTCTACATGGTGGTGTCGATGTCCAACCAGCTGATTTCCGACATTAACACCTACTGCACCGATGCCGTGAGCGAGGAAGTGAAGAACCTGGCTCTGGGCGAAGCCTACCTCATGCGAGGCACTGCCTACTTCTACCTCGTCCGTGCGTGGGGCGACGTGATTGTGTATGAAGACAACGAGGCGCTGACTGCCTCACCCGTCCAACCGCTCACGAAGGAGGAAGACGTGCTCCGCTTCGTCATCCGCGACTACAAACGCGCTATGGAGCTGTTGCCGACATCGAGCACCAGCATGCACGCGACGAAGTACACCGCCGAAGCGCTCTGTGCCAAAGCTACACTGGCTTTAAGTGGATGGAACAACGGCGGCCAGCGCGACGAGACCATGCTGAAGGAGGTGATTGCCATGTGCGACGACGTGCTGCAGAATGGCCCCTACAGCCTCTTGCCCAACTACGAAGACCTCTTCAAGTACGACTATAACAACTTCTCCATGCAGAACGCGGAGACCCTGCTCGCTATGCACTGGGCAGACCCATCGACAGGCTCTTGGGGCAACATGAGCGCCAACCTGTCTGACTTGGCTTGGAGCGGTTCGTCGGACGTGACCGTGTGGGGCGGCATCTACGCCTCGGTGGATATGATTGACCTCTACAACGAGGACGTCAGCGACTCCATCCGTTTCCACGCCACCTTCTGCACCCCTGGAGCCTACTACTCCTACTGGGACACGGGCAACGACCTTGTGGCAGCTGCCGACAAGACTCCCGAGAACGGCTATCCACAGGCGACGGGCTACCTCTACAAGAAGAAGTTCTGCCAGCTAAAGAAGTGGATTCCAGGCACCAAGGCCGACTGCCAAGGGCACTTGGCACAGATGGCTTCTCCCCTCAATACGTATATTATGCGACTTGCCGATGTTTACCTCATCGAAGCTGAAGCCATCCTCGGCAACAGCGACACGACCAGCGACGCGAAGGGTCTGGCCGCCATCAACGCCGTGCGCAGCCGTGCCGGTGTGAAGCCGCTTACGTCCTACGGTCTCGACGAACTCATCAAGGAGCGTCGCAAGGAGTTCTGCATGGAATACCAAAACTGGTACGACATGGTGACGTGGTACCGCTGGAAGCCGCAGTATATGCTCAACTACTTCAACAACAAGCAGCACCGTGCCTTCATGATTAACGAGGGCGACGTGCTGTACAATGCCGACCGCACCATCTCCTACCGCACCTTCTGCAACCGGCAGTCAGGCCCGTGGTACATTTACGACTACAACGCCACCATCAACGGCAAGACCTACGAGAAGGTGTGCTACTGGAACGACTGTCTGCGCGACGGCGACACTGAGGACATCATCCTGACGAAAGAAGACGGCTACACCTACGACGTGGATCAGCTCTCCCGTGGCCAGGACGGATACGACCCCGTGACCCTCAACGAGCAGAACATCTTCATGCCTTATCCCGAGGCCGACGTGCTCCGCAACCCCTACTTCAAGCAGGCGGCCCAGAGCTACGATTTTGGCGACTTCATTATCAACGACAGCATCCGTTAAGCAACGACTAAAAATATGGAAAAGACAATCAATAAACATTGGGGCATCCTGATGGCCGCACTGATGGCCGTCCTCTCCTTGGGCGTGACATCGTGCAGCGACAACGACGGCGACGGACAGCCCGTCATCACCGGAGTGCGCACCTGCGACCCCGAAACAGCCGACAGCCTCTTTACCAAGTCCGCACAGGGACAGACCATCGCCATCATCGGTAAGAACCTCGGTGGGGCGAGAAAGGTCTTCATCAACGACCAGGAAGTATATTTCAGCTCCACCATGAACACCGACCACAGCATCATCGTGAAGGTGCCATCGGAGAGCGACGGCTTCCAGCTCACCGCCTTCAACTCGGAACTGAAGGACGAAATCCGCGTGGAGACCACCCACGGCACCGCCACCTACGGCTTCAAGGTGCTGGGTTCGGCTCCGAGCATCAGCCGCATACAGGGCAGCTACCCACGTGCCGCTGGCGACCCGCTGAACATCTACGGCGTGAACCTCTTCAGCATCGAGAAAATCTACTTCACCGACGTGACGGCTGAAGCACTCGACACCCTCGACTGGGAGGACGTGCCGGGCAACCGCGTGAACGTGAACGACTACGAGACCATCGTTTCCGACCGCCACCTCAACTCCAATCAGGACTACGAGGTGACCTCGCAGCTGCAAATCACCACGCCCACGCTGCCCTTCGACGAAGGCTCCCTTGTGCTCGAATGTGCCGCCGGCACCGTTTACATCCCTTACTCGAAGGTGCCAGGCAAGCCCGTCATTAGCGGCATCAACACCGACATGCCCATCCCCGGCACCGACCTCGTCATCCGCGGACGCGAGTTTGTGCAAGTGGAATCGGTCAGCTACGGCGACGTGACCCTCTCGCTCGACGACTTCACCGTGGCCGACTCCGAGGACGCCATCACCATCCGCTTCAGCAAGAAGCCGACACCCGGCTCGGGCACCACGCTCACCGTCACCACACCTGGCGGCCAAGCCTCGGTGGAATACTTCTACGTGTACGACGGGCTGTTGCTCAACTTCGAGCCTGACTACGCCACCGACAACGGCTGGGGTCCCAACGGTGAGCTGATGCAGGAGGCAACGGCCGACGCCATCCCCTACGTGAGCGACGGCCAGTTCTGGCGCATCAAGTCGAGCGACGGAGGCTGGAACTGGTGGGCCACGATGTGCTACTTCCGCAAGGACTGGAACGGCAACTCGTTCGCTCTGCCGGGCTTCGACCTCATTCCAGCCGACACCCCAGCCGAGGACATCTACCTGGCCATGGAGGTGTGGGACAACAACACCGACTTCGGCGGAGCCCAGTGGCCCTTCATGCACTACCAGATTCAGACTATCGGCGATGCCAAGACCCTCGTGTTCGAGAACTTCATCCAGAACGACGTGGTTTACAAGGAGAAGGCCCTCCGCGCCATCGACAACACGCAGCCCAAGGAGCAGTGGTACCGCCACGTCACTCCGCTGAGCAACTTTGACGGCTGGGCCGGCAAGACCTACGCCGACATCGTGGCCGACGGCATCAACCAGATTCGGCTTATGCACATGAACTGGACGGGCACCCCATCCACCATGGACGTGATGCTCGACAACGTGCGCATTTACTACCCCAAGCAATAACCCTCTAACCCTTTTCAAGCAATGAAGAAAATCATCAATATCTTCACCCTCGCGCTTGCTTTCCTTGCAGCCCTCTCCATCCAGGGCTGCAAGGACAGCGACAGCGCGGCCACGGCCTCACATCTCAACCTGTTCCGTGACTCCGTGGCCATCAGCCAGTTGGACTTCAACATCGGTTCCGCCTTCACCATGATAGGCGTTGACTGTGATGCCGACTGGACCGCCTCCAGCGATGCTGACTGGTGCATCCTCTCCAACCATGCCGGCTACGGCTACACCGACCGCTGGTCCTACGTGCGCCTCTCCGTCGAGAAGAACAGCGGCGATGCCCGCACCGCCACCGTCACCTTCAAGTCAGGCAGCACCACCGCGACCCTCAAAGTCACCCAGAAAGGCTCAGGCTCCGATGCGGGCGACACCTTCCAGACCGCCTTCGAGTTCATCGAAAGCCTCACCTTCGGCTACAACCTCTACAACACCTTGGAGGCCAACCCCGACATCAACGAAAGTTGGTGGAACCCCACCAGCGACCGCGATTGGGAGACCTCATGGGGACAGCCCTACACCACGCAGGAAGAGATTGACTCCATCGTGGCTGGCGGCGTCAACGTCATCCGTGTGCCCGTCACATGGTATCCCCACATGGATGCCGACGGCAACGTTTCCGACTCGTGGATGAACCGTGTCGAAGAGGTGGTGAAGTATGTCCTCAACACCGGTTCCTACTGCATCCTCAACGTCCACCACGATGCCAGCGCACGCGGTTCACGCACCGACGGCATCGCATGGCTCCGTGCCGACCTGGACGAGTACGACGAGATTTCCCCTAAGTTCAAGAAACTCTGGACACAAATCGCCAACCGCTTCAAGGACTACGACGAGCACCTGCTCTTCGAGGCCTTCAACGAGATTCTCGACAACACCGACAACTGGGGCGACCCGTCCAACCCATCGGCCTACACCGCCATCACCAAGCTGGAGCAGGACTTCGTGGATGTCGTTCGAGCCACGGGCGGCAACAACGAGTACCGCAACCTCATCGTCAACCCCTACTCAGCAGGTTCTTCGCAAGCCAAGCTGAACGGTTTCCAGGCACCCAACGACCTACACTCCAACCACATCCTCGCTTCCATCCACACCTACGACCCCTACAACTTCTGCAATGCGGGCGGTGAGTGGAACATCTACATCTGGAGCGAGGACTGCGAGACCGAGCTGACCGCCATGACGGAGCGTGTGAACAACCGCATGAACGACCTGGGTCTGCCTTATCTCTATACCGAATTCGGTGCCCTCGACCCCGACAAGGAACTGGGCGAGCGCATCAAATATTGCCGCTACATCATGGGGCAGTTCCGTCACTACGGCACCACGGGCATCTGGTGGGATGCCGACAACTCCGCCAAGCACTGGGCAGGACTCTTCGACCGCCAGAACTCCAAGTGGAACGAGACGGAAATCCAGCAAATCTTTGTGGATGCCACACGGCGGTAAACCAATCAAAAACCTTTCCGCTCCTACAGAGCGACAACAAAGAGGGGAGTGCCCACACGGACACTCCCCTCAAACTTTTTCTATATAAACAACGGATTTCACGGATTAAACGGATTTATCCTCGCATGAGAATAGGAATCCGTTTAATCCGTGAAATCCGTTGTAAAAAAACCTTACGAAACTTGTTTTACTTCACCAGCACTTTCTTCACAGCACCGTTGCTCATGCGAACCACGTTCACACCCTTCTGTGGAGCGTTGAGACGAGCACCAGCGATGGAGTAGTAAGCCACGGGAGCAGCTTCGGTAGCCACGTCAGAGATGGAGTTCTCAGTGGCAGCCGTGAAGAGGATAGTACCAGCATAGTTGTCGAACGTCACGTTGTAGATGCCGGCAGGGAGCTTGAAGCTCTGGTCAAGACCGATTTCGATAGGTGTAGCCACGTCCAGTGTGCCCCAGTCGGGAGCTACAGAGATGCGGAATTGGTTGAACGTAGCCCAGTCGTCCTTGTCAGCACCGAGTGCGATACCAAAGGCGAACCAGCCGTTGCCTTCCCACTCGTCCAGCACGGTGATAGTGCCCGTGAAGGTATCGGTGTCCTTGTTATAAGTCAGTTCGAGAGAGCCGTCTGATGGGTCCCAACCGTTGCAACCGGCAAGGTTACCGATAGCAAAGACGTGCATGAGACCCTCGACATACTCGTCAGCCGTCTGCGAGGTGAGCCACACCTTCTTGATGACAATCGTCGTTTCGCCGTCGGGCTTCTCCACTTCATCCGAACTCTTAAAGACGTTCTGGTAAGCATACTGCTCTATCTTCGCCCAGTCATCAATTTCGAAGATGTAGTAGAATGGCTTATCGAAGTCGAGTTCGTCCTGAACCGGGTCACCATTCTTGTCGATACCTTTCACAACAATATTTCCGTGACCAGTCACGCTTTCCACCTCAAAGATGAGAGTGTTGTAGGCAGTCACGTCTTTGTCCAACCATACGCCGTCCCAGCCCCAGTCGCCAGCAGGCAATACGTGGGTGCCGCCAGTAGCGTCGAGCACAGCAATCTTGATGTCGTCACCTTCGCCGCCTTCATCTTCGCCATCGGAGAGGTAGATGCGGGTGATGGTGAGGGTGGTAGGAGCTGATGCCTGCAGCGCAATCTGCTCGAGGGCGCTCATGTCCTTGCCTTCGAAAGAGCACTCCAGCTTGGTGATGCCAATTTCGCCCCATGCACTTGCTTCACCCACAAGAATCTGGGTGTTCACAGTGGTAGGCTCAGCAAATTCGAACACGACCTTCTTCCATGCCGACCAGTCGCACTTGACATCGCCTTCAGGAAGCCATGCAGCCAGACCGCCCCACGAAACGGCATTGAACGTGATGCTGCCGTCCTCGTTGTTCGTAAACGTCTCAGCGCCGTTCCACGTGTAAGTAAACTTTGAGATGATGTCCTCGGTCGCTGCGTGGGCAGCCAGTGCGGCAACGGCCATGACGAATGAAAGTAAAATTTTCTTCATACGTTGTTAAATTAATTAGTTAGTTAATAATAAAAAATGTATGTCGTTCTTTTTCTTGCAACGGGTTCAGAGGATGTTGCCCATGATGACACCCTCGATGACGGGAGGGTAATGCTTCATTTCCAGTTCATGCACCTTATCGGCAATAATTGCGGGAGTGTCGGAGGGCTTCAAGTCCACAGAGAACTGAGCGATGTGCTCCCCCTCGTCCAACTCGGGGTTGACAAAGTGGATGGTGATGCCCGTCCGCTTCTCGCCAGCAGCAAAGACCGCTTCGTGAACATGGTGGCCCCACATGCCTTTACCCCCAAACTTGGGCAGCAGGGCAGGGTGGATGTTGATGATGCGGTTGGGGTAGAGATTGATGAGATAGGTGGGAATCCGTGGCAGGAAACCAGCCAGGATGATGTAGTCGCACCCCCTCACAGTACGGAGCACCAGCTGATGGTCGTCCTGCAGTTGCTGACGAGTGATGACAGCAGTGGGCACACCTAAACTGTGCGCACGGGTGAGGGCATAAGCATCAGGGCGGCTGCTCACGACGATGGAAATTTCCACCCAAGGCTTGGGAATGAAATAACGGATAATGTTTTCGCAATTGGTTCCCGAACCAGTAACGAAGATGGCGAGTCGAATGGATTTCATTGTCTGTTTAATTTGCGCTGTTTAAGATAACGTTTCCGAATGCACACGAGTGGCTTTCAAGCAGGAAGCTGAAAGGGTGGGATCTCTTCAAATTCAATGTCCTCGATGTCGTCTGACTTCTTAGCAGATGTTTGTGCGTTGCGATGAGACAGGTGCTGACGATAGCGTTCCAGCTCGCTGGCAAACTCGTGGGTAGCCCAGAGCAGGATGGCCGTGTCGTCTATCAGCCCTACAGGTAAGAAGTCGGGCATGGCATCGACGGGTGTGACCACATAGACCAGAGCACCGATGATGACGCTCAGATGGAGGACGTTGTAGTCTTTGTACCGCCCCGTGAAGACATCGCGCACATACTGGCAGATGAGTACCAATTCGTCGCGTGCCTGTGCCAGCCCCTCACGACTGGCATACTGCCGCACATTCTTGATGAGCTTCTTCAGTTTCTTGGGGTGCGTGGCATAGTAGCCTCCCAAAGCAGCCCATCCGCCTTTGTTGAAATAACGCGTGTAGTCCATCGGCTGATTTGTTTTTATCGTCGGAAGAGTCTTCTCCAACGGGTGCAAAGATACACAAAAAACTTGGTTTATCGTTCCATACCCACAAAAACTTCGCATAATTTGAACAAATTATTATCAATAAGTCATTATTTTTATGTAGATTTGCACCTCGATGAAGGTGATTTATACACGCAACTTCCCTCCGGGAAACTTTCACGGCATCAACCTCTTCGGCTTTATCTTTGCCAGCCGACGGTGGGGGGTGATGCTTCCGCATGAACTGCGCCACGAACTGATTCACACGATGCAGCAGGTGGAGATGGGCTTCGTGGGCTTCTATGTGTGGTATGGCGTGGAGTGGCTGGTGCGGTGGGTGCAATACCGCTTCGACAGCGAACGTGCCTACTTCGCCATTTCGCTCGAACGCGAGGCATACGCCCACGAGCGGGAAGAGGGCTACCCAAAGCGGCGGCGGCACTATGCATTCCTGCATGAATTGCGGAAGCCGAAAAAAAGGGTAGGAGGGGGCAAACCTTCCAAACAGACATGACGCCGAGGCAGAAAGTGTGAAAAAAATGAGGTAAGAGGCAAAAAAAGTTCGTATGTTTTTGTTTTTTAGACATTTTTCCATTACCTTTGCACACGATTTGCGCTTCAAAGGTAGCCTCGCACGCTTTACACATATATTTATATAGAGAGCAGGAGGCCAACAGCGTAAGCAGAATAAAATCAATCCATAAAACATAAATAATTATGACAAAAGCAGAAATCGTAAATGAAATCGCCCAGAAGACGGGCGTAGAGAAGGAAAAGGCACTGAAAGTAGTGGAAGCCTTGATGGTAGTAGTGAAAGAGCAAACTGCACAGGGAGAGGACATCTTCCTGAGAGGTTTTGGCACATTCACGACAAAGACTCGTGCCCAGAAGATTGGCCGTCTCATCAAGGAGAACAAGTCAGTGGTGGTGCCAGCACACCGCATCCCTTACTTCAAGCCCAGCGACGACTACAAGGCTATGCTCCTCGACTAAGCCTTCAGTTCGCCCTTCACGGGGTGCATCCGACGATGCACTCAGGAAGCCCCAAAATCGCACCCGTCGGGTACGGCTTGCCGCACCCGACGGGTGCGATGCGTCGTACCCGTCGGGTGCGATTCTGACGCTACGTGCACAGGCTTGCAGAGAGAGGGGGCAAACAGGATGAAGCTCCACATACAGAGAACGGCTCTGCATCACGCAGAGCCGCACCTGAATTTGTTAGATTAGCTATATTAATGAAAAACTTACTTATGTCACCTTTGAAAAGGAATGACGCAGCAAAGGTACGGCTTTTTGGCGAAACAGCCAAATTTTCGCCCCTTCTGTTAGCTACAAAATACAAAAATCGTCCAAAAAGGGGCGAAAATGCTCTAACACACTAAAAAATGTGCGAAAAGAGTAGGGCATTTCTCCCGAAAAGCCTAACTTTGCCAGCGGAAACTTAAAGGAGTCCCCGACGCAAAAAGCCTCGTGCTTTTCGGTTTGCCCGAAAAGTCCCCTCCCTGCCCGCCTCGCTCCTCCTCCTTCGCCAAAACCAACTAACCAAAACATATTTATTAACTTTTTAGCTATTTTATCTTATGAGAAAAATTTACTCTTCTCTTCTGATGCTTGCCATGATGATGGTGAGCATGGTAGCAAAGGCACAGTACACTGTGACCATCGACAGCGACCCCATCGAGGATTGGGTGGCTGGTCAGGTGTCATTCCCTGCTACTGAAATCGCTTCCGCACTCGGTCTGTCCGACGCTGCAGCACTCGAAGCCCTCGTGAAGAACCCCAACGAGAATGGCGATCTGCAGGGCGGAAACGTCTATCTGAAACTGTCTGACGGCTCCAAGTCGAACGACTACACGGGTAACACCAACGAATTCTGGATGAACCTGGCTGGCGTGCCACAGGCTTACGGCGACGAAGGCACCAGCTGGTTCGTGGGTCTCGAATTTGAGGCTGCCGGCTCCGACGAGGAAAGCGGCGAGTCTTGGGAAGACCGCATCAACGTGTACGTAGGTCAGATGCCCAAGGTATTCAAGAAAATCTATGAGGCATCAGCTCTGAAGTGCGTCCTCTACCTCGTCAACGGCGACAAGGAAGTGAGCTTCGACGTAACGCAGAACGTGACCGCTGCCGAGAAGACCGAAGTACCCGAACCCACCAAGCAACTCTCCGCACTGACCATCGTGAAGGACTACACCTTGGAACTCCCCTTCACACTGGGCAAGCAATATGAGGGCAAGACCTATACCGCCACCCTCGACGGCGTGTATGACGCACTGGGCACCTCGGCTGCCGAGTTCGACGCAGCTGCTGCCGACATGACCTTCACACAGGTAGTGGTGGCCGACACCGTGTACAACGAACAAGGCGAGAACACGGGCGAAGTGACTTATCGCTGGGTCGATGACCTGAAGACTCCCGAAGAGGGTGCCGGCGGTGGCTGGTTTGGTCGTTACAGCCAGTACGACGAGGCTACGGGCGAGGAAGTGACCTTCCCAATGAACGCTCCCCTGAAATGGGATACGGGTGCCAACACCTTCTATGTGCAGGGCATCACGCTTGCTGAGGGCGTTTACAGCATCACTTCAGGCCAATATCCCAACACACTGAAGGAAGGCGACGAGGATTTCGCTTACCTCTATCTTATCTACGGTTCGAAGGCTGCCCGCATCAAGGTGGTGACGAAGGTAACCAAGCCCGAGGAAATTGACCCAGACGCATACGTCATTGTAGGCTCTCAGGATGTGGCCATCACTTCGCCAGCCAACGACAGCTACGAGACCAAGAACTTCTCCATCGACATGGCTGCTGTGCTCGAAGCACTCGCCTGTGAAGCTGACGACATCACCGACTTCTACGTATGGACGGCTGAAGGCACCCTCACCGACGACCACACGACGGGCGAGAAAGGCTACTACCTCACCGCTGAAGGCAAGCATGGCTCATGGAACGACAAGGCACCTGTCTATATCAATCCTGTCAGCCTGCCTGACGGAACCTTCGCCATCGGCCAGTATGCCGGTATCTTCCTCGACATTACCGAAGACCTGCTCTGGACCACTCAGCTTATCTTCCAGAATGGCAACAACCTCTATGCCATCAACGTGAACTACACTGTCAAGGCTCCTGGTGGCGAAGAAGAAGAACCAGCTGAGTACGAGTGCGTAGGCACCGAAAGTCTGGCCATCCAGATTGTGCCCAACAACGAGGGTGTTTATGAATGGGGAACGAAGAGCGAGCTTGACTTGGCTTACATCGAGAGCAAGATTGGCACTCAGGACTTTGTCCTCTACACCGATAAGTACGTAGAAGGCAAGGACGGCGCAGAAGGAAAACTCGAAATGAACAAGAAGTACACTTGTACCCCGAACCCAGGCTTCTGGTACGGTCGCACGACCTACGAGAACACAGAGCATCAGGTGGTAGTGGATAATGCCGGATGGGGCACCAACTCCTTCGGTCTCACTTACGCCAGCGGCAAGATTACTTGGTACCAGTATCCTGGTCAGTCGAGCGTGGGCGAAACTTGGAACGCTAACCTCTACCTGATGAACGAGGAAACAGGTAAGTACCTGACTTACTACCTCTACGTGGCTTACGTGGACGAGGTAGGCCCAGAACTCGAAGTGGTTTACAAGGAAGAAAACGCCGAGACGGTGACCGATGCCAGCTACGACTCAGACGGCTACGTTATCTACAACATCGACAAAGAGAAGCTCTACGAGGCACTCGGACTCGACGACGAGACCATCGAGGCAGCAACCTTCTCCTTCGCTAAGTCGAACACGATGTTCGTCAATGTGGAGCCAGGCGACGATGCCCTGCTCACAGCAGATGGCTACATGACCGACGACGAGACCAAGGCTGTGGCTACCGCCCACTTCTACACCGAGGACGGTTCGCTCCAGATTCAGATTGACCCAATGGATATTGCCTTCGAGAAGTCTGACGACAGCCAGCTTACCATTCACTTCGCCGTGAACTACGACGGCAAGCGTGCCCTCTACGCAGTCACCTTCTACAGCGAGGATTCTGCTGTGGCCATCAACAGCATGAACACGCAGAAGGCTGCCGCTGCCGGCATCTACAGCATCAGCGGCGCACGTCTCGCAACTCCTCAGAAGGGTCTGAACATCATCCGCAAGGCTGACGGCAACGTAAGCAAGGTGTTCGTAAAGTAACCCGTTAAGTCAACTCGAACTTACACATATTATATATATAAGGGCTGGCACCCACCCGTGCCAGCCCTTTTTTCTTCCCATTTCTTTTGGTCGGAAAGAAAAGAATGCGTAACTTTGCATGTAGAATAAAAACTCTTAAATATATGGACATGGGAATTTTCATCTATTTTCTGCCAGCTGTCGGCGTAGGTCTCTTTGCGTTCGCTCTTGTTATGGTTGATAGACTCATCGCATACATTAACAGCAAGAAGACGGTACAATGAAAGCTATTCTTACGAAAACGCAAGTGGTGAACACGGCGAAATACCTGTATGACATCAGCAAGTTTATTGCTGTGGGTGGTATCGTGACACCGCTGTTGAACGAAGAACAACCACGCGGAACCGTATATTACATTCTCCTGTCCGCCATTGTTCTCTATATACTCGCCGTCATTCTTGACGGTGTAGCCGACCGTATGGGAGAACACCAATAGGATTATACTTTTACAGCTATATTAACCTCTAAAAACTTACCCACAACAATGAAAAGACTTTTTACACTCATTGCCATGATGGCCGCCGTGGTTGCGGTCAACGCACAGAAACAGCTCTACATCCCTTGGGAGTGGCGCAACAGCACCGCTACTTACCGCGAGAACGATCCTGACAATCAGGCACAATACTCGAAGTCGCGCTCCAAGGAGAGCGAGAACTTCATCGTCTATTGGGAGAAGGGCTACGGCAACACCATCCCCACCAACGCCCCCACCACCTACCGCGTCGATATTGACGACCTGCTGGAGAAGGCCGAGTGGTTCTACTCGCTGAACGTCGGCAAGCTCGGCTTCTGCGACGAGTCCAACTCCAACGTGAAGAAGTACAAGATGATTATTTGTCTGCTCCACGACGACGGTTGGGTGGCCACAGGTTCGGGCTACGACAACGTCATCGGTGCCCTCTGGGTCACCCCATCTACCTGCAAGCCCGTCGGCCATACCATCGCCCACGAGATTGGCCATTCGTTTCAGTACCAGTGCTTTTGCGACCTTGGTGGCTACGCTGGTTTCCGCACCGCCATCGGCAACGGTTCCACCTTCTGGGAGCAGACCGCACAGTGGCAAGCCGCTCAAGCCTATCCCGACCAGCTCTGGAACGAGTCATGGATTCCTTACGGAACCCCCTTCTTCCCTCGCACCTACAACTATGCCATGACTCACGAGCACATGCGCTACCAGTCCTACTGGTGGCACTACTATCTGGTGGATCGCTACGGCATCGACTTCATCGGCAAGCTCTGGCGACACGATGCGGGTAAGGGTGTGGACCCCAACGAGGTGCTGATGCACATGATGAACTGGTCTTCCGACGACCTCTACAAAGCTTACTTCGACTACGCCATGCACATGGCCACCACTGACTTCGAAGGTTTGCGCGAAAACGGTCTGGAGTGGATTAACTTCGTGCCTTACACCTACAACTACGTCACCCTCGGCGGCACCAAACATCAGGTGGCTTACTCTTCCTGCCCACAGGCCACGGGCTTCAACGTCATCCCCCTGAACGTGCCCGAAGCGGGACAGACCATTACCACCGAATTTACTTCGCTGAAGGCCAACGCACGTCTGGCTGAAGGCGACCCCATCGAATACCACAACGGCGACACCTACGTACACTTGGAAAACAAGGCATTCTACAACAACAACTCCAAGTATAACGCCCACCGTGGTTTCCGTCTGGGCTATGTGGCGCTGCTCAACGATGGCACACGCCAATACCTCTATGAGGACTCCCTCTACTGCGCCGACGACAACAAAGCCGGCAGCAAGACGGTCAGCGTCTCTGCGACCGTTCCCGAGAACACACAGAAACTTTGGTTCATCGTCTCGCCAGCTCCACGCGAGTACTACCAGCACAAGTGGAACGAGAAACCCGAAGACGACGACCAGTGGCCTTACACGGTGGAGTTCCAAGGCACAAACATCAGTGGTGCGCCCATCATCGACGAAAATCTGCCCATCACCGATGCCACCATCACCTACGATGTGGCCATCCCACGTGCCAACACCTACGGCGGCACGTCCATCACCCTCGATGGCACAGCTGCTGCCGCCCTCGGCACCGCCTTCCAGATGCAGCCCAGCGAGGTAAGTAACCACCTGGTCAACTGGACTTCCGCTGCTCCTGCCGACGGGCAAATCAAGTTCTATGCCGTCAACCCCACCACGGGCGACATCGTCAATGCTGGCAGCACCGCCAACGGCCACGGACATTGGTTCAATGCCGACGGTGCCCGTTGCGAGTACGCCGATGCCAACGCCAGCGTATATAGCGAGTTCGCTCCTGCCACCCTCACTTTCAACATCGGGCAGTACCCCAATCGCCTCACGAGCGGCAAGGAATACACCATCAGCCAAGCCCTCCGTTACCATCGAGGCGACCAGACAGCCACGGTGCGCATCGTCTTCCGCGTGAAGTGCAACCCTGCTGGCACCCGAGCCACGGCAAGCCTCGCCTCTGTCCAGCAGAGCGAAATCGTCACCGGCATCACCACCCCCCGTCCAGTCTGTGGCGATACTGTCGCCACCAACGGAGCCGCAGCCCGCTACTTCACCCCAGCTGGCACCCCCATTCCTGCTCCCCAGCGAGGACTCAACATCGTCCGCACCGCTGACGGGCGCACACAAAAAGTGTTCCTAAAGTAAGGGCACAAGAACTAAGCGGGGCGCGCCACATCTCATCAGCGGCTGAAGAGATATGACGCGCCCCGCTTATACATTATTTCATAGCTGCACCCGTCTCACCGCCCAAGCGGCTCAGACGAACACGCGGCACTGCTTTATAACCGACCCCAAGTGGGGGAGCGGCAGACACTGACCACCACCCACGCCTATTTAACATAAGACTACTTATAACAAACCATGAACAGTATGATTATTCTCGCCGCACTCATCGGCATCCTTATCGGAGCACTCGCCACCGCCTTCATCATGCAGCGGCGGAACACCCGTCTCGTCGCCCAAGTGGAAACATTTCGAGTACAGGCAGAAACCGAAAAACGACGTTCCGAGGAAACAAAAGCGGACATGGAAAAGCGTGAAGAGACCCTGCGACAGCACACGCAGCAGCTCCTTTCTGAAGCGAAATCCGAGGCCGACCAGCGTCACCGTGATGCCCTTGCCCAACAGCAAGCCCACTTCGACGAGACCATCCAACGTGTCACCGCCCAGATGCGTCTCGCCACCGACGATATGCTCCGCCAACGCCAACAGGAATTTACGCAATCCAGCGGCGACACCCTCGGACAAATCGTCAATCCACTACGCGAAACCATCGACCAAATGAAGCGTGCGATGGACGACACGACCCTGCGGCAGACGAACCTGACGGGCGAAATGAAGGCAGGCATCGAGAATATGCTGCGCCAAAGTCAGGCTGCCCAACGGAGTGCAGACGAACTGGCACGCACTTTCCGCCTCGGAAGCCGTGTGCAGGGCGATTGGGGCGAGACCATCCTCGACGAACTGCTCCAGTCGCAGGGTCTGCAACGTGGCATCCACTACGACACCCAGCCTTATATACGCGACGCGCACGGGAACATTATTAAGAATATACAGGGGCAGACCATGCGCCCCGACATCATCCTCCACCTCGATCAGCGCCGCGAGGTCATCATCGACTCGAAGGTGTCGCTCAGCGCTTTCATGGACTACGCTAACGCTCAGACCGACGAGGAACGCCGCCGCCACCTGCACCTCCACATCGAGAGTCTGAAGGCGCATGTGCGCTCCCTCGCCGCCAAGGACTATGCCTCCTACATCCAGCCGCCCAAGGTCAGGATGGACTATGTCATCATGTTTGTCCCCCACTCTGCTGCCCTTTGGACAGCTCTCGGCGCACAACCCGACCTGTGGCGCAATGCCATGGCACAGAACGTCTTCATCGCCGACGAACAGACGCTCTTTGCTGCTCTCCGCATCGTCAGTCTCACGTGGACACAGATTGCCCAGGCGCAGAATCACGAGAAAGTCTATGCCCTCGCCAACGAAATGCTCGACCGCGTTGGACAGTTCCTCAAGAAGTATCAGGACATCGACCGTGCCCTCACCGCCGCCCGTGCCGCCTACGATGCTGGTGCTCGCAAGCTCGCACCCACAGGGCAGAGCATTCTTACCACTTGTGCCAAACTCCAGAAGCTCGGTGCAAGGCAAAGCGACAAAAACCCTCTCCCACCCCTCACAGACATCGACGACATACCCGCCATCGATGTTGCCACGGCCACCTCTTCCGTTGACAACAATTCCCAATATGTATCTAACAACACAACTAACGATGTTTCCAACGACACTACCACTTCCGTCCAAGAAGAAACAAGACAGACCCCGTCCAAGGAAACAAGCGATGCCGCTGACGGAAACACCCCTATAAACATAACGACCTAAGCCCTATTTCGTAAACCTCTGCATGTTTCCCCAAAAACCCAACATGTTGCGGAAATCCAGAGACCCCTATACCAAATTACATGCAAAAATGTCCTTTTTCATGCTATTTTCTATTTTTTTTGAAAAAAAACTCGAAAAAGTTTGCATAATGAATACAAAAAAGGTAACTTTGCATCGTCAAAAAGAAACAAAAGCGACACCTCGAAGGGTTCAGCCCCACAGGTTAACATGTTTTAGAATGATTGACTAACAAATAACATACATCAAAACTACTTATTATTCGAAATTTTAAAGAAAGGGCAAAATTATGAGAAAGCTTATTTTAACCGTTTTAGCATTCCTCTCTCTTGGAGCTTATAACCGTGCCATGGCACAGAATGCTGCCGACGCACAGAAGAACCCCGACTTGAAGAACGCGGGTAAGTACGTAGGTAAGAAGAAGGCCGGCAAGATGCATGGTCAGGGAGTCTATGAGTGGAAGAACGGCGACCGCTTCGAGGGTAATTTCGTAGATGGCCAGATTGATGGCTACGGACGCTACTCTTGGACTGACGGTGACGTTTACCAGGGCGACTTCAAGGATGGCAAGCAGGATGGCTTCGGCTCTGCATACTATGCTGACAAGTGCAACGTGTACGAAGGTGAGTGGAAGAATGGCAAGCGCAACGGTCACGGCAAGCTCACTTGGGCTAACGGCGACACATACGAAGGTGAATGGGTGGATGACGTTCGTGTAGGAGAAGGTGTGTTCATCGCAGCCAATGGCGACAAGTATGTAGGCCACTATGAGAACAACCAGCGCAACGGTTTCGGAACATACTACCACAACAACGGCGACGTGTACGCCGGACAGTGGGTGAACGGCGAGAAGGAAGGTCTCGGCAAATACACTTACGCTAACGGCAACGTGTACGAAGGCCAGTTCGTCAACAGCTACATCCAGGGCCAGGGCACATACGTCTGGGCATCGGGAGCCACTTACACAGGCCAGTTCAAGGAAGACATGCGTAACGGTGAGGGTACTTACACCACTCCAAGTGGACGTGTCATCGCAGGTAACTGGAAGGACAACCGCTTTGCAGGCGAAGGTGGCAGTAGCGTCTTAGCTCAGCGCTAACACACAAAAAAAGATAATAGGTGAATAATAAGTAGTGAACCGCAAAAAGGGATGGCCTTATCTTTATGTCTTATCAATTTATAGGCCACGCGGTATATAGTTTTTAATGGAAAATAGTAGATTCCGCCGGGTAAGGGATTAGTGATAACCTCTTACTCGGTGCCCTTTTTTTAGTGAACCGTGTTATTGTTCTTCGAAATCTTCCTTTGAGAAGTTTCCGTGGAGACTAACGACGATGGTCTTGGGCTTGTCCCAATTGACAATCACAATCGAGTTCGGATCGGTCTCCGACTGAAGCACCAACAACTCCTTGTTTTTCGACTGCTTGGTCTTGAACTTCACCTCATAGCCTTTGCTCAACAACTGGTTGGGCAACTTTGTGTGGAGTTCCTTAGCAGCCTTTGACTTGTCGGAGGAAAGAATCTTCATGTTCTCAATCTTCGACATCACCTTCCCGACAAGAGGCAACTCGGTTTGGTCAACGGGCAGGGACGCAAGCATCCCCTTAGTAACGGAAACCGTGTTCACGTCGCCAAGTGCCGAATACTTCTTGAGCACTTCCTCCTGTGCGCTCACGTTGATGGCAGCGAGCAGGAGTACGAAAGAAAGAATCTTCTTTTTCATTACTTCATGTTTTAATTGGTTAGATAGCGGTGCAAAAGTAGTAAAAAGTTTGTTAAGAAGGAGGCGAATCGCCTATTTTCTTTTGTCCATTACGCTTTTTTTCGTATCTTTGTGCCCCGAATGACACATCTATATAATATAAAAGAAGGTATATGGAAAAGAAAGTATATGGGAAGCGGGAAACGCCAGTGCTGCTGCTGACGGGCTATCTGGGCAGCGGCAAGACGACCCTGCTGAACCGCATCTTGAAGAACGAGCGTGGCATACGTTTTGCCGTGATTGTGAACGACTTGGGAGAGGTAAATATCGATGCTGACCTCATCCAGCAGGGAGGCATCGTGGACCAGCAGGACGACTCGCTGGTGGCTTTGCAGAACGGCTGCATCTGCTGCACGCTGAAGATGGACTTGGTGCAGCAACTGAGCGACCTGGTGCAGCAACACGCATTCGACTACATCGTCATCGAGGCGAGTGGCATCTGCGAGCCAGCCCCCATCGCCCAGACCATCTGCTCGATTCCGCAGATGGAGCCGAAGTACTGGGCGGATGGTGTGCCCGTGCTGGACTGCATCGTGACCGTGGTCGATGCGCTCCGCATGAAGGACGAGTTTGGCAACGGTGAACGCCTCCAGCGACCCAACATCGCCGAGGAAGACATCGAGAACCTGGTGGTGCAGCAGATTGAGTTCTGCAACATCGTCCTGCTGAACAAGGCGGCAGAGGTGGAGCCGAACGAACTGGCGCGGCTGAAGGAGATTGTGCGAGCTTTGCAGCCAAAGGCCGAAATCCTGGAATGCAACTACGGCGACGTGGAACTGGAGAAGATTCTAAACACGGGTATGTTCGACTTCGACAAAGTGGCGACGAGTGCGGCTTGGATTGCGGAGATTGAAGGCGACGGCGACCATGACGAGGAGGAAGACCATCACCATGACGAGGACGAAGAAGAGGAGGAGCACCACCATCATCACCACCACGACGACCATGACGACGATGAGCATGAGGAGCACGGACATCATCATCACCACCACCATCACCATCACGACGAGGGTGAGGCAGAGGAATACGGCATCGGCACTTTCGTCTATCAAGCCCGACGACCCATGAAGTTAGGTATGTTCGACGACTTCGTGGCGCGCCTCTGGCCGAAGAACATCATCCGTGCCAAAGGCATCTGCTGGTTCAAGGGAGAAGAAGACATCTGCTACCTCTTCGAGCAGGCTGGGCGACAGTTCTCGCTGAAGAACTGCGGACAGTGGTACGCCACCATGCCGAAAGAACAGCTGGAGAGGCTTTTGGAAGCAGAGCCTAAACTGCGTGCCGACTGGGACGAGCAGTATGGCGACCGGATGCAGAAGCTCGTCTTTATCGGCCAGGGCATGGACGAGCACATGAAGGAGTTTTTGCAGGAGATGCTGGACGGATGTCTGGCAGGGTGAGAACGAGGCCACGATGCGGTCGTGGCATTGGAGACGAAAAAAAAACTTAAAGAAAGAAGAGCATGATACAGACCGTAAGGAAAAGAGATGGCCGCATTGTCGGCTACAACGAGGAGAAAATTAAGGCGGCTATCCGCAAGGCGATGCTGACAACGGAACTGGGTGAGGACGAGGCGTTGATACAGCGCATCGCTGACCATGTGGGCATGAGAGGACGAGAGCAGATGACGGTGGAGGAGATACAGGACCAAGTGGAGCTGGAGTTAATGAAGTCGCCGCGCAAGGAAGTGGCAAAGAAGTACATCGCCTATCGCGACCAGCGAAGCATCGCCCGTCGAGCCAAGACGAGGGCAATGTTCCTGGAGATTATCGAGGCGAAGAACACGGACATTACGCGAGAGAATGCCAACATGAATGCCGATTCGCCGGCAGGCATGATGATGAAGTTCGCCAGCGAAAGCACCAAGCCCTTCGTGGACGACTACCTCCTTTCGCCAGCCACACGAGAGGCGGTGAAGGGGAACTATCTGCACATCCACGATAAGGACTACTACCCCACGAAGTCGCTCACTTGTGTGCAGCATCCGCTGGACCACATCTTGGAGAACGGCTTTATGGCGGGTCACGGCGAGAGTCGTCCTGCCAAGCGCATCGAGACGGCTTCGGTCATCGCCTGCATCAGCTTGGAGACCTGCCAGAACGAGATGCACGGCGGCCAAGCCATTCCAGCGTTCGACTTCTACATGGCACCCTACGTGCGCCTCTCCTACAAGGAGGAAGTGAAGTACATCGAACAGATGACGGGGCAAGACCTCCAGGAGCTGTACGACGCACCGATTGAGGACTATGTGGTGCGTCCGCTCGACGGACTGTCGGGTGTGGAGCGGGCCAAGCAACATGCCATCAACCGCACCGTGGGGCGTGTGCATCAGGCGATGGAGGCGTTCATCCACAACATGAACACCATCCACTCACGCGGCGGCAACCAGGTGGTCTTCTCGAGCATCAACTACGGCACCGACACCTCGGCAGAGGGTCGCTGCGTCATCCGCGAACTGCTGGAATGCACCTATCAGGGCGTGGGCGGCGGTGCGACAGCCATCTTCCCCATCCAGATTTGGAAGAAGAAACGAGGTGTGAGTTACTTGCCAAGCGACCCCAACTACGACCTCTACTGTCTGGCTTGCAAGGTGACGGCACGACGTTTCTTCCCGAACTTCGTGAACCTCGATGCCACCTACAACCAGCATGAGCTGTGGCGTGCCGATGACCCGAAACGCTATGAGTATGAGCTGGCCACGATGGGTTGCCGCACCCGTGTGTTCGAGAACCGATTCGGTCCGAAGACCTCGGTGGGACGTGGCAACCTCAGTTTCTCCACCATCAACATCGTCCGTCTCGCCATCGAGTGTCGCGGCATCGAGAACAAGGAGGAGCGCATCAACGCCTTCTTCGCCAAGCTCGACCACATGCTGGAGGTGACGGCACACCAGCTGCACGAACGCTACAAGTTCCAGAAGACCGCCTACGTGAAGCAGTTCCAGCTCCTGATGTCGCGCCTCTGGATTGGAGCAGAGCACCTGAAGGAGGACGACACCATCGAGTCAGTCATCAACCAAGGCACCCTCGGCATCGGCTTTATCGGCTTAGCAGAATGTCTCATCGCACTGGTGGGCAAGCACCATGGCGAGTCGGCCGAGGCACAGGAACTGGGCTTGCGGATTGTGCGCTATATGCGTGACCGTGTGAACGACTTTGCGGAGAAGTACCAGCACAACTACTCCGTGCTCGCCACCCCTGCTGAGGGCTTGGCTGGCCGCTTCACGCGAATGGACAAGAAGAAGTTCGGCATCATCCCTGGTGTGACGGACAAGGACTACTACACGAACTCCAACCACGTGCCCGTTTACTACCACTGTTCGCCACGCCACAAGGCCGAGGTGGAAGGCCCCTACCACGAGCTGACCCGAGGCGGCCACATCTTCTACGTGGAGATTGATGGCGACGCGACCCACAACCCCGAAGCCATCATGAACATCGTGGACTTGATGGATCAGTACAACATCGGCTACGGCTCCGTGAACCACAACCGTAACCGTTGCATGAACTGTGGCTACGAGGATGCCACCGAGGGGTTAGACGTGTGCCCACGCTGCGGTTCCACCCACATCGACACCCTCCAGCGTATCACCGGCTACCTTGTCGGCACCACCGAACGCTGGAACTCCGGCAAGCTGGCAGAACTGAAGGACAGGGTGGTGCATCGGTAGCAGCAATGTGAAGATACTCTAAGCCAGGGGCATCACCGACGAAGCACAATCAAAGAAACGCCAAAAACAGGGGGCAGAGATTCCAAAAAATTCTCTGCCCCCTGTTCGTTTTCCTCAAGCAAGCCGACTGTGGACGAACTTCCTAAAGACATAACAATAAAGGAAGCTAAAAAACCGATACAGAACATACGAAGAGGAGATACCATTCATGATCACACCCAGCCATTCCCATTTCCCTTCCATCGCCGCCGTATGATAGGGGCATGAATTAATCAGTGTCATCCGTTCTTTCCACACTTTGTACGAATATTTCGCCATTAGTGATCGAGTGTAAAAATTATGTATACGTGCCCCCAAGGTTGCCAACGTGCCTTCCCGCATGGTTGTTCTCGTATCCACAAGATAGTCATTTAATTCTGCAATAATCAGCAGTTGGGCATTTAAGTACCTCTCCATGCGCTTCTCGTCTCTCACTTGGGTCAGCGAATACTCATTCTGCTGTTCGTAGCGGTAGATGTTCGAGTCGGTCATCACTATGTTCGGATTGCGTTGGAATACTCGGAAGTTGAACTCCGTGTCCTCGGCTACATACAACTTGGCAAACCCAATTTTGTACTTCTGCAGAAACGATCGTCGATAGATTTTGTCGGTGACCCACTCTTGGCGGTATCGGTTGTAAATTTCATGGCCACTACCCTTACAGATCACCTTCCCTTCGGGTGTGTCGCTGTACGTCCAGTGTGACAACTGCCACGGGTTCAGCGTCACCCTCTTAAAGCCCACCACGTCAACACCCTTGGTACAGAAATGCTTCAGCAAGTAGGCCAGACCTCCATCTACCAGATAATCATCGCTATCGACAAAGGCCAGCCACTCTCCTTGTGCTCTATCAATCCCCACATTCCTTGCCCGAGCCACACCGCCATTCTCCAGTCTGACGACGCGGAACACACCAGGATGTCGCCAAACGTAGTCAGCCAAGATGGCAGGACAACTATCGGTCGAACCATCATCCACACAGATTACTTCCCACGTGCCATCATCCTCCATCCCCTGCCGCAGCAAGGAATCGAGACAGCGCTGAAGGAATCTCTCCGTGTTGTAAATAGGAATAATAACGGATATTGCTATACTCATAACACTTTATCTTTGCTTTAGTGTTCAATGAATAAGAGAACCTTCTTTCTCAAACATCGATGGTTGCGGGAATTTCCGCTCGAAGACTCGGAGTATGGTCTCCCTCACCTGTGGAAAATCTTCCTCTTTCAACCCTGGATGGTCATTCAGACACACCGACTTCAGCTTCTCGTCCAGCAAGGCTTTGCAAACCTCCTCGACATTATTCTTGCCGATGTTGAAGACCTTTCCCCCACCCCACTTTACAGGGTGGAAACGATTGCTCGCAAACTGCCAATACCGAAAAATGTATGGATTGAGACTCACATCCTGCCGAAAGCGCGTACAACTCTTGGCCATGCTGTCTGGCTCCTTCTCCCAAATCTCCCGAATCACCGACTTCAATATGGGCTGTTCCCAGTGCCGCCAGCGGAAAAATTGGAAATACACCAAAAAGTGCAGCATCGCGTTAAATACGAAGAAACCGTTCCACAAGTGAGGGCCAAACCAGTTCCTCCGATTCTGGCGAATAACCTCCCGACGGTTAAAATTGTGGTTCAGCACCGCCATATTACAGAAGATATTTATCTTGATGCTGTACTGCTCCACGGGATCCCACCACGGGTTAATCAACAATGTCTCCGCATTGCAGTCGCAGGGCAAGCCATTCCTGAAGTAGTAGTCGGGCGTGACGGGAGCATTCAGAATCGTGTCATCGTTGAAATAGACGAATGTTTCCGAAAGTCCCTTTATCTTGTCGAGATTCATTTCGATGGTCACAGAATTGAACGTCGGAAGATATTCCTCGGATATAAAATCGGAATGCTTCACTAAGACCAGTTTGGGGCACTCCTCATTAATCCAATCTGGGAACTTCCCGTTGGTCACCAAAAATACCCTGTTCACCCACGGCGCGTATTTCTCGACGGCTCTGAACCAATAGCGGAATATGTCCCATTCCCGAAACCTTCCCCTGTCGGACATCGGTTTCTCTGGCCTGTATTGGTTGTATTGCGCTATCCACTCAGGGTCATCGCTGTCCAGCCATGTTACCACAAAATCAATCTTTTCCATACCAACACTTTCCTTTATAAATTACTCCCTTACTTGTTTCCTTTCTTCTTCTGGCATAAGTCCCTGAACAGCTCCATCCACTGTTCAATCACCTTATCCATGGCATATTTCTCCGACACTTTCAGAGCCTGTGCTCCCATCTCCTTCCGCATTTCCGTGTCCTCTATGAGGGCACACACCCTCTCCGCAAATGCCTCTTCGTCACCCATAGGCACCAAAAATCCCGTCTTTCCATCTTCCACCACATAGCGTATGCCACCAGGACAATTATACACCACCGACGGAATGCCCACCGACATGGCCTCCAACGTCACCAGCGAGAAACTCTCTGATTTTGAAGTGAGCACAAAGAGGGATGCCTTCGCCATCTCCCCCACCATGTTGGAAGAACTACCCTTTAGGAACACATTCTGTGCAAGTCCCAATCGCTTTATCTGCGATTCCAACATCGTTGACTGTTTACCTTCGCCCCATATCTGCAATGTCCAATCGGCGTGCTTCTGAACAACTTTTGCCCATATATTAATCAAAGCTTCAAAGTTCTTCATCCATCTCAATCCGCCTGCAGTAATAACGATTTTCGACTCACACGAGGATAATTCGGTAGTCTTATTGGTTATAGGATTAGGAATTACAGCCACTTTGTCCCAATTTTTCCACGCCCCAGTTAATTCGTCCTCGGTCAACACAACGATTTTGTCATACGCTCTGATTTTCCATCTATATTCATAGAAGCCGGTAACCTTCGCCTTAAGTTTTTCGTACCTTGAAACAGAACAATCTCTTCGGAAACTTCTTGCCATATGCAATTCCCGCACAAAAACAGGATTAGAACGGACTTTTAGCGTTGGAAGAAAATGCTTCTCGTATTGTCCTGTCGCCACGACAACATCCGGATTTATTTCGTTTAGGGCTTTTTCCAGTCGTTCGCGATGGAGTCGTTTTCTGCGACGATAATCTTGATAAAGTGACCACAGCCCCATTTCTCTGTATTCGGTGTAATTAATGCCAAGGTTTACCACCGTTACATGGTCCAAATTCATTACGGGCGTTGTAACATCCTCGGTCACGACAATCCATACCTGATTGTCTGGAATCCTTGCCAAAGCATTCGCCTTGCAAAGAGTGACCATTTCTATTCCTCCTATTTTACAAACGGTATTCGAACAATATACTATCTTCATACTATTCCATTCTTTTTTGATGCAAGTGTACGCAAATTGTTTGTAACATTACCTCTAAAATAATACCGGTTAAAAAGATAAAGCACCATGTACACCAGATAGACCTTTCCTGACAGATTCTTGAGCAGAGTAACCCAACGTGCCATTCGGTTCATCTCGTCAGGATACGTATAAACAGGCAATTCTTGCAGCCTTTTTTTGTATCTCCGCCACTCCTTCCATGGCAGATAAACACGCAAAATCTTCTTATGATAAATATTTAGGAAATTATTGAGGTTCCGCCAGGCGGCAGCGGCCATCTCCCCATTGCTTTCTTGGAGATACTTCTCCATGAGCACCGCATTATGGAACAGCAGCTCATCCAATTGAGCTTTTATTCTTTTCTCGTTTAGCGTCTTCTGAATCGAATGTTCATTTCCCTGTTCGTAACGAGACACATTACTACTGACGATAAGGATATGTGGATGATGGCGGAATACTTCGAAATTGAAAAGCTCGTCTTGACAGACGGTGTTCTCCTCCTTAATACCATAATGCTCCAAGAAAGAGCGTTTGTAGATTTTTGACCATACATAAGGCAACCCCAAACGGTTATAAGCCTCCGCCCCATCGCCGTCGAAAGTAATTACTCCATCGGGCTTGGCATCGGGATCTACAATCGTCTTTCCATCCGTATAAATATAAATCTTATCGTTATATGAAAGCACATCTGGCTTCTTCCCCAGAAAATGCTGGCAGAAGTAAGCGTATGCCCCGTCGATGATGTAATCGTCACTGTCCACAAAACCTATGTATTCGCCTTGTGCAACAGCCATACCTGTGTTTCGGGCGGGTCCCAACCCCTGGTTCTCCTGTCGGATGACGCGGAACACATCGGGATACCGTTGGGCATAGTCGGCAAGGATGGCAGCACAACCGTCGGTGGAACCATCGTCCACGCAAATCACTTCCCACTCGCCGCTCTGCATCCCCTGCCGCAGCAAAGAGTCAAGGCAGCGGGGCAGGAAACGCTCCACGTTATAGACGGGTACGATGACAGATAATATTTTCTCCATACGCTTTACTCCTTTCCTATTAACTTTCTATCATCCTGCTTCTGAGAAACTTCTCGAAAATGTAGTGGCGGATGAACCAGACGGCGAGATAAGACAAATAATAATGCCCTGACACGTTCCGCATGGCGATAATCAGCTTCGCCAACCTGGAGCTGTCCTTCGGGTACACCATGTCGCAGATGGGAAAACTGTTTTTCGACTTCATCAGATTCCGCCACTCCTTGTAGGTCAAGCAGACAACAAACAACTCCCGATAGAAAACGTTCAGGTAGCTATTGATTTTGGCCTTCATCCCGTCACGCATCTTCGCCTCGCCACTCATCACGTAGGAATTGAAGACACCCATCCCATACACGCAGTCACCCAACTGCCGCAAAAGCTTTGCCCTCGATTTTGTCTGCGTGAGGGAATCCCCATTGTCCTTCATATAACGGTAGATGTTGCTGGTCACCACTCGCACACTTGGGTTTTTGCTGAACACGTGGAGATTGAAAATCTCATCTTCCATGAAAATCGGTTCAAACAATATGCGGTGTGCCTGCAAGAAGGAACGCTTGTACATTCTCGTCCACACAGCGGATGGGTGCAACCGGTTATACACCTCTGTCCCACCCCCTTCCAACGAAATCTCTCCTTCGGGGCTGGGAGGTTCGGCGATGGACTCGTCCTTCTCCGACTGCAAGGTACGGCACAAAAAGGTCACCACATCGGGCCTTCCTTCCAGAAAATGCTCACACACATAGCCGTAACCTCCTTCAATCACAAAGTCGTCGCTATCGACAAAACCGATATATTCCCCCTGTGCCACCAGCATACCAGTGTTTCGGGCGGGTCCCAATCCCTTGTTCCGCTGGACATAAACCTTGATGAGGTCTGGGTAGTGCTGGGCATATCGGGACAGGATGACAGGGCTGCTATCGGTGGAGCCGTCGTCCACACAGATGATTTCGTAATCACCCACACGCTCCATCCCCTGCCGCAACAGCGAGCCGAGGCAGCGACGGAGGTAATATTCCTCATTGTAAACGGGTACGATGAGTGACAGAAGCATTTTCTTCTTTCCTGATTGACTAATTTCAATCTGCAAAGTTACAACTTTTTAGCCAAAAAGGAGAAAAAAGGGAAAGAAAAACAGATAAAAGGTTTTAAAATTTGCGTTTAAGTCATAGAATTTTAAGAATTTCGAGAAGACCATGCGGTAGGGGTAAAGAATTCTGAACACCCTGCATAGCTCTCATAATTCTTTTAGTAACCATAAAAAAATAAATTGGTTTGATTTGCCGCTTTGCGGCATTAAAAAGAAAAATAAAGAAAAAAGATGCAAGCCGAACGCAGAGCCAAGCTTGCTTGGGCTATGCTGAGACGAAGCTCTTTCTTTCTACGCCCCGCAGGGGCATAAAACGTACCAAGTTATTTTTTTACGATTACTTAATTCTATGACTTAAAAATAGTTCACACCGCCCTCAGCACATACTTCAATGGATACACGTGCAGGATGTCGGCCTTGAGGAAAGGCTGGGCATGGGGTGTGTAGTCGGGGTTTTCCGACAAGGCGAGCACCCGTGGAACCGCTTGGCCCTCATCGTAGATGCGCTTGAACATTCGTTGCCCTTGACGGGTGATAATGAGATAGATGCGCTGCGAACTCACCTGCAGGAGCGACACTTCGTCGCCCACCAGACAGAGGTCACCCGCATGGATGGTCGGCTCCATCGAGGCACCCTCGGCGGGCAGGGCGGCGTATGCACGCACACCCGGAATGTGGATGTGGTCGGTGGCATATTCGGGGTTGCCAAACTGCTCATCCACACCGCACGAAGCACGGCACTCCTCGAAGAGGGGAATCAGGTCCCGCTGTGAAAAGTATATCATGCCGGGTCTCTCATACGTCATCGGCAGCTCATCAGATGTGGCGTCAGCGGCTGAGTCCTGTAGCCACTCGCGGCTCACTTGCGGGAAGGCATCGAGGATGGCCTCACGGCCGTTGGCGGTGATGGCTCCACGGTGGAGCCAAGTGGCGATGTTGCTGCGTGGCACTCCGATAATGTCGGCAAAAATACGTTGGTTGCCCTGTGCGAATTGGTCCATCAGGGCGTTTAGTTTTTCTTTGTCGGTCATCTTTTTATTTTTTTTCTATCAATAATATTTGGTGGTTTCAGGAAAATGCGCTACCTTTGCGTCGCATTTGCAACATTTATCACCTGCAAAGGTACAGAAAAAACCATCAACCACCAAGGATTTGAGTGAAAAAGTTTCGTTTGAAATTCATTTTCTCATTTCTGACCACCAAAACATCGTAACAAATTTCCTTCAAAAACCAATAACTTATGAAAACTGACGAATTAGAATACGAATGGGGCTGTATGCGCAAGCAAGAACTGGCGCTGCTCTATGCACCCGACCTGACACCCCACGCAGCCGTGAACCGCCTGATGGACTGGGTGCGCCGCAATCCCAATCTGTGCAGCGAACTGGAAAAGTCTGGCTATCGGAAGACGGCCAAAATGCTCTCCGCACGGCAAGTGCGACTCATCGTCTATTTTCTGGGGGAACCGTGACAGCGACGGGGACAAGGCAGCAGAGAACGGGGGAAAACGTATGGCATCGCCCACAAATGCATCGACGGGCAGACGGAATGTCGTAACTTTGCAGCACAAAACAAAACCCCTATAATATATAAATGTATGAACAAGCTAAAACTAACCTGGAGCCTGATGGCCGATGTGCTCTTATGGCTCGTGAAAAACATCATCGACTACTATGACACGAGGAGAAAGAAACAACAACCCGCTGAACATCCGCAGGAGTGACCGCACCCGCTGGCTGGGACAGACCCTCCGACAAACCGACCGTGAGTTCGTCCAGTTCCAGTGCATGCTCTTCGGTTGGCGAGCCGCCTTCCGCATCCTGCGCACCTACATCCGCCTGCACCACCTCAACACCCTCCGGCTCATCATCTACCGCTGGGCACCGCCCGAGGACGGCAACAACACCGAGTCCTATCTGGCCACAGTGAGCGAACGTGCACAAATACACCCGAACCGCACCCTCTCCTTCGACGACGAAACCAGCATGGTCGCCATCGTATGCGCCATGGCATGGGTGGAGAGCCACCTCAGCGACATCGACGTGGGACTGGTCAAACGCGCCTACCTGCTCGCATTCTGAGAACCCCTTACAAAAATCTAACACTATGAAAATCACACTGACACGCTACCACCAATCGGCCACGCTCACACGGAGCCACTTCACCGCACAGCTCGACACTGACCCCACCGCCCGACTCGTGTGCGAAGCCCGCGAACCCGGCAATCAAGTTCCATCCACCGGGCAATGGACACACATCCCCCACCCTATCCCCACGGGCACCCATCGTTGCGCCGTCACCACCTCCGATGTCTCACCCATGACCGTGAAGGTGTGTCAGCGACGGGGCACCTACCGCACCATCATCGGGTTCGACCCCATCCGCCAGTGGCGTGCCAACATGATCATCCTCGGACAGGCCGACCCCACGGAACCACCCGAAGAGCGCACCCTCGACCGCCAGCAAGAGACCTTCAACGCCTTCACTGCCCTCGTCTATCGCGCCTTTGCCCACGGCGAAACTATTAGCATCGACGTGACAGAAGCGTTTTGTTAACCTTATTCATTAACCTTTAAATCCTTTTGAACTATGGGAATCCAGTACCGTAAAGCGAAAATCACGTTGGGCTTCCTCGAAGAGAAGCCCGAAGTGTACAAACTCCGCCAGCTCACCTTCCCACAGGTGACCTTCGCACAGCTTGTACTCGAGTGCTCCAACTCGTGCGGCGTCAACACCGCCCAGACCAAGGCCGTCATCGACGCCCTCATCAACCGTCTCGTTCACTACATGGAGATTGGCCACGGCGTGCGCATGGGCGACTTCGGCTCCTTCAAGCCCATCTTCACCTCGAAAGCCGCCAAGACCCTGGAGGAGTGCGACGAGAAGACCATCCGCCAGAAGAAAATCAACTTCTACCCCGGCAAAGCCTTCCGCGAAATGCTCTCCGAGCTGAGCGTCACCTCCGCCAGCGAAGAGCTGGACGTGAAGGAATAGAGTTGGTGCGAAGCGGTTCACCCGCCTCGAAAAAAGCCTACAGCCTCCCCCCTATCCACGCGATATACCCCACATATATCGCCAGCAGCACCGCCCCCTCCCACCGAGAGAGGCGGTGCCCTATATATAAGAACACCCAAAGTAGCACACCCAGCACCAGCATCATCCCATAATCCACCACAAACGGGCTCCAAGCCCCACCAATCGGCGTGATGGCGCTCGCAAAGCCCACCACACACAAGATGTTAAATGTCACCGAACCAATAATATTCCCCACCGCCATGTCTGTCTCACCACGACGCGCCGCAATGACCGACGCAAACAGCTCCGGCAGACTCGTGCCCAACGCCACCACCGTCAAGCCAATCACGCGCTCCATCTCCTCACGCCCCACGCCCAGCGCCTCACCCGTCACCAAAGCCAAGTTCGATGCACCATCGATGAGCAAGTCGGCACCCCACACCATTCCGGCAATGGACAGCACCACCAGCAGCAACGCCCTCCACAGCGGCATCTCCTCCTTCACCTCCCCATCTGTCCCATTCAACCCATCACTCCCATTCCTCCCGCTCTTCCGCTCTCTCCGAATCTCCCACCAAATGAACCACACCAGCAGAGCCGCCATAGCCACACCCATCCATCGCGTGATGACTCCACAGCTGGCAGCACCCACCAGTATCGCCATCGACACCAGCATGAACGGCACATCCACACGCAACATGCGCCGCCCCGACGGCAATGGACACACCAGCGACGTCAAACCCAATATCAACCCGATGTTCGCAATGTTAGAACCCACCACGTTGCCCAATGCCAAACCCGACGACCCACGTATGGCAGACTGCACACTCACCAAAAACTCCGGCATCGACGTGCCGAAACCCACCACCGTCATGCCTATCACCATCGCACTCAGACGTGCACGGCGAGCCAATGCCACCGAACCGTCCACCAAGTAGTCGCCACCCTTCACCAGCAACAAAAAACCTGCCAAAATGTAAAAGATATCTAACAACATATACTATAAATTTTCCTATTTTACTGCAAAGTTACACCAAAAACACAAAAAAACACAAAAACATGCTGTTTATTTCCTTAAAAAACTTTAACTTTGCCGCCGAAATCATCATACATATTATATATATAATAAAAAGGCATTAGCTATGAACATTAAAAAACTACTTTCTATGGCTGCTGCGGTAGCTCTGCTGGCAGCTTGTAGCGACTACGACCCAGGACTGTCTGACCAGGTGTCCACCTACACCGCAGAACAGGAAGCCGTACTTGACCAGTACGGTGAAAACTTCGTGACCCGCTATGGTGCTATCGACCCCAACCACACTTGGGGATTCGGCAGCATGGAAACTCGCACTGTGGAAGTGAACCGCAACATGTGGGACAGCGCAGTAAAGGACGAAAACAACCAAATCGTTGACTACACCACTTGGACTAACTATCAAGGCAAGACGATGGTTGTGCCTGGCTTCCCATCGAAGGTGGAAGGCGACGGACAATACTACATCGAGGAAAATAATGCTGCTGTAGCTTACACCAAGGAGCAGCTCATCCAGAAGGGACAGGACAGCTACGTGCCCATCGGCGACGTGACTGACGAAGAGATTCAGTGGGTCTCTGAATGGTTCCGTTCCAATCCGAACCCCCAATCTAAAGTGCCCCACTTCACGGAGTTCTACATCATGGACATCTCGCAGGACTACGACCGTGTGGAGTATCCTGACGGAGAAGCCATCAACCGCAATCTGCAAGTGTACAACAACGGTTCGATAGATGAAAACGGATGGTTTGAAGGAGAAGATTATCCCGACAACGGCACAGACCCCATCACCTTCGGCATGGACTACTTTGCCGTGCAGACCAGCAACGGCTCTTGGGAGCACGAGAACAACTTCAACAAGCAGAAGACCAATCCGCTGAATGGTACCAACCCCAACAACTCGACCATCTTCCCCAACCGCTCGCTCAAGTACTGGTACAGTGGTCACTACGAGTGGCCTAATGGAGTAAAGACATTGGTGTCTAACGGTTACACCACGAACTTCTCTTACCACAACTCTGACAACAACACCGACTACACGAGATTTGTGCTTGTTCACCTCCAATTCGACGGTCCTCGCACAGGTCGCCACTACGATGGCTACTACCTCGCCTTCGACTACGAGTACAAGAAGCTGCATGCTGCAGAATATGACGAGAATGGTAACCCCAAGAATGGTACTATCAAATACTCTCAGCGGAAGCCAGACGGCTACTACAGCAACTGGATTGTGAAAATTGCACCTGCTGATCCTAACTGGGATTGGAAAAAAGATGAACCAGGAGATGAACCAGAGCCAGACCCAACTCAACCAGACCCAGATCCAGACCCAATTCCTGTAGTGACTTATACACACCGCATCTTCTGCGAGGACCTCGGCTCTACTTACGACTTCGACTTCAACGACGTTGTGTTTGATGCTTACGTGAAAGACGGCAACACTTACGTGAAGATTCTTGCTTCCGGTGGTACTCTGCCTATCTACGTAGGTCCTAAGACAGCAGCTGAGTGTACCAACGAGTATGAGGCTCACCACATCCTCAACCCAGACGTACAGCTCAACAGCAAGAACCTCTACAACCCAATCCTTCGTGGCACTGCATCGAGAATCATTGAAGTGCAGGGCGTGACGAACATCGCCGACGTGAAGATTTGGGTGGATGGCAACCTGCTGGCTAACGTGAACGATGCAGACAACAACACCATCATAGAGCTTCCATCACAAGTAGGTGCTTACGGTGGTAGCGGCAACTTGAACGGTCAGACGGCTGGCACACGCGGAGGCAATCCTCCATACAAGCTCTGTGTACCTGTCGGCACAAGATGGCCAAACGAGCAAGTACAGATTGAAACCGTTTACCCATACTTCCGCTATTGGGTACAGAACGAGAACAGTGTGTACAACTACGGCGGCACGATGGACTGGACGAAGACCATCGGCGACCGAAACAAGCTCGTAGGAGAATAAGGATTTTCTTTCTCATTCATTGTTAATATTCCCTCATACTCCAGTGTGAGGTTAGGCGACGCGGACTCCGAGGTGGAATCCGCGTCGTTGATTTAAACCCATAAAACAACGCAACATGAAGAAACTAACCATCCTCCTCACCCTCCTGCTCATCGCCTTCGCACCTGTCGAGGCTCAGCAGCAGAAGAATAAGACGGAACAGAAGACCGAGAAGAAGGCCGAGAAGAAAACGGAAAAGAATGCTGGCAAGAAGGACTCGGCAAAGCAAGACAAGAAGAAGGAGTCGGCCAAGAAGGACGACCCCAAGAAGAAGAAGCTTACCCGCAAGGAGCGCATCCAGCAGAAGAAGGAACAGCTCAAGAAGAAGGCTGCCGAACTGAAGGTGAAGGCAAAAGAGAAGGCCGCCGACCTGAAAGTGAAGGCACAAGAGACTGCCGAAGACCTGAAAGAGAAGGCAGAGGATGCCAAGGTGAAGGCTGACTCCATCCTCGATGAGCGTAACGCCAAGATTACCACCGATACGCTGTGGGTGGCAAGACCCAAGGAGACGTGGATTTTCCGCCTCAAGACCGACGGCCTTGGCGAGCAGTTCCACATCCGCGCTACCGATGCCACCAACGGACAAAAGCTTAACTACTTTCTGGCAAATGACCCAAAGATTACCGTCGGCTTGATGGCGAACTATAGGGGCATCTCGCTCGCCCTCTCCTTCTCGCCCAGCAAGATTCTGAGCGACATCAGCGACATGGTGTCGGCCATCAACTATTACAGCAACACCTTCGGCATTGACCTCACTTACGAGAACATCGATAAATTCCGAGGACGTACCTCCATGATGGGCCGCCGCCGCAAACTGAACAACACCGACCTGGAGCGTTTCACCGTCGGCGGCTACTATGTCTTCAACGGCAAGAAGTTCAGCCTCCCCGCTGTCTTCAACAGTACTTGGGAACAGAAGCGTTCGGCAGGTAGCTTCCTCGTACAGGCCACCTTCGACACAGGACGACTGAAAATTGGCGATGACATCGACCCCGACAACACTTACTCCACCGAACTGAACAAGGTGAATATCAACTCTTTCTCCATCGGCGCGGGCTATGGCTACAACCTCGTGGTGGGCAAGCATTGGCTCTTCCACTTGACTGCCCAACCCAGCATCATGCTCTGGCACAACTACAAGCTGCGCTACACCGAAGGAGGTAAGGAGGAGACGAAGAAGATGCCTTCGGGTCTGAACGTATTCGCCGTCGGACGCCTCGGTGCCATCTACTCGTGGGACAAGTACTTCATCGGCACTACCGCCGTCGTCCAGACTTCCAAGGCTGGCAAGGACAGCGAATTTTCCCTCGAAAGCACCAACTGGCAAGGCCGCGTCTTCTTCGGACTGAAGTTCTGAACGTTCTCTAAGGAAATCTCTCTAAGGAAAAAGTTTTATAGGTCTAAGGAGTTAAGGAGTCAAGGAGTAGAAAACACTCGGCGTAAACGCCGCCAAAAAAACTCCTTTACTCCTTAACTCCTTAGACTTTTAAATCCTTAAACATCTAATCCTTAGCCCCCAAGCCGCTTACAACAACAAGCCCATCCTCCTAAGAAAGGCAAGCAAGCACAAAAAAAGAAGGCAACCCACAGCGAGTTGCCTTCCTTTTTTGTTTCTACAAGTATGTTAGAACTTCCGAAGAACGGTTTACCAAAGGTTACCGTATTCGGCTTCTTCACCCTTGGGTGCATCAGGAGCAAGCACTGGCTTTTCTCCGTCAGCCTTACCATCACCGATGGACAGACAGATCAGAGTCTCTGCCTCCACCTCGTTTGCCTGAAGTTCAGGCTTCACATAATACTTCTTTTCCATATATTCTACTGTGTTTTTTTCGAGTTAGGGAGCGAACACGAACCTTCCGAATCCACACGAATGGGGGAGATTCGTGTTCGTCTTACTTTTTTACAGTCTTACTTCACATACACTTTCAAGGTCTTGCCGTCGGCAGTCTTCACGATGTTCACACCCTTCTGGAGTGAGTTCACCTTAGCACCAGCTGCGTTGTAGATGCCTTTCACACCAGCAGAAGTGAGCGATGCGATGCCAGAGATAGCGGTAGCCTCGTCACCTGGGAAGAAGATAGCCTTCACCTCAGACTCTTCTGCCAACTGGAGATATGCCTTGCCAGCAGGAACAGTAACAGCACCTTCGCTTTCTACCTGATAGAATGCCACCTGACCGTCGTGATCCTGGAGCACGTAAGTACCAGCAGGAGCAACAGTCTCAGCGTAAACACCAGTGAGGAGACCAGCTTCATAAGATGTAGTGTTGGCAGTACCATAATTAGCGAGATTGGCTGTGCAGCCAGCAGTAGCTTCAAGGATGTATGGCTTGTTAGCCTCAGGTGTTGTCACTTCTTCAAGAGTCAGCGTTGTGCCGTCAACAACTGCACAAGTATAAGCCTTCACAGCTGCAGGAAGTTCAGGAACGAATGGGAAGATGCAAGTAGCATACTTCACAGCTTCATCGATGGCGATGGCCACGTTAGCCTCTGATGCCTCAGCTACAGAGAAGTCGGCCTTACCTTTATCCTCTGTGTAGAGAGAACCGCCATCCTGACAATCGATGGTAGAGTTAGTAGCAGGATTGACAATGTTGAACACATTATCTTTGTCTGTAGCCTTGATGATGAAGGCCAGTTTCTTCTCTGCGTCTGTCGTACCCTGAATCTGTGAATCCTTCCAACCAGCAGCACTTCCATTCTGAGTACCATTAGTCAGATAAACCTCACCCTCTGGAAGCACGATGCTGATGTAGTAAGCGTTAGGCTGTGTTGCGTCGTTAGCTGACGTGAAGATGAATGCCTGAGCCAGATAATCAGCTGGAGCATCAGAAGCGTTAAATGCATAACCTGTTGGGTTGTTAGCAGTTACAGTACCGAGCTTAGCCACTACTGCATTGCCCAGCTTAGCGTGACCTTCAGTAGCAGGCTTGATATAGTAGCGAGTATTAGCCTTAGGAGCGTTGAGCACCTGCATAGCAGCCACGAAAGCCTTGCCTTCAGCGAGCTTTTCAGTCATTGTGGCCTTAGTGTACCAGCCCTTAGCCTGCAAAGCCATCTTTGCCTGTGCGGGAGTGTAGTCGCCGTACTGAGTAACGAGTGCTTGAACAGCAGCAACAGCTGCAGCATTATACTGGAATGGCTCAGTGCCTACGTTTGCGGTAGGAACAGTCGTGTTCTGATATACTTCGAGCATCTCAGCGAGAATGTTGTCACATTCGCCTTCTGCGATTTCTGCTTCAGTAGCAGGACGGAGGTAAGAGAGCTGGAAGTTATCCCAGATGCACCATAAACTACTTTCTTCAAATTTTACACCAATCTTCAGTTTACCGTTGGTCACAAGAACTTTAGCACCCTCACTCAGGTAGTTACCTGCAGCGAACGATACAGCAGCTGCGAGCATGTCGTTCTCTTCGCCAGTACGCACTGGGAATTCAGCAGAACCATTGTTAATACCACTTTCAGCATAAACTGTAGGTAATTTTGTGTCTTCACCTGAGTAGAATGCATTGACCTTCAGCTCGTAGAGACCATTAGGAATGTCAGTAAGAGTCTGGTACATATTGAAAGCGTTATGGTAAGCCTCACAGAGCCAGTTACCTGTATCAGGTGCACCAAAAACAGAAAGACCATCCTTCTGTTTTGGACCTTTCACACCACCTTCTTTCGTCCATGCAGCGACATCGCGGTTGTTGCGGCCGAGGTCGTAGTCCTTAATCAGGAATGTGACATCCACAGGGTTTGACTCAGTAGCAGTTGCCAACGAAGCAATCATGTCAGCCTCAGAAATGAGCTGCCACTTGGAAGCGTCAGTGTAGTCAGCATCGAGAGCCAATACTGTGCCCTCTGCTGGTGCGCTGTAGTAAGCGGCATCTGCCACGCTATAGAACATGTAGTCGTCACCTTCCTTGATAATTTCGATGTCGTTAGCCGCACCATCCATCCAATTACCATTGAGATAGTAGCTGGAACCACCGTTGCTCACACGAGACTCAAGCGTGTATTTACCGTTTTCGAGGGCAGCGACAGTGATAGGAGAACCGTGCTGAATGAGCGAAGCCTGAGTACCCCAGTTATTGGCAGGACCAAGATAACGGCCAGTAGAAATATTCTTGAAATAATATACACCACCTTCAATTGTAGCCCACTTAGCTTTACGAGCAGCTTCCTTAGCGGCCTTCTCGTAAGCGGCAATCGATGCTTCGGAAGCAGCGATGGCACTGTTCAGGTCAGCGATGATGTTGCCCAATACTGCGGGGTCGGTCACGCTCGAAGCATCCTTACCATTGTTGATGGCAGCAGTGAGGTTTGCCTTCACAGTTTCGTCTTGATCCTTGTCCACAAGACCTTCGGCTGTGGCCACCAGGCTGTTAATCTCAGCATAGAGTGCTGGGAGGTTGGTCTTCTCGAACTTCACGTTCTTGAATGAAAGCCAATGTACATTGTTGTCAGCAGCCACGTTAAACTGAATCTTCAAGATACCATCAGAACCAACTGTACAGAAAGTTTGATATTCAGCAAGGTTGAATCTGTCAACAGTTGTTCCCTCGGTTACGTCAACAGCTGTACCACTATTGGCGGAAAGTGTAACGCCCGTTGCAGCAGCAGCAGCTACATTGTCCATCACACGAACACGTACCCAAGCAGAAACGGCATAAGAACCAGGTTCAACACCTTCCATCGTAGCTGTAAGTGTCCTTTCAGCAAGAGAACCTTTTGAATCTGCAAAATACTCGAAGAATGGAACACGGAAGTTCGTGCCGTCATTGTTACCCTCTACCGACCATGTGTTGATGTAGTAAGGAGCATTCACGAAGTCTGGGTTGGTGTCCCATGCGGAAAGGAGGAAGTTATCCACCGTGACGGCATCGTGCCAACCTGTTCCTACAGATGGATCCTGAAGCACTTGTGCCTCGACCAAGGTCAGGGTTCCTGCCTCATACTTGGGGAGCCACTGGCCGTAGTATTCCTCGTAGGCATCCTGCGTGTAAACGTTAGTCTTGTCGATCTCGGCCTTCATCTTTGGGAGGACATCGCTAGCAATTTCGTATGCGGTCACTCTTTCCGTCACGGCCTGCAATGCTGCGATGGCTTCGTTGAGGGCTTCCTCCGAAGTCTCATCGATGCTGCTATAAGTGGAGATAGCTGCGTTGAGGTCGTTCTTCAACCCTTCGGGCATATCCTTCTCGGCAGCTGCCTGTGCGTCAGAAAGCGCGGTCTTGTAGAGAGGGACAATGCCGCTTAAGTCGAGTTTACCTGTAAGCTGGTAAATCTGGATGGTGTGCCACTCGCACTTGCCTGCCTGGGCAAGGGCGAGACCAATGGTCAGTTCGCCGTCGTCGCCCACGGGAATATTGCTGATGGTCACCTTGTAAGGCTCATCGGCACTCATGCCGGGGTCTTGGCGTGCGGTGAAGAATTCCTGTAGCTCTATCTCACCAGCCTTGGCGAAGATGTAAGCCACATCGTTTGCGTCCTCTGTCAAACCGGCGCTGCCTTTCCAGGCATTGTGGGAGGTGGCGAAGACGGTCACCTCATAGGTGCCTTTCGTAAGTCCCGAAACAGTCTGGCTCAACCGTGTGCCTGGATCCATGTTGCCGTAGTGCTCCTGAAGATTCACGGTTCGACCATCAAACGTAGTCACAGTTTTCCAATAGGTTCCAGTACCGCCCCAAGCTTCTTTGGTGGTATTAACCTTCGATGTGAAATCCTGCTGTGCGTTCACGCTGCCCAGTCCAATTAGAACTGCTGCAGCCAAAGAAAGTACTTTTTTGAACATCTGTTAGTAATTTAAGTTAATAATATAGTTGAGTTTCTCTTTGTTATTCGTCTTCACGGTCTTCTGCCTCTGTCGCATCGCCTAGACTTGCTTCGCTGCTTCAATCTTCCTCTGCAACTACCCAGCGCGATGATTCTTGTTCCCACACTCCGTACACTTTCCCACCGAACCGACGGGAAACGTACTTACGCGTGCGTACATATATATGATTTTGCAAAGTTAATGTTTTTTAGGGAAACGGAAGGTGTTTCGAGGGAAGAAAATGCACTTTTTGTGCAAAAAAGGGGATTTTGACCTCAAAATGGGTGATTTTGAGGAAGAATTTTACTTTTCGAGGAAGATGCCGACGGAGGGAATGCCGTTGAGGGGATTTTGGCGCATCAGGTGGGAGAGGCGCAAGGTGTAGGACTTGCCAGCCTTGAGGTGGAAGGGTTTGGGGGAGGAATAGTTGTCGGCAATGGGGAAACCTACACCAGTGCCTTTGCCGTTGTCGGCATAGAAAATGACGTGCAAGGTGTCGGTAGCGACGGTGCGCTTGCCGACGCGCTGCTCAACCTTCACCACCACCTTCTCGCAGTCGAACGTGTAGTCGCTGCGCACTCCCACGGTGAGGGAGAGGTCGGTGTCGGTGTCCGCCACAGGTAAACGAAATTCCAAGGTGTCGGCACAGTCCCATTGTCGGTGAGGAATGGGCTGATACTCAGAGAAGAAAAGGGAACCTTGGCACGACAAGAGAAGTGCCGTGCCAAGGATGCCCGTAAGTAGAGCAAGTATGCCTGTGGATGCCTTTAGCATACTTGTGCGTATTTTTCCGTGTGCCATGAGCGTCAGGATGCTGATGCGGCGTTGCCACCATCGCCGCCACGGTTGTGCTTCTTGCCCGATTTTTTCTTCTTGCGCTTCGAGTTTTTGCTGTCGAAACGAGTAATGTCCTGGTCGAGCAGGTCGTTGGATTGCGGTTCTGGTTCGGAGCCGTTCTCCATGAGCGACTCAGGCTTCTGGCCATTTCGGTTCATCTGCATCACCTCGAAGGCGCGGCGAGCCGTGATGGTCTGTTCGCCCACAAGTGCTTTCTTGTCAGTGGAATAGGTGATTTTGTGGGCGAGGATATCGGCCTTGAAGAAGAAGTACTCGCTGTCTTGGGTGTGGAGCGTAATCTCTCGCGAAGGGAGTTTCTTGAGCGATTCCATGTACTGATCCACCTCGTAATTCATGCAACACTTCAGCTTGGCGCACTGGCCGGCAAGCTTCTGTGGATTGAGCGAGAGGTCTTGGAAACGTGCGGCGGCGGTGCTCACACTGACGAAGTTGGTCATCCACGTGGCACAGCACAGTTCGCGTCCGCAGGGACCGATGCCGCCGATGCGACCTGCCTCCTGGCGTGCGCCAATCTGCTTCATCTCGATGCGCACATGGAAGCGGTCGGCCAGCACCTTGATGAGCTGGCGGAAATCGACGCGGTCGTCGGCGATGTAGTAGAAAATGGCCTTGTTGCCGTCACCCTGGTACTCCACATCTCCAATCTTCATCTTCAACCCCATGGCGAGGGCTATCTGGCGACTCTCTATCATGGTGCCGTGCTCACGCTTCTTGGCTTCGTTGTACTTGTCGATGTCGTTCTGGCGTGCCTTGCGGTAAATCTTCCTCAGCGGTGTGCCAGGTTTGAGGTTGGCCTTCTTCAGCTGAAGCGGCACGAGACGCCCCGTCATGGTGACGGTGCCCACATCGTGTCCCGGACTGGCCTCGACAGCCACCACGTCGCCCTTCACAAGAGGTAGGTGGTTGGAATTCAGGAAGTAGCCCTTGCGTGGGGGCTTGAACTGCACCTCCACCATCTCGCAGGCCGTCGCGTTGTCGGGCAAGTCGGCCATCCAGTCGTATGTGTTCAGTTTGTCGGCATGTTGACTGCATCCTCGGGCACAGATGCTGCCCGTGCAGTTGCCGCACATAAATTCTTGTGTCATTATCTATTTTTTATTAGTACTATCATTTTCAGGGCGAAATCGAAGAAGACGATTTTCGTGTTGGTGTTTTGGCCGATGTCGCGTTGGGCAAGCGAAAGTTCCTCCATGATGCCGATGACGTTGCGCTCGTTGATGAACGGGGCGAAGCGGACGGCGAAGTTGGCCTCACGTTCCGACATGTAGTTCAGTTCCGTCTGTCGGCCAAAGTTGTAAATGAAGTTCTCTCGCACCATCTTCTGGCAGTACTCCAGAAAGGCCTTGATGCGCTCACGACCCATGCCCGCCACTCGGTCGCTCCACAGCTTCATCTCCTTCACCTTGCGGGCGTATGAAAGGCGCATCAGCTCGACGAACAGCTCGAAGAAATACTCGCTATCGGCATCATTGGTGATGGTGCGCAGGGCTTGCGCCATATTGCCTGCACAGGAACGGGCAATGCGTCGTGCCTCGGCTTCCTGCACGGCGTACTTGTCCACCAGAGCCTCCCGCACGTCGTCCTCCGTCAACCGTGGCACCTGCACCATCTGGGTTCGGCTGCGGATGGTCTGCAACACCTGGTCAGGCTGCTCGCTCACCAATAGGAAGACCGTCTGTGGAGGCGGTTCCTCCAAGAGCTTGAGAATCTTGTTCGCACAGGTCAGGTGCATCTTTTCGGGCAGCCAGATGACCATCACCTTGTACCCTCCTTGGCTCGATTTCAAGCTGAGTTTCCGCGTGATAGCGTCGCTCTCGTTAGCGTAGATGATGAGCTGCTGGTTCTCCGCACCTGCCGCGTCCATCCACTCCGACATGCCGAAATAGGGGCGGTTCAGCAGCAGTTCGCGCCACTCCCGCAGGAAGTCGTCGCAGAAGGAGTCCTTGCCACTCGTCTTCTTGTAGATGGGAAAGACGAAGTGGAGGTCAGGGTGCTGTAGCTTCTCTGCCATGACTCCACCCCCCAAGAGCATCTGGGCGTATGCCACCGCTATGGGCATGGCACCGCAGCCTTCGGGACCCCACAGCATCAGCGCATGGGGCACTCGACCCTGCTGGAGTTCGTCCAACAGCCGCTGCTTGATGGGGGCTTGTCCTATAATGGTGTCGAAGGTCATGGCTTTGTTTTTTTCTAAGAGTTCCTAGGCTCTCCTATAGTTGCACAGGGTCGCCTATCCTTCCTAGTAAATCTCTCTTGCTATCTCTCGTATGCTCTCGGTGGCACCCATCGTATAGAAGTGGATGCTGGGGACACCGTGGCGCATCAGCTCGCGGCACTGCTCCACACCCCACTCGATGCCCACACGCTGTACCTCCGCATCGGTGCGACACTGTTCCATCGCTTTCGAGAGCGGCTCGGGCAGGTCGATGTGGAAGGTCTTGGGCAGCACATTGAACTGGCTGAGTTTGGCGATGGGCTTGATGCCTGGGATAATGGGGATGGTGATGCCCATCTCCCTCGCCTTGTCCACGAAACGGAAGTACTTCTCGTTGTCGTAGAATATCTGGGTCACGGCATAGTCGGCACCCAAGTCTTGCTTCTGCTTGAGCACCTGCATGTCGAACTCCAGGTTGGGCGCTTCCTCGTGCTTTTCGGGGTAGGCCGCCACGCCGTAGGAGAAGGGTGCGCCGAGGGTCTTAATGGGCGAGCCATCGACGAACTTTCCTTCGTTGAAGAGGTTCACTTGCTCTATTAGCTCCGTGGCGTGGCTGTAGCCATCCTTCACGGGTTGGAAACGGGCTTCGTCCTTCGCCTTGTCGCCGCGCAACACGAGGATGTCCTGGATGCCCAGAAACTGGAGGTCGAGCAACATGTACTCGATGTCCTCCTTGGTCATGCCGCTCACCACCACGTGGGGCACCACCTTCACACCGTAACGCTGCATGATGGCACTCGCCACCGCCACTGTGCCTGGTCGCCGACGCAGGAAGTGGCGGATGTAAGTGCCATCAGGCTGTTCCACATAGACATACTCGCTCCGATGCGTGGTGATGTTGATGTATTCGGGCGAGAACTCCCTCAGCGCATCAATGGTGCGGAAGAGGGAGTCCGTGCCTGTACCCTTCAGGGGCGGCAACACCTCGAACGAGAAAGCCGTTTTGTCAGTCTTGTTAATCAGTTCAGAGACGGTCATGCATCCTTGCTTAATGAATGTATCGTTTTGGAGCACAATCGACTATGCCCAATTACCCTTCAGCTGCAAGTAGGCAGCAACAGTGGCGAAGAGGGCCACGACAGCAGCGAAGTACACACCGACGCAGCAGCAGAGGAAGCCGACGATGACGATGCCGATGAGGGCAAGATAAAGGCCAATCATGGCGAGGGTGTTGCCTTGTGTCATGCCCCAGCTGGCCTTGATGGCCTCGAAGACACCAGCCTCTGGGTTGTCGATGACGTAGAGGGGTGCGAAGACGAGGCGCGGTGCCACGAAGAAGTAGGGCACGATGCAGCACATGAACGACACGGCGGTGATGATGCCGACGAGAATCTCGACCACGACGTACTTCACGTAGGTTGCCAGCGGAAGCTTGAAGGCATCGAAGCCCACCTCGTTATAGATGCCACGTATGAGGCCGAGAGCGAGGTTGTAGAGTCCCACGTACATGGCGATTTCAATGAGGATGGACACGATGCTAAAGAAGACGTTGAGACCCGAGGAAGAGGAGTAGGTGTCGATTAATTCCTTCAGAGCCTGGGTGTCGCCGCTGCCTATCCGTCTGCCGATGTTGCTGGCCACGTCGGGATTGAGGTCGGGACTGCCAATGTTGCTCAGTCCGCCCGTGAGGAGGGAGACAATAAAGATGATGACTGCGATGATAAGACCATACTTCTTGGCATAGTCCCAACCGGTGCTTACGGCATCGGAGATGTTTAAAGAATAGTTTGCCATTGTTTTTTTAGTTTTTTATAGGTGAATAATGAAAGTTGCTTATAGAGTTGCGGCAGAGCCACAACAGACGGGACATATAGAGTTGCGGCAGAGCCACAACATACGGAACATATAGAGTTGCGGCAGAGCCACAACAGACAGGACAGACGGGACGGGCTATAGAAGCCGTAGCTTTTTTATAGTTCTTCGTAGCGATAGTCGAAGGTGTTGGCTTGGTTGATATCGCCCGTGTTGAAGCCACGCTTGAGCCACTTGCTGCGCTGCTGGCTGGTGCCGTGGTTGAACGACTCGGGCACGGTGTAGCCCTGCGCTTTCTTCTGCAGATAGTCGTCGCCGATTTTAGAGGCGGTATTGAGTGCCTCTTCCAGGTCGCCGTCTTCGAGCGAACCATACATCTTCTGTTCGTGGTGCGCCCACACGCCAGCGAAGCAGTCGGCTTGCAGTTCCAGTCTTACACTCACTTTGTTCGCCTCACTCTGCGAGAGCCTTGACATCTGCGCATGGGCGTTGCTAAGGATACCCAGGAGGTACTGCACATGGTGGCCCACCTCGTGGGCGATGACGTAAGCGTAGGCAAAGTCGCCGTCGGCTCCGAGCGATTTCTTCATGTTGAGGAAGAACGAGAGGTCGATATAGACACACTGGTCGGCAGAGCAGTAGAACGGACCTGCGCTGGAACTTGCGCCACCACAGCCCGACTGCACCGAGCCGTTGAAGAGCACCAACTTCGGAGCCTCGTAGGTCTTGCCCATCTTCTTAAACTCGGCTGTCCACACGTCCTCGGTCGAGGCGAGCACCTGCTTGGCAAAGTGTTCCAGTTTCTGTTCCTCTGCCGAGGGCTGGTAAGGCTCGTTCTGGCCCGACTCGGCGGTGACCATGCCCGTCAGGTCGCCCGACGAACTGGCTGCCTGGAACGCCGTTCCAAGGTCACCCGTCATAAAGTAGGTGATCAATCCTATGACAATCATGGCGCCGATGCCCATGCCGCCGCCCAGTTTCAGCCCGCCACGTCCGCCGCTTCGGCGGTCTTCCACGTTCGAGCTTTCTCTTCTTCCATTCAGTCTCATGGATGTTTTCTATTTTTAGTTTAGTTCTTTTCCTTATGCAAAGTTAGACAAAAATAACGACATAGAAAGCCATCGCTCCCAAAAACTTTGCAATCAGGGAACAAATTGTACATGAGAGGTCGTTATGCGTTTCCCAGAATGATGTTCACCAACAGCGTCACATCGCTGATGTTCACTGTCCCGTCGCCATTCACGTCGGCATTGCCGTAGGGGTCAGTCGCATTGCCCAAGATGATGTTCACCAAGAGCGTCACGTCGCTGATGTTCACCGTGCCGTCGCCGTTCACGTCGCCCGTCGGACCATACTGCACCACGACAGTGGGCGGTGTCATCTCGGGAGCGTAAAGAATCGGCCTCCATTCTTCTTCGCCTTCGATGCGATACACCGGTTCCACGATGTAGGTGTCGTTCTTCTTTAGGAGGCTGGTATTGAACTTCGTGTACAAGTTCGGGAAGAACCCTCTTGGCGAGATGTCGCTGGCTGCATAGCGCCATTGCTGATAGTAAACATCGCCCGTCTTTACGCCCGTCAGTTTCACGCCAACATCTATCGTGAAGCTGGTGGCTGAATGGTTCAGAGGAGAACAGAACATATAGAGGTCAACATCGCTCGATTCCTTTCGGTCAATCGTATAGCTTTCCACAGCATCCTGCACCTTTTTGCTCTCGTTGTCATAGACCATCGACGTGGAAAGCACATAAAAGTCCTGGTATTCCGTGGGCATACACACCACATACTTAATATAGTCGCCGCCTTGGTCAGGCATTACGTTGAACAAGGCCGTCTGGCTTCCGGTGTAGGCATTGCCACTGCCTGCGCCGCCGATGCCCGAACCGTCTGGTCGGAGGGCACCCGTGCCTGTCAGGGGATAGTAGCCGTCGCAATAGCCGCCCCACCCCCAGTTGAAGGCAAAGAAGTCCTTCTCGGCATCGTAGCCGTGGCAGACGAACTCGTGGCCCCCTCCATTAGAGGCTTGACCTCCATATATCAGAGGACGGCCCGCCTTCAGCTCGTCATAGATTTTCTGCTCCCACTCCTCGTCGGTACAGAAGGTACGACTCGCGCAGTAGGCACTCTTGTCATACTTAAAATAGTTGATGAGCGCAACGGGGACATCCCTGTCATCGGCACTCGAACCACCATATCCCACTTGCCCATAATCCATATCGACAGCCACGCCACAATGGTACATGAGTGTGCCGACAGCCTTGGCCTGAGCATCGTTGTAGATGGGTTTGCTGTTGGAGTAGATTCCGTCGTAATACCAATCGGGCATGTTCTTCCAGTCGTATGTGGTGGCGCCGAAGTCGGCAGGGAAGGAGATGCCGTTGATGGTGTATTCAAGCTCATGGCTACCTACGCCCTGCTTCGGCCACTCATAATACTTCATCACCTGAGCCATCGCCGTTGCCACACAGCCCGTCGCCAAAGCAGCGTCACCCGTGAAGCCTTCACCCAAGCTGGGAATCCCACTGTTGAACGGTTCCCCTTGGTCCCACTTCGTCGTAATCATGTCGGGGATGGTCGTCCAACCCGCATGACTCACCTTTAGGGGAGCCGATGCCACCCCCTGCCGGATGCCACGGGCAATCTGCTGGTCATACTCCGAGAGCCACCAACGCACATTTTCGGGCAGCTTGTCGTAGTCGAACGTGCCCGAGGTGCTGTAGCCCAAGATGGTGCGTGCCGACTCGTCGCCGCCCACGATAACGAAGCCACCCTGGTCGCCCAGCGAGGGGTTGTTGAACACGTAGTAGTGGGTCTTGCCGTCCTGCTTGCCCACGTAGGCCAGCTCGAACGTAGAGGCCGATGCCTGCTTCAGCTTGCGCTGCTTGGAGGCACCGAAAAACTGTCGGGCGCGGTTCAAGGCTTCCGACTGGCTTACTTGCTGTGCCCAAGCGCCCTGCGCCAAGAGCATGACAAGGAGTAAAATCAAATTCTTCATAATCGTCATTGGTTGATGTTTCAGTTTTCTTGTGAGAACAAAGAGATTTAAGTACATGGGGCTTTTTTGTCATAGAATTTTAAGAATTAAGAAGAGCCATGCGGCGAGGCGAAGAAGTCGCCTTTGGCGCTGAGAATTTGAAGAAGCTGACGCGGCGTTGGGCTACCAAGCCGCAGGGTTCTTATAATTCTCCGCCGCTTGCGGAATTCTTTTTTCTTTTTATTCTTCAAATTCTATGACTTTAAAATACCCTGTCTCCATCTTTCTTTGCTATTATCGGCCACAAATTTAGCACTTTTATTCGGAATCTGTGTGCTTTTTGACCCTCGAAATGAAGGTTTTTGTGCCTTTTCCTTGGTCGTTCGGCGGAAAAAGCGTTATTTTGCACTCTGAAATCAAACTAAACGTCGTTTTATCACTTTACAACATCCAACGGATATGTACATTCAAAAGATTCTTCTGGCTCTCCTGCTCGGCATCGTGTCGATGAGCGCCAGCGCACAGGTGGACGCAAAGATGAAGGCACTGCAAGCCAAGGGCTTCGGTGCGAGAAACATGGCCGCTCAACAGGCTGACAGTGCGGCTCGGGCTGCTGACAACGAGAAGGCGACGGGCGACACCGAGCCTTCGTTCCCCGGTGGTGACATCTTCCTGCAAGCCTATCTGAAGAAGAAGCTGCTCCACTCCAACGTGAGCGGCAAGGGCGACGTGGTGGTGAGCTTCCACGTGGACAAGCAGGGCAACATCTACGGGGCTGAAGTGACAAAGTCAGCTGGCGGCACCCTCGACACGCAAGCGTTTGACATCGTGACGGGTATGCCTCGCTGGAAACCCGGCACCACGAACGGTGAGCCTGTGGATAAACCCGCGAGCGTGACGCTTCACTTTGGTGCAGAGGATTAACCCCCTTGACGCTACGGGCTTGTCTATCATCTCACTTCCCGTGCGCCAGATATAACACGAGCCGCGTGCATATCATCTTGCACGCGGCCCGTTGTTTTTTATGACTTCCGCTACATCATAGGCCCTTGAACGAACACGAATCTAACGAATCTGCACGAATATCGGCGGGAGGGATATTGGAAGCGGGGATGCCTTATCGCGATGAGTAGAACACGAAAAATACAGGAAAAATCAGCCGTTTTCAAAAAAAATCTTGAAAATGGCTGATTTTTCTTGCTTGGTTCGGATATTATTCAAGTTCCACAACGACACAACTTCTTTGTTGTTGTGTCGTTAGAGTTTTCTTTAAGTCAAAGAATTTGAAGGATTTTAAAAATAAGAATTCCGCAAGCGGCGGAGAATTTTAAGAAGCTAACGCGGTGTTAGTAAACTGGCCGCAAGGTCTTAGAATTCTCAGCGCCGAAGGCGAATTCCTCACACCCTGCATAGCTCTTTAAAATCTTTAAATTCTATGACTTTAAAAAACTTTAACCACTTCCGAAACTTGATTACTTTATTTCACCCACACTTTCCTTCCGCCCCTCAAGTAAATGCCAGAGACTTTCGGTGTGCCTGTCAGCCGGACACCCTGCAAGGTGTACCAAGCACCAGAGCGGTCAGCAGCAGCCGACTCTCCACGCCGCTCAGCGTCGGTGGAGAGGGCGATGATGCCCGTGGAAACATCCTCGTCGGCTTCCTCGTCGAGGTGAAGGATGATGGAGCGGATGGCAGCCTCTTCGAAATTCTGGGCATTAATGTGGAAGTAGGCGCGTTGCGCATTCAGAGCCACGGCGGAAGAAGAAGGATAGTAGAGCGTGTTGTTGCTGCCCAGATAGAGCGTGTTCGGGTCGCCACCAACAGCAACGTCGAGCGGTGTATATGTGCCCTGGAAGGTGACCGCACCATCCAGTGTCACCGCCTTGGGAGCGGCGGCATCGATAGTGACATAGCGGAAAACGGGATTCTCTATCGTGTGAGGCGGCTCCACACCCGTGTTGAGGGAGTACGCCGTAAGGTTGTCCCACTTGATAAGGTAGGGTGTGCCAGCCAGCAACTTTTCATAGACAGGCACTTGGGCGAAGTTGAGGGTCAGCGTACCGTCGGCAGACAGCGAACTGTTCTCCTCATTCAGCTCCATCACGGTCACGCCGTCACCGTTGAGAGGGCTTTCGCCGATTTTCACATCGAAAGGCAGACAGAGCGTGTTCCAAGCGCCGTCCTTGTAGAAGATGCGGCCTGCAAGGGTGACGGTCACGTCCTCTTTCTTATCCATGGCAGCGATGGCTTCGGTGTTATCGACAGCGTTCTGGAGCGTGAGCTGCTTCTCGGCAATGGAATTGTCCACCAACATCTTCATTCCATTCAGCGCATTCACTTTGCCCATGTTCGCCTGAAGGATGTTGCCAGAAGGAATATTCTTCACGTCGGTGGTGAATTCATCGTGGTTGGCGGTCAGGCGAAGGATGCGACGCACATCCACCGTACTCAGCGTGGGGTCTTGCTCCATCCAGAGGGCGATGATGCCTGTCACCATGGGCGCAGCCTGCGAGGTGCCTTGCATAAGGCCATAATAATAAGAAGTATTCCCTCCATAAGAAACATTCACTTCATCGGCCACATAAGGTTCATAACGCGTTGAGGTATTGATTGCATGACCCGAAAAATAACTCTCGTCATAACCGTTGTAGGCAGAGAGGATGGGAGCACCAGGGGCAAGGATGTCGGGACGGGCAATGCCGTTGCAGTCGATGCCATAGGAAGAGAAAGGGGTGACTGCTCCCTCTACCTTCATTTTCTCGTCCGAATAGTGATACCATCTGTTTTCTACAATGCTTGGCCAACCTGCACGTGTGATGTAGGCACCCACCGAGATGACGGCATCGGTGCAGGCCATGGTGTTGATGGAAAGGTCGGGAGTGCCTTGGGTATAGACCCCGTTGCTGGTGCCCTCGAAGGTGGCCTTGCCAGAATGGGTCGTCATGCGGATGGTTTGCCCTGGCTCTCCCTTGATGAACACGCCCAGATAGCGATTCTTATCCTCTTTATCATCCTCATTGTAGGCATTAAGATAGGCTCTGCTGGGGACAGACAAATAGTGGTAGTAAATGCCTTTATCCAATTGGGAAGTGGTTTTGTTATAAACCTTACTCTCTGACACCAAACTCATCTCCCCTTCTGCAGGGGAGATTGTGCTGGAAAGCGGATAGATTTGTGCCACTGTCCCATTTTGGTCCAGTTCCACGACTTTGAGGACGCAGTCAAAAGGCTGGCCGTCCGTGCTATAGGCAATCATGCTCAATCCTCCGTAATAGCGGTAGTAGAATGATGGAGTTTTCGCATTTGCTGTTTCCAGCAGGGTGCGCAACTGATAGCCGTCGGCATCGGGTGTGCCCAGTGTCTGCTGAATGCTCATCTTATCACCGCCCTCGTTGCCAGCCGAAATCACAATCACACGTCCGGGCTTGGTGCCATTGAGGGTCAGTTCGTTGAAGGCTATGCAGCAAGGATTTAAGCCGTCATGTCTGCCTACATTACTCCCCAAACTGATGTTCACCACCGCTGGCACAAGCTTGTTTGGTTCCGACTTCGAGTCGGCATACTGAAAGACGCCCTTGACACTTTCGATGATACGCGAATCAGACAGTGAGGAACCCAATCCGCACAGCACGAGATCGGTTTCGGGAGCCACGCCACGCACGTCACGCGTCGTGTAGCTGCTGACCACGCTGCCGGCAGCGATGCCCGAGGTGTGGGTGCCATGCGATCCATTTGTATAATCTGTGATCTTTGCTGCAATGTCGGTGGGGTCGGTGTAGGAAATGGGAAGGTTGTTCGCATTGAAGCCATTCATCACCTTCTTCACGCGTGACGTTCCCTCTGCATCGCGAAAGGCAATGTGGTTGTACTCGATGCCTTGGTCCACCACACCCACCACGACACCCTTACCGGTGTAGGCGTGAGGAAGTCCTGCATATTGCCATACAGGAATCATCGTCTCACTTTCATCATTCGACTGAACTTCTGCCGTGCCGTCCAACATCGTCACGCCAGTCGCATCGCGTGCCACATCGGTGTGCAGCTCGTTCATCTGGTCGGCCACCACACGTTCTATCTCCCCCACTCCTTCGAGGTCGTAAAGCCGCTCGGCTGGCACCTGCATGATGACCAGCGGACCGATGACATCGCTCACGCTGATGCCCAACGACTCCAGCCGCTCGGTGGGACACTCCGCTCCTGGCTTCAGGAGGGCGAAAGCAGAAAGGGACTGCACCGTGCCGTCGGGGTTAAACTCCACGTTGATGTCGCGACGCACTGCTTCGGGGTCGAACTTAGGCTTTACAGCCCGCGCACGACGAGTGGCAGACGGACGTGGCACCAAGGAGGTGAGACGTGCATCGATTTGCTGCGCTCGAAGCATGACTCCTGGCGCAAGACAAAGTAAAAGTAAGAGAATGTAAAACTTTTTCATCTTCAATTCATGGATTTATTGTTGGGTATTTTAAATTATTTCCCATTTCCCTCCGACAAGTCGATGCAGGGAAGCTCGATGGTGCTGCCCTGCAAGCCGTCGCTGGTGGCGGTGAGGGTGGCTGTGCCCGCTTGACCACGCTTGCCTTGGAGCACCACGAGGCAACTGCCATAGAAGGCACGGCGTTGGGTGGCTTGGAAGCGTTCGAGACTGATGGGCGAACCGTTGTCCACGCCTACCACCTTGGCAGGGCCTGACACACTGAACTTCACGAGGTTGGAGGCGTTGGGACAGATATTACCGTCCTTGTCGCACACATACACATCCACATACGAGAGGTCGCGCCCATCGGCAAAAATCTGTTTCTTCTCGGGCACGAGCACCACGTGGTCGGGTCGGCCAGCGGTCTTCCGCACAGCCTCTGCCACAATCGTGCCGCCCTTGTAGGACACGGCACGTATCTCACCCGGAGCGTACTTCACCCGCCACCACACGTGCAGCGAGTCGAGTCCGTCACCCTTGCTCTTGCGACCCTGACTCTCGCCATTCACAAACAGCTCCACCTCGTCGGCATTGTTGTAGTAAGCCCAAAGGTCCACCATGCCGTTCTCGTCGAGCAAGCTGGGCGCAATGCCCTCGCCGGCGTAGGTCTCGTCGCCCCAGTTCCAGTGGGGAAAGAGGTGGAGCACGGTGTCGTTGGTCAGCTCGGCCTTGTAGAGGTACGCCACATCCTTGGGGAAGCCCGCCAAGTCGAAGATGCCGAAGTAGGACGACCGAGCCGGCCATCCGTAGGGGGTGGGTTCACCGATATAGTCGAAGCCCGTCCAGACGTATTGCCCTGTTATCCAAGGGTTCCGCTTCATCAGCAGGAGGGTCTCTTCGTGGGTGTTGCCCCACGGAGCATGACAGTTTTCGTAGGAAGAACAGGAGTAGGTGGGGTCGGCGAAAGGCTTGTCCCAGCGCTCCGGCCACTTATACTTATAATCGGAGGGCATCCGATAGTAGCCACGAGTCATCAAGGCAGAGTTGCTCTCGGTGATGATGAAGGGCTTGCCGGGGAAATTCTTGTGGACATCAGCCACGTTGGGATTGTGGTAGTTGTAGCCAATCACGTCGAGGGCACCCGAACGGAAAAGGTGGTTGCCAGGAGCCGGCTCGTTACACCCTGCCGTGATGGGTCGTGTGGAGTCGAGCTGGCGCACCATGTCTGCCAACTTCTTGGTCAAGAGCGAGTTGACACTCATTTCTCCGTCCTCCTTGGCGAGCTGGTCGGCAGAATGGCCGAAGTTCAAGATGAGGTTGGCCTCTTCGAGCGAAAGGGTGTCGGCATCGGCATGGCTCCACTGCTCCAACACCTCGTTGCCAATGCTCCACAGGAGGATGGAGGGGTGGTTGCGGTCGCGCAGGACGAAGTCGCGCAGGTCGCGCTCGTGCCACTCGTTGAAGTACTTGGCGTAGTCATTGGCGGTCTTCTTCTTGCGCCACATGTCGAAACTCTCGTCCATGACGATGAAGCCCATTTCGTCGCACAGCTGTAGCAGCTCGGGCGAAGGAGGGTTGTGGGAGCATCGGATGCCGTTGATGCCGATTTCCTTCAGCTTCGTCAACTGGCGAATCATGCCCGTAGTGTTGACCACCGCACCGAGGCATCCAAGGTCGTGGTGGTTGCACACACCCTGTATCTGGAGGGGCTTGTCGTTGAGCGTCAAGCCCTTGTCGGTGAAGGCGAAACGACGGAAACCGATGGGGGTATGGTAAATATCGTGGTAACCATCCTTGAAGGATACCCCCACAAAGCCAACTCCCGTGAGAAGGGCCAGAGACATTCCCAGACCGTTTATCACAGCTGTTTTGGCACCATTCACAACGCCTCCGCTATTGCCTATAACGTTGGTAGTCAGCGAGTAGAGATGTGGACTTTCGGGACTCCAGAGCAGCACGTCGCTCAAAGTAAGGGTTTGCACCACGGAAGCCGTGTCGTGGGGCGGCACCGTGACAAAGGCGTAGTCGCTCTTGGCGGCATGCTTGTCCTGCGGGTCGTGCATGTAGTGTACCACCTTGGCCTTGCGCGGCTTCTCGCCCTCGTTGCGGACGGTGGTGCGCACGGTCAGCGTGGTGCGCGTCGATATGCTTTCCCCGTTTTTGTCGGTAGTGATTCCGTTGACGCTCGTCGTGACATACACGCCGTTCGTATCGACGTGCAGCTGCGGCAATGCCGTGAGCCACACGTTCCTGTAGATGCCGCAGCCCGAATACCAACGGCTGTTGGGCTGGTCGCTGTTATCGACACGGACAGCCACGGTGTTCTCGCCATCGAGATGCAGGTAAGGCGTGATGTCGTAGCCGAAGGAGATGTAGCCGTAGGGACGGGTGCCCAGCTTGTGGCCGTTCACCCACACGGTGGCATTCATATATACGCCATCGAAGTCGAGCCGAAAGTACTTGAACTCTTTGGGATTCTTGGCTTTCTTCTTGCCGTTTTCCTTGGCTTTTTGGGAGGCTTTTCCCTCGTTATTGTCCAAGGTGAAAGTCTTTCGGTACCACCCCACTCCACCAGGCAGCGCACCGCCACCCGTGCCCGAGGGGTTGTCCTGCGAGAAGTCTCCCTCCACCGCCCAATCGTGCGGCAGGTCGAGCGTCCTCCAAGCCGAGTCGTCCACATTCGTTCCACTATAGTCAGCCGTTTTGTCAGCCAACAAAAAACGCCAGCCGTCGTTAAACAGCTGGCGATTCATATCTTGTGCATAGACAGCCACACAGACCGTCCATACCACGAGTATAAGTAGTCTTTTCATGCTATTTCGCTTGGTTTTCATACCCACTTTTGGCCGATGTCCCAATGCTCCGCACACTGCACCAGCGTCTTTTCCATAGGAAGATTAAACTCCTCCACAATCAAGTCCACCACTTCTGGATTCTCGTGTACCCACTGCCCTACGGCAATGATGTACTGGTCTTCCGATGGCGAGTAGAAAATACGACCACGTGGTTTGTCTTCGTAGGCACCCACGTATGGGCCTGTGCCATCCCCGTGGTACTTCTGCTTTCGGAAGCCCTTCTTCCACACGTCTTCATGCATCTCTGTACACGTAATCAAACCGCCTCGCGCATTCGTCGTGGTGAAGTCGGACACCTTGCGAGTGACCACACCGAATAACTCCTTCTTGGCACGATTGTACCAAAAGATGCCCACCTTTGGCTCATCGTCCTTACCACGGTTGGCCGCCATCGTCTGCATGGCCTCCTGATATTGATCGGCTGAAAAATCCTGCACACGTATCCCTTTGTGGACAGCCACAGGTGGAGCCGTCATCTGCTGTTCGGTCGAAGGACTGGGCACAATCTCGATGTCCAGAATCTTTTTAATAGACCTTTGGACAGATTCCTTGAGCGTTTCCTCGATAGACTCCTGCACGATTTGCTGGAGCTGTTCTTCAGTGAGTGTATAAGTCATAGCTTTTTTGAATAGTCGTTCTTTTCTCTCCTTTACAGCTTCACCTCCACCTTCTTTCCGCTGTACTTCACGGTCTGTCCTGCGGCTTCGGGGTCGTAGCCCTGAGCGTTGGCGGCAGAGACGGGCACAACGGTGAAGGTGCGCTCCTTCAACATGCCGGGGAAGTCGCCCTCGCGGTCGCCAATGGTGAGCGTGTGGGTGGCATCGTCGTAGGTGAAGGGGATGCGGGCGAAGCGGCCTGCCTCGTAGCCGTAGTTGGTGCCCTCGTCTTCGTAGAGGGTGAACTGGCCGTTGCTGCCTTCATAGACATAGAGGCGGATGTTGTCGGGCTTGTGCTGCTGGGTATATTCGATGGCAGGGCCGAACGGAATGATGCTACCAGCACGGACAAAGAGCGGAATGTGGTCGTAGGGGGCTGGCACGGTCTTGGCCTCGCCACCTTCAGAGGCGACCTGACCCGTGAAGAAGTCATACCAGAGGTTGTCCTTCGGGAAATAGACCTCACGTTGGCGTGCTCCGTACTGATAGACGGGGTTGACCATGATGGCAGGGCCAAACATGAACTGGTAGCCGATGTTGCGCACGGCCTTGTCCTGACCGAAGTCCATGACGAGGGGGCGCATGATGGTGTAGTCGTTGAAATGCACGTCGGCAGCCAGCGAGTAGATGTACGGCATGAGTCGGTAGCGCAGCTCCAGACAAGCCTTGATGACGTTGTAGGCAGGATGTCCCTCGGGAGCGATGTTCCACGGTTCGCGGAAGGGGAACTGTCCGTGCGAACGGTAGATGGGGGCGAACATACCCACCTGGTGCCAACGGGCGTTCAACTCACGCCAGTCGCGCAAGTCGTTGTTCTCGATGCCCTGCTGGTCGTAGAGGCTCTGGGCAGCGGCATAACGTTTTTCCACGGAGAAACCGCCAATGTCCTGGCTCCAATAGGGCACACCCGAGATGGAGAAATTCAACCCAGCCGTAATCTGTGCCTTGAGGTCTTCCCAACGAGTGCCGATGTCGCCCGACCATGTGGCGGTGGAGTAACGCTGTTCGGCAGCGAAACCGTTGCGAGTCAGGAGGAAGACACGGTTGTTGTTGGGCGAGAACTGGTTGCCGAATCCGCGCTGATCCCACTTGGCAGCCTTCATCAGCGCCTGACTGTCCTTGGGGTCGATGCCCTGCTGCTCGATGGCGGTCTCGTAGGCACGCTGACCGTCGTAGATGGCCTCGGCATTCACGATGCTGTAAGCATTGAAGAACTCGTCGGAAGAGCCGTACTTCGTCGGGCCACAAAGGAGTTTGCGGTATTCGAGGTCGGTGCAGTCACGCACGTTTGGCTCGGAGGCATCCATCCACCAAGCATCCATACCGATGGTGCCCAACTTCTCGTAGAGCTGACGCCAGAAAATCAGACGTGCCTCTTCGTCGTAGGCATCGTAGAAGGCGTACTTGTAGCCTAACCAGTCGTAGAGCGAATCTTTGATGCTCTGCTGGTAAATCATGCCTCGGTCGTTCAGCTCCTTGAAGTTATCGACGGTCAGGTAGTACTTAGGCCAGCACGAAATCATGATGCGGGCGTGGTTCTGATGGATGGTGTCAATCATGCCGGCAGGGTCGGAGAAGCGTTCGGGGTCGAACTCGAAGGCTCCCCACGAGTCTGCCACCCAGTAGTTCCAGTCCATCACGATGTTGTCGATGGGCAGGTGACGCTCGCGGAAACCAGCCAGCGCGTCGAGTATCTCGCTCTGGGTCTTGTAGCGTTCGCGGCTCTGCCAGTAGCCCAAGAGCCAATCGGGCATAATCTGCGCCTTGCCCGTCAGGGTGCGGTAGCCAGCAATGACCTCGTCGGCATTCTGACCTGCAATGAAGTAATAGTCGAGCTGCTGGGTCATCTCGCTCCAGAAAGAAAGCTTCTGCTGTTCGGCCTCGTCAACAGGGGCATAGGCGCGGAGACCGCAGTAAGCCTCGCCGCCGTCGGGTGTCCATTCGAGTCGGAAAGCATATTTCTTGCCCTGCTCCAGATTCACGGCAAACTTGCGGGCATTGGGGTTCCACGCCGTGCGCCAGATGGTCTGCTCGTTGCTTCCTGTGCCTGCCACATCCTCGGTATAGACATCTTTGCCGTCGATGAAGACACGCTGGTAGCCCGAATAGTAGTGGCTAAAGCGGTACTCACCCGTCGCCAATGGCTCGATGGTTCCTTCGTAAACCACCTTGGCATTGTCCATCGGGAACTTCGGCAGGTTCTTCGCCGACTTCAGGTTTTCGAAATAGATGGAATCTTCACGGCGCACCAAGGTCTCCTGACCAGGAGCTGTGTAGGTGCCAGTCAACGCACCTTCCACACCGTCCTTGTCAGTCAGTTTGAAGAGGCGGTGCAACTGGCTGTAGTCGGAAGGATTGCCAAAACGGCAGAGGGAATAGCTGTCGAGCAAGATGCCGTAGTTGTTGCTCGACACGATGAAGGGGATGCTCACCTTCGTGTTATACTGGAACAACTCTTCGTTCCGTCCTTTGTAGTTCCACTCGTCGGCCTGATGCTGACCGAGTCCGTAGAAGGCTTCGTCGTCGGGGCTTTCGAACACCTGACGAATCGACCAACCCTTGTAGGTCTCGTCCTTGCCATCGGCATGGGTCTGGGTGCATTGGTAGGGAGTGAACGTCTTGCCACCACCATTCTGTTCATGTACGATGAGGTTGCCCTCTGCATCGGTAAACCACACTTCGCCCGTCGAGGCCAAGACATTGGCTTTCACCGACGACGTGCTCACGGTGATGGTGTCGCCCTGCTCCGTCACCTCGTAGGGGGTCTTTCCCTCTTGGTCAACGACAATCAGGCTCTGAGGGTCGGCGAACTTCTTCTCAGCCGTAGCCGACACGTGGATGATGTTCTCACCCACCACCTGCAAACGCACCAACCGTGGAGCCGTGGCCACACTGTCGGCCTGACGCACATGCACGATAATTCCTTGTTCTGTCTTTTCATAGACACCGCCGCCACAGGCAGCCAACAAAAGTCCCGCTAACGAAAGGGACAAAAGATTTCTCTTCATAAAAATAATAGGTATTTAAGTTAGTGAATTTATGTTCCTGCATATCCTATTCCATACCGCCACAGACGGAAGGTGCGCCATGCCCAATGGAAGAACCGATAGCATGGCTCGAAAAAGACTTCTTCTGGATAGGAAGTGAGAAAAAGCATGTTGTGCAACTGCTTCTGCACACTATGCTTGAGCGTACCCTCGGGAGCCTTCGCCCCGAAACGGGTGTCGTAGTGTCCGAAGTTGCCAGCCACCATAATCTCCGAGAGAAGGAACTCTCCGCCCTTCTGTCTGGCAGGACACAAAAGATACTTTTCATCCGTATGACACACCTTCTGAAGTGCCCACATGACAGCACCAGCGAATTTCTTCATCCCCAAGCGACAAATCAACTGCCATAACTCCGCCCGCTTCGACGCTGACAGGGAGGACTGCTCGTAGGCTTGCAGCACAAAATGGTAGTCGATGAGCTGCCGCAAGCCAATGCCTTCCAGAAAGAGATGCCTATAAATGTGGAGGAGCTGGTAAACAACATTAAACTCCAGCGTCGGCACCGGGAACTGATTCTTCCCGATGGACTGAATGTTGTTTACCTGCTCCTTGGCTTGTTCTTCAAACCACCGATGCAACACCCTGTTCCGAAAGGGAGAGTTGAGGTAAGTAGGTCGGTAATGCACCTCCTGTCCGGGCCGGATGGCATCGCAGTATTCTATCACCGACCGCACATCCAAGCCCTTTCCGTCCCTCACCCACAAGTCGATGTCGCCAGGATTGCGCATCGCCCTCAATTGCTCCGGATAATAAGGCAGGTTGCTCTGCCCCTTCAAGACACAGACCCAGAAATCGTCTTGCTGGAAACGTCGGCACAACGCCTCACAACGCTTGTTCAGGTCGTTGTTCTTATCCTCCAGCTTCTGGGCCGCCTTGTTCCACTTCAGCACCAGCGAACGGTCAGGCCATTGTTCGGACGGCAGACGCTGCATCCCCACAAACCCGATGCCCACCAACACCTGTTTCTTCACCATCTGATACAGCTCATTCCACTCCGCCGCCGTCAACGTCCGCTCCAACGCCGTCCGACGACCCAACGCCACCTGTATCAGCTGAAAAAAGATTTCTGTCATCGTAAAGACTCGTACACCTCTGCAACTTGTCGGGCGATGCAATCCCAATCGTAGGGAGTCAAGTCGTAATCCACACGCACTGATTTCCCTTTGTTAATCCACTTTTCGATGCCATCGGCCAAAGCTCTGACATCGCCACACTTGAAATAACAATCCTGAGGCAACTTCACTTCCAGATTGGGCGCAATATCGGACACGACCACAGGAAGACTGTAGCTCATGGCCTCCAGCAATGCGATGGGCAAACCTTCATGGCTGGACGGCAAACAATAGCAACAACAGTTGGTCAGCAACGAATGGAGACGACGACCCTTCACAAAGCCTGTCAGCACCACGCCCGATTTGCGGGCTTTCTCTTTCAACTTATGGCTATATCGATCGTCGAAGTCGCTGTCACCCGCAATGACCAACTTGAAATTGGCAGGAATCCTGTTTTCCTCCTTCAACAGATTGAATGCCTCAATCAAATGGTGGAGGTTCTTTTCCGGCACAATGCGACTCATGCCCAAGACATAGCGATTCTGCTTGATGCCTAACGCCTTGAAATACTCATGGTCGAAACAGTATTCAGGAGGTTGCACTCCATTATAGATAAGTGACACATCCTTCACACGCCCATACTTACAAGCGATGATGTTGCGAATCTCTTCGCTAATCACAATCATGCGGTCGGCATATTTGGCTGCAAAGTATTCGCCTAACTGCAATATTCGCTTTGCAAGCCAGCCCCATTTCTCTCTCATGTAGTCGGGGCCATGATGGGTGAAGACAACCTTCTGCCCATTCCATTTACCATAAGGAATCACCAAGGCTGGCCCGATGGAGTGTACGTGCACCACATCGGCTCCGATTTTTTTGGCATAACGGAATGCCTTGATGGTATGGATAATCGCTTCGAACGATTTGTGCTTGGGCGCAGGAATGTCCACCAATTTTACACCATGCCAATCGTTCAGCGCATCATGCACATAGGCCGAACGACGTATCACCGTAATGTCATACCCAAGCTCTACCAAACGGGGAAACAGTTCCTCGCAATGTGTCTCCACACCACCCATTACATCTGGGATTCCTCGAGTACCTGTTACTACAATTTTCACCTTTCTTGCTTTATTATAAATAATGTATATTAGTTCATATCTATCTGCTTGTCGGTCTCAGCCTTCGTGGCCTCATAGCCCTGACCCGCCACGTCGGCGTTCACGATGTCCTCGCCACGTCGGCCCTCTAACGCTTTCTTGGAGTCTTCGCTCAGACCCGAGTTAATCACGGCATTCAGATCGCAGGTACTACGCTTGTCCAGCTCTTCCTTCGTCACACGATCGTCACGGTAGTCGCAACAAATGGGCAATTCATACATGGAGTATTTTCCTCCGAGCATGGACTTCAACTTGTGCTTGGCCACCCAAAGCATTGGCGTGGCGATGTATTTGTGCATGGCAGGACTCGCACTGCCTATCATCCAGCAGTTGCGGTCGCAGCAACGCACCTTGCGACGCACTTTTTCTGCCTCGGGCGACGACCACAGCTCGTCCCAAGTCTGACGGTTCAGGTTGCCCATCACCTCCTTGTCCTTCGTGCCGTTGCAAGGCATCACGTCGCCGTAGGGGTCGATGAAGAAGGTGTCGAAACTCATGTCGCAGGGCAAGAGGCGTTTCTGCCCGTAGATGTAGTTGATAAGTCCGTGGTTGAAGTAGGCACGGAACCACTTCTTGGGCGAGTTCGACTTCAGCAGCTCGTTCACCAGATTCTCGAAATTCTTTGCCACCATGGGGCGGTCGTGGATGATGTTCTTCGCCTCGACAAAATAGAAGGAATTGTGCAACGTGGCGGTCGCAAACTCCATGCCCATCTCGTCACTAATTTTATATAAAGGCACAAGGTCGGGTGCGTTCTTGTCCTGCACCGTCATGCCGAAACCCACGTCCTTCATGCCCATCTCGCGCAGCTTCTTCAAGGTCGTGTAGCCACGCTGATAGCCATCGTTCAAGCCACGAATCTCATTGTTTGTCTTTTCCAATCCCTCGATGGAAATGCGGATGCCCACCTGGGGAAATTCCTTGCAAAGGTCAATGATGCGGTCGGTGAAGAATCCGTTTGTCGAAATGACGATGCGGTCGGACAACTTGTAAAGCTCGCGCACCACCTCCTTCAGATCGGTGCGGATGAAAGGCTCGCCACCCGTCACGTTCGTAAAATACATACGAGGCAACTTCTTGATAGTCTCTATCGAAATCTCCTCCTCTGCCTTCGACGGTGCCTTGTACCGATTGCACATCGAGCAACGCGCGTTGCATCGATAGGTCACAATCACCGTCCCATTCAGTTTCTTTTCTGCCATTTATTTACTATTTACCTTTTCTTTTATAATATTCTATCAACTGTTTATAATAAGTCTCACTTGAATACCGCTCCTGAGCACGATAGGCAATCGAAGAGTAATCCCATTTAGTTCTCCACATCGTTTGAATCTTATTATTCAGATCATTCTGGTTACGACTCTCAAAAGTCATACCAGTTATGCCCTCTTCTATTATTTCTGGGATACCTCCTATTCTTGCTGCAAGTACAGGAGTCCCAAGGCACATTGCCTCTAAATTAACAAGCCCTAATACTTCATACCATTCAGAAGGTGTTATCGAAAATTTAGCTCTTCCTAATAATGGTTTTATTTCATCCCATTGTTTGAAACCAACAAACTCAATATTCGATTTTGCCAATGCCTTCAGTTCTTTCTCTAAAGGACCACTACCTATTATTACAAGTTTATAAGGTAATTTATTCGCAACCTCTACCAACGTCTTCACTCCCTTTTCATGGCTTAATCTTCCAATAAAGCAATAATAGTCATCCTTCTCGTATGAATCACGCTTACATTTCTCCACATCAATAAAATTGCAAAGAGGTTTCAACTTATTTTTTTCGAATCCTCCCTGCATCATCTTGTCAGCCATAAACTGACTGGGACAGATAAACAAATCTGTAGCAGTTTCCATTCTTTGCCTATGCCATTTTTTTGCTTCATAATAAGCTATGACACTTGCTATTTTCGAATTCTTCATGCACGAATGTTCCAGTACTTTATGTTTATCGTAGAAACAATCCTCGCATATCGTCTTGCCATTCTGAAGACAGTCGTATCTAGGACACAAAAGTTTATAGTCATGCAGTGTCCAAACAACCCTTTTCCCCCGACTATGGGCTATCTCAGCTATAATGGGTGATAGTTGTGTATGAATATTGTTCAAATGCACAATATCAGGTTGAAAATCATCAAGCAGTTCAGAAAACTTTTCTTTAACTTCTTTTACTCCGAAAGGTCTAGTAAAGGCTTTCAATATTGTCATCTGGCTTGGCCAATATCTACTCCACTCGGATGGAAGATTTTTAGAATATTGCATAGCAAACACCGCCACCTCATGCTCGTGATTCTTTAGCAATCGCTCCAAATTCAACATGTAGATGCAATCACCGCCACGAGGATAATAGAATTTGTTAACCAGAAGGATTCTCATTCTTTCACTTTGCAAAGATAATACATTTTTTTCAAAAAACCAAATTTATTCATTCACCCACGTCGTCCATCATAATCCCCTAAACTCAACAAAAATCCTTAATAAGTCTAATAATCTTATCCAACATGAACCCTTTTTATCTATCACTTACAACATAGATTCCACGTCCTCTCCCGTGAACGGAGCCGACCAACCAACCTTCTTCAGCACCTTCTTTTCCAACCTTCGAGCCTTAGATGAGTCTCTCTTCAGGATCACAATTCGAGATTTATCCCCGGTACGCTCACGGTATGCACGAACATCACGCTTCCCTTCGGCAAGGATGGTAGGTTTGTCCCATTTTCCATGATAATGATTGAGATACTGACTTTCATACACATACACCACATTGTCATCCGTCCCATCACCATAGTTATAGCCGCACAGATAAGGGGCACCGAAAAAGTAGTTATCCGTGATGGTTAAAGTACGCGGCGCATTCTCATAGGAAAGGATGTTGGCGTCACGTGCTTGCGGTGTGGAAAACTCGTTTTCCCCCATCATGTAACAGAAGTTGTCGGAAAAAGAACAGTCAGTATATTTCGACTCATAATCGCCAGATGATGAGATGAAGTGTTCGAACGCCTGCCGACAATGGTAAAATCGGTTATTCACAAAATGAATCCGCATCGGCTGTAACTTTTCCGTTGTCTTCCCTTGTATCGTCACGCCACAATCGTAAGTCCGGCTAATCAGGCAACCCGTCACCAAGTTATCGTGCGTGTTGCCACCAAACTCTATACCGTTGCCATAGCGTACCCAATATTGATAGCCAACCTGTATGGCACCGCCAATCAAGTCGAACTGGCAATTCTCTATCGTGGCATTCCATGCATTCGCCACTCCATGACGGGCAAAACCAACTACTGCGATATTCCGCAACACACATCCTTCCGCCCTCATCACGCCATGTTGCCCCATCGAGAAGCACAAATGCCCCATCTGACGAGGATCGACATTGGTCTTGAAATAAAGCTTTCCAAACGGATGCACTTTTACGGAATCTGTCTGATAATGGCTGTTGGTATAGAAATCTCCATCCGACATGAGCAAACTCTTATCCTTTACAAGATGCCCATACACTTGATCATGCTGTGCATCGTATATACAACCCACATCGTTAAACATGGAGTTCGGCTCATTATCACGCTGCAAGTAACCCACAAAGTTCTCTTCCTTCGTCAAGTCAAGCACCCAGCAACCATTTTGTCCGTCCAGTTGCCACGCATTCACGTTCTTCAGAACCTTAAACCCACACAACATCGGCTTCTCCCCTTCTCCGTAAGACTCGAAAATCGTATAGCGGAACCCTGCCACATGCTCAAAAAACACATCCCCTGCCTTCAGCCTCACCTTCACAAAACTCTTCTCCTTCACGGCTCGAATACTCTTTAACGGTTTCTCCTCCGACAATCCATCGTTGGCATCCGACCCCACAGAAGATGATATATAATATGTGTGCTTCACTTGACTCTCCTTCACTGGTTGAGAGAAAGCCAACATGGAGAAAAAGGAAAACAATAGCAGAACCAACACCCTCATCCCTTCAATGCCGTAAAGTATTTCGTAAAGATTTCTTTGGGAGTCTGCCTTGTCAAGATGCTTTTGAATACATTCCAATCACCCACAGATAAGACATAATCAACATTTGGTCGTGGTTTCATCATTCCTTTTACTCGATGTACCACAAACTGGCAAAAAGCATGAAACCAATACCATAGGCTCAAAAAGACATACAATAAAGGCTTCCCTTGAGAATAAAAAATTGTATCACCTTTAGCATGAGCTGGACGTGTTGCAGTAAGAGTCATCGACAAAGATTTCCCTGACATACCCTCATAATGGATAATGCTCACGTCGGCATTTACAAAACAGCGAAATCCTGACTTGTTCAAACCATCAGACAATGCGATATCTTCTGGACAGAAAAAATAACGTTCATCGAACCAACCCTTCTTCTTGAAAACATCCTTCTTAATAAGGAAAGCTGCACCAATTATATTATAAGTTTGAAATATTCCTTTTTGAATTGTTTTCGTTTCCTCCGTTCTCCTATTTTTAATATGCAAATCATATTGTATTATCGTTTTCCAATCCTCATACGGCTTGCCACACACCTGCACTGCACCGTCTGGTCCAACGAGTACAGGACTAACAATCGCTACATCTTCTGGTAAACTTTCGATGGTCTCAACAAGGCTGTCTATTACGGGCATCTTCATCTCTGTGTCGTCGTTCACCACAAAACAGTACTTCCCTTGTGCTTGCCGAAGAGCGAGGTTGTTGTTCTCGGAAAAACCCCGAATCTCGTTGCTTTCAACTACCTTCACCCACGGGAAGTCTGCCTTCAGTTTTGCCAAATTCTCTTCCGTAAACAAGTACGCCACCACAAACACCTCATAGCTCACCTTGCGGGTATATTCCCGTATGCTCCCCAAACAAGGATAAAGGTTCTGCAATTTGTTCATGCAGACAATAACGACGGAAACATCTGGCATACTATTCTATTTTTTCTGGCAATTTTTTCCTCTTATGGTGCAAACCCTTCTTCCTAACCCGTCCCCCTGCAAAGCGTTTAGTATATCCAAATTTGTTCAAAAAGAGCGTAAGCAAAACAAGGAACACTATCAAGAAATTCCCTGATTCGTTTGCATATTCACCATAAAAGATACCCTTTCCTATATAGGCCGCCAATATAATCGACATAATTACCTGCATGACTGAAACTCGCCTGGTGCTCCAAAACGAATATCTAAGCATGACGTTCATCAACGCAGCGACAATCAAACAACCCCAGAATCCCACATTGAAATAGATAGTCCCCGCCAGACCATGGAAAATGTAAGTCGGGTTCGGGTATTTATAATAATCCATAATGTAGGTATCGAAAACGGTTACGCCCTCTCGGGTTGTTCCATCATCATAGGGCAACCCAAGTAGTCTTCGAAACAAAGGAAATTGTTTATATCCCCAGAAAGGTTCCTTTAAATCGGGATATTCGAGTGCCATGAAGTTTAAGTTGGCCTCACCACAATAGCGGAACGTCGTCATCTCTTGCTCTATCCTGTCACCTTCACCGAAACGTGCATTCGTAATCATGCTGAAAATAGTGTAGATTGTTGGTATCACTATTAAGGCACTGACGGCGATAATCACTTTGACTTTTTTCGATATATAAGCATGAAAAAAGAAAAACACGATTGCCAACTCCATAAAAGAAAAAACAATCGTTGCTCTCGATATCACAGAAAAGACGGTGCTCATCTTGAAGAGGAAATAAAGGCAAACGGAAATGACATCAACCACATTCAATCGTTTCAATAGAAAAATTCTTATACTTGCTATTGCTAACAATAAGATGGGCGTAGTACCAAATATACGCCCTATCAAGGCAATCAACAATGGTTGACCGGTTGTGTTCGTTCCATAAAGTTCGTCACGCATTTCTGCCAAGTCACGTCCAGAAAAGAATTTACGGACTGAATCAGGAATAACAAAAAGGAGATACACTCCTAAAATAATACACAGCAAGCACTGGATACTCCATAATAACTGTCCGTTATACTGCACAAGCTTCTTGCACTTATCTATATCACACCTACACAAAGAAGTTATCAATAGAAAGTTGACAAGAAACAGATACAAACAAGCTTGTAGGGTACACACACTCTTCGATGAATATGTCATACCATACAATGGGCTGAAATAAAGTAACACAGAAAATGTCGCTCCTATCACATACAGTGCAGAGACAATCGTGCTCAAATTGTGCCATTTGAACCTTATCCAACAAAACAGCAACAATCCCACATACAAACACAGATTGATGATGATGACAAGATTCTCAGCGACCTGCATTTTTCCTTTCCATATATCGAGGGTTAAACATTTGGCACAGCAACAAAAATAGGGGTATTCCAGCCTTCCCTAATGTGAAAAGTTCCTTCACAAATAGGCTCTTAGACTTCTTCAGCAATATCACCATCAATCCCCGCAAAGGCATTGGGACAAGTTTCACATGATACTTCTTCAGCAGCAGCTGCACCCTCGTCGCCACGTCTATCCTTATCAACAATTTTTCAAGTGTGTCTGCAAAGTCATAGCTTACCGACCCTTCGCGCAATGTCAAGACATATAGCGGCTCATCCACCACAGAAATTTTTCTCGCCATACAACCTATCTGCATGGAGAAATAATAATCATTGCACACCTTCGTTTCATCAAAACGGATTTGATTCTTCACCACAAACGACCTCCGCACCATCTTTCCCCATGGCTCTGGATAGCGATAACGGAACAATCCTTCATCATGGGTTTGTGCATATTGTTTGAACAAATAGTCTCTTTCCACATTCCTGTCAGCCTCCTTCGTCACATCGTTGGAAAAGACACTGCGCACATTGAAATATACCACATCAGCATCGTCTGAGCAATGCCTATCCAGCATTTTGTCGAAACCTTCCACGAAGAAATCGTCAGAGTCAGCAAATACCAACCACGCCCCCGTCGCTTCTTTCATCCCAATATTCCTTGCATGGCCAGCCCATCCCTTTTTGTCTGAACAAATGAAAGAAACGTTCTTCCTTTTCAAAAAGTCATACTTCGCCACATAGTCCTCCGACCGTGGACTATGGTCATCCACCACAACCACCTGCATGTCCTTCCTCTCCGGAATAGACTTTAAGAGTCTCTCCAAAAGGTCTGGCATGTTATAATGAGGGATGATAATAGAATACTTTATCACTGGTTGTTTTGTATTATCTTTAACTCAACTTTCCTTACCACTGTAGTCCCGTCAGGTATATTCTCTTTTACCAATGTCGTGTCATAGCCAACAATACACCCCTGTCCAATAGTCGTTCCTTTCAAGATTGAAGACCTCTCCCCTATCCACGTATCGCTACCAATCGTGACAGGACTCGTCTTCGGCTTTTCCAACACATCTCGCTTCAGGTATTGACCTCTCCATCTCGCCCTCCGCTGTTCCATTGGCTCTATCTCATGAGTGTTGGTATCCCATATTTTCACATAATAGCTAATTCCCACAAAATCGCCTAAGGAAACCTTTTCATCACAGCGCACTTCTGAATACTCGTTCAGATTGATATAATTGCCAAAATTCACTATTCCACCAAAGCGCACCCAGAAACGCTGTGCCCTAATTCTATTGTGTGTCCCGAACACCACATTACCATTAGAGACAATGATTTGTTGCTTTATTGGCATCTCTCCATTGGAAAAAACAGACATCTCTCCTATTTTGACATGGCCTCCCGATAAGGCAAACAATACTTTATGAATAGACACACCTTTAGCGATGGACATCGTTGAACCTTTCTGTAGATGAATCTTTGAAAAGAGAATTTTCACGTCCTTTTCACAAGTAAAAGAAGATGTCTTATCTACATAGACATACGACCCGTAGAAAAGGTATTTCCACTTGATACAAAATAGTTTCTTCATCTTGTCTCCCCACCTGTTAGCCATGTCGCAGTACTTTTTCTTTTATCAATACTCTAAAATATGAACGTTCTGCACTTGGCAGTGCCAAATAATATGAGGAAACGGTAAATGTTATTGCCGATACCAGCAATGTTACGACAATTCTATAAGGAGCGTCTGTCATCACCGTTACCAACAGACATATTGCACAAGTTAAAACCACTGGAAGTAATATTCTACAGATGACATTTCGTATATAATAAAGAATGGAATAATCCATCAACACTTTTGCTAAGATAATACGGACAACTCCTGCGGTCAGTTCCACTAAAGCATATATACCCACCACATAATAGACTGACCACCCCTGCTTCAACAACAAATAACCCAAAGGCAAAATCAATAACTTCACAGCACCCACATAAATGGAGGACTCCTTCACAAACTTGCAAGCCTGAAAAGCAGAATGGATACCTACGGTCAGTTGGTCAAAAAGCATTGCCAAAAGAATCATCACACAAAAATTGCTTGAATACTGCGGCACATCCTTCAACCAAAGCTGTAGAATCTTTGGCATCTCAAAGATGCAGGGAATGGAGAAGAAAGCCAAAAGCAGAAAGCCATATTTGCAGGCGATGCTTGACAGTTTAAGCATTCTCTCATGGTCGCCCGCTCCTTCAGACTTCATAATTTGCGGGTTAATGCTACGCATCATCGTCATCGAAAAGAAGTTGAGTTGAGCTGACACTTGATTAGCAACAGCGTATGCCGCATTGACAGCTGGACCTCTGAAGATGTTAAAAAGAACCGATAAACCTTGGTTCTTACTCATAGCCGTGATGGAACCAACAAGATTCCAACTCGCAAATCCTCCCAATTCTTTCAGCAATCGACCATCTATCCCACGTAGAGTGAAGTGCTTGCATTCATCAAATCGACTCATACAAATGATAAAATACATCACAAATGAAAGCACGGTGATGAGTCCCATGCCAATGCCATATACCAACAGACAATCACCTTTCATATAAGTCAGGTAGATGGCAAGCAACAGCTTTTCGACAGATTCTAATATAGTAACAAGCGCAATAAAAATCATCCTTTCATTCGCATTGATGGATGCTGTGTAAGGGACAGAGATGAAAGTAAAGAATATAGCCAGACTCGCAAGATGGAACACAATTTGTGCCGTGTCCATTCTGTCGGCAGGTATCGTCAAATAATGGTTCAAAATGTATCCACCAAACAACTCCAACAGAAGAACCAACCCTAAACCTAACACCGCATGTAAATAAAAACTATGATTAAATATTTTTATGAGCTTGGTAAAATCTTTTTTCCCTTGATAGAAGGATAAATATCTCTGGGTTGAAACCGTTAAGGCAGCATTCAAGAACGACAACATGGAAACAACGCCCATAATGACATTGAAGATACCATAATCGACCGTTCCCAAAGAGGCCAAAACGAGACGGACAGAATACAATGAGATAATCATTGTGATTCCCATTTTGGCATACAAGACAAGCGTGTTGAATATAACCCTATTACTATTGGTCATAGTTTCCCTACCAGAATCTTTCCTATTAACGCTGAAAAGTTCTTTTTATTATAATATACTAAAAATCCTCCCCAGAAGCTATGTAAGTTGCTGGGAAAGTGGGGGTTGGGAGGTGGAAGGGTGTGACTTGGGAAAATTTTGTGGGGTTTTCGACAAGGCACATTGGGTTGCAAAGGTAAGAATTTCTTTCGGGATGGGCAAACATTGGGAGGGGAAAAAGGGGGGAGAGGGGGTGGGAATGGGGGAAAAGGGACAAAAAATAGTCTTTCTGCGGGGAGGAGAAGGCAAAGGGGGAGAATCTTGCGGGGAAGCCGCAGGACGCTGGAAGGTCAGTCAGTTGTTCACCTCGTTGGTGAGGGTGAGGGAGAGGATGTCGCCTTGGGCATGGAGGCGGTCGAACATGCGGATGAAGTCGGTCTTGTCGAGGCTGCGCACCATGAAGTTGATGATGGTGGTGCCTTGGGTGTAGTCGTAGCGGAAAAACTCGTCGGAGATGTGGACACGGAACTCTTGGAGGCACTGGCGATAGGGGTCGGCATCCGTGACGATGCGGTTCACCTTGACACGCACGATTTTCTGTTCCTTCCCCTTGAAGAGATAACGTTCGCACCCCTCCAAGAGGGTGAGCACGAGGATGATGAGGACACTGGCGACGGTGGCCAGGAGGTACATGCCCGCACCGACCGCCAAGCCGATGCTGGCAGTCATCCACATGCCGGCAGCCGTGGTGAGACCGCGCACCGAACCTTTCATCTGGATGATGGCTCCGGCACCGAGGAAACCGATGCCCGAAATGACCTGTGCGGCGATACGTCCGGGGTCGCCGTTCTTCAGTCCGAGGTATTCCTGCGGGATGTAGATGGAGACGAGCATGGCCAGCGTGGCACCCATGCAGATGAGGGCGAAGGTACGCATACCTGCTATCTGTCCCTTCTGACGACGCTCCAGTCCGACCACAGCACCCAGCACCATGCTAAGCAGCAACTTGAACACCGATCCTACCACGTTCACATTCTGGTCGTTCACCTGTGCCAATATTTCTTCCATGTCCTTTTTATGCCGCTTTCTTGCTTAGTAGAGAACCTTCTTTCCCTGATGCACATACACGCCTCGCGAGGGGGTGGAAGTCGCCACCCCCTGCAAGGTATAATAGAGATTGCTTTCCGCTCCCATGCTTGTGGGCACTCCGTCGATGGCGGTCACGTCAGCCGATGCCTGAATGCCTATCTCGGAGGCCGACGTCCATGCCCGTCCGTTGATTTCCGACTTCGCCACAAACTTGAGGTAGCGGCCAGCGGTGGGGGTGGACAAGGGGGCTATCTGCTGGGCGGTGGTGTTCTTGAACTCGCCGCTTGCCACAGGATTACCCCACGTCTTTCCGTCGATGCTCAGATACACCTCGTATGCCTTCACCATGCCGTTCTGGCTGCCGTCGGTACGGGCGGTGTAGGTGAACGCCGTCACCTGATAGATTTTAGCCATGTCGATGACGATGGTGTGCGGACAGGTAGGTTCGCTGCCCGTATATTCAGTGTGCCAGAAAGTCGAGAGGTTGTTGTCGAACGCCTTCGTCGCCTCGTTGCCACCGTGCTGGCTGTCCACGCTGACGAGCCGCCATGTGGTTTTGTTGATATAGAGGTCGAAGTCGAACGTCATCACGGGGCTGTCCATCATGCCCTCGGCGGTGCTGTATGCCTTGATGGTGCAAGCCGCATTGTTGGCGAGAGGTGCGGTATATTTCTGCCACTCGCCGCCGTCGATACTATAATAGATGGTGGCGTTCGACGTGGCGGTGGTCATCTTGATGCGTCCGTTGGTGGCACGCTGGCAGTTGACCGACTGGCACACAGGCATACCGACACGCGCCATCTGTGCGGCATTCTTCTGAGCCGTGACAGGCATGATGAAGAAGCGGAACTCGGTGTTGTCAGCCTTCAGCTCGTACTTTTCCATCACGTCGGGGCCACAGCTGGCGTTGCCCAAGCCACGGGTGGCGGCATCGAGCGAGACGACGGTGGTGGTGCAGGGCTTAAACTGGTAGGTGTGTCGGCTGCGCGTGTCGCGGTTGGTGTAGTTGTCCTCCGCACGGAAGTGGACAGCCGAAGCCGCCATCTGGTCGGGCGCCACGAAGACGAGACCCGTGCCCTCGGCATTGCTGAGCGACATCCAGCGCACCTCCTGCTTGGTGCCATGCTCCTGCGGCAGGATGTAGGCTTCGTACTGGTCGGTCACGGTGCTCTGGTAGATGGCAGGCAGACATGCCTCCTTGCGGTCGCGGTAGCTGTCCCATGGGCCACGTCCGAACCACGAAAGCTGCTCCATCTCGGCGGGCATCTCTAGACGGAAGCCCATCTTCGGGATGATGGAACCCGTGCAGGACGGACGGACGAAGGAGTTGACCATCACCACGCCGTCGGCACAGACGATGAAGCTGAGCTGCACGTCGAAGTAGGTGCCATTCTGTCCCGTGTAGCGGCTGTTGAGAGTCACCGTGGCAGTCTTGCCGTCGTCACTCTTGATGCATTCGACTCCCGTGCCCTTCACGGACAGCTTGCGAAGCCCCATGCTGTCCCACGTACCACTCTGGCGACCGTCGTTGTCGGTGGGCAAGCGGAACACATTGAGCAACATCGGCTTGCTGACCAGCTGCACGTCGCCCAGATAGTAGCGGCTCAGCGTGCCGGAGTTCTTGCTGAAGGTGGCCTTGAAGAGGGTGTTCGACACCGTAATCTCGGAAGTCGTCTCGTCCACCGTCAACGCCTCGAAGCCCACCTTGCTGAAGAGGTCGTACATGGGTTTCTTTGCCTCCTTCACGGGCAGCTTCTCTTCTGCCACCACATAACCGGCATCGGCCCACAGGGTGTTTTCTTTCTGGGTGACGATGAAGTGGATAAAAGCCTCCTCGCTCGCATCGAGCGCATCGGCAGCCGAGAGGTCGAGGGTGACAGTGGTGCTGTCGCCAGCCGCCACTTCAGTGTCAATCGCACCCATAGCCAGCTGTCGTCCCTCCTCGTCGAGCAGTTCGTAACGCACATCGTAAGTCGTGCTGGGCAGGAAGGCAAGCTTGTTCTTCACAAGGAATGTGCTCTTCTTGTTCTTCACTGCCTTAAACTCCAACGGCTGGTAGATTTTCTTGGTGTTGTAAGACTTGGCGGTCAGACTCCAATCGGGGTGCACCAAACCGTTGATGCAGAAATTGCCGTCGTTGGGGTTGTCGCCGAAGTCGCCGCCGTAGGCCCAGTATTCCTGTCCCGTGGTGCTCTTGGTGAGCAAGCCCTGATCCTTGAAGTCCCAAATGAACTCGCCAGTCAGACAGGCGTAACGCTCGTAGAGGTCGAACATATCGCGCACGTTGCCCATCGAATTGCCCATCGAGTGGCTGTTCTCGCACTGGATGTGGGGACGGTTGTGCTGCGACTGGCCCACCCAAGCGATGTGTTCGTAGCTGCCGTACATCGTCGAACTGACATCGGCATAGTCGCTATTGCCCTCGTAGTGGGTGAGGCGTGTCTTGTCGAGCTTCTTGATGGCGTTGGCCACATACTGGAAATTGTTGCCGCGGCCCGACTCATTGCCGAACGACCAGATGAAGATGCAGACGTGGTTGCGCATCCACTTCACATGATTCTCCGAACGCTCCACCATCGCATTGCGGAATTTCTCCACCGACGACAGCTCTTGGTAGGCGTGGCACTCCACGTTGGCCTCGGCCAGCACGTAAAGCCCGTACTTGTCGCAAAGGTCGTAGAAGACGGGGTCGTTGGGATAGTGCGACGTGCGCACGGCGTTGATGTTGAGCCGCTTCATGGTCTTAATGTCTTCCTCTATTTCGGCATCCGTGATGGCACGACCGTTCACAGGCGAGAAGTCGTGACGGTTCACGCCGTGGAAGACCATGCGCTTGCCGTTGATGAGCAAGGCACCATCGTTGCGGACGCTCACCTCGCGGAAACCCACCTTGCCGCCGCGGATGTCGATGTCCTTCCCATCCTTGTCCTTCAGCGTCAAGACGAGGTCGTAGAGGTTCGGCTCTTCGGCACTCCACTTCTTGGGGTTCGTCACGTCCATGTCGAGGCTGACCTCGTAGGTGGTGGCGGAGGAATTGGGTTTGGTGGCAGCTGCGGATGCCTGGGCGATGACCGAACCACCGTCCATAATCTTGGCCTCCACCTGGCTACCTTCTTCCAAGAGATAGAAATTTTGGATGCTCACCTTCACATTCGCCTTGGCGTTGGTGTAGGTGGCATCGAGGTCGGTCGTGAAGAAGTAGTCGCGAATCTGGCTCTTCGGTGCTGCCCAAAGGAAGCAGTGACGCTGGATGCCCGTCAGTCGCCAGTAGTCCTGGCACTCCAAGAAGGAACCGCTCGTAAAGCGATAGACCTGCAGGGCCATCGTGTTCTCGCCCTCCACGAGGTAGTCGGTGATGTTGAACTCGGAGGGCAGGTAGGAGTCCTCGCTGTAGCCCACACGCTGGCCGTTCACCCAGAGGTAGTAGCCGTGGCCCACACCGTTGAAGCGCACATACACTTCCCTACCCTGCCAGTCGGCTGGCACGGTGAACTTGCGGCGATAGGTGCCCACGGGGTTGGTCATGTCGCCCTTGTAGGTGAACCACGACGGACGCTCGGCCATCACGTTGTAGGTGGTCTTGTCGAAGGAGAAGGGATAGGCCACGTTGCAGTAAAGCGGCTTGTCCCAATTTTTGTTGTGGTGGAGTCCGAAGACCTGCCAGCTGGAGGGCACGTCGATGTCGGTCCATGCAGCATCGTTGTAGTCCATTGCACAAAAAGTGTCCCTCACCTTGTTGGGGTTGGACACCCAATAGAACTTCCACGTACCGTCGAGCGACTGGTAGTAGGGCGATGCCGTCATGTCGTTCTTCGTCACGTCGCCCTCGCTCGCCACGGGGATGGCAAGGGTGTGGGCAGGTTCGCGGTGGACACTCGTCACGGTCGGGTCGTTCCACTCCTTGCCTGTCTGGGCAAATACGGTTCCTACACTCAACAATAAAGCGGCGGCAGCGGTACCACGCAGCAGCCTTCCAAGGTGCAGCGCACCTGTCTGTCTGGATTCTTTCATGTATGTATGGTTTTTCAGTTTTGGCTGTAAAAAGTAGCTTGCAGCGATGCAAACGGTTGTATGTAGCTACAAAGGTAGGGAGAAAAACACCCTCCGATTGTCACGGGCGATACATTTTCTTTAGATTTTGATAAGGCGAGAGAGCAAGCAGGGCTTTTTTCGCCAAACTCGCCGCAGAAAGGTGATTCTCTGTCCCGTTTGTTTTGCCCGAAGGACGGAATTCTTTACATTTGCATTAAAATTAACGCGATGAGAATCATTTTTCTTTTGCTGTTCGCCTGCCTCTGCACGCCCCGTGTGCTGGCTCAAACGGAAACCGAGTTTGAGCAGCTGGTGGCGGCGTATGGGTTGGACGAAGGGGTGGAGGACTTGAGCGGAGAGAAGAAGTTCACGATGCCCGAACCGCGACTGGCTTTCGTCAACCTGAAGGGCTTCACCATCATGCCCACCACCAAGCGCGACGTGAAGGCGGCATGGATGGAGGTGTACGACGGCAACGGAAGGTACTTCAAGAAGCGGGTGAAGGTGGCGGCACAGGGCAACTACACGCTAAAGTTTCCAAAGAAAAACTTCTCCTGCCAGTTCTGCGACAACGAAGGGGAGGAGGACGAGGAGATAGACATCAGTTTCGGCGACTGGGTGGCTCAAGACGGTTTCCACTTCAAAGCGTGCTACACCGACTACTTCCGAGGCATCGGCGAGATTGGCTACAAGGTGTTCGACCGCATCGCGGCATCCCCGACACCCTATTGGGAACGGGGCGGCTATGTGCATGAGAGTCAAGCACGGTGCTACCCCGACGGATTCCCTTGTGCGGTCTATCTGGAGGGGAAGTTCTACGGCCTTTTCGCCTGGCAACTGAAGAAGAGCCGCAAGAACATGAACATGAAGAAGCACGTGGCGGAACACATCCACTTGGACGGAAGTCTGCAGAACAGCACCCTCTTCAGGGGGAAAGTGCGATGGACCCAGTTTGAGGTGCGCAATCCGAAAGACCTTTACAGTGCCAACGGCAGTGTCTATAACGGCAACAGCCCTTTGGAGCTGATGGACGATACGTGTGCGAACTACCGTCGCGACACGGACAGCGAGGAAGTGAAGGAGGCGAAAGAACGAACGGTGCAGGTGAAGCGGTACATCGAGCAAATGAGCCGATACTGGGACGAACTGAACGAGATGGAGGAGGCTGGTGCAACGAAATGGGAGATGAAGGAAGCCATCGAGCAGCGATACGACATCGAGAGCCTCCTCGACTACTGCGTGTTCTTCCACCTCTCTGCCAACTGCGACGGGACGTTGAAGAACTGGCAATGGTTCACCTACGACGGGCAAAAGTGGTTCGTCACGCCCTACGACCTCGACCAGACATTTGGCATCAACCTCTACGGCGTGGTGCGTCCAGCCAGATTGCCAATGGAATCGCTCACGTCGGGGCCGTTCTACTGGATAGACAAGTACTACCAAAACGACATCAGGGCGCACTATGCCAAGCTACGGGAGAGTGGTGCCATCGATGCGGAAGCCATCTGTGACATCGCAAGGGACTGGTGCGAACGGATTGGCGACTCGTTCTACGCCCTGGAACAGGCACACTGGCCGAACAGTCCTTGCTTCAAAGAGGCGTTGTGCCACGAGGGATGGACGGTGTACGACGATTGGAACAGCTACGCCACGACTCCCAACTACAACTCGATGAAGAAGTACGAAGCGGGCGACGTGGTGAAGCTGGAGGGGCGACTGTGGCAAGCGACCCAGACGATGACGGGTGTGACGCCTTACCTGCGCAACTCCAACCTCGACTCTCTCCAACGGTTCTGCGACTGGGTGGACAGCCGTATCAACCTGCTGGATGCCTATTGGGGCTATGGGCCTGACGGCATCGCAGAAATCCATCCCGACAACTCCTTTTCTGCCACCACAGAAGGGGCTTTTTCCGCTGTTCCCGACGACGGAACAGCACCTCACTCCCCCACCCCATCACGCCAACTCGTTGCCATCTACTCTCTCTCTGGCACACGCATCCCCTCACCTCGCCCTGGCATCAACCTGTTCAAGTATAGTGACGGAACAGTGCGGAAAGTCAGGGTGAGATGAGGGGATGTCTCTATTTTCAGCTGAATCAGTTTTCTTACTTACCGAGACGCTCCACCCAGAGGCGGTACGCTGCCATGTAAGGCTCGCGGTCTGCTTCGGGCTGGATGGTAGCTTTATGCTTGAGCGTCTTGAAAGCGTCGTCGCTGTCCTTGTAGATGCCGGCACCGATGCCTGCTCCGTATGCAGCACCCACAGAACCGTCGGTCTCGTACAGCTCGATGGTGGCACCCGTCACAGCGGCGAGCGTGCGGCAGAAGAGCGGATTGAGGAACATATTGGCGTGGCCAGCCTTGATGGTGCTGATTTCCATGCCCATGTCCTTCATAATCTGCATGCCGTAGGCGAAGGAGAAGGCGATGCCCTCGTGGGCTGCGCGGATGAGGTGTGCCTTCTTGTGGATGTTGAAGTTGATGCCAAGGACGGAAGCGCCCACGTTCTCGTTCTGAAGAACACGCTCGGCTCCGTTGCCGAACGGAATCACGGAGAGACCTTCAGCTCCCACGGGCACAGACTCGGCAAGGTCGTTCATCTCCGGATAGCTCATGCCTTCGGGAGCCACCGTGCGGCGCATCCAGGCGTTGCAGATGCCGGTGCCGTTGATGCAAAGGAGCACACCCAGGCGAGTCTGGTCGGCGGTGTGGTTGACGTGGGCGAAGGTGTTGACGCGAGAGAGCTTGTCGTAGTTCACCTCGCCGAGCACACCATACACCACGCCCGAAGTGCCACCCGTGGCGGCAATCTCGCCGGGCTTCATCACGTTGAGCGAAAGGGCGTTGTTGGGCTGGTCGCCGCCACGGTAAGAGATGGGGGTGCCAGCTGGGATGCCGAGTTCGTCAGCAATGGCCTCGCACACCTTGCTCTGCACGGAGAAGGTGGGCACGATTTCGGCGATAAGGTCTTCGGAGAAACCGAAGTAACCCATCACGTCCTTGCTGACTTCGCCGTTCTTGAAGTCCCAGAACATACCCTCGGAGAGACCCGAAACGGTGGTCTTCTTGTCGCCACCCGAAAGCTTCATGGCGATGTAGTCGCCAGGGAGCATGATTTTGTCTATCTTGGCGAACAGTTCAGGTTCGTTCTCCTTCACCCATGCCAGCTTGGCAGCGGTGAAGTTGCCGGGGGAGTTGAGCAGGTGCTGGAGGCACTTCTCGCCACCGATGGCCTCGAAAGCGGCATTGCCGTAGGGCACAGCACGGCCGTCGCACCAGATGATGGAGGGACGCAGCGGTGTTCCTTCCTTATCGACACACACCAGTCCGTGCATCTGGTAAGAGATGCCGATGGCTGCCACTTCCTTCAGCGAAGCCTTCTCGCTCAGGCGGAGGGTTGCCTGTTTCAACTCGTCCCACCACATCGTGGGTTCCTGCTCTGCCCAACCGGGCTGCTTGGCGAGGATGGGCGCCTCCACATCGGGATACTGCGCACTCGCCACGGTCTGCCCTGTCTGGGCATCGACTAACGCCGCCTTCACGGACGACGTTCCTATGTCGTAACCTAATAAGTACATATAGACCCCTCCCCCGCCTCCCCAAAGGGAGGAGCAGAATGTTTGGTGGGGGAGTATTCTGCTTAGACCCCTCGAGCAGCATGGCTGCCAGAGGAGGTCCTGTTTTTATTTAAATATGTTCTGTCTGCGGAATGGTAACCACCCTCCCCCTTAGGGGAGTGAGGAGGGGGTCTGTTAGTCCAGTCCTTCTATTGTCTGAATCTTTCCGTCGGCATCGTAGTGCAGCTCGCACACCTTGAGCGAACGGAGCCACGTCTTGTCGTTGGAGGGCACACAGTCGTGGTGGAAGAGATACCACTTGCCTTTGTACTCCGCAATGGCATGGTGAGTGGTCCAGCCCACCACAGGAGTAAGGATGACACCCTGATAGGTGAAGGGGCCGTAGGGGTTGTCGCCGATGGCGTAGCAGAGGAAGTGGCTGTCGCCCGTAGAGTAAGAGAAGTAGTACTTGCCGTTGTACTTGTGCATCCACGAAGCCTCGAAGAAACGGTGCGGGTCGCTGGCCTTCAGGGGCTGTCCGTCCTCGTCGAGGATGACCACGCGGCGTGGAGCCTCGGCAAACTGCAGCACGTCGTCGCTCATCTTCACGACGAAACTGGGCAATGCGGGTGCGTCGGGTTGAGCGAAAAGCTCACCTTGGCGAGTGGGTTCGGAACCGAGGTCAACGAGTCCGTTCTCGTCGCCATGCTTGCCGTGAACCGGTTCGAAGCCAGGTGCGAGGGGCTGCCACCACTGGAGCTGTCCGCCCCAGAGTCCACCGAAGTAGGTGTAGATGCTGCCATCGTCATCCTTGAAGACACAAGGGTCGATGGAGAAAGAGCCGCGGATGGGCTGCGGCTGAGGGATGAAGGGGCCTTCAGGCTTGTCGGCCACAGCCACGCCGAGACGGAACACGCCGTCGTAGCCCTTAGCCGAGAAGATGTAGTAGTACTTGCCGTCCTTCTCCACCACGTCGCTGTCCCACAGCTGCTTTTCTGCCCAAGGCACATCCTCCACCGCGAAAATCACGCCGTGGTCAGTCGCCTGTCCGTTCTCCAGGTCGTCGAACGAAAGTGCGTGGTAGTCCTTCATCTGGAAGTGACCACCATCGTCGTCTTCATCTGCACCAGCCTCCCAGTCGTGGCTGGGGTAGATGAAGAGTTTACCGTTAAACACATGCGCCGCTGGGTCGGCCATGTAATCGTTGGGATAAAGATACTTCTTTCCTTCCATAGTATATTTTTTTAGGGGGTTGTTGTTGCTAGAGAATCTAGAAAATCTAGAATATCTAGAATATCTAGAGAATCTAGAAAGTCTAGAGAATCTAGAAAGTCTAGAGAGTCTAGGAGTGCCTTTATGCATTCCTAGCCTCGATAGCTTTATTGATTTCGTCTATCTTCTCGTCAGACAGCTCGTACTTCGAGATGATGAAGATGGCAATGAGGAGCAGGACAGCTGGAATCACGCAGGTGAGCCAGAGGATGCCCTCGTTCACCTCGGGAGTCTGGCTGACCACCTCGGGGTTATAGTGTACGTACCACAGCACGATGGGGGCCACCACACTACCCATGGTCATACCTGCCTTGAAGAAGATACCCGTGAGGGCGTTGACGATGCCGGCGATGCGCTTGCCGCTCTTCCACTCGCCAAAGGAGATGACCTCTGGCACCAATGCCCACATGTAGCCCGTGGCGACGATGACACCTGTCGATTTCACAAACTGTGCGATGTAAACGAGTGTCATGTTGGGTTCATCCATCTTGGCCACCAAGTAGAGGAACGCCATACCGAGGATGGCGATGCCGAGGAAGACGTAGAACATATTCTTCTTGCCGATGGCCTTCTTGATGACGGGCACGAAAGGCATGAAGAAGAAAGAGGGCAGCGAACCGAGTCCCATGAAGACAGACAGCTGGTCGGCGGTTCCGTGCATATAGCTGTTGATGAAGTAAGCGCCGGCAGCATTGCCCACGCTCATCATGGCAAAGGCGGTGATGAAGAAGAAGGCGATGATGCGGAGCGGACGGTTGTGCACGAACTCCATCCAGAGGTCGCTCACCTTCACGTTCTCACTCTCTTCCTTGCTCATCACGACGCGCTCCTTACACTGCGAGAAGCAGAAGAACAACAGGGCAAGTCCGACGAGTGCGTAGATGGTCATCGTGGTGAACCAAGCCGTGGGGTCTTTGGGAAGACCTTCGGCCTGCTCGTTGGTGAAGTAGGCAATGAGGATGGGGAGGCCCGAACCCACAGCCAGACCACCGCAGTTAGCCATGAACATACGCACGGAGGTGAGGATGGTGATTTCGTTGGTGTCGCGGGTCAGTGCCGAGTTGAGCGCGCCGTAGGGCACGTTGATGAACGTGTAGAGCAGCGTCATCGCGATATAAGAAATGTAAGCGTAGAGCAGCGAGGGAGCGAAGCCGTTCCAGAAGCAGAGGATGGCGAAGCCCGAAAGAGGAATACCCACATAGACGAGGTAAGCGCGGTACTTGCCAAGTTTGGGGCTATGCTTGTCGATGAGGGTACCGACAATGGGGTCCCAAATGACGTTGGCCACGTTGCCGACAGTGAACATCACCGTCACGTCGGCGGCATCCAGTCCATAGACATCTGTGTAGAAGAACAACAGGTACATACAAGTCACCTGGAAAATGAGGTTCTGGGCCAAGTCACCCGAACCGAAACCGATGCGCTGAAGCCAGCTCAGTTTGTAGAAGCCTTTCGCTTCCTGGGAGGTTGTTTCTAATGCCATTGTATCATTGAGTATTTTGGTGTTAATGTCAAAAGATTGCTTGAACGTTTTTCGGTTGCAAAGGTAAGCATTTCTTTCCTTATATATATATGTTGTATGAAACAAACATTTCACGTTTCGTACCAAAAAAGGGGGAAACAGGGAAAAAGCACACTTTCCTCTCCGCCCGAAAATCAGCGATTCCATCGGGCAAATCAGCCTTTTCTCCCCTGTCCCTACAGCAAGAAGTAAAGCGCCACTTCGCGACGGAAAGACGCTTCCACCTTGTCGAGCAAGATGCTGCCGAAGAGGTGGGTGAAAGTATCGTGGAACGCATGAGTGGGCACAGCGATGGTGACCGTCTCGGCATCCACCTTGTAGAGTCCGATTTCGGGCAGCCAATGCTCGATGCCCTCCACGTCAGCGAGGCTCTCCTTCACCTGATCGAACAGCGCCCGGTCGGCATCCGTGTAGAGCTGACAGACCCCATTCGGAGCCTCCCCCACCCTATCCCCTTCGGGCACCGGCTGGTGAGCCGCCACGCTGCTGGCTATCTGTTCCTCCATCCTGCGCCGCTTGTCGGCGATGCGCGTCTGCAGGAAGTCCGTGAAGGTGCGGTTGCAGTAAGACCGCTTGCTGTCCTTTATCTGCACCTTCTTCGAGTCTATCAAGTCCTTCAGCTCGTCCATCTTCTGCACAAACGGCTGCAGGTCGTCGGGCGTGAGCGAGGTGATGATGCGCCGGATTTGGGCGGGCGACTGGTCGAACTCCGTCTGCAGGCGGCGTTCTATCTCGATGGTTTTCCGCACAGCGTTCTTGTCGTCCTTGATGTTCTGCCCCACGTCGCTGAGGTGGAAGTCGAAGTGAATCTGGTCGGGATTCTTCTGTCGCTTCGAGGTCTTGTAGATGGCGGTATATTCGAAGTAGAAGTCGCTGATGTTATTCTCCGCCATCTCCTTGAGCGTGGCCTCCGAAGGCTTCAGCACCCGCTTCACGAAGTCGCAGTAGTGGGGGTACTGGATAATGCGCTCCTTCGTCTTGGCATCCACCTCGTTGTCGTTGAAACCGATGTCGTGGCGGAACTTCCAGTAGTCGATGGTCAGCCCCTCTGCCATATACTTGAAGTTGGACAGGTAGAGGTAGATGCGCTTGGGGAACTTCTCCGAAATCATCAGGGCGGTATCGTCGATGAAATCGTAGATTCTACCGTCGTTGGGGAAGAGCACGTTGACCACCTCCTTGCTCATGATGACCGTGAAGATGGGCGAACGGTTCTTGTACTTATAGGTCTGCCGCCCCGTGTGGGGGTCCACCACGATGTCCACATTCTCCGAACCGATGTCGAAGAAAGATTTTCGTATCATAATGTTGGTGCCGTCCTCCTTCTTGGCAGGCACCCACACCTTGGCATCGGCGATGGTGCAGACCGCCTTGAACGCCTGGTTGTAGTGAGGCGTATCGACCCCCAACTCCTTCAGGTGGATGTCGAAAGCCAGGTCGCCGTCGCGCAGGTAGTTCTTCTGCACCCCCTCGTTGTCGAAGATGCTCAGCTGCACCGGCTTCTGCCGGAACTGTCCGTCGCGCTGTTCCTTGATGGCACCGCGCAACTTGCGGAGCACGGCAATCACCACGTTCTGCTGAAACGCCGTCGCCTCATAGCCGTTCACCGCCAGTGCCAGCGGCTGATAGAGCAGATTGTCTTTCGTGAGGATGATGTCCTCCCGCTTCTGCTTTTTTGTCTTACGGGCAGCAGGATTCCCTGCACCCTCATTTCCTGTATTTGTCATATATAATATATATGTATTTAAGTTTCGCTTGTTAACATCCAACGCAGAGCCGCAGAGATTTTTTTATATCGTATTGGATATGAGAGTGTACAGAGAGCAGCCTTGCTGCTTGCAGAGGACACAGAGACCTGCGCACAGCTCTGCGCACTCTGCAAAATGCCTTGGCATTTCTCCGTGTTCTCTCGCCATATACGTGTTTATATATTCCTTTTCTCTCTGCGCCTCTGCGTTCAGAAATAAAGAACTTGCGAAAGTTGAGTAAGTCAATTTTGGGTGCAAAGGTACGAAAATTAAGGGAAAAAGTAAAAGTGAAAAATGAAAAAGTGATCCATTTTTGTGGAATCTCCTATATAGGCAACGTCGTTGCCTCGCATGACTCTTCGTCGTTGCCCCTCGTGACTCTACGACGTTGCCCCTCGAGACTCTTCGACGAAGACTCATCGGAAGTTTTGCAACTCGCGGACTCAGGTTGTCACTTTTTCTGCTGAAGGCTGTTTCAAGTTGACAGGCTTTTCTTCTCTAAACTTCCTCCTATCTTCTTGCTTGCGCTACATCAAGCAACCCTTTTGTGCCAGCTCACACATTTTTTATCCTAAAAGTTTGGCAGTTTCTTCTTTTTTCACTTACTTTGTCCCCGAAAGGGCATCTTGTGTGCCCCCGTGCCTTATTGATAAAAACAAAAGTATGATGCTTTAATATGAATAATGTAAAATGGAGAAGATGATGGAAAAGACAAGAAATAGAGTGGGAACGCCGATTTCTGTTGTCGGAAGAGGAGTCCGTTCTTTTATTCGTTGGCACTCAGCCGAAGAGGAAGCCCGTTTGTTGGAAGAAGCCAGAAAGTCGTATGTGGAATTTCAAAGTAAATTTGCGTAAGCGCGATTTGGGCGACTCCTTCGAGATGGTGCTCGACCCGTTCATGTTCAACATGGATTTAACGGCATTGGCCGACATTGCCAATGCGCTTATAGATACAGGTGCGACAAAAACCTGCATCGGATTGGATGTTGTACAAAAGCATCAACTGAGTCCTATTCGCACGGAAACTATAGATACTGCAACAAGTGGAGACGAAGAGGTTGGAGTTTATCAACTGATTCTATCCCTATATCCAGGTCACTTTATGTCAATAGAGGCTTATGGAATTCCCAATCCTAAATCAGAAGCAGTCATCATTGGTATGGATGTGTTGGGACAAGGTGATTTGCACATTTGGAATGACGGGCAAACACATCGAGGAACATTTATGTTCTAATTAAAAGGTAAATAAGTCAGGGACAATGCTATTACGGCTTTGCCCCTCGTGATTCTACGACGTTGCCCCTCGAGACTCTTCGACGAAGACTCATCGGAAGTTTTGCCTAAAACGTCGTTGCCCATTTGGAAAATTTGCCTAAAAAACATAAAACACAAGAGGTCTCCGTGCAACGAAGCACGAAGACCTCCAACATAAAGATTGTGATTTCATCGTTCCCTATACGAAGAAGGTATAACATTTAGTCACTTTTCCTATCTTCGGATAATCTTTCTGTTTTCCTTTCTTCCATCAAGAGTGAGAGTGACGATGTAGATGCCCTGGGGCAATGTGGAGAGGTCGAAAGTGGTGCGGGACTGGGTAATGTCTGCCGAGAATATCGGCACACCCGATAGGCTGTGTACTTCAAGGACACGCTCGCTGTAGTCGGCCAGTCGGTCAACGATGGCGGTTACCATGGCTGACTCCGATTGTCCAGAGAGGAACAGATGCCGCTCTTGTTCCATATTGATGGCTGCGCCACGGCGTTTTGCCAAAGTCTCTGTTTCCAGCGAATCCTCCAGTTCTCCCACCACCAATTCTTCCTTGACAATCGAATTGTTTTCATCATACTCAAAGTAGAGTGTACCCATGTTAACCGTAAGAGTGTCTTGGGCTGAGACATTCCCAATAGACAAACATATTGTCCCCAAGACTAACACTAATTTTTTCAATTGATTCTTATTCATAGTAGTAAGTTTGTTTTGTTATTGATATTCTATTTCCCGAAATTGAAACAGTATCCCAGTGTGAGCTGCCACACCATGTTTCTCGGGTGTCCACTCGCCCCGTCAGCCATTTCCAGCAGACCGATGTTCCATCTGGCCTCTGCCACCAGACAGGCAG
>CADCDP010000029.1:0-593 GCA_902800305.1 uncultured Bacteroidales bacterium
CCCAAGATGATGTTCACCAGAGCCGTTACGTCGCTGATGTTCACCGAGCCGTCGTTGTTCACGTCGGCTGTGCCGTTCTCGTCCGTACCCTTGCCAAGGATGATGTTCACCAGAGCGGTCACGTCGCTGATGTTCACGCTGCCGTCACCGTTCACGTCGCCAGGGATGGCAGTCGCTTCCTCAAAGCAGAAGTCGTCAAGACCAAGAGAAAGCTGGTCGTAAGAAGTGTGCTTGACAGCGACGTACTTGGTGCCTTCGGGGAAGATGGCTTGATACTGCTTCCATTGGGTTTCGTCGTTGGCTGTTACCTCGTTGCCCCACGTGAAGGCATCGGGAGATTTGGTGGTGGTGGAGTAACCTACTTGGAAGGTCTCGGGATATTTGTCCGCTCCGTTCTTGTAGTAGAACGACACCGCTACGCCTGTGGTTCCCTCCAACTGAGGCGAGATAAGGTATTGAGGCGGATTGGTGGTGAATCTGAATTTGAAGCCATAGTTTCCTTCATGTGCGAATCCGCTCAGAATCATTGTGCTTGTTACACAATCCACAAGACTCCATCCCTCTCCTTCAAGGTCGTTGTTCTCGAAGCCGTA
>CADCDP010000029.1:641-36553 GCA_902800305.1 uncultured Bacteroidales bacterium
TCGAAATAGAAACTGAAAGCGTTTACCGTGGTCTCGTTTTCCGGCCTGTAGAGCTTCCCGTCCTGCATGAAGAGTTTTTCCTTGTCACCAGCCTCCAGTACCATAGGTGCGAAAGTGCCCTTGATGAAGGAACCGTTATTGCCTATTGCTTGTGCTGCTGGATACGTTGGGATGTACACGTGCTCGAAGGTTGGATCCATGATGTCTTCGCCAGAAAACTTCACGACGTAAGGATGACCTGCTTCTATCTCGGTACACTCACTAATGAAATTCATGGTCGCGCTTGTCCCGTCGAGCTGGGTGCTTTCGTACTCGTGAATGGTAGCCCCAGCGAGCGGACTTGCGGCGATTTGCTCTGCTGTCATGCTGAAAGGCAGACAAAGCGGGTTCCACGTGTTCGCCTTCAGAGTGAGTCCCCAAATGTTCACCTTGACCTCTTGGCCTTTGTTGGCGTTAAGGATGTCGTTGTTATCCTCCGTGACAGCGAGGATGTGGCTTTATACTGCTTCCATGTGGTATTGTCGTTGGCGGTTACCTCGTTGCCCCACTTGAAGGCATCGGGAGAGTTGGTAGTGGTGGAGTAACCCACTTGGAAAGTTTCGGGATAACCCTCGTTTAGGATCGTGTAATAAAACGACACCGCCACGCCTGTGGTTCCCTCCAACTGGGGCGAGATGAGGTATTGTGGCGGATTGGAGTTGAAGGAGAATATGAAGCAATTGTCCCCTTCATATGCTGGGCAATCAACGTTGGAGAGAACCTCATTATTGTAAATCTCCGAGTCTTCATCGCAATCCACAAGGCTCCATCCCTCTCCTTCAAGGTCGTTGTTCTCGAAGCCGTATGTGTAGGGCAGGGGTTTAGGCTTAGCCTCCTCAAAGCAGAAGTCGTCAAGAAGAAGATAAAACTGGTCGTTTGAAGTGTACTTGACGGCGACATACTTGGTGCCTTTAGGGAAGGCGGCTTTATACTGATGCCATGCGTTATGGTCCTTGGCGGTCACCTCCCGATTCCAGATGAAGGCATCGGGAGAGTTGGTAGTGGTGGAGTAACCCACTTGGAAGGTCTCGGGATAATCGTTCGAATAGTTCACGTAGTAAAACGACACCGCCACGCCTGTGGTTCCCTCCAACAGAGGCGAGATGAGGTATTGAGGGGGATTGGAGTTGTAGGCGAATAGGAAACAATTGTCCCCTTCTAGTGCTGAGCGATAAATGTCGGCGAGATTCTCATTATTGTAAATCCCCGTGTATTCATTGCAATTCTTAAGCTTCCATCCCGCTCCATCAAGGTCGTTATTCTCGAAGCTATAGGTGTAGGGCAGGGAGTAGGATTTTCCATTCAGGTCCTTTACATACGCTGTGGCACCACTGGCATTCAGCGCATTGGCCAATGCCTGTGCCTCTTCCTCCGACACGTCATCCAGCACAATGCCAGGGGCAGCATCTGCCAGTTCTTTGGCCTCTTTCAGCGAAATATTGAGCAGATCCTTCAGTGTCTTAACAACTGCCAAATAGCTGTCTCCACACGACTCCAGCCAAGTGGCATAGCCTTCGTGTTTTCTCATGTCCTTCGCATACGCCATGGCACCCTTTGCAGTCAGCAAAGTGGCCAATGTCTTTGCCTCTTCCTCGTACACATCTGTCAGCACATAGCAGGGTGCCGAACTCGCCAACTCTTGGGCTTCCTTCAGTTCGAGGCCGAGTCGATTCCTCAGTACATTAACAACATCCATATAGTCGCTTCCATACGACACCATCCATGTGCCGTAGTGGCCTGGGGCTTTTACGAAGCTGAAGCCATCCAAGCAAAGCTGACAATCCTCGTTGGTGCTGGTGTATTTGATAGCGACAAACTTCGAGCCTGCAGGGATTTCGTTCATGTATTGTTTCCATCCATAATTAGCAGAGACCTCTTCGCTCCACGTAAAGGCACTGATGTCACTGGTCGTAGTGGAGTAGCCAACCTCGAAGGTTGCTTTTTTACCATTATTCAACGATTGATAATAGAATGTCACCTTGATGGCAGCACAGCTTTCGAGTTCGGGAGAAATGAGATACTGCTCATGCTCGTTGTTGGGTTCGAAAATGAACTGAAGTTGTCCTTGTCCTTCCAGAGAACCTGCTGCATATATTCCCGAATTCTCGTCGCAATCCACTTTGCTCCAACCATCAGCCTCAAGGGTGCTGACCCAGCAGTTCTCGAAGTCATACTCGTAAGGTAACGTTTTCTGTGCGTTCGCTCCTCCAAGGAAGCAGAACAGGGCGAAGAGCGTCATCGTAGCTCGTGCCGTCATTTTTCTAAAGATTCCCTTCTTCATTTTTTAGTTTTTAATGTAGGTGAATATAAGTGATTGTCATTTTTCCCTTTATGCCTTTCTATGTGCAAAGTTACGCCTTTTTCTCCCAAGATTCACTATAAATCCATGAAAAAGTGCTTGCAGGGGCTTCCCCACGCTGTGTTTCCGTGCTTTTGCAAACTGCTAATAAACATCTATTTTTAGAAAGACCTGTAGGCACGGATGCTCTGTTCCGTTGTAGTGTTGTGATGGTGCTTCCGTCACCCTAAAAACGGTGTGACTCACACCGGGTAGGTCGGTGTGACTCAGACCGCCACCCTCGGTGTGAGTCACACCGCCTTTGAGGTGACGAGCAAGGCACTTCGGGGATAACGAATGGAACGGTTGGGAGGGGGAAGGGGAGCGTTTCAGTTACTTTTTGCCAAATAGGCTTTGGCGGTGCCGAAACGGAGGTAGAAGTCGATGCGGACAGGGAGGTGACGAGAGTCGTCGGTGACGTAAAAACGAAGAAGCTCTTTGTCGTGGTTGGTTTCTTCGTAGTCAAGCAGGGAGAAAATGAGGCAGTGGTAGGTCTTGCCATCGTTGGCTTTCCAATCCTTCTTGCCACGATAGACAAGGGTCTGCTCTTCCACCTTCTTGCCTGTGGCCATGGGAAAGTGGATGCGCTGACCTATCTTGTAGTCTTTAGGATTGAAGGAACGGGCGAGGGATAGGATGGAGAGCATGTCATAGTTGCAGTCGTCGCTCTCGTGGTGATGATCCGACCAGTCGCCGTGACGGTTGAGGTAGTGCTGCTTCACGTGGCTTCGGCCCTTGGGATAGGTGTACCACACCTCATCGACGGTGTAGTGCTTGCCTTCAAGGGAACCTTTGCGGAAGTAGAGGGGAACGAGTTGGGGGGTGATGTAGGAGATGAGGGTGTCGCGCATGGTAAAGACTGCATCACACCGCTTGTTGCTGGTGAAGAGAAGGTCGTTGCGCAAGGCGGGTTGCCCCTTGTAGTTGGCAGAACGCATGGTGTAGTGGGCGGCACCGCACTTCACCCAAATGAACTTCCAATTGAAGTAGAGGTCGTAGGTGAGACTTTCGCCGGCACGGAAGGCGGTGTTCTCGGTGGGGCACTGGGCACGAGACGCCGAAAGTGAAAAGAGAAAAACGAAAAGGAAAAAACTTTTCATCTTCATTCTCCCAGCAGGGTTGTGTCGTTGACAATGAGGATGAGGCTGTCTTGCACGAGTTCCTCTTCTTGTGGCTGCTGCACAAGTGGGTTGTCGGTCTTGTTGTAAGCCAGATAGAGGAAGGCGAACACGCATCCGAGGACGATGGTGCCGAGAAAGAACATGCCGAACATCATGTAGCGGTTCAGGCGTGTGGCGCGGTTGTTACGGAGACTCATTTTCCTAAGATTTGTTTGTATTCATTGGGGGTGTTTAGCACTCGGATGGCGGCACTGATGTCTTCGTCGTCTTTGATGGCTTCCTCCACCATGCCTGCTTGGTAGTAGTAGCGTTTTGCCACTTCGATGGCCATGAGCTTACGGATGTCGTTTTGTTTACGGTTCAGCTCGTGGTCAAGATTGTGAGTGAGCTTCTTTTCGAGTGCTTCAAACTCAGCCTTGGCATCGTCGTAGTAGCCTTCGAACTTGGCGCTCTCTTGCAGGTCTTTCAACCGCTTCTCGCTCACGCGGTCGTACTTGAAGCCGCTGTCCTTCACCATCTGCTTGAATTCCTCGAAGTCGGCATCCGTGATGGTAAAGTCCTTCACGGCAGGGAGGGTGGGGTGCTTCTGGAAGTACTTGGTGCCCCAGTCGGTCAGCACGTCGTCGTTGTAGAGGTAGAAGATGATGTTGGCGTGCTGGCTGAGGGTGCTGTAGCTGCCCATCGACGATATGGCGATGGGGTAGAAGACGATGTTGGTGAGGCTGTCGTGCTTCACGGCCACATCGGGCTTGATGCCGCTGCCTTCGGTCACTTCGCGTCCTCCTGCTGTGTGGAAGATGTTTTTTAGGCTGTCTCGCTTCTCTGCCCGCTTGCCTGTGTTGCGGTAGATTTCGGCATCCTCACGCAGTTGCTTGTAATCGACTCTTTGGATGCAGCGTCCCGAGGGAATATAGTATTTGGCGGTGGTGAGTTTCAGACTTCCGTTGTAGGGCAGTTCGCGTGAACTCTGTACGAGTCCCTTGCCGTAGGTCTCGGTGCCCACCACGATGGCGCGGTCGAGGTCTTGCAGGGCACCCGACACGATTTCGGAGGCACTGGCGGTGTTGCCATCCACGAGAATGGCCAGGGGAATGTCGAGGTCGAGGGGTTCGTTGTGGGTGGTGTAGGCATAGTTGGCTGCCAGCATCTTGCCTTTGGTCTCCACTATCTTCATGTCTTTGGGCACGAACAAGTTCACGATGTCCACGGCTTCATTCAGCAGACCGCCACCATTGAAGCGCAGGTCGAGGATGATGCTTTTCGCCCCTTTCTCTTTCAGCGTGATGATGGCTTTGCGCACGTCCTTGGCGCATCCCTCGGTGAACTCTGTCAGGCTGATGTAGCCAGCGTCGCCGATGATGCCTGTGTAGGGGATGGCTGCCTTCTTGATGCTTCGGCGTGTCATCTTGAAGTCGCGTGGCTTCTTCTCGCCTGGGCGCTGGATGCGCAGCACGAAGGTGGTGCCAGGCTCTCCGCGCAGCATCTCGCTCACTTCGTTGGTGTTTAGTCCCTTCAAGTCCTTGTCGTCAATCTTCAACAGCACGTCGCCCACCTGCAAACCGGCCTCGGCGGCTGGCATGTCGGGGTAAGGCTCCGAAATAATGACGGTCGAGTCTTTCCGCATGTGGATGATGGAGCCGATGCCACCGTATTTGCCTGTGGTCATCATCTTCAGCTCGCTCATGTTCTCTTCGGGATAGTAAACGGTGTAGGGATCCAGTTCTTCCAGCATGGCGTCGATGCCCACACGCAGCACCTTCTCGGCTTCCAGCGTATCGACATAAAAGATGTCCAGCTGGCGGTAGAGCGTGTTGAAGATGTCGAGGTTCTTCGCCACAGAGAAACTGTGTTCTGGTTGTGCCCATGTGGGCGTCATGGCCACGATGGCCAGCAATACAAGAAGTGTCTTTTTCATTGCGCTTGTACAAATTTCTTGCAAAATTAGACAAAAATACCCGAACATCTGCCACAATGCCCTCAAAACTTGTACAAATGTCAGAAACTTTAACTATATTCAACTTCAGGGAGATTCTTTTTACCTCAAGTTCCGGAAGTTTATACGCCTTTGGCGGACGAAGAAAAAACAGATAAAAACAGGTAAAAATAGTAAAAACAAGAAAGCTTTTATTTTAGAGTTTTTAATGCCAAAGAGTTTTTAAGTCATAGAATTTTAAGGATTTTAAGAGCTATGCAGGGCGTTCGGAATTCGCCTTTGGCGCTGAGAATTTCAAGACCTTGCGGCCAGTTTCCTAACACTGCGTCAGCTTCTTACAATTCTCCGCCGCTTGCGGAATTCTTTTTCCCAGCCGCATGGCTTTCTTCTAATTCTTAAAATTCTCTGACTTAAAAATACTTTAAACTTTTTATCTGTTTTTTCTTGTTTTTACCTGTTTTTCTTTCGTCACGCGAAGCGTAAAAATACCATCCTAAACTTAAATATTTTATTTTTTTATCGCGAGTTGCTTGTAAATCAATATTTTTTTGTACCTTTGTATCACGCCAAAGGTGTGACACCAAAAGCGTGATGGAATATGGTAGTATGACGACAGACGAACAATATATGAGGATGGCGCTGGAGGAGGCGAAGGCAGCTTGGGAGCAGGGAGAGATTCCTGTGGGGGCTGTGGTGGTGGCTCAGGGAAGGGTCATCGGCCGGGGGCATAACCTGACGGAGACGCTGCACGATGTGACGGCTCATGCAGAGATGCAGGCGATTACGGCTGCGGCGGAGACGTTGGGGGGAAAGTACTTGACGGGGTGTGCGCTCTACGTGACGGTGGAGCCATGTGTGATGTGTGCTGGTGCGATTGGGTGGAGCCAGTTGGGAAGGCTCATCTATGGAGCGAGTGACGAGAAACGTGGCTTCCGAAGGTTTGCGCCCGAAGCGTTGCATCCGAAGACAGAGGTGGTTGGTGGTGTGCTGGAGGCGGAGTGCGCACAGTTGATGAAGGAGTTTTTTAAGGGAAAAAGATAGCATCCTTGCGTCGTCGGAAGGAAACCGTTACAAGAAAAAGTGCCCCCGCCGTTGTTGGCAAACCAACAACGGCGGGGGCACTTGAGAGGTATGCTTTTATTGGTAGAACTGCTTGAAAGCCTTGATACAGTGTTCGTGGTCGATGGTGGCTCCTGTCTCACGCACGCTGTGCATGGCGAGGATGGGATTGCCCATATCGACACCACGAAGGGGTAGGGAGGAGGCGAGGATGTTGCCGAGGGTGCTACCGCCAGCCACATCGCTGTGGTTGACAAAGCGTTGGCAAGGCACACCGGCTTGTTCGCAGAGTTGTTGAAAGACAGCGGCTGAGAGGGCATCGCTGGCATACTTCTGAGCTGCATTGAACTTGATGACAGGGCCACCGCCGAGAACGGGATGGTTGGTTGGGTCGTACTTGTCGGAGTAGTTCGGATGCCATGCGTGGGCATTGTCGGCACTCACCATGAATGCCTTTTCCACGGCACGGTGGAAGTCCTCGGTTGTGCCTCCCTGCGACATGACAACGCGTTGAATGATGCTTGCAAGGAAGGGACTTCCAGCACCTTGTTTGGTTTGCGAACCCGTTTCTTCGTTGTCGAAAATGGCGAGGATGCGTGTCGCTTCGGATGTTCCATCACTTTCGAGGAGGGCGGTGAGTCCTGCATGAACCATCGAGAGGTCATCGAGTCGGCCAGCCGAGATGAACTCGTCATGCACGCCGAATGTGCAAGCAGGAGTGGTGTCGTAGAGATAGAGGTCGAAGTCGATAATATCCTTTTTGTCCACCTGTAGCTCTTCGGCGATAAGATTGAGCAACATCTGTTTCTTTTCCAGCTCGTCGGTCACGATACCCAGCAAGGGCAGCATGTCTTTCTGTTTGCTCAGCTTCACCCCATCGTTCACCTCGCGGTTGAAGTGTATGGCGAGGTTGGGGATTTGGAGCAGGGGACGACGGATGTGGAGCAACTGGGTTGCGGGGTGCATGGCATCGTCGGAACGCAGAATGACTCGACCCGCCAAACTGAGTGGGCGGTCGAACCACGTGGACATGATAGCTCCTCCGTACAGTTCGGTGTTGAGTTTCGTGATGCCTTGTTCGCAGTAGATTTCGGCGTTGGGCTTAATGCGGAACGTGGGTGAGTCGCAATGGGCACAGATGACGTGGAAACCAGCTTCGGCAAGGGGACGGCTACCCACGTGGAAAGCATAGATGGACGAACCGTTTTTGGTAACGTAGAACTTCTGTCCGATCTCGATGGTGCCCAACGGTTCTGCTGGGTCAAGATGCTGATAACCTTGCTTTTCCAGCTGTTCGGCTATGGTCTTTACCGCCAAGAAATTGACAGGCGATGCATTGAGAAAGTCGATAAGTGATTCAGTATAATTCATGGTGCTTTAAGTGGCTGTTAGGTGTAAAGATACCGACGAATACTCCGTTTGGGTGTCTTCTCGAACTCCTTGTCCTGCACCTCGATGGCCGAAATGTTGGCAAAGGCTGGAAGGTAGGAGTTGATTTGGCGTTTGTAGGTGTCGAGCTTCTGGAGGAGACTCTCGCGGGTGAGTCCATGATGCTCCAATGCTGGTTCGCTCACATAGACAAGGGCCACGAGTTTTTCACCTCGCTGCACCACAACACTCTCTTCGAAAAGTGTGTGGGTCATAATGGCATCCTCAATTTCCTCTGGATAGACGTTCTGGCCGTTGGCACCAAGCAACATGGTTTTCTTGCGTCCACGAATGAAGATGTTGCCGTTCTTGTCGATGGTGCCAAGGTCTCCTGTGTGGAGCCAACCTTCTTCGTCGATGGCTTCGAGGGTTTCTTGCTCGTTTTTGTAGTAGCCGAGCATCACGTTCATACCCTTGGCCAGAATCTCGCCAGGCGTGTGCTGTGGGTCGGGCGAGTCGATGCGGAGTTGCATGCGTGGCACTGTCTTTCCGCAGGAACCTTTAGCGAAGAGGTGCCAATCCTCATAGCCAAGGATAGGGCCGCACTCCGTCATGCCGTAGCCGACGGTGTAGGGGAAGTGGATGGCATGCAGAAAATCCTCCACCTCTTTGTTGAAGGCTGCACCACCGATGATGCACTCGTAGAAACGTCCACCCAGCGCCGAATAGAGTTTGTTTCGAATCTGCCTGTAAACGACCTGCTTGAGCACTGGTATGGCTGTCAAGGCACGGATGTGGCGAGTGCGCAGGATGGGGAAAATCTGCTTTTGTACGATTTTCTCCAAGATGAGCGGCACGACGATGACCACCACCGGCTTGATGTCGCTGAAGGCTTTGATGACGATGTGGGGAGAGGGGGTCTTGGTGAGGAAATGCACGTGGCATCCGATGAGGAATTCAAAGAGGAAGTCGAAGGAGAAACCATACATGTGTGCCATCGGGAGTATGGCCAAGGTGCGGTCGCCAGGCCCGAAGTCGAGCACTTCGTCGGCGAATTGCATATTGGACCAAATGGAGCGATAGGGCAGCATCACGCCCTTGCTGCGCCCTGTGGAACCGCTGGTGTAGCTGAGCAGGGCGAGGTCGTCTGGCTTCTCTCGGAAATAATGAATGTCGCCAGGTTGGAGGTCGGTAAAAGCCGTCATGTCGATGGCCAATGGTTCATGGCGCATGGTGAAGTCGGCGATATTAAGAATGCGTGCCTGAAGCCCGCCAGCATACTTCTCTCCGCAAATGATTAACTTAGCATCGGAATGGTTGTAGATGTTCTGAATCTGCTCGATGCTGAACTCCGACAGGATGGGCACCACGATGGCTCCGTAGCTAAAAGCGGCATGGAAGGCAATCGCCCAATGGGCGTGGTTCTTGTCGCACAGGGCTATCTTGTTGCCTGGCTCGATGCCTAATTGCTTGAAAAGTTGGTGGAGACGTGCAATCATCTTAGCCACCTCACCGAAGGTGTAGCTTTCTCCTGTGCCATAGTTCGTGTAAGCTGACAGCTTCCAGTATCTCTGAAACACATGCTCCATCATGCTGAGCACCGAGGGGTCGTTGGGGTTTAATACTCTTAATTTTGCTTTAGCCAAAACTCTTTTCTATTTGAGGTTTACACGATTGTTCACTTTTTCCTTACGAGTAGAGGACAAAATCCCGTTTTCCTTAGTCCATGTGGAACATTTCGGGCAATGGAATGGAGACGGGGCTGTTGTCTGGATTTGTCTCCATGATGTCTGCCATGTAGGCCCACCACTTCTGACAGATTTCTGTGCCACCAAGGTCTTGACTGCCGCCTTCGCCCTCCAGCTCTTGGTAGGCAAAGAGAGTGTTGGTGTCTTCGTCAAGATAGATGCTATAGTTGCGCACACCGCTTTCGCTGAGCAAAGCCTTCAACTCGGGGAACAGGTTAGCGTGGCGGCGTTTGTACTCTTCTTTGCATCCAGGCTTCAGGAACATCTTGAATGCTTCTCTTTTCATGAGGTTAGTTGTTTTAAGTTAGTTCTGTAATTATAGTATTTGTAGTTCTTCGATGTTTTTGGAGAGATTGTTTTCTGCAGATTTTTCTTGTTTCTTGGGGAAGTGCTGCTTGTTCTGACGGGACATCAACTTTTCGTTCTTCCTCAGATTGTTTTCCGCTTCCAACCGTGCCACACGTGCTTCAAGTTTTTGGAGGGCCATTTCGAGTCGTACAATGCGTGCTTCGAGATTTTCGTCAATTTCTTCTTCTTCGATGGGCGCAACGGTTTTCGTCATGAGATATTCCTTCCCGTTGAGGCTCTGCTGTTCTTCGGAACTTTTCTTCACAGGTTTTGTGGCTCGTTCAGTCTCCTTGACAGGGAATGTGCCATATTCGATTTTGGGGGCAGGTTGAGAAGGCTGGGACTTGGGGGCATCCTCTTCGATAACCACCACCTCGTTTTGGGGAACGGGTACGTCGAATCCATCTTCGTCCTCCACCAGCACGATGCCTCCTGGACGGAAAGCTATTACTTTTCCCCCTCCTACATCGTTCAAAAATCTTACTTTATCACCGATATTCATGCTTATAAATTATGTTTTGACATGCAAATATAGTGAAAATGTGATAAGAACAAAAAAAATATGCTAACTTTGCATCGTTTTTCGTGCAAGAGAATACTTCGTCAATACGGATTTTGACTTTCCGCGTGCGTCTATATATATAAATAATGTGTATGAAGAGAAACTATTATCGCATAGCTTTTGAAAGGTATTTCAGTACTCCTGTCCCTTACTTCTTGCTGGGGGCAGTGCCGCTCATGGTGTATGGCTATTATGAAAATGACTTCTGTTTTTGGACGGGAATGGTGTTGACGGTGGGGCTTTTGGTGCTCAACCATTTTCTAATGTATTCATTGACGAATACTTTCGGGCTGTATGCGACGAGGAAACAGGTCGAATATGTGACGAACTTTGTTTCTGGCGGCAGTAAGGTCTTTTCGAAACAGGAAAGCGAGCAGCTGTTGGATATGATGGCAAACCAGATGGGGAATAATCGTATCTGCATAGACGATTATATCAACTACATCAATCATCAGTTGGAGGAGAAGGCCAACAATGGCAGTGCAGAGGCGATTTATTGGCTGGGCATTTATCACCGTCTGTTGGGTGAAGCGGAAAACCACAACTCTGTGGCGCGTGAACTGATTGAAAAATCTGCCAATATGGGTTTTGAACGTGCTAAGAAATTGCAAGAACGGGCAAAAAAGTGGGCTTAAAGGGAGGTTTTTATGAAAAAAATGGCATAAAGTTTTGCCATTAAAGAAATTTGCCGTAATTTTGCCGACCGTTGGGAAAATCCCGACGGTTCATTTATTAAATTATCAACATTTTCAAAAAAAGAATTGTAATGATTATTGTACCTGTAAAAGAAGGTGAGAACATTGAGAGAGCTCTCAAGAAGTTCAAAAGAAAGGCCGAAAAAACTGGCATCATCAAGGAAGTTCGTACTCGCAAACAGTTTGACAAGCCATCTGTTGTGAAGCGTATCAAGATGCAACATGCCATTTACGTGAACAAACTCCGTCAGGAAGAGGAGTAAAGGCTCAAAAAAGGCAAAAACTCTTGCTGAAAAGAGAAAATTAAGAAAGAAAATAGATTTTTCAGTCGAAAAATTTTGCCAATTGGCTAAAATGTCCTATATTAGTCGCTGAAAACGATGAAATATGGAAATGTGGACTGATTCTTTTCTGGAATATCTCAAGTCTGAGCGGAATGATTCATCGCTGACGGTGGAAGCATACGCGAAAGACTTGGCGGAGTTTCAAAATTTTCTGGAAGAGCAAGACCCAGACAGCAGATGGGGGGCTGTGGAAGCCGCCGATGTGAGGGAATGGGTCATTTATATGCTGGATGAACAGCGTATGTCATCCTCTTCCGTGAACAGAAAATTGAGTGCTCTCAGAACATTCTACAAGTATTTGCGTAGGATGGGATGGGTAAGCATAAATCCTATGGAGAAGGTCGTCGCTCCGAAAAAAAAACGCCCATTACCCTATTTCGTAAGGGAGAAGGACATGGACAAACTGTTGGAGATATCCAACGAAGACCGTTCTTTCAAGGGCATACGCGACAGGCTTATCTTGATGATGTTCTATGAGACAGGAATTAGACGAGCAGAATTGCTGGGCATGACAGATTCAAGTGTGGATTTGAAGGCACAGCAGGTCAAGGTGACAGGCAAGCGCAACAAACAGCGTATTATCCCGTTTGGTGAGGAGCTGGGAAGTGAGATTGAAGCCTATATGAGTGTTCGTGACGAAACTTTGGGCTTGAAAACGTACCAAGCTTTGTTCGTAACCGAAAAGGGGAATGCGATGACTGAATCACAAGTGACGAAAGTCGTGAAAGATAATCTTTCGAAAGTGACTACCATCAAAAAAAGAAGTCCACATGTGCTTCGTCACTCGTTTGCCACAGCAATGTTAAACAATCATGCTGATTTGACTTCCATACAGAAGTTGCTGGGGCATGAGAGCGTGGCTACCACCGAGATTTACACACATGTTTCATTCGAAGAATTAAAGAATGTATATAAGAACGCGCATCCGCGTAAGTAAAAATATTGTTCAACTAAAAAATCAGTGACTATGGACATTAACATTAAGGCAATTAAGTTCGACGCAACGGAAAAGCTACAAGAGTTTATTCAGAAGAAAGTTGGGAAACTGGATAAGTATTGTAGCGATATAAGGAAAGTAGAGGTGTCACTCAAGGTCGTCAAGCCAGAAACGGCAATGAACAAGCAAGCGAGTTTGACTGTATCGCTCCCAGGAACGGAATTGTTCGCCGACAAAACTTGCGACACATTTGAAGAAGCAATCATGGAATCTTTGGCTGCAATTGAAAAACAGCTGGGGAAATATAAAGAAAAACAGACAAATCTCTAAAAAAAGTCTGTAAAAAGTTTTGCATTTGAAAAATAATGCCTAAATTTGCACCCGTTTCGCACGGATTCGTCTGTGCGAAGGGTTTTATAAGCCTCTTTAGCTCAGTTGGCCAGAGCACGTGATTTGTAATCTCGGGGTCGTTGGTTCGAATCCGACAAGAGGCTCAAACAAAGGATGATGCTGTTATAGCTCAGTGGTAGAGCACTTCCTTGGTAAGGAAGAGGTCACGAGTTCAAATCTCGTTAACAGCTCTTTCCTTGTAAGCGTTCTTTCCAAACGTGTTAAAGAGAAAATAGAAAAATAAGTAATAACTCTAAAGAATAATTTTTTACCTATGGCAAAAGAAACATTCGTCCGTACCAAACCTCATGTTAATATTGGTACAATCGGTCACGTTGACCACGGTAAGACTACTCTTACTGCTGCTATCTCTAAGGTTCTTCACGAAAAGGGCTTCGGCTCTGAGGAAGTTAAGTCTTTCGATCAGATTGACAATGCTCCAGAAGAGAAGGAGCGTGGTATCACTATCAACACTGCTCACATCGAGTATGAAACAGCTAACCGTCACTACGCTCACGTTGACTGTCCTGGACACGCCGACTATGTGAAGAACATGGTAACTGGTGCTGCTCAGATGGACGGTGCTATCATCGTGGTTGCTGCTACTGATGGTCCTATGCCACAGACTCGTGAGCACATCCTTCTTGCTCGTCAGGTGAACGTACCTCGTCTTGTTGTGTTCATGAACAAGTGTGACATGGTTGACGATGAGGAAATGCTTGAGCTTGTTGAGATGGATATGCAGGATCTTCTTGCTCAGTATGACTTCGAGGCTGAGACTCCTATCATCCGTGGTTCTGCTCTTGGTGCTCTCAACGGCGTTCCAGAGTGGGAAGACAAGGTGATGGAACTCATGGACGCTTGCGACACTTGGATTCAGGAGCCTGTTCGTGACGTTGATAAGCCATTCTTGATGCCTGTTGAGGACGTGTTCTCTATCACAGGTCGTGGTACAGTGGCTACAGGTCGTATCGAGACTGGTGTTGTGAAGGTTGGTGACGAAGTTCAGCTTCTCGGTCTTGGTGAAGACGCTAAGTCTGTCGTTACAGGTGTCGAGATGTTCCGCAAGATTCTTCCAGAAGGTATGGCTGGTGACAACGTGGGTCTCCTCCTCCGTGGTATCGATAAGAAGGAAGTGAAGCGCGGTATGGTGATCACTCATCCGGGTGTTATCACTCCTCACAAGGGCTTCAAGGCTTCTATCTACGTGCTGAAGAAGGAAGAAGGTGGTCGTCACACTCCATTCAAGAATCACTATCGTCCACAGTTCTACCTCCGTACAATGGACTGTACTGGTGAAATCTCTCTCCCAGACGGAGTAGAAATGGTGATGCCAGGTGACAACGTTGAGATTAAGGTTGAACTCATCTACCCAGTTGCTATCAACGTCGGTCTTCGCTTCGCTATCCGTGAAGGTGGTCGTACCGTTGGTTCTGGTCAGATTACTGAAGTGTTCGATTAATCTATTGGTTACATACACGAGAAATGGTGTCAGGCAGCAATCTGTTGCTTGACACCAAATCTACGGGAATAGCTCAGTTGGCAGAGCACTGGTCTCCAAAACCAGGTGTCGGGAGTTCGAGCCTCTCTTCCCGTGCAAATCATGTAAGAATATGAATAGTATAATCACATATTGCAAAGAATCTTACGATGAACTTGTCCACAAGGTAACTTGGCCGACAAACAAAGAGTTGACTTCGCAGGCGATACTTGTTTTATCAGCTTCCATCATTATCGCACTGCTGGTCTTTGTCGTAGACACTGCTTTCGAGAAGCTTATGGGGCTTGTTTATTCACTCTTTAATTAAATAATGAGAGGAATATGGCAGAATCAGAAGTAAGAATTGATGAGAAGACAGGTCTGAAGATTTTGGCGAAAAAATCGAAGGAGACACCTGTACTGAGGTGGTATGTCTTAAAAGCTATTAGTGGTAAAGAAGCTTCAGTCAAGGAATACATTGAACTCGACATGAAGAACCATGGCTATGAAGACAGAGTAGCTCAAGTTCTCATCCCTCAAGAAAATGTAATCAAGGTGGGCGCAAACAACAAGCGTGTGCCTGTGAAGAGAAATCTTCTGCCTGGTTATGTTTTAGTAGAGGCTGCTCTCGATGGCGAAATTACGCACATGCTTCGCAATACTCCGAATGTCCTTGGATTTCTGGGTGGCACAGACAAACCTTCTCCTGTTCGTCAGGCAGAGGTAAACAGAATGCTTGGCCTCGGAACGGAAGAGGATGTGGAAGTTGCGGAACCGATTGTCAAAGTTGATTTCTTGGTAGGTGAGTCTGTCAAAGTAAATGATGGTCCATTTACTGGTTTCGATGGTATCATCGAAGAAGTCAATGTTGACAAGCAGAAGCTCAAAGTGTCTGTCAAGATATTCGGAAGGGTTACCCCTCTTGAATTGAGCTTTACACAAGTTTCAAAAGAACTCGCTTGATGTTACGCGAGTGTGTTCTTTTTTATCGTTCAATTAATTAATACAGATTAGAAAATGGCTAAAGAAGTTGCTGGATTAATCAAATTGCAGATTAAGGGCGGTGCAGCAAATCCATCTCCTCCAGTAGGTCCTGCATTGGGTTCTAAGGGAATCAACATCATGGATTTCTGTAAAGCGTTCAATGCCAGAACTCAGGATAAGGCAGGCAAGGTTCTTCCTGTCGTTATCACCTACTATGCTGACAAATCTTATGATTTCGTGGTTAAGACTCCACCTGCTGCTATTCAGCTGATGGAGGCTGCTAAGGTGAAAAAGGGTTCTGCTGAACCTAACCGTAAGAAGGTAGCCGAGGTGACATGGGATCAGATTCGTGCCATAGCAGAGGATAAAATGCCTGATTTGAATTGCTTTACAATTGAATCGGCTATGTCCATGATTGCAGGTACAGCAAGGAGTATGGGTATTAAAGTAAAAGGAGAATTCCCTGGTAAATAATTAAAAATTCAATCAAATGAGTAAACTAACAAAAAATCAGAAAGCAGTTGCTGACAAGGTTGAAGCAGGGAAGGAATATGCACTTACTGAGGCTGCACAGTTGGTGAAGGATATTACTTTCACTAAGTTCGATGCCTCGCTTGACATTGACATCCGTCTTGGTGTTGACCCTCGTAAGGCTAACCAAATGGTGCGTGGTGTTGTGTCGCTCCCTAATGGAACAGGTAAGGAGGTGCGTGTGCTTGCACTTGTCACTTCTGACCAAGTTGCTGCTGCTACCGAAGCTGGTGCCGACCATGTAGGTCTTGAAGAGTATATCGACAAGATCAAGGGTGGCTGGACAGACGTGGATGTTATCATCACTATGCCTTCATGCATGGGCAAGATTGGTGCTCTGGGTCGTGTCCTTGGTCCTCGTGGACTTATGCCTAACCCAAAGAGCGGTACTGTGACAATGGATGTTGCTAAGGCTATCCGTGAAGTGAAGCAGGGTAAGATTGATTTTAAGGTGGATAAGACTGGTATTGTGCATGCTTCTATCGGTAAGGTTTCATTCTCTGCCGAGAAGATTGCTCAGAATGCTCAGGAATTCATCAACACAATTATCAAGCTCAAGCCTGCTACAGCTAAAGGTACTTACATCAAGAGCATTTATCTTTCAAGTACTATGAGTAAGGGTGTCAAGGTTGACCCTAAGTCTGTTGAATAATTTAAAGATCAGAAATCATGAAGAAAGAAGATAAAGCTTTACTTATCGATAGTTTTGTTGAGAAACTCAACAACTATCCTCATTTCTATGTAGTAGATGTAACAGCTCTTGACTCGCAGACTACAAGCGACCTTCGTCGTGAATGTTTTAAGAAAAACATTAAACTTCAGGTTGTAAAGAACACGCTCTTTATCAAGGCTCTTGAGAGGGTTGGTAATGAGGATTTCGAGGCTCTCAAACCCATTCTGAAGAATACAACGGGTATCATGTTCTGTGAAGTAGCAAATGAGCCTGCAAAACTTATTAAGGCTTTTGCTAAGACACATGGTGATATGCCCGCTCTGAAGGGTGCGTATGCTGAAGAAAGTGTTTACATCGGCGCTGACCAGCTTGACACTCTTGCTGCTATCAAGAGCAAGAACGAACTCATTGCAGACGTTGTCGCTATGCTTGAAGGACCAGTTAACAGTGTTCTTTCTGCTATCGACGGTGGTGCTACTATCCACGGTTTGCTTGATGCAATTGAGAAAAAGGGTGAATAATTACCATCCTTATTCTGGTGAGAAGGCTTAATTCTTTTCCAGAATAGAATTTAACTAAAGAATAATAATAACACATAAAAACATTTAAGAAAATGGCAGATGTTAAAGCTATTGCTGAAGAGTTGGTTAACTTGACAGTGAAAGAAGTAAGTGAACTTAAGACTATCCTCAAGGATGAGTACGGAATTGAACCTGCTGCTGCAGCTGTTGCTGTTGCTGCTGGTCCTGCAGCTGGCGGTGAGGCTGCTGCTGAAGAGAAGACTTCATTTGATGTCGTTCTCAAGGGCGTAGGTGCAGCTAAGCTTCAGGTTGTAAAGGCCGCTAAGGAAGCTCTTGGTCTTGGTCTTAAGGAGGCAAAGGATCTTGTTGATGGTGCTCCTTGCAATGTGAAGGAAGGCGTTGACAAGGCTACAGCTGAGGCCGTTAAGGCAGCCCTCGAGGCAGCTGGTGCTGAAGTTGAGATTAAGTAATTAAATTGCCTTATATAAAAAAGGGTTAAGAGTCCTCAGGTTGAGGATTCTTAACCTTTTTGTGTCCTTTAGGGCAGTATTGTGATGCCTAATGATTCGGATGTATAGTCTTTGGAATGTATTTTGAATTTATATCTGAACATAAGGATAATCCGACTTTTAATTTTAATATATAATATAAGATGTCTCAAATCATCAACAATCGAGTTAACTTTGCCACAGTAAAGAACCCGATGCCATACCCAGACTTCTTGGACGTTCAGCTCAAGTCGTTTAGGGATTTCCTTCAGTTGGATACTCCTCCAGAGAAACGCAAGAAGGACGGTCTTTACAAAGTGTTTGCAGAGAATTTCCCTATCGCTGATACTCGTAATAACTTCGTTCTTGAATTTCTGGACTACTATATCGATGCTCCGCGATATTCAATTGAGGAATGTTTGGAGCGTGGCTTGACCTATAGTGTTCCTTTGAAGGCCAAGATGAAACTCTATTGCTCCGATCCTGACCATGAGGATTTCGACACCGTCATACAGGATGTGTTTTTGGGGTCTATTCCATACATGACAGACAACGGAACCTTCGTTATCAATGGTGCCGAGCGTGTCGTTGTGTCACAGTTGCATCGTTCTCCTGGCGTATTCTTTGGCTCCAGTGTACATGCTAATGGCACACCTCTTTTCTCTGCCCGTATTATTCCGTTCAAGGGTTCATGGATTGAGTTTGCAACAGACATTAATAATGTCATGTATGCATATATTGACCGCAAAAAGAAGTTGCCTGTTACAACACTTCTCCGTGCCATTGGTTTTGAGAATGACAAAGACATTCTTGATATCTTCAACCTTTCCGATGAAATCAAGGTTACTCCTGCAAATCTAAAGAAAGCTGTAGGTCGTAAGTTGGCAGCTCGTATTCTTCAGTCGTGGAATGAAGACTTTGTTGATGAAGATACAGGTGAAGTTGTTTCTATCGAACGTAATGACGTGTTGGTGGATCGTGATAAGGAAATCACGGAAGATGTTATCGATAGAATCCTTGAGTCTGGTGTTGACACGATTCTTTTGCAGCGCGAAGATGCAAACACAGCAGATTTCTCTATCATCTTCAATACATTACAGAGAGATCCAAGTAACTCGGAAAAGGAGGCCATCACATACGTTTATCGTCAGCTTCGCAATGCAGATCCAGCAGATGATGCTTCTGCTCGTGAGGTTATTAACGGTCTATTCTTCTCCGATAAGCGGTATGACCTTGGTGATGTGGGTCGTTATCGTATCAACAGAAAGTTGAACCTTTCTATTGATCCGGAAATTCGTGTCTTGACGAAAGAAGACATTATTGAAATTATCAAATATCTCGTTGAACTCGCCAATTCGAAAGCTGTGGTTGACGATATTGACCACCTTTCTAATCGTCGTGTTCGTACCGTTGGAGAACAGCTTTCCAACCAGTTCGCCAGTGGTCTCGCTCGTATGAGCCGTACCATTCGTGAACGTATGAATGTACGTGACAATGAGGTGTTCTCTCCAACAGATTTGATTAACGCTAAAACAATTTCCAGCGTTATCAATTCGTTCTTTGGTACGAATCCTCTGTCACAGTTTATGGATCAGACCAACCCTCTTGCAGAGGTGACTCATAAGCGTCGTCTTTCGGCTCTTGGCCCTGGTGGTCTTTCTCGTGAACGTGCAGGTTTCGAGGTTCGAGACGTACACTACACGCACTATGGCCGTCTTTGTCCTATTGAGTCTCCTGAAGGTCCAAACATTGGTTTGATTTCTTCACTTTGTGTATATGCAAAGATTAACAACCTCGGATTTATTGAGACTCCTTATCGCAAGGTCATCGATGGTGTTGCCGATATCAATAATGAACACATAGTTTACCTCTCTGCAGAAGAAGAAGAGGGTAAGATTATCGGTCAGGGTAATGCTCCTTTGAAAGATGACGGACATTTTATTCGCAAAGTCGTGAAGTGTCGTCAGGATGCAGATTATCCTGTTGTTCCTCCCAAGGATGTTGACTACATGGACGTTGCTCCACAGCAGATTGCGTCTATTGCAGCAGCATTGATTCCTTTCCTTGAGCATGATGATGCCCACCGTGCACTCATGGGTTCGAACATGATGCGCCAGGCTGTTCCCCTCATTCGTACCGAAGCACCGATTGTCGGCACTGGTATCGAGAAACAAGTGTGTGAAGATTCTCGCACAATGATTGTTGCAGAAGGCGATGGCGTGGTAGAATATGTGGATGCAACAACTATTCGTATTCTCTACAATCGTACTGAGGATGAAGAGTTTGTTAGCTTTGAACCAGCTCTCAAGGAATACAAGATACCTAAATTCCGTCGTACCAACCAGAACATGACCATCGACCTTCGTCCAATTTGCGACCGTGGTCAGCATGTAAAGAAGGGCGATATCCTTACCGAGGGTTATGCTACCGAAGCAGGCGAACTTGCACTGGGGCGAAATCTTTTGGTGGCTTACATGCCTTGGAAGGGTTACAACTACGAGGATGCCATTGTGCTGAACGAGCGTGTCGTTCGCGAAGACCTTCTCACTTCGGTTCACGTTGACGAGTATTCTCTTGAAGTGCGTGAGACCAAGCGTGGTGTGGAGGAACTGACCGCTGATATTCCAAACGTAAGTGAGGATGCGACTAAAGACCTCGACGAGAATGGTATCGTTCGTGTAGGTGCTCGCATTGAACCAGGGGACATTCTTATCGGTAAGATTACGCCAAAGGGTGAGTCTGATCCGACACCTGAAGAAAAACTTCTCCGTGCCATCTTTGGTGACAAGGCTGGTGATGTGAAGGATGCATCCCTCAAGGCTACTCCATCGCTCGCTGGTGTCGTTATTGACAAGAAACTCTTCTCGAAAGCCATCAAGACTCGTGCTTCGAAGGCTGAGGACAAGAAGATTTTGCCAAAGTATGATCAAGAGTATCAGGACAAGATGGATGGCCTCAAGGAAATCCTCATTGACAAGATTCTTGAACTCACCAATGGCAAGAAGTCAAAGGGCGTGAAAGACTATATGGGTGCTGACATTATCCCTGTTGGTGCTAAGTTCATTGCTGGTGCGCTCCACAACATCGATTACACAGCTGTGCAGTTGACAGGTTGGACAGCCGATGAACATACGAATGACCTTATCCGCCAGCTCGTTATCAACTACTTGAAACAGTACAAGATTCTTGCTGCCGAGTTGCATCGTAAGAAGTTTGCCCTTACCATTGGCGATGAACTTCCATCCGGCATTATCCAAATGGCTAAGGTTTACATAGCCAAGAAGCGTAAGATTGGTGTCGGTGATAAGATGGCTGGTCGTCACGGAAACAAAGGTATTGTTTCGAAGGTCGTTCGTCAGGAAGATATGCCGTTCCTCGAAGATGGTACTCCTGTTGACATCGTGCTCAACCCGCTGGGTGTGCCTTCACGAATGAACATCGGACAGATTTTCGAGACTGTGCTTGGTGCTGCGGGCAAAAAACTTGGTGTTAAATTTGCCACTCCAATCTTCGATGGCGCTCATCTTGAAGACCTCTGTGAATGGACCGATAAGGCAGGACTTCCACGCTATGGACGTACTTACCTCTACAATGGTGAGACAGGACTCCGTTTCGACCAACCTGCGACAGTCGGTGTGACCTACATGCTCAAACTCGGCCACATGGTTGAAGATAAGATGCATGCACGTTCCATCGGTCCTTACTCTCTCATCACTCAGCAGCCCCTTGGTGGTAAAGCCCAGTTTGGTGGTCAGCGTTTCGGAGAGATGGAGGTTTGGGCACTCGAAGCATTCGGTGCATCACACGTGCTCCAAGAAATCCTTACCATTAAGTCTGACGATGTCAATGGTCGTAGCAAGGCGTATGAAGCCATAGTCAAGGGCGATCCTATGCCAACCCCTGGCATTCCAGAGTCTCTTAATGTGCTTCTCCACGAACTTCGTGGTCTTGGTCTTAGCATCTCATTGGATTAAAAAATAAGATCGGTTATACGGTCGTTCGGTGATGTGGTCGTTCGGTTCTTATACCGTAAAACCTCAAAGCCGTAAAACCTCAAACCGTAAAAACAGATATAAAATGGCTTTTAAGAAAGAAACTAAAGTAAAGAATAATTTCACCAAAATCACTATCAGCCTTGCTTCTCCAGAGGAAATCCTTGAGAACAGCTGTGGTGAGGTGCTGAAGCCAGAAACCATCAACTACCGCACTTACAAGCCAGAGCGTGATGGTCTCTTCTGCGAACGTATCTTTGGTCCTACCAAGGACTATGAGTGCCATTGCGGCAAGTACAAGCGCATTCGCTATAAGGGTATTGTCTGCGACCGATGTGGTGTTGAAGTGACAGAGAAGAAAGTGCGTCGTGAGCGTACTGGACACATTGCTCTTGTGGTGCCTGTTGCCCATATTTGGTATTTCCGCTCCTTGCCTAACAAGATTGGCTATTTGCTGGGTCTTCCGACCAAGAAATTGGACGCTGTCATCTACTATGAGCGTTACATCATCATTCAGGCTGGTGCCGCTGAGGATGCTGAAAAGAACATCCTGAATGGTGAACTTCTTTCCGAAGAAGATTACTATGAGGTGATTGACAATCTTGATCCTAACAACGACCAGCTTCCGGATGAAGACCCCGACAAGTTCATTGCCATGATGGGTGCCGAGGCCATCGAGTATATGCTCAAGCGTCTTGACCTTGACCATCTTGCTAACGAACTTCGTGCAGCAGCCGACAAGGATGGTTCAGTTCAGCGTAAGACTGAAGCGCTCAAGCGTCTGCAGGTGGTGGAATCCTTCCGTGCCAGCAAGGGCAAGAGCCGTCCTGAATGGATGATTATGCACAACATTCCTGTGACACCTCCAGACCTTCGTCCGCTCGTGCCACTGGATGGTGGACGTTTCGCTACGTCCGACCTCAACGATCTCTATCGTCGTGTCATCATCCGTAACAATCGTCTGAAGAGGCTGATTGAGATTAAGGCTCCCGATGTCATCCTCCGTAACGAGAAACGTATGCTTCAGGAGGCTGTGGATTCTCTCTTCGACAACTCTCGTAAGAGTAGTGCTGTGAAGAGTGAGAGCAACCGTCCTTTGAAGTCTCTCTCCGATGCTCTCAAGGGTAAGCAGGGACGTTTCCGTCAGAACCTTCTCGGTAAGCGTGTTGACTACTCTGCACGTTCCGTTATCGTCGTAGGTCCTGAGTTGAACATGGGTGAGTGCGGTTTGCCCAAATTGATGGCAGCCGAATTGTACAAGCCATTCGTGATTCGCAAGCTCATCGAGCGTGGTATCGTGAAGACTGTCAAGTCTGCCAAGAAGATTGTTGACCGTCGTGACCCTGTCGTTTGGGACATTCTCGAATACGTGATGAAGGGTCATCCCGTGCTCCTCAACCGTGCACCTACACTCCACCGTCTGGGTATTCAGGCATTCCAGCCACGCATGATTGAGGGTAAAGCCATTCAGCTCCACCCACTCGCATGTACAGCGTTCAATGCTGACTTCGACGGTGACCAGATGGCTGTTCACCTCCCTCTTTCTAACGAGGCAATTTTGGAGGCTCAGCTTCTTATGCTTCAGTCACACAACATCCTCTCACCAGCCAGTGGTGAGCCTATCACCGTGCCTTCTCAGGATATGGTGCTTGGTCTCTACTATATATCAAAGATGCGTCCAGGCGCATTGGGCGAAGGCCTTACATTCTATGGCCCAGAAGAAGCAATCATCGCTTACAATGAAGGTCGAGTAGATGTTCATGCTCCTATCAAGTGCTTGGTGAAGGACATTGACGAAGAAGGCAATCCAATCAAACATATTGTAGAAACCACCGTAGGTCGCATCATTATCAACGATGTGATTCCAGAGGAGATTGGCTTCATCAATGAGGTTATCGGAAAGAAAGCACTGAAGAAAGTCATCACTCGTGTCATCAAGGGCGTGGGTATGGCTCGTGCCTGCGAATTCCTCGATGGTATCAAGAACCTCGGCTATCGTAAGGCCTACGAAGGTGGTCTTTCCTTCGTGCTCGATGACATCATCATTCCAGCCGAGAAAGAGGAGATTGTGCAGAATGGTCACGACACTGTCGATCAGATTACCATGAACTATCAGATGGGTCTTATCACAGACAAAGACCGTTACCAGCAGGTGGTGGAAACTTGGACGAAGGCCAACGAGTCGCTCAAAAAGACTTTGATGGCTCAGATGACCGCTGCCGACCAAGGCTTCAACGCTGTCTTCATGATGCTTGATTCGGGTGCCCGTGGTTCTGCCGACCAGATTGCTCAGTTGGCAGGTATGCGTGGTCTGATGGCTAAGCCCCAGAAGGCAGGTGCTTCCGACAACAACATCATCGAGAACCCCATCCTTTCTAATTTTAAGGAAGGTATGTCCGTGCTCGAGTACTTCATCTCCACTCACGGTGCTCGTAAGGGTCTGGCCGACACCGCCTTGAAGACGGCTGACGCTGGTTACCTTACCCGTCGTCTCGTGGACGTTTCCCACGACGTGATTGTCAACGAGGAAGACTGTGGAACGCTTCGTGGTCTCATTTGTACTGCCCTGAAGGATGGTGACCGTGTGGTTGCATCGCTGGCAGAGCGCATCCTTGGCCGTGTGTCCGTTCACGACATCGTGAATCCACAAACCAACGAACTTATCGTGGCCAGTGGCGAAGAAATCACCGACCGTTTGGCTGCTGAGATTGAGGCAAGCGGCATAGAGAGTGTAGAAATCCGCTCCGTCCTCACTTGCGAGAGCAAGAAGGGTGTCTGCATGAAGTGCTATGGCCGCAACCTTGCCACCCAGCGCATGGTGCAGAAGGGCGAGGCTGTTGGTGTCATTGCCGCACAAGCCATCGGTGAACCTGGTACACAGTTGACGCTTCGTACATTCCACGCTGGTGGTGTGGCTGGTAACGCTGCTGCCAATGCTCAAATCAAGGCAAAGAACAAGTCTAAGATAGAAATTGATGAACTTCGTACAGTGGCTCGCCCCACAGCAGACCATCCAGAGGGACAGGTCGTTGTAGGTCGTCTGGCCGAACTTCGTTTCATCGACCTTAATACGGGTATCATCCTTTCTTCCGTGCCACTGCCATACGGTGCCAACCTTTATGCCAACTCTGGCGACACCGTTGAGGCTGGTCAGATTATCGCAGATTGGGATCCTTTCAACTCTGTTATCGTCACCGAGTTCGACGGTGTAGCACAGTTTGAGGGTGTGAGGGAAGGTCTTACTTACCGTGTGGATGTGGACGAAACAACTGGTCTTCGTGACCTCATTGTCACTGAAGCCAAAGACCGTGCTGCTGTACCTTACTGTCACATTCTCAATGCACCTGGAGGCGACCTTCTCCGTACCTACTCATTCCCCATCAATGGTCACATCGTAGTAGAGGACGGGCAAGAGCTGAAGGCTGGTGATATTCTCGTGAAGATTCCACGTTCTGTAGCCAAGGCTGGTGACATCACGGGTGGTCTTCCACGTGTTACCGAGTTGTTCGAGGCTCGCAACCCCTCCAACCCTGCTGTCGTGGCCGAAATAGACGGTGAGGTGACCATGGGTAAGGTGAAGCGTGGTAACCGCGAAATCATCCTCACCTCCAAGGTGGGCGACGTTCGCAAGTACCTCGTTCCACTGTCCAAGCAGATTCTGGTGCAGGAGAACGACTACGTGCGTGCCGGTACACCGCTTTCTGACGGTGCCATCACGCCAGCCGACATCCTTGCCATCAAGGGTCCTACCGCTGTGCAGGAATACATCGTTAATCAGGTGCAGGACGTTTACCGTATGCAGGGTGTGTCCATCAACGACAAGCACTTCGAGATTATCGTGCGTCAGATGATGCGCAAGGTAAAGATTGAAGACGCTGGCGACACTCGTTTCCTTGAAGAGGGTATCGTTGATAAGCTTGACTTCTTGGAGGAGAATGACCGTATTTGGGGTAAGAAGTTTGTCCTCGATGCTGGTGACTCCGAGACGCTCGAACCGGGTATGATTATCACGGCTCGTAAGCTTCGCGACGAAAACTCCATGCTCAAGCGTCGTGACCTCAAGCTCGTGCAGACACGTGATGCCATCCCTGCCACCTCTGTGCAGATTCTGCAAGGTATCACCCGTGCAGGTCTCGGCAGCAAGTCCTTCATGTCTTCTGCATCATTCCAGGAGACCACGAAGGTGCTCAACGAGGCAGCCATCTGTGGCAAGAGCGACTCGCTCGAAGGCATGAAGGAAAACGTGATTTCTGGTCACCTTATCCCAGCCGGTACAGGTCTGCGTGATTTCGAAAAGATTATTGTTGGTGCCAAGGAAGACTTCCAGACCGTCGAGCGTCGTCCATTCGATGCCGACATGGTATTCTCTTCGTTCGACCACAATTTTTAATCGATAGACACAATTATCAGTATAAAAAATCGGGGCAAGCTCATTCGTGAGTTTGCCCCGATTTTTTGTATGTACAAGTTATTTCATTTGTTCTAATAATCTTGTCAGGCCATCGAGGTCGCGGGCATCCACCTTGATGTCGTACAGGTTGCCGTTGCGGTCGAAGAGCTTGTAGGTGGGGAATGAATGGATGTCAAGGTAGCGCTCAATGGCGGCCTGCTGTTCTTCTGGCAGGTTGTAGTGAGCCACGTTGTCGCCACTCACGTTATACTCCTTGATGACATTCTCCCACGATTCTTGAGGGCTGTTGTTGGCGAGATACAAGAACTCGATGTCATAGTCTTTCAGACGGGCATATTCCTCTGTCGAGTGGCTAAGCGCATCCTTGCATGGAGCGCACCATGTGCCCCAAACATCAAGTAGCACGAACTTGCCCTTGAACGGTTCGAGAATCTTCTTCAGCAACGCCTCACCCTCGCTGAGGTCTTTGAGATTGTCAGATGACTTTAGCACCAGCTTGTCGAACTCGCGGTTCTCTATGGCGAGGTAGTGGTCGTTCTGCTTCTCCACCAACTCGATGGCGTATGGATGCTTGATCCAAGCCCTTAGGGTGTCTAACGCCTCGGGAAGCAGCGAGGCGCGTTGATGGTCAATCTCATTGTAGGCTCTGCGGGAGAGTATCATGTCGCGGCCTAAAGCATCTGCTTTCAACGAGTCGAGCATCTGGAGATAGGCTTTCATTTCTGCAATAAAGAATTTTCCTGTAAAACTTTTCCTCCCTTTTGGACTGTCAAGAATCTTGTCCACCTCCTTAATCATGTCTGCGTTTTCTGCGTTGAGCTTTTCTGCGATGCGCTGTTTCTCTTCTGGGGTGGATGCCGCATCCACACGCTCCTGAGCATCGTCAATCCACTTGCTCCAACGATTGAGCAGTGCCAATTCTTTCTCATTCGAGGCATAGTCAGCGAGGTGGTCTTGAACATCCCAATGGAATTCATTATGTATCGTGTAGGAAGCATCATCCAGATAGTCGCGCAAGAAACTGCCGAGCTCGCGATGTAGCGTGTAAGGATGTTGCAGCTTCGTCCAGAAAGTGTCGTAGGCATAATGGCGGGCGTTGTCAGGAAGTTGAAAGTTGGGACCTCTGAAACGAGCTTGACCAAACTCCCATGCCTGTTGCCACAACGTGTTGCCCTTTCTGTATAGGTTGAAACGAGTCGAGAGGGTGGGGTGCTCTTGGCAGAGCTTGTCGATATTGGCGTACTGCGTCTTGATGAGGCTGTCAGCAGAGGCAATGTAGTTGTCAAAATCCTTGTCATCATCCTTCATGCGCACCGACTCCCAATCCAACGGATACTTGAAAAGCTCGTTCTGCAGACGGCAATCCTCACCCATGAAGAACCGGCGACCCTCCTTGAAATCGTAGAGCATGAAGTAGGTCTTGCCAGGTTCGAACATCATGCGGATGAAGCAGCGACTCCAATCGATGAAGAACTCCGAGCTGTTCAAGAGAGGAATCTTTATTGTGAAACGTCCCTGCTCATCCAAGTTGGCATAGACCGCTTCTCGTTCGTTCGTGAAGAGGTTTTGGAGACCGAATTGGAAAGTCCTCTCTTGCTTGAAATTCTCAGGCATATCCTTGATCCAGCCAACAACCGTCACCGTGTCCATCTTGTAGCCTGTGTTGACAAACTCCGCGCGCGTGTCCTTTGTGGGATAGTCAGGCAGGTATCGACCGGTAATCATGCTGTACACCGCCTTCCCGTTGCCAATCTGGATAGTGCGCATTCCCTTCTTGTCCTTGCCCACCACAACTTTCAGCTCCTTCTGGCCGTCACTCATCACCAACGTGGCCTCACCCGTCTTGGGGTTCACCTCACGTTGCTTGTAGTTCCAGAACTTGCAGTCGTAGATGGCGCAATCCTCCATGAAGGCAATCTTCCAGTCGCCCTTATCATCTCGCCAATAGGAGGGGAACAATTGCTTCCAGCGCTCCTCCACAGGCTTGATGCCTTTGATTTGGAAAGCACGGTCGCCGTCGCCCTCGATGAAGTCAAACGATTGAGTCCCTTTTGGTAATGGAGGGAAATGAAACGCCATATCGCGTTTGCAGTCCTTGTTCGTCTGCACAAACTTGTTCAGCTCTATGCCGTCGGCAGAGGTGATGGGATAGTGCTGGTTGTCCACCTTCAAATAGGTGTCACCAGCAAACTGGAAACAGAAGTCTGGATAGTCGGAACGTTGCATCGCGGTGATGTGTACCACGGTTTCCGTGTCCTTCAGTTCCACCTTGGTCACGTCGAGCACCAAATTGAAGAACCCGTCGCCATAGGTGTTTCCATACTCAGTAGTAGGATGTTCCCACACAATCATTTTCTCTTTCGCTTGTCCCAACATGGTGACGAGGGCGAGCAGGAAAGTGATAATAGTTTTCATATTCATCGTTAGTTTTAATGGAGGTATAGTATATGCAGGTAAAGTACTTGTTCTTTATCCTTTGTGGCCATGTCGTGGCGGTTTGGATTTGCAAATGTACACATTTATTCATTCTCTTCCAAGAAAACGGGAAAAATTTTTGTGGGAGGTGGTTTTTCTGGCTGTTCGTTTGCAAGCGTGGGAAAGAATGTTTACCTTTGCATAGGACAAACGGGGTGCTCGTCACCCCAAAGGCGGTGTGAGTCAGACCGGCACCCTCGGTGTGAGTCAGACCGACACCCTCGGTGTGAGTCACACCGTTTTTGTGGACATTTAATACCTGAACCTATGTTAGTAGTTAGAAAAGCGAAGAAGAAGATTGTGCGCCCCGATGGGATGCACGAAGCGTGGGTGTACCAGTCGGCTACGTTGTCACCCATCACGTTCAAAGAAGTCATCAAAGAGTGTGCCGAATCGTGTGGCGAGCACCCCAGCAAGACAACGGGTGTAGTGACTGCGCTGATGGATCGCATCGCTCATTATCTGAAGATTGGGCGCACGGTGCAGATTGATGGCATTGGGACACTCAAACCCGTCATCAACTCGACATCGGCTGCTTCGGCAGAAGAGTTGGGCGAACCGTCTGAGGGCATCAAGGGGGTGAAGGTGCGTTTCTACCCTCACGGGCCTTTGCAGGAAGCGATTGCGGAGAATGGGTATGAGTATCAACCCGAACTGGATGACGAATAGAAGACATTTGGTTTCAACATGAAAAAGACCATAGTTTGGACACTTGTGACGGCGGCTGTGCTGGGCGTGGCCGCCTTTGCTGCATGGCATTATTGGCCAGTGGAGAAAGTCGATTTGGAGGAGTATGAACCTTCGGAGGAATTTGAACCGGCTTGGGAGGCATTGGAGCCAAGGAAGCCAGTGGAGTACGACATCGAAGAGACGGTGAAGGCGATGAATGCGTTGGAAGTGGCGCAGTGTCAGTCGGAGGACTTCATGTCGTATCTGGAGTATGTGGCGCGACAGGACTTCAGCCGTGTGGCTCCCGAGGTGCTGGAACAGAAGAAGAAGCTGTTCCCCATCTTGCAGCGGCTCTATGAATTGCAGAAGCAGCATCAGGAACTGGACGACGTGTGGATGCTCATGCGGAGTGCGACGAGCGGAGCCACCACCTTCGCTTCGGAGGTGAACCCCGTGGGAGTGATTGGCTCGATGCTGACAGGCGACATGACGCTGGGCACATTCTCTGTGGCGGGCAGCATGGACAAGGCGCAGACGGCAGCGTTTCAGGAGTACGAGAAACAGAAGGACTTGAAACGTTCGTTGGAGCGCGACATCGAATCGGTGCGGATGGCTTATATCGACTATCTGGAGGAGTATGCACCCGTCTATTACAAATACATGCAGGAGTGGGATGCGCTCTGTCTGAAGAAGGACAAGGCTTACATCGACCTCTATGGTGGTCGTCCGATAGACGCATATAACAGAACGGAGGACATTCTGAAGGAGTACCCGACAAACCGTGAGGCATTGTTGCTGAAGGGGTTGGCGCTGATACAGATGGAGACCCTCTCCCCCGACCCCTCCCCCATAATGGGGAGGGGGGACTCTGCGGAGGGGGATTCGTTGGAAGCCTTCTCGGATAGCATTTCGTTGTGTACCTCGCCGGATGGCCTTTCCCTCCCCATTATGGGGGAGGGGCAGGGAGAGGGTCTTCTCCTTGAAGCCGAAACCACTCTCGACCAATACATCAAGCTCTATCCCTCGCGTTCCGCTCCAGCCTTGGTGCTGAAAGGCTTGCTCTATCGTTCACAGGGAGAGAATGCCAAGGCCATCTCCTATTTCGACCAAGCCTCGATGGAATATCCGCGTCAGGCAGCGGCATTGACCGACCTGCTCGACAGCTACAAGGCACGTACCTATCTGAACCATTCGGCAGAGGGAAAATATCTGCTTCGCCTCTACCGTTCCACGATGGAGGGCTTCGGCATCTTCAGTCCCAATCTGCTGAAAGCCAAATATTATGCCAATCTCGGCGACACCGAACAGAGCAAGAAGGAAATCTTCGACCACTTCTTCCGTCGTGGCAATCAGGGCGTTTACGACTGTCTGCTGAGCGACATGCAGTATTGCGAGGAAAACATGTACAGCAGTTTCCGCCAAATCTTGCTGGAGCAATCGTTCATCGACGTGGCTGTAGAGCCGACCAAGAACTGGACATTGGCCGACAAGGAGGACGAAATTAAGGTGACCATCCACAACCGTTCGGACATCGACCTGGAGAACGTGCGCATCTTCCTCTGTCTGCACTACACCGACATGTACAAGGACGAGTACGACGTGCAGAAACTCCCCTCGGTCAACATCATCAAGCACCACGACAATGCCGAAATCGGGGTGGTGAAGTTGCGTTACGAAGACAAGAAGTACAACGACATCACGCGCATCCGAGCCATCGCCATGACCGACGACAAGATTTGCTGGATAGACAACGTGGATTATAAGTACATGCGAGCCTCCGAAGCCGCTGCCAAGACGGTCGGCTCTGCCGCCACCTCGTCGCAATCCACCCTTACTTCTGTCAAACAACAGCTCCTCGACGACTTCAACATGGACAGCACCAAACTCGCCTCCATCCTCCAAAAGGGCATGAAAGTCTATGCCAACGTGAGCGACGGCAACCTGTGGAACGACATGAAGCGCGACGTGAAGAACCTCGTCACGGGCAAGGACAAGAAGCTCCGTATCGAACTGCCTCGCATCCTCACCCTCATCGACCCCGTCTTCTCGCTTCATCAGCTCAACGACAAGGACAAAGCCCTTCGTCCCACCGAGAACTACCTTTCAGGCTCCACCATCCGTCTGAAGTTCGACTACGAGCCCAAGCAGCACGACACCATCCCCCTCTACATCTACAGCGACTACGCCAACTTCCGTATCACCATCCAGTTCGAGGACGGCAAACCCGTGGTGAAGAGCGTAGAGAGGGTGTGACAAATATGTACGATGAAAATCAGTAATAAACGGTCTTAGACATTGACAATGAAGAAAGTTCCTTTTATATTGATGATTTGTACACTTTTAGTGTCCTCCTGTTTCTATTTAAGAATGTATCATTTTTGTGAAGGCGATTTAGAATGGATGTCTCCATATGAACAAGGAGATACCATATTGTTCTGTTTTAGAGAAAGCGTGGATACCATGATTGTTCAAGAAGATTTCTTGTATAATGGATATTGGCCTTTTAGACAGGACGAAGGAACAGATGTTTTCATTGCTAACTGTGGGTATAGATATTCTATTTTACATGATAGAAATGTAATAAAATGTTCTACATTTTTCTTGAAAATTGAAGAGAACAAATTAGAAGCCATATTTCAATTTAGGCAACGACAATCACGATTCTTGTATGAGGATATACGAGAACGTCAGTTACAGCCTGTCAGAGTAAATGGCATAGAATACGATGATGTCATTATTGTAGATGATAGTAATTCTGAAACATATGACGATTATCCTTACAATTGCGAATTCATTTGGAGCAAGTCCAAAGGTTTAATACAATACAAGTATTTGAATGGGGAGACATATACGTTCTATAAAAAGTTGCCCTATAAAAAATCTATATGATTCATGACATGATTGTTCTATAGTTATTGTTGACAGGCGTTCGTAATGTTACTTATACAGATTTAATAATAAGTGACATTACGGACATCGACCCCACATTTCACATGACACTTTAGAAGAGGCTGTTTTTGTAGAAAAATAACTACAGCTATCTGAATTGAGTCCTTCTCTTTTAGGAGGACGAGTGTGTCATATGAGTTTTCGAACCTAAAATCATGGACAATCATCAAACAATTACGTTAAAAAAATGAAAAGAATTTTGATTATAATGATACTGTTTGTAAATTTGCAAATAGTAATAAACGAAGGGAAGGGTGTTGTATCTTCTTTCTCGAACGCTTATGCCATTAATGTGTCAGAAATTTCTTCTGTTATTGATAATGGAGAATTAGTCATAGGGGCTATACATAATGATAAATATTATTGTCATGAAGTTGTTATTGTCGGCTATTATAATGATCCTGGCAATATTTACTATTATCAATGCATGGATCCTTATACCGGCAAATTTGCAACAATTTCTGCGAGCGATTTTTGGTCTGGTTCACTCTTCAAATATTCTTCTTCTAATGTTTACAAATCATTAAATGACTATTAATTATGAAATTATCATCTCTTATTGTAACAATCTGCATGGTGTTTTTGCATATAGATGTATGTGAAGCACAGGGAACGTATCAATTATCCCAACTGAGTGGAACGAAATGGGTTATATGCATTGGAGACACAAGCCGTATAGAAAGGGTTGTGGAATTCTCCAATCAGAAATTCAAAACAACAACATTTTTCAAGAGCATCAATAAGTCAAAAACATTTGAATATGATTATTATCTGTCCAATACAGTACCTTCAAGCTTCCATTCCAATTTGGTGGGAAAAACGACAAGTGGTACCTATATCGTTATTTGGCTGAAAGATGAATTGGCATACTTAAGGATAGAATCATTGTCAAACAATACTCTCAAACTTTATCAAGAAAAAAGGCCAGATGGGATTGGCAGTTATGATGTGACATTGAATTTGAAAAAGATTGAATAAATTTGCGAATATTACTATGAGTCCATAAATATTTGATGAAAAGATTTGGGTAGATGACAGATTTGAAATAAATTTGTACCCAAGAGCATCCGACAGCTTTCTTGAAAGTTTCTCGAATTAACCACTCAAAAAAGACAATCGAGCCTGTGCCGCAGTCTCCCAAGGGTCTCTGTCGTGGAGTCCCAAGGGGCAACGACGTAGAGTCACGTGACTCTGTGGGGAAGAGTCATTCGAAGCTAGGACGTTGCCCTTGTGGAGTTTTCACAGAGGTGTCATGAAAGATTTGGAGAGTCAACAATTTCTGTACCTTTGTATAAGGTAGGATACACCTCAACAATAAAAATAAACGCGTTTGTTTTGTATTGTGCTCGGTTTTCACTACCTTTGGGCACAGAATTGGGAAGAAAGTGTTGATGAAGAGAGTACATTGTTTTATGAATGAAAGTATGACAAAGATTGATTACGACTTCAATGGGATGCCGACGCGCATACAGTTTAGGAATGGCAACGTGACAGAATATGTATATTCGGCAGAGGGCGTGAAACTAAAGACGATTCATCGTACCATAGCCGGGAGCATCATAGTTCCCTACGGAACACTCCACCACGCTCAACTGCTACTACTATGACCCTTGGGGCAGATATTGCGACGACTCGGGCAGCATGTCACAGAGCATCTATGCCAAAGGTGGTGATGCCGATCAGCCATTCTACCGTGGCTATCTTGGTCAGGAGCATCTGCTTGACTATGGCCTCATCAACCTCAACGCCCGTGTTTATGACCCATTCATTGGTCGTTTCCTCTCTCCTGACCCTGTGTATGACGCCTCACGCTCCATTTTTGGCTTCAACCCGTATGTGTATGGGAATAACTGTCCAAGCGTGTATATTGACCCAGATGGGGACATCGTATGGTTGATTCCTGTAGCAGGTGGAGTAATAGGTAGTGCTTATAATCTTATCAAAAACCGAGGGAAAATACATGATTTTTGGTCTTTCACTGGATACGCCGTGGCAGGTTTTGCTGGAGGATTTGTCGGAACATTGGCTGCCACTAGCACCGTTGGCGTATGGGCAGGAATGGGCATAGGAAGTCTTGCGGGAGGTTTTACCAGTGGAACCTTAGGAGGCTTCTTTAACAGTATAGATAAAGGATGGAACTTCAATAATTTCTGGGGTGGATTCTGTGACTCTTACGATAGTGGAAGTATTGGAGGTAGTATTGGAGGGGGAATACAAGGTGGCTACAATGCTTTCAAACTATCTAAAGCCTCTGAGGTCAGTGTAAATATTTGGAATGGGAAAGGTCAGGAGGAAGCAAATAGAGTTTTATTACAAAAAAAGTTAAATATAAATGAAGGAGAGATTCATCATGTAATTCCACACCAAAATAGCACATGGACTCCTAAGTACCGAGAAATTACAGACAAATATAATTTTGATTTGAATAATACATCAAATAAACTATTTATTTCTGGTCACAAAGGAAGACATCCTATAGAGTATCATCACTGGGTTTACGATAATTTGAAAGAAATAGATTATATAGCTGCTGGAGATGAGGGTGTTTTCAGACAAATGTATTTTGAAAGAATTTATAATGGATTGAAAAATAATCCAGGAATGGTTCACAAATGGTGGTGGAATAAATAAAATACCTTATATAATGAAAAAGAATTACTATAAATTATTTGCAGATTGTTATTGCAAAGGAGCAACGTGTTTACATCCCAACTCATCAATTGATGAGAAGAGATGCCATGATGGAGATGGTAAAAGTATTTCTTACATGGAAGGCTTTCGTTTCGTTTTTCCAAAAGACAATAATGATGACGAATTTCTTCCGATACTGAATAGTCTTGGTATAGATTGTAATATTGTTTCTCAACAATTTAAAGATATTGTGGAGCCATATATTACAGATTCTACAAGCATTGAATTTGTACCAGTGAAAGTATATAGTGAGAAGTATGGAGAAAGACCATATTATATTATGCATTTCTTAAAATTTGAAAATGTCATTGATTATGAAAGTTCAAAAATCATAACATATGCAGATGGCACAAAAACAGTAATGGTACCACATCTGAAACTCAATCTTATCAAAAATCTTCATTTATTTTGTGTGAATGCTGTCGGGCATATTATTATTTCAGATATATTAAAAAAAGCATTAATACGAAAAGGACTAAAATATGGTTTGGCTTTTTCAAAATCGTATATATGTGAATAATCATAAAAGTAAAAACAATGAGAAAAACATTTTTTATTAGTATGTTCTCTTTCCTCAGCATGTCGGTATGGGCGCAGCAGGAGGTGGGCACATGGAGCATCCAGCCCAAGATTGGCTTGAATATAGCTGGCATTGTAACCTACGAAAACGAAACTGACGTGGACGGGGAGGGAGGCGTTCGATTGGCACCAGTCTTTGCCTTGGAGGCGGAATGCCAACTTGCCAGAAACTTTGCCTTGGTGGGAGGTGTACAATACTCCAATGCAGGGCGACAGCGAAAAGGGGAAGTTCTACCGCTCCAAGCTTCGGATGACCAACAAGATTGACTACATCAACATCCCTGTGCTGGCAAAAATAGGGATTGCGAGGAATCTGGCTCTGAAGGTGGGGCTTCAGCCCTCATTCAATATTAGACACGACTTCGAGCTGAATGGATCTAACACCGTGTACCACAATGCTGGCGATTTGTCCAAGATTGGCATTGACATCAAGAAGTTTGACCTCGCCCTGCCTGTCGGCATCGCCTACGAGTTCAACCACCACGGTGCTGCCTGTCTGGTGGCAGAGGCCAGATGGAACATCGGTCTGCTGGAAATGGCTGACGGGGCGAGTGGACACCCGAGAAACATGGTGTGGCAGCTCACAC
>CADCDP010000030.1 GCA_902800305.1 uncultured Bacteroidales bacterium
ATCTCCACCTGATATACAAAAAAAGTGTTCCTCTGTGTTCCTCGGTCCTCTTGTGAAAACTCTGTGTTGAAAAGAATTCAGCAACTTGCGAAACTTGTAATTCTTATATTGTATCACCAACTCACGAGGAGTCTCTGCACTGACACAAATCACATTGTCGTAATCCATGAGCAGAGCCAACACATCATCTGACAACTAATCTCTATCAATTGCCAGATGGATGAAAATACAAGTATCTATCAGGATTCTCATCAGTTACGCATATAGACACCATACGTCTCGCATGTCATTGAACCTTGATACTTGTCAGAAGCCTCCTTCCTCTTCTGTACCAGATACTTTCTCACCTCTACGGGGAGATTTTCCCAAATGGTTTCTGTCATGTTCATAAGACTCTTCATGTTTAATTCAGTGCAAAATTAGTGATTTGTCTAATATGTTCCAAATTTTTCTACTTATTTTTTAGGAAATCCATCAAGGCCTGTAAACAGCCAATTTTGATGTCCCCCCGAAAAATCCTGTTTTTGAGGTGAATGTCAGCAAACTTAACTGTTTACGTGTTTCTTTGGAAATCTCCAAACTTTTCACGACTTTTTATATTTCCCCACACTGTCAAGGTTCGCGTTAACATAATAACACTTTTATTCTTAATTCAGTGCAAAGGTATATCATTGTATTATCACTGGCAATATGCCAGATTTGGCGGCTTACGCCAGCCAATGTCCATCAACGATGCTAGCCAATGTCCAACAACGAGGATAGTCGATGTCCAACAACGATACACGCCCATATCCACAAACGACGTTAGCCCATATCCATCAACGATGTTTGCCAATATCCACCAAGGTTACAAGCTCGTGTCCTATGAAAACAGTGCCCAATGTCCTCCCAAGTTTCTTGCCCGTATCCTCCTTGCTCTTCCGCCCGTTATCACCTCACTCTCAGGCTCGTCATCACTTCGCTCTGTTGCCCGTGTCCTCGTGGAAGATGACGGGACAGAGATTTCGTTGATGAACAATGGTCGTAAAACAAACTTACAGACAAGCGACGATACAGGAATCAGGCTATTGAGTACAGCAAAAAACTCTCAACGATGCACCACTCTCCATAAGAAATTGAAGCATCGGAAAACAGGCTCCCACAGACACTCGGAAGGGAAAAACTGCATCAACTGCCAGTCACGCTTGAAACGTCGGATGTTTCTTGCCCATTGAGAACCACCATGTTTCACACGAGTGTCAAATTGCCCGAAATTGCCACCCACCATGATTTCATTCAGCAAAAAGTGCCCCAGTCGTTTGTTGAGAGGTACCAATAAGCAGGACATAGATAGCCCCAACCTTTCATGCAGTACGAACATAACAGCAGATGCCACATCATATAATCCCAATCTCTTCAATAGCATTATTTCACGCTCTCGGTATTCTTCGGACAAGCCTCTTTCCAGCAAATAATAGTAATCCACGATTTGCCTCAACCCGATGCCTTCATGCATGATATGGTTATAAATATGCACCATCTGAAAGATGCGATTGAAGGAATCAGTCGGCACACACACTACACCCGAAAGGTTAGGCAGTTGCGCTTCATGCTGAAACTGAGCCTCGGCTTGTTCCATAAACCATTTCTGCAAACGGTAATTGTGAACCAGATTGTTCATAAAAGCAGGGCGATAATGCACTTCCGTGTCAATGCCGTGGACATGCTTAAATTGAACATGATGGTAGCATATAGAAGCTTTCGGCACAAAACGACGAACAAACCTGAGCACCTGTTTAGCCCCTCCTTCCACCCAAATGTCAATGTCGCCACTGGTTCTGACATTCGGATTCGGGTAATATAAAGCATTCCCCTGTCCCTTCAAGATGCAAGTTCTGAATCCGTGACGACGAAAGAAATCCGACATTCTGACAGCAGCCTTATTCGTTTTTTCGTTACTCTCTATGATTTGTTCGTAGGAAGCATACCATTTCACAAATAGTTTCTTAGGCGGCATCATGCCCTTACCATATTGACGTTGCAGCTTCTGTAGCCCATAAAAGAAAATGCCCAGCAACGATTGCTGCTGAGCAATTTCATAAATTTCGTTCCACTCTTCGGGCGATATGTTCACTGAACACTCCGCAGAGTTGTCAATTGAGTACCGAAGTAACTGAAAAAACTTGTCAGAAGTAGTTTTTTCCACATTTAGCCCCTTTCTTTCGCCATTCTTTGCTACCTTTGCCGCCAATGTTCAAAAAACTAATAGAACAAATACGCTTCTGGTGGTATATTCTGAAAGAGAAATACAACCTTTAACCCTTTTCCTTGTGTAAGTTCCAAAGGAAAAGAGGATTGCCTATGATGTAGCGTCTCCACATCCTCCTTGGTTCAATGAGCAAGCGATAGAACCACTCCATCGAAATCCTCTGCCACCACCGTGGAGCACGTTTGGCTGTCCCCGCATAAAAGTCAAACACCGCACCTATCGTGCCCACATGGCAATGGATGTTCAATTCCTTCCAGTGCGTGTATGTCCATTTCTCTTGTTTCGGAGCCGTCATGCCAATCCACAGCAAGTCAGGGTTGGCCTCGTTGATAGCCTTGATGATGGCAGCATTGTCTTGGTCTGAAAAAACGGGCTTATAAGGTGGAGAATATGTTTCCACAACCATATTGGGATAGTCGATGGCAGCCTGTTCACGAATCAGTTCCAGAACATTCTCACTACTCCCCATGAAGAAACACTTTCCACCTTTACGATTCAGTTTTTTCATCTCGAAATCGAACAAATCCCACCCCGCAACTCTTTCCTTTGGACGTGATTTCCCCTTCAGCCATCGCAGAGCCATAACAATGGATGCCCCGTCGGGAATGAGATAGTCCCCGTTGGTCAGAGCCTCTGCAAACAACTCATCCTTCTGCGCCACATTGAACGAGTGGGCATTGATGGTGTTGATAAGCACTTTACCTTCGGGAATAGCCTTTAGAGCCTCCTTAGATTCAAGGATGCCCAAATCAGATAGTCGTAACATGAATGAAGAATAGGGGAAATAATCAAAAAGGGTGCCACATCAAAAGAGCTTGACACCTTAATAATATGTTATAAAAACAATTTCTTGTTTAAAGAGATACTTATGTGAGTTCCAAATTTTCATCGAAAAAACGCATATAAGCCCCCAACCTTGGTGCACACACTTTTTCTTTATTTGTTTGGGAGCTCACGAAACTCCAGAATGTAATCACTTGCTTCCATTTTGCACTGATGTTTGAATGTTAAACAGATGCAAAAATAGAAATTCATATCAACAGCACAAAACCAATGTTTGTCCAAGCTTCGAACGCTTACTCATGTTTCCTCTATTTCTTTGACAAGGCCACGAAGATATGCATCAGACACATTGCTGATTTCTCCCTTGTCATAGATTGACATCAATGTTATTCGTACATCGTCTTCTGTAGGCTGTTGTACATTATATGTGATTACACGCGCCCCACCGCTTTTCCCTTTTCCTTTTGAGGCAATCGCCATCCTATTTTTGTAGGTGTGATGACCTAACGATTCTCCTCCAAAAGGATTCTTCTCTAATTCATCAAGAAAAGTGTCATAATCGGATACAAAAGATTTGTATTTCTTTGCAAAATCTTTTGCACGTCTTTCAAACTCTGGAAGATAGTCGATAGTCACTCTCATGGCAGAATAGTATTATTCTGTAAAAAGGCTACGGGCATTATGTTTCACCTTGCCTGTATGCAACTCATCGAATGCCCTTGTAAGGCTTTCCTCTACCATCTTCTGCTGAGCTTTGGTTGCTTGTGCTTGTTCTTCGGCATATAGACGCATACGAAATGCCTCACGGACTTTTTTAGTCTGTGATAGATATAATGTCCATAGAGCATCTATGGGTGACATCGTTGTTTGATATGTCGTTGTTGCTACCATTGTCTATGTGATTTTTCCGCTAATATATAACTAAAAGTTATTTGTCCGATTTACAGTAGCAGGCGTAGCCTCTACTCCGATGCTGCAAAGGTAGGAGTTTCTTTGGAAACTTCCAAACTTTTCACAACTTTTTATATTTCCCCACACTGTCAAGGTTTTCGTTAACATAATAATACTTTTATTCTTAATTCAGTACAAAGGTATATCATTGCATTTTCACCAGCAACACGTCAGATTTGGCTGCTTACTCACAGTTTCCGTCATATCAGCTTAAGTCTTATTGCAACCTCCTTGATTTTTTCAAGAGCATTCTCTTCCGTGTAATTGTCCTTAAACCGATTGTGGACATACATGGATACATCTTGCCACCTTCCTGTTTCCTCTATCTTTATTATCTTCTCCGCAAATACTCTCGGATTGATGTCTTTAACGACTAATTCTGGCATACCACATATTGATGCATTAAATCCTGCATTACTAACAATGGGAACCACTCCCATTGCCATTGCTTCCGTCAATGCATTTGAATGACCTTCCTTTGGCTCATTCGAAGGAAATATAAAATAATGAGATTGAGAGAGGACCTCAAATATGTATTCCATCGGTTTTGAACCTAAGAATTGTACTCTTTCTTCTGAAATGCCCTCAACCGACATGAGTCGATGAAGCAATAAGTAATAATCCTCCGCATATCCTCCTATCAGTTTCAATGTCGCATCGTATTGTGCATCCAATAAGTATTTTAATGTGAGGATTACCACGTCAACATTCTTTGTTGGGCTGAGCCTTCCAAAATACACTAACTGTAATACTTTATCTTTCGGCATGGTAAGGGCACAAAAATTTGTTCATCACATAATTGGGATAATAAATAGTATTAGCCTTCCAGTTCTCATGGATAAAGTCAACAAACTCCAAACCCTGGCACAAAACAACTTCAGATTTTTCAATCATATTTTTCATAGCAATTTTATATAGCCAGGAGTGATGATTATATGTCTTTACCATAGTACCATTCCTCAACTCATAAACAATCTTCCGTCCGAACAGTTTTGAAATCAAAAACATCATGTATTCATAAAAAAGCTGATGCTCATAGAACCCCACTATATGTACAGGAGACTGAGGATTTTTTAGAAGAGTGAAAATCAAAATAAATGGGGAAACAAAGCTATTGTATAAGAAAGTCACTTTCCCACGGCCAAGCGTAGGTTTTTCTATCACAACATATTCTACACCAAGTTTATGATACAAATCCAAGGTACGTAAGCATCCACGCTCACCACCACCAATTTTTTCAGATGGAAGTCCTTTCCCTGTTGGACCATAAAACAATAATCGTTTCACTCCTTTATCCTTATGATTTTAGCTGGAACACCTCCCACCACTGCATTATCTGGGATATCTTTTGTCACAACAGCATTGGCTCCAATCGTGACATTATTACCTATACTGACAGAGCCGAAAATTCTCGCCCCAAGTCCAAATCTGCAATTATCACCAACGACGACTTTGTCATTTGGTTTTTTTGCGCTGAATACGACTCCTGGCAGCAAAGTGCAATTCCTTCCTATCCTTACATTTTCACCCACATGAATAAAATCACCCGTATGATAAATCATTAATCCTGAGCCAATCGTATTAGGGTAAATGGTAAACCTAAGTTTAAACCCAAGCCTCTTATATCGGAACCAGTGCCACAAGAAAAACAACAAATAAAATTTGCCCCTCCCATTTAACTTACCACGATAGTATTCCACATATCGCAAATGCCTAATATAATGATAGATATACCACTTCTCATTATGCAGTATCAAGTCTATCATTGTAGGAATCTTAGAAAAACGTTTCTTGTCTTCTGCTATATATTCTTTAAGATCTTTTCTACTCTGTATCATATTAGATTCCTGTATTCTTCTATATATTTATGTGCTGTTTCTTTCACGTCAAAATTTGACTTTACAAAGTGATATGCTTCATCTATTTGCCTCAGATTCACACCTTTCATCATAAAACAGACAATTTGATTTGCCAAATCAGAAGCGTTGCCAGAATGGAATGACATCCCCAACCTTCCATGATCTATTACCTCCATCGGGCCTTTAAGGTCAGAAGTAATTACCGGTATTTTTGCGGCAACCGCTTCTGCAAGCGTCAGTCCAAACCCTTCAGATATGCTTGGCATCACAAATAGGTCATATTCACAAAGCCTTGGATAGAACCACTCTCTTGGCTTCATGCCTAAAAAATGGACAAAAGGATTGAGATTCTTCTTTGACACTTCTTGTTCCAACTCTTCACGCAATGGACCATCACCTATTAAATCAATTGAAAAATCGAGAACATTTCGCCTATTCACCAATTCATCTACAGCTTTAATCAGGACTCGTTGCCCTTTGTCATCATGCAACCGCCCTACGCAGACAAATCTTTTTTTTCCTCTATTTTTATCCACGCCTTTAGGAAAACAATTAATGAGTTCAGTATGGATACCGTTATAAACTATTATAGCATCAGAGAAACCTTGCTGAACTGTATGCTCTTTTACAGCTTCAGATATACAAAACAGGCGTTTAAATTTAGAGAAATCTTTGCAGCTACTATGTGTATTATGAATGGTACGTACCAAATTATAATTCCCCCATATCAGTTTTGACTGGTCATCAAGATGGCAATGCAGAATTTCAGGCTTTATCTTTCTGAGTGTAAAGTTCAATTTCACTATAGGCCACGGACATCTGCTCCCGGGCTTACGCCCTATACGATACACCTTCACCCGTTGATCTATCTTACTATATAGATTTTCACTTATGTCATCGTTGATAATAATCAGAGAGATTTTCTCAGTTTTTACTTGCTCATTGATAATGTCAACAAGCAAGGTCTCAACTCCACCTGTACCAAGGCTCCACAAAAGATGCACTATTCTCATTGCAGCCAGATTTCTTTTTTCAAGTGTAAGTTAATAGCAAGTCTCTGCATCAAATACAACAATTTGCCTATGGCCTTATAACGAAAACCTTTCACGTCAATCACTGCAAGTCCATTGGGATGCTGATTGTATGTATGAGTGCCATACTTATAATTACCAGGATGCGTTGACTGATAGCTGTAATCCTCATTAAATATAAAACCTTTCTCATCCATTTGAACTATTTGAAACGAGATAGCATGTCCATATGTATGATTACATTCCTGAGATGGCCGTATCAGCAGCCCATTGTACACGAACATTTTTCCAGCATTGCGAGCGATATTTTCAGGAAACTCCACCTCTTGTTTCACCTTATATTCACCATAGAGGCTGTCCGAATGATATACAATAAGTTTCTTACCGTTAGGAGTGGGGATACATGTGGATAACACATAATAACCAGCATCACCCTTATATAGTATTGCATCTGTCAGTCTCTCTTTAATGAGGGACTTGACAAATGTCAGCCTTTCATTTGCAACATCATACTCATAAACATTCAATGTCCCTGATGCATAGTTCTCAGGACAGACATACACATGACCGTTCTCTACCCAAATCATCGGAAATGACAGATGTGTGTCAAGGTCGAGGATAATCTTACAATCTGTAACTGTCCATGATTTCCTATCAACAAATAGCCTTGCTATTCTTCCGCGATTTATTTTATAGTCAAACTCCTCTACGAGTAGCGTAATCCGTGCGTTGTCATATTCAAGGATGAAAGGGTCTGCAAACCATTTCTTACCTTTATACTCACCATTGTCTATCCAATGAATTCGCCCTGCTTTAAGGTCATCATAGCCATTTTCGCATATTCCTAACAACCATGCAGACTCCTGAAGTTGGCGTTTTATCTTTGTCAGAGATTTCATTTCATCAGCTTTAAAATTTTCCCCAATAATGAGCCGAAGAATTGATTTCTTGCAATTCTATAGGGTCTCAAATCAATTTTATCATAGAAATATCTACATTCGCAACTTCGGTAGTCCCTCCACCATTGCCATAATGAGATTTTTCCCTTAAGTGCAAAAGGTAAATCTCGGAATTCAACTATAGAATTTATCTCCCTGATTCTTCCTTTTGTTTCTTGAGTATAATCCATTCCTTGATGACCAAGTACCCATATATATGGAAGGTTTACACCTGCTACAGCCAAAGAGTATGTAGTTGCATCGTTACGAAGATTGATTTCTACAAAATAGTATTTCTCTTTGTTTCTTATTATTTCTACGCCAAACAAACCTTCATAGCCTATGGCTTTCACCATTTTCTTTGCTTTTTGAAGGACATCCTTTGGAAGTTTATCAATTGGATGTGTTGTAGAATAGGTGGTTCCTCCAAGATGATCACGATGCTTCAACACATAACCAGGAATGATGACATTTCCTTTTATAGAAACTCCATCTATAACAATCTCATCATCTTTATGAATGTATTCTTGTATCTGAACGACATCGTTTGTTTCGTATTCGGAAAGTATTTTCCCCAACTCATTTTCATTATAACAAACAGCAAAACGCTTTCCCCCATGAATACTTTCCAACGGTTTTACTATACATGGATAGCAGAGAGCAACAGGAGTGTTATGTCCTATAATATGCATCATTGAATTAGGCACGGCAAAGCCAACCTCTTTAGCCACTTCGACCTGAACCTGCTTGTCCATGAAATGAGCCGTATTTTTATCTAGCAAAGCAGCCACATCATCAGAGCAGAGAATAACAGATTGGTCTATAGGGTAATTCTCTCTTAACACCTTCACTGCCTCATTACCATCTGCTACTACAAAACTCTTATTCACATAGCACGAAGCTAACACATAACTATTTTTGCCATGTGCATTTTCCAAAATCACATCAACCTCAACACCTTTCATGCCAAGGCTACGCACCATGCTCAGTGTATTATGGTGAGTACCACCAATAACGACACATCTATTCATGCGGTATTAAATGCTTTTTTATTTTAGCAGGAATGCCTGCTACCAATACTCCTGACGGAACATCTTCGGTTACGACAGATCCAGCAGCCACAACCGAATAATCACCGACATGAACACCTGGCAATATAACGGCTCGGGCTCCAATCCAGACGTCACGGCCTATAATAATACCTTCTCTGACTTTTGGATAAATCTCTGATAATTTGTTCCATGGCCCATTAGGATAAGCACTCGTGAAGAGAGAAACTTGATAGGCAAGCGTGGAATTCTCACCAATTATCACTGGAGCCTTAGCTACGATAAAGCACCCCACATTTATCTCGCTGTGAGCATGCATTTCTATCAGAATGGGACTCCCTACAATCTTACACTCAGAGATATGTGCATCTGTCGCTATTCGTGCCCCCATCCAACGGTAGATGTTTGTACGAAATCTCTTTATATATGGGAGACGAAGTAATAATTTACCCCACTTAGCCTTAATTTTAGACAATATCATTTTCAAATCTATTTGGAGTTCATTGGGTAAAATGAGTCAGCAATTCCCCAACCCTTTCCCACTTGTGCCAAGTCCATTCCTGCTCCAGTATTTATTTCAAGAATAAGAGGTCCTTTCTCAGTAGTCACAATATCAAACCCTACAGAGAAATAGGGAGGTAATAGCAAAAGCGCCTTATAAACCAGTTGCTTTATCTCATCCCATTGAGGAATTTGTACACCTTCAAACCTCAAATGGCTATCAGGATGTTCTTCATATTTAGTCGGGTCAAATCTTCTACCTGCATATGATTCTATCTTTCCTGTCTCAATATTTACACTAGCAGCAAGACCACCTGCATGCATATTATCTACATATTGACCCTTACGACCAAATCGCACTGCAGCAGACACGATATCAATCTTAGCATCTTTGTTTTTTGTCAAAATACGGATGGTGTTGATTGTGTCGGGATTAAACTTCCTTAGTACTGGCTCCTGAAGAAGCCCACTCTCCATAAACATATCATTAGAGCCAAACCTCTCTTTCAACATTGTAGCGTTAACCTCCTTTCCATCCATCAACCATACACCATTTTCTCGAATCATAACGAACACACCTCTTGCCGCTCCAGCTGATGGAAGTTTCACATAGATTTTTTCACCCTCATGTGATTTGAGAAGTTCATTTACTCTTTCTTCATTTAAGATAACATTATCTTTTATGAAATGTTGGTTTTTATATATCAGAATCATCTCTGGAACTGGAATTCCATAATAAGACATTAATTCATGGAATAGGATTTTATCGTTGATAACAATATCATATGTAGAAGAAATTTTTCCCCCCCACTGGCAGGCCAAGCCATAATTCCTTTGAGGAAGAAATGATTTTATTTGTTTGTAATTATCATATTCTTCCAGCCAGTGACAGAAGATGAAATATGTATCAGGGAACCGATGCCAATACCACAACAATCGCTCAACATCAAAGAGCACTCTCCATAGACTTTTCTTATTTTGTGCAGTACACTGTTTGTAGTATTTGAAACACAACCACGGATCTTCTTGTTCTGTGAACTTCAAATGATGACGCAAGCAGTAAATATAGCGATAAATAGTGTAAAGAATAAAAAACATAATTATTACAATTTTGAGTTCAATCTAGGATTTACTACAAGAAAGATTAGTTTCAAATAATCTTTTATTGAATGGTATCCGAAAGACATCAAAAAATATTTAATACCAATTGTAGTATTATCCCATCTGTTCAATTTATAGAATTCAGAAAGTTCTCTTGTTTTGACCGAGTCCTGTTGGCTCAGAATTCTACATGTTAGACCGAAGCAATAATTATAGACCAATCTTCTTTGGAATGATTCAAGTTGATTTAAATGGCCAAAAGAATCCAAATTCTCTCGTATTTTCATCCTTGAATAAATAGAACGCATATCAAGCGTTGACATGATTGAATCACTACTGCGTCTATAATAACAATAATTAGTTACATCGTAAATAGCAATACTTTTTGCGAGGCATCTCACTCTAACGAGAAACTCCAAATCCTCAAAAATGACACCCTCTAAAAAACAAAGGCCATTAGCAAAAAGGAAATCTCGGCGGAAAAGAAATCTTGGTGCCATACCGGTACCAAGACACTCTCCAGCTCTGGAACCGGTATGGCGAAGAGATTTGAACTTAAAATATTTCCGTTTATTGAACGGACGTTCAGTACGCTCAAACCTTTTATCAAGATAAATATTCACGTTAAATCCTAACACGTCAGCTTTTTCTTCAGGAAGAATGTCACCTAATTTTTTTAGTATGCCATCAGCAATGGCATCATCACTATCCACAAACCACACATATTTACCTACAGCCATCTTTAGCCCAGTATTTCTGGCTCCGCTTAATCCCTTGTTCTCTTGATGTATCGTTTTCATCTGAGGCAATTTAACTTTGAACGACTCTACTATCTGCATAGAGTTATCAGGAGTGCCATCGTCTACTACAATAATTTCAAAATTGAAAGAATCATATTTTTGGTTGACAATACTTTGTAAAGTATCACCAATATATTTCTCCACCTTGTAAACAGGAATAATAATAGATAAATCCATATTAGTGCATTATGTTTGTCTATGTTAAACTCTTCATCGGATTTGCTTTCAACAAATATTGCTTTCTGATTAATTCTATATTTTTATCTGCTTTAGTTTTTCCAAATTGTTTCTTTGACTCAATCATTGCTATGACATAGATAAGTGGTATATAGAAAGAATAATTAGGAATACTTGAAAGAGTAAAGAACATCAAAAAACCAAATAGAAATAAAACGAGAAAGACACTTTTTTCTTTATAACAATAATAAAATGAGGTAATGAGAAAAAACGAAAAACTTATAATACCTAAAAGACCACGGTCAATAACCAAAGACAGCCATACAGACTCAGCCCCCATTAGGTCAGGGTATCTGGACAATGCATTTTCGAAAGTGTAGTTTAAGCCATTACCTATCCACCAATTATGAGACCAAAATAAAAAAGCAATTCTAAACTGTGTTTCTCTTAAGTCAATATTACTCCCAGTAACACTTTCTGTATCGTAGAAAGAAGAAAACACAAGATCCAAATAAGGGCTCATTAAAAATAAAACAATTATGCCAACAAGGAAATAACTAAAAAAATTACGTTTTACTACTGGTAAAAATAAAAGAATACATACAGCAAAGCCTACAATTGCAGACCGAGCACCTGTAAGAAACACACCTGCCGAGCAAGTCACTATAGCATATAAAATAATAATAGGATGTATGTTTAAAAAAAGCTTTGTTCGATAGTAAAGATGCCACACCAAATAAGCCAGACTTAAGCAAACTGCGCCTGCTGTTGTATGCATAGAAAATACACCTTGACATCTTTTTACTCCATAACGAATTGAATCAATTAAATAAGTTTGAATATACGCACCAGAATTATTAAAATATTCAACAACAGGATTTGTTTGAGATATTGCTTCAAAAACAATATAAGTACCACAAAAAACAGCATAAACAAGTGCTGCTTTAGAAAAGACGATTAAAGTAGATGGACTATTCTTTACTATATTCCAAAACATCGTTATGTAAAATAAACCACAAATGGAAGTCATTAAAATTAAATTATGTCGTTCACCCACAGAAAAGTAACATGAAAGGAAATAGGATACAGACAAAAAAAATATTGAAAAAGAAAAGATATTTCGTTCTCTTGTTCTGTTTTTATCTATTTTCATTACAAAAAAAGCAACCGACAGAAATATAACAACTTGGGATAAAGAGATTTTGGGTAAGAAAGAGAATTGTTGAATCCACGATGACAACAATACCACAATCACATAGGATTTTTTAAAATCTATTATATATGCTACTATAATAACCAGCAATATTATGTAAGGGACAATCATATCTTCTATAAAATTTTATAATTTGTCAGTTTTGTTATTATATATAATGTCATACATACGGACACTTTCGAAAGATAAAAAACAATAAGATGTATTCGTCTAAGATGTTTCTTTGAAAAATTGTGAATATTCACAGCAGTCGTCCATTTGGGCTCTTGTGAATTAAGAACAGCATTTCTAATAGAATTAATGTTTTTTGCAATCAAATAGCTATTAAAGCAATATTTATATATTTCATCATCGGACTTTATCAATTCACAAATCATCTGTTCCGCCTGAATAATTTCATTACCAATTACTCGCATGGCAGAATCTTCTCTGATTACATAATAATAGGAAGAAAACGATATGTTTTTTATGAAGCCATGGTTTTCTCTTGCATAAGATATGAGAAAAAACCAGTCCTCACCTATTTTTAAGTTTTCAGAAAATCTAATACTGTTCAAAGAGGATCTCTTAAATAATTTACCCCAAACTTCTATACGTACACGATCTCTTGAAAGCAGACATTCTAAATACTCTTTTGACGATTGTTTATCGGGTAAAGAATATCTTTTCGGGGGAAGAAGGGTATCACCTTTTTGTATAGTATAAAAAGCTGTTAAGAGTATTAATGAAGGATTATCGTTTATTGACGTAACAAATTCGATTAAAAAATTATTACCTATGTAATCATCAGCATCTACAAAAGTAATCCATTCTCCTTTAGATTTCTCTATTCCCACATTCCTCGCAGTACTTACACCACCATTTTCCTTGTGAAATACTTTAAATCGTTTGTCCTTTTCTGCGTATTCGTCACAAATTGTACCACTATCATCCTTACTACCATCATCTATCAGAACACATTCCCAGTCGGGAAAAGATTGTACAATGATACTGTCAAGGCATCGAGGCAGGTATTGTTCAACATTGTACACTGGTACAATTATACTGATAGCAGGCATTTACTAACAAATATTTGAATCTAAAAAATTGACGGATTCTGATCTTAGTTTTGACAAATAAACATCTATAGAATTGTAATCTATTTCATCTAAATCAGGAATAAAATCTGGAGCTACAATAGTTTTCTTAAGAGATAAGCTAGTCAACAAGTCTGTATATCTTTCATCATGACCATCACCTAATGCTATTGCGAAAAATTTACGTTTAAATATGACTGAGAAAACAACTGCATGAAAAGATGAAGTAATAATACAAGTGGCATATCGGAAAAGACTAACGAATTCTTCTGGTGTATATATTCCAGATGACAAATCTATCACTTCCAAGCCAGCACTTTGAGAAAGTTGTAAAGCTTTTTGTCGCAAAAGTTGTGGATTGGGTTTATAAGGACGCGCTTGATATATTAACACATAACGTTTATCTTTATATTTGTCTGTTATTAACCTATCCCATACTGTTTTATTTGCAATAAGAGTTGGATCCAAACATACTGTGACATTTTTCCCGATTCTTTCTTTTAATAAATAATCTTTAACAGAATATTCCCTAACAGATATGGCATTAAAATTAGAAATACTTCTTTTCACAAAATCGTAATCCAATGACATAAGATTATCTATGCTAGTACTGATTGCATAGGATATAAGAAAGGATTCTTTCTTTCGTTTGAACATACCCCAATAGGCTTTGTCAATACCACCAGTCAGAGTGCTATTCCAAAGCTGATCGCTGCCTACTATATAAACATCGAAGTCAGGAGGAATATTCTTCAATGAACATTCTGGAGTTAAATGGAGATAATGACTACAGAATGCCTCATAATTATTCTTTCTTCTTAATCTATTTTGTATATTACTTAAATATACATATACAAGGGTAAACTGCAAATGATAAATATATCTCAGAAATTTTGTCCAATTGAATATAGAATAGACATCATCTACATATGTTTGTCTATAATTTATAACCCACACATCATGCCCCATTTGTTTCAAAGTCTCTTGAAGGGCATAACATTGTAAAACAGCTCCATAATTACGAGCACGATGGAAGGTTAAGATGCCTATCTTCATACGAATATTTCTTTAAACATTATAATTATTCTCTTTGCCCTTCGTTTGATTTTAAATCTCCAGCCCGCCTCTCCATATCTGTTAAAGACATATTTAAAACCATGTATTTTATAATCATCTTCAAATTGAATACGATTTGGATGAATCTCAGAAGGATGTTGCAAATTGGGTTGCAAGCAATCATCAACATCCACCTTTTTTATCTTTAAACTCTTGTTGGCTTTTTCAAACAATTGCTTTCCTTTTTCCGTGTTCAGCAATATTAAACTAACACCTTTATCATCATCGTTAAAACCTGACGCTGCTTTCTCCCATCCCCAGAAGTCAGCCAATGTAATATCACTGGGACGTGTGGTGTTGGTGAAATGACATACTCCGCATGAATGACGGAACATGATATGTTTGTAAAACAAGTATGTAAATGTCATCCCCCCCTCCTTTTGAATTTATAAGACTCTTTATGAGCTTTCCAACCAAAGAGTTCCTTGTCTCTGAAATTAACAGTCACAATCTCATCTCCTTGTTTCTTTTCTAAATAGGCAATGTAGTCTCTCCATAGGAAAGGAGCTGGTACTCCATGACACACAATATCTATGAGAATAAGATTTTCGCGAAGTTTCTTACCTACATAGGAATTTAAACCAGAAGTTTGGCATGGAGTTCCTGAGAAAAGGACAGTCAATCCATTCTTCAAATCTTCTTTTACTTGTCTAAACACCCCTGTCAAGTCACTTTGGACATACTTGCTGCCACGGAATTCATCGCGTTCTTCTTTGGTTGTGGCTCGTTTGTGTACCACACGAAAATGATCTTTATAGCCTGCCCCATAAACAACACCTCCTTGTTCAAGTATATAGTCACTGATTGCCACAAACGCGGCGCCTGAGCGCGACTTCATCACTTCATCTATTTCTTTATGTCGTGCAGCGTATGCTATAGGCTGTTCAAGATTCAACGAACGATCATAATTATCATTGAATTGACAAACTTTGTCACACTGCCCGCAATCCACACATTTGGATTTATCAACCATAGGATATAGGAAGCCTAAGGCATCAGGTTCCATTGTAATTGCATCATGCACACAGATACTGGCACACGCAGTACAACCACAGCAATCCTTTGGCTCTGTTATTTTTATCATTTCTTGTATAGTCTTTGTGTGATATTAAAAACTTTTGAATAGATGAATGCACGTTCTTCACTCTTACATCCGACATATAATTCTGCTAATAATGTACATAAAAGCGATATAATAGAAATTACTACTAATGACACGAATGATTCTGTCAAATAATATGCGAGAATTGAAGGGACAATCATTGACATAACAGTCACAACCATCACATTTAAATAAACATTGCGTAGATAGCTCTTAATATTTAAATCAATCATTCCTCTTAACATATACAAACGGGCAGCTAAACAGCATTGACTTATCACTATGGCAACAATAACAACAGATTCTGGAATTGCGCCTAAATACAAGCAAAGATATGCAACAGGAAGATTCATCATTTGAAGTCCTCCTACTATGAGTTGGTAATTTCTAATCCGTCCTGTAGCAAGCATAGCTGTTACTAATGGATGACTAATGCTTTCACTCATTGCAAAAGTTAAAATCAGTTGCACAAACAGGACTGTATGCTCAGGAACTAATTTTAACCATAATACCAATATGTAATGGGAATTGAGTATTATAGGAAGACATAGCAGCAACAAGATATAATATGACAAGCGAGCTCCTTGAAACATCAACTTGAACATATAATCATAGTCTCCACTGGCATAAGATTTTGTTATCTGAGGGTTTAAGGCTGTCATGAAATTCTGAACAAAACTGGAAACTACAGTGCTTATTTTTACAGAAATTGCTCTTGCGGCATTAACTGAGGGACCAAAGAATAGATTCAATATAATGTTACCTCCGTGATCTCTTAATACCGCAGAAGAAGCACCTATAAAGTTCCAACCAGCAAAACCAAACATATTTTTCAGCAAGTCATGGTCATAAAGGAAATGATAAGTACACTCTTCAAAATGTCGCTTACAATACCAAGTATAGACAAAACGAATTATCCATGCAATAACAGCCACCATTGCTGCAAAGAAAACAAGTCGGTCGATAGGATTGATGACGATGCACCATGCCACAACGAGTTTTCCAAAAGCATCCAAGATAGAAATATATGCAAAAGCTGACATCTTTTCGTGGGCAATAATGGCTGCATTATATGGAATGCTTATGAGATTTATTGCAAAAGTAATAACCGAGAATTGATAACACCAGTTAGCGGCTGTCAAACGATTTGCTGGTATCACCAACTTATCATTTAGGAACCACAAACCGATTGTTTCTGCCAAAATAACAATAATCAAAGCTATTCCTGCTTGAATAGTTATTGAAGATGAAAACACTTTCTTTAATTTCTCTCTATCTCCAGTACCCAACTCAAAGGTAATAAATCGGCTAATAGCAGCGCTGAGAGAGCCACTCAGCATCGAAAACATTGTCACAACGCCGCCTACGACATTGTATATGCCATAGTCTTCAACACCCAAGGCATTGAGGATTACCCTGCTCGTATACAGCGACACGAGCATCAGGAACAGCATCCGCACATAAAGCAGTAGAGTGTTCTTGGCTATGCGTTTATTGTTAGCGGAATTATCTGGCATAACAATCTAAAAAACAATCTTTAATAAAAAGCCTCCGACTTGCATCTTGAAGGAATAGTTATTTAAGAAAAAGATGTAGTATCGTTGGCGTTTGAATCAATTCATCATGCATATTTCTTCATGCATAATTGGATTTCGTGGGTGCTCTCTTCTTTGTAAACAGGAAGAAAGGGAAGGCAATTTTGGGGTGGCTCCCCTAAAGGGCAACGTCGTTGCCTCGCATGACTCATCGTCGTTGAGTCTCGTGACTCTTCGTCGTTGCCCCTTGAGACTCAACGTCGAAGACTCGGCGGAAGGAAATTCAGTTCCACAACTCATCCAGTTGAAAAGTACAAAAGCCGTCCCTGCCGCGTAGGTCGGCAGGAGGCGGCACGAACTTATTGGAATTGGGGTTCGTAGAGTGCTTGGAGGTAGTGGTCTTCCTCGGTCATGGTGGCTTCTGTCCATGTGTCCATCAGCTGGTCAATTTCGGGAAGGAGGTCTTCGTCTTGGGTCTCTTGATAGAGATGGACAAGGAGATGGCACTTCAACTTGCTATCGGACAGATGAGGCAACAAGTCGTAGGTATGGTCGGCAGCACGCTGGAAGAGTTCCCAGTTACGGTAGCCTATCTGTAGGGCAACGAAGATGGTGAGAAGGATTTCGGCCTCCTGTTCTGATGACAGATGATGGATGTCGAGATAGGCAAAAAGTCTTTTCACTTCATCTTGTGCATGGTGCCAATCCGACTGATAGTCTTGGATGGCATAATCATCGGAGAGGTCTTCGAGCATCATCTGGCGGTAGCAACCAAGACGGTATTTCTGAAGAGATGATGGAGACATATAAAAAAGAATATATGTGTAATCAACACACAAGATGGTTTATGGCAGGATCTCTACATCACAAGTCTGGATGTAACCTGTGCCATATTTCCCGAGGCTTCCCAAATCGACGAAGACGCGCCGCTGATGTTTCCATCGAAAGAGCGTTCCCTCCACCCCAGCGAAAGGGCCACTGACGATGAGCACATGTTTACCAGCCAGATAAGTCGGCATCAAGCTTTGGTCAATAAGAATGTCTTCATGCCCCGACTCGATGATACGGCGGAAACTCTCAAACTGCCGGTCGGGAACAACCAGATAGTCGTTACGCCCTGTGGCCGACACGGAGAAGTGGTCATAGAAGGGGGTAAGGCCTGGTATTCGCGGCAAGTCGTGAAACAATTTTCGATAACTGGAAGGGGATGCGTTGATAAACAGCAGCCCCGAGTGGACAGGTCTCTCTTCCATGCTGACGGATGTTTTCCCATTCTCAATATGATAGACCTGCTTTTTTACAACTGGAATATAAGGAGTGAGCGTTTCGCCGTCGAGTTTTTTGATGGCTTTATAGACAGCGTGTGCCCTCCCGTATGTGATTCGTGCTGCATACCAATAGCTGGGTGTGAGAAGCGTGTTTTCCACCGACTGCCCATTCTGTGTATCACTTGGAATGGGGGGCGTTTTGGATGTAAGTCCGCAACACGAATCAGAACTGAGCGTCTGACGAGAAAATTCGGATTGGTTTGTCTTCAAACCTGACACTTATATAGGAGCACTCCATACATAAGGACATAAAAAAAGCGTGAATCCTTCCGATTGTCTATTCCACACCAGGAGGCTCTCGCATTGCCCATCAAAGTTGAACAGACAATGTTAGAGCTCACGCCGATATGAAGACTCATCCTTACTAACATAGACGATTTTACACAATGCCATCTAAGACGGCTGTGCAACATCGCACGTTAGAAGGAGTAAAGATTCACATCCCTGAGCATCTACCATTGGCTCTGTCAAGACTTTGATCGGATAATTTGCGAGATTCCCGGTGTCAAGAACAAAGCGTTAGTAAACGCCTTTCATTATGTCTTTCCCAGTGACATAGTCCCTACCCAACCGCTGGTCACATCCAGCATCGGCGTGAACTACCTACTTGCGTTGAAACGGTTTGAGACACGCTCAAGATGTTCCATTAACGTCAAGCTTTTGGGAAATTCGATGCAAAGGTAAGGCATTTTCCCCACATCCTCAACTTTTTTCGGGAAAATTTGCAAGAAGTCTCGTTTTTTCCAAAGATTTTACAAAGAAAATATTCCAACTTAGACAAAAATATCTCCAAAGAGAGCAATTCTAAGGACGGATATTTTTAAGGCTAAGTTATTTGCAAATCTCGAAAAAATGTTGTATCTTTGCAGCAGAAAAGGATGTTTTTGTGGGAAGCCCACGGATTTCCGTTCCAAAAACGCAACTTCCAATCGTAAGCTTCGATAGTACAATCGTAAGCTTCGATAGTATAATCGCAACCTTCGATAGTACAATCGTAGGTTGCGATTGCTTTTAGTGCTTACACTGACCCAGAGGAGGCAACGTAGCAGAGTCACAGGTGGCAACGTAGCAGGGAGTCTTAGGGAGTTTAAGGGAGTTCTAAGGGAGTTTCAAGGGAGTTGCTCCCTCTTTCAACTCACTGAAAATGAAGGTTTAAGCCTATCCGCAGGGAGTTTAGGGAGGTCTTTTCTATAAATAGGGTAAGAAAATTTTTTTTGAGGTATTTTTTGAAATAACCTCCCTAAACTCCCTGAAATATCTGTAATGAGTTGTAAAACAGTGATATGCGGACGGGAGTACTCCCTCGAGAACTCCCTTAAAACTCCCTAAAAACACCCCCAAACTCCCTGAAATACCCCCAAAAACACTCTAAAAATACCCTAAAAACACGCCAAAACACCTAAAAAACGCCCCAAAAAGCCTAAAAAATACCCTAAAAAGCCTAAAAAACACCCCAAAAAGCCTAAAAAACACCCTAAAAAGCCTAAAAAACACCCTAAAAGATACCTATAACTCAACTTTTTGTGAAGGTTTATCAGATTTATTTATTAACTTTGCCACGTCATTGAGGAAAAAGATAAGTGAAAAGTGAAAAATAAAAAAATAACTTGGTATGATTTGCCGCTTTGCGGCATTAAAAAGAAAAATAAAGAAAAACAGATAAAAACATAGAAAAAATTTTTATATTTTTGCCTATTTTTTCTATTTTTTCTTTCCACGCCCCGCAGGGGCATAAGTAAAATGTAAAATGTACAATTTATTTTTTACGATTACTAACCAACCAAACAACTAATTTACTAACCAACTAAACAACTATTTTATGCAAAATATGAGACGCACATCTATCTATCAGAAAGTCATCTGGCCACTGCTGCTATGGACATTGTGGCTGCCCACCCTGGTGTATGCCGGCAACGATATGGAAAACAGTTTCAACTGGATGATTACCCCCAGTGGCATCAATGGCGTTAGCATTCAGATTCCCGTCTATGACTGCGCTGGCCTGGACGGTTATGTCGATAAGGGCTATCTCTACATCACGCCCGAAGGTGGAGCCAAGGAGACCGTGCTCTACTTCTACTCCAAGCAGAAGAGCGGCAGTAATTGCTGGGTCTGGTTCAAGAAGGGTGTCGATGGCGAGATGGTGCTGAGTCGCGACAACGGCTACAGTTCCATGGCCGTTTCTTCCACGGAGAAGAGCTGCGAGCTGAGCCAGAAGTCGGGTACCGACCTCTACTTCATCTACGTCAACTGGATAGTGCCTGACAAGTATCGCGGCAAGAAATGCCAGTTTTCCTGGTATGTACACAAGCACGGCCACAAGAATGCCAGCGATAGAGAAATCAAACTCACCCCCTCCAACGTGTCCTTCACCGATACGCCCGCTCCGATGGTTCCCATCACGATGGATCCCATCCTTGGCTACGATGCCACCCATGCAGGGCAAACGATGATGATATACACCATGTCATCCAGCGACATCATCAGCATGACAGCGCACTACAAGGAGGTGAACGGTTCCACGTACAAGAGCCGCTCGATGGCACTCGGAAATGATATGTCGGGCTACATCTATCTGCCTTCGGATAAATGCATCAGCGACTTCTCCATCACCGCCCGCTACATCGACACCGAGGGGGTGGAGCGCACCTCGCAATCTACGCCCGTCGATTTGCCCACCCTGCACCTGCCCGTCGGATTCTCTGCCACGCTACAGACCGACGGCACCGTGCATCTGCGCTGGGAGTGCAAGGACAAGCACTGGGCAGACATCTCCGTGGACGACATCTGGGACATCCAGCGCAACACCTCGGGCGACAGCAGTTCTGAGGGATTGTGGCAGAGCATCGGTCAGGCATCATACGAGGGGAACGACACTGTCTATACCTTCATCGACAACGCCTTCGCCACAGGTTACGAAGGCCACCCCGTCTATTATCGTGTGCGCCGTTCCTCCACCGCTATGTGGGACTGGAAGGAGGGTACCTACGCTATGGCCGCGCTGACAGGTCCTGTCCGTCTGCCCACCATAGGCACAGCCACCGTGACCAAGGGCGTGTGGAACGACAGCCGACATCAGGCCAATTTCACCTTTGCTTTCGGCCAGAAAGAACAGTACGACAAAGACGGACGACTCATCCTGCGGACAGCAGAGGACTGGGAGGCGTTCGCACGACTGGTGAACACCGAGGGCAAGACCCCACTCAACGCCATCATGGCTGCCGACATCGACCTCGGCACGAGTCGCACGATGGTGGGCACGACAGACAGGCCGTATGCTGGCACCTTCGATGGCAATGGCCACACGCTCACCGTGCGCTACGACACCGTGGATGTTGAATGCGCCGCACCCTTCTCCGTGGTGGGTGCATCCGTCATCAAGAATCTGCACGTGACGGGCAGGATTGTGTCCGACAGGAAGTTTGCGGCAGGCATCGTCGGACGGGTCAACGGTTCCCAGTTGCAGATGTCCAACAGCCGCTGCTCCGCCATTGTGGGCAGCACCATCCACGGCGATGCCACCAACGGCGGTCTGGTGGGTGTGGTCAGTCAAAACTGCAATGTGGAGCTGACCAACTGCCTGTTCGACGGTCAGTTGCTCGGCACCGACAGCCACAGCATGGGCGGTCTCATTGGCTGGTCTTACACCCCTCCCGTCATCACCCATAGCCTGTTTGCCCCCTTGGAGGTAGCTATTGCACCCCAGATGACAGCTTGCAAGCCTCTGGTACGTCTCAATACAGGAGTCTCATCAACAGGCATCACCAACTGCTACTACACCCTTCCCATGGATGGCAGCGAGACCTGCACCATCGACGACGAAACGTTCTACATCCTGCGCAACGCTGCCGACTGGGACAAGTTCCTCGACAAGATTGTGTCCGCTGGCGGCACATCACGCGTCAACGCCATCATGGCTGCCGACATCAGCACCGTTTATTCTGCCGGTCACCGCAACGGCATCCCGTTCAAAGGTACTTTTGATGGCAACGGCCACACGCTGACAGTGGATATCCAGGGCGGCAGCGGTGATTTCATCGCGCCCTTCGCACGGGTGCAGGGAGCCACCATCAAGAACCTCACTGTGACAGGCTCGGTGCGTGGCAGCATGCACACGGCAGGACTCGTGGGCGGTGCTTTCGGCACAGAGACGAACACGATACAGAACTGCCACATATCGGCGAACGTCGTCACCACCAAGACGCACGCAGCGGGCATCATGGGACATGGCCATTCCGCCAAAAACTGCATCAAATACTGCCTGTTCGACGGTTCCGTCACGGCAACGGCCTTCAAGACGGATTCATACGGCGGGGCTTTCATTGGATGGGAGGACGGCGGCACGTCGAACGAAGTGTGGCACAATCTGGAGAACGGCACCTACAACAACTTTGACCACGCTGGACTGAACTATAAGGATGGTGGAACCGTCTGGGGGGGCACCAACAACTGGCACTACAAAAGCTGGAGTGAAGGCAACCGAATCGGCGAACTCTCTCCCGACGAACTGGTGACCCAATTGGGCAGCAGCCAGTGGTACATCGAGGCGGGGCTGGTTGTCCCCTTCCAGACAGAGACCGAAGTGGGTCAGGGCATCGACGCTTCTGAGATGGAAGCGTCCCTGCTGGCCGAGAGACTGGGCAATCAGTGGGAACTGTGCGGCAACAGCGTGCAGCCCACGATGCCGACACAGGACGATGAGTTCTACGCCTCCACCATCTGGGCAGACGATGCCAAACTGGTGCTCAATATAGACAAACTGGTGGGCGACACTGTTCGCTACACCGAACGTAAGGAACTGACCCGTGAAGAGCGCGAGGCCGGACGTCTGACCCACGATCTCACCACCTCCTGCGTCGATTACCGCTTCCGCTTCAACGTGGAGCAGGGTACGTCCAACATCCTTCCTATTGACACCATTGGAACAATTGTCAGCATGGACACCGCTTACCACGCGTTCCGCTTCGACAATAATGTACAAATAGACAGTCTGCAAGTGGTGACCCAACAGGCTACGGTGTCGCTGGCGTGGTACAGTAGCGGTGTGGGCGACTTCTACCGCATCCTGCGGCGCGATACCCAGACAGACGAGACCGTGGTGCTGGAAGACAACTACGCCCAGACCACCTATATCGACAAGACACCACAACCGCAGCACGTCTATGAATACACCATCGAGGGTGTGAACGACTGCGAGGGTCGCCACGTGAGCAGCATCAGTAAGGACGGTTGGTGCTCACCTATGGGTATGGTGCGTGGTTTCATCCGTCTGAAGAACGGAACAGCACAGGCGGGTGTCAAAGTCATTGCCGAACCCACACCCGAGACGGCCGCCCAGGGCGGCAAGACGCGCTGGACTGTCACCAACACGTCGGGCTTCTTTGAAATCGACAGCCTTGTTTATCAGGGCAATGGCAGCTATAATATCATCGCTGAGACGAGTGGCGACCAAGGCAGCTACAGCACCTTCACCGCCAACTTCACAGAATGGAGCAACCTGGCCACCAACGTGGTGCTGACGCTTGATGAATACTATCTGTTCTCGGGCTACGTGATGTATGAGGGAACGTCGGTGCCCGTTCTTGGTGCATCGTTCGAGGTGGATGGCACAGAGGTTCGCAACGGTTCGGGCAAGCCCGTTATCACAGACACACAGGGTAAGTTCACCATCAGCCTGTCAAAAGGACAGCATATCGTGCGAGTTGTGAAGGAGGGGCACACCTTCCTCTATGACGGCTACTTCACCGACCCTCTGGCAGCCGACACTCTGCGCCACAATTGGCAGCAGTCCATTGCAGGGCACGTGTTCTGGGATCAGACACGCGTGATGCTTCAGGGCCGCGTGGTGGGTGGCGACGTGCAAGGCAGCAAACCACTGGGCAAGCTGTCCTCGACGAATAACCTGGGCGACTCGCTCACCATTGTCATGCAACTGGAGGGTGACAACGCCTCGTGGCTCGTGCGTGATCAGTTGAACGACGGCATCAAGGAGCGGCACACAGACTACTTCTTCGGCACCAACCAGAAGGACAGCTGTCATTTGGACGTCTATCGCCAGCGGTTGGTCATCAAGCCCAGTCCCGTGACGGGTGAATACAGCGTTCCTATGCTGCCCGTAAAATATAAGGTAACAGAAATCTACAGCGAGGGTTACCCGACCTTGTTCCAGGCGGGCAAGGTGGGCGAGATACTCGATCTCTCGGACTATCACAAAGGCGACACCGCCATCTACAGCCGCATCTATCATGCCATGCCCACACTGGCCGTCAGACAATTCAACATGACAGGCCAGGAGTATATGGGCATCAAGCAATATACCGAGATAGACAACACGGGCACGGACACAAAGATTGAACTGTGGAATGACAGCACGGGCTACGCCTTCGGACACCCAGTCTTCATGGCGGGCAGCAGCTGCATCTTCATGCTTTCGGCCGTGGAACAGTATTACTGGAACAACGATGCCTCGACATCGGCACCAGACGTGGTGCATCTGTCGGGAGGCAGGGTGCGCGTGCAGAATGCCCTCGTGGGAACGGAGGAGGCCGAGACTATCGAACTCGACAGTCTCGGAGAAGCCACCTATACTTTCACGCCGCAGAACCTGACCTTCACCGAGGAGAACGATATGGCACTGAAGACGCTGACCATGAATCTGTTCTACGATGGCACCTACTACGACGTGAAGCCGATGAATGGCGAACCCATCCGCGGTTACGTCTTGGCCGCCAAGAACAAAGCTAAAGACCAGGGACACTTGGCCGTGGCCGATGGTGGCACCTACCTCATCGATATCCTGCGTGACCCGCCAGGTGCTACATCGTCGGCATACATCGAAAGCGGCACGAAGCTCAACTACTCGTTCTCGCAGAACCTGAAGGCATCCCTCGGACTGAAGTTTACCATCGGCAACAGCAAAGGTGATGTAAATATGTTCAATGGTATATGGGCAGGAGGAGGCAGTGGCACATTCGTCGGGCAGCCCACGACAATCAACATGAAGGACTATTTTAACTTCAGTTTCGTGGCAACTTACTATAACTCATGGCAATACAATTATACATTCGAGACGAGTGAGCGCATCACTACTTCTGCGGAACTGCTCAGCGTGGGTGCAGATGCCGACGTGTACATCGGCATGACGATGGAGTCGGTGGTCGATGAGGCCATTGCCGTGCGTGCCATCAGCGCCAGCACCTATCAGCGTATGACAGCACATGATGACGGTACATTCAAGGTCAACAACTATACATTCAAGGTGAATCAGGGTACGATGAAGGTTCTGGCCGAGGGTTGCGACAGCAAGGGCGAGAAGGTTTATATCGTGCGTGACGAGGTGCTGGCACAGTCCCAACAGTTGAAGAGTACCTTCGTACATACAGGAACCTACATTGAAAAACAGTTGCTGCCCGAACTGTTCAAGCTACGCAATGCGCTGATTCTCTCCTTGGGTACCGACTCTGTGACGGCACAGCGCATTGCCGACCACGAGGGCCATGCCGTGTATATCAGCAAGGTGATGGATGATGATGCAAACTTCGGACTCGAAGGCACCTACAAGCAGGTGAACCCCGAAGGCCAGAACTGCCATGACTCCATTGCCGTTTATAACAAGAACATCCTCACGTGGATTGAGTTTTTGGCAGCGAATGAGCGTGAGAAGCTGGAGGCCAGGGAACTGGTGAAACGGTATTCTGTAGATGGGCGCACCAGCGTGGCATACAGCGAGACGTTCGGTGTCTCGGATGCCCAGACGCGCTACGTGCAGTTGCCCATCCTCAGCGGACTGGGAGGACTGTCGTTCACTAACTTCACCAAGAGCGGCGGCGGCGGCACTGTAAAGACTGCTGGTAATCAGCAGGCCACCGAAAGCTTCCAAGCGGAGGGCACCACCGACCCATTCGACCATAATTACACAACGATGGACATCGGACTGTTCAACACGGGCTTATACGTCAAGATTCAACCCATTATCGGGTTGGAATACAACTATAACTTCGGCCAGACCACAGGTCAGACCAAGAAGATTGGCTTTACTATCGCGCCCTCCAAGTTTTCGAGTTTGCTCGTGGATGTCTATCGCACCACGCAGAACAGCAAGCTGATGGAAGCAAAAATCGATTCCATGAAGGCTCATGGCTACTCGGACGAGGAGCTGTATGAGCTGTTCTTCCAGCAGCCCACGAAGGAGTATGTAGATTATGTGCGTCACGGCGACGAATACGGCTCATTAGCCTCCTTCAATGGGGCTTTAGCCAGCTATGCTGACAGCGATGTGGCACAGTACCGCAGCTTTGTCTATCGCACACGCGGCGGATCCACCAGCCAGCCCTACGAGGACGAGCGACGCACGAAGTATCACTTTGCCGGCACACTGCTCGATGAAAAGACCGTACCCATTGATAACCTGCGCATCTGGGCGGACGAGGCCACAGTAAGCAATGTGCCTTACGACGAACCCGCACGCTTCACACTGCACTTTGCCAACGAGAGCGAGATTCCCGATATGGCCAACACCACGTCACCGTTCACTATTTTCTTGGCCGACGGCTCGAATCCCAAGGGGGCAAAGGTTTTCATCAATGGCAATCCCATGTCCTCCAATGGACTCAACCAGTTCCTCACCCCCGGTGTAGTGGAGACGAAGATACTGGAGATCTATCCGGGAACCGACTTTGACTATGAGGACCTCATTGTCGGTATTGTCGATAGCAAGGACGTGAAGCGTCCGACTAAACTCAATCTCTCTGCCCACTTTGTGCCAGTGGCAGGCAAGGTACACATCTCGCTGCCAGGTGACAAGTGGGTGGTGAACACCGAGTCGGCTTACGATAGCCAGAAGCAGCAGTACTACCTGCCCGTGCGCATTGACGGCTTCGACGTGAACTACCGCAACTTCGACCATATCGAACTGCAATACAAACTCTCTACGCAGGGCGACAAGGAATGGGTGAACATTTGTTCCTTCTACAAGGACTCGCTCCTGTTGGCCAAGGCTACGGGTGAGTGCAAGCTCATTGAAGATGACGGACGCATCATGGCAACCTTCTGGGGCGAAACCGACCCCGTGGAGCAGCAGTATGACCTGCGGGCCGTGAATTACTGCCGCTACGGCAACGGATTCCTCACACGTTCGTCGAATGTCCTGACGGGTGTCAAGGATACGCGCCGCCCCACACTCTTCGGCACACCCAAGCCCGAGGATGGCATACTGGACATTGGGGAAGACATTACATTGCGATTCTCTGAACCTATCGCTGGCAACTACCTTCGCGACCTGAACAACTTCCAAGTATTGGGACAGACCAATTCGAACAATATCTCACTCGGCACCTGCCTACGGTTCAACGGTGCTGACGAGGCTTACACTCAGGCTTCGCGCAATCTTGCCGATAAATCGTTTACTGTCGATGTGATGCTTAATCCCGACAACAACGGCAAGGACATGACGGTGGTCAGCCATGGCGATAGAATGACTCAGCTGTTGGAACTGGGTGTAAGTGCCGACCGACACCTGATGGTCGTGGCCAGTGCTGTCCATGATGGGGAAATGATGCATACGCGCTGTGTCTCCGATGAGCCGATAACATTCGATGGTCTGCATCGTGTACAATGGGTGGTAAGCTGCGATTCAGAGGCTCAGTCAACGACCATCAGCTTCTATGATGGCATCAGAGCTATCGGCTCTGCTGTGATGCCTTGGCTCCATTCGGAAACGGGGCCATTGTATCTCGGAACCACTCGAAGCAACGGGGCATTACCGACGAACCCTTACGAGGGCGAGATGCTGGAGTTCCGACTCTGGAACCATGCACTGAGTGCTTCGGAGATGAGGGACTACCACCTGAAACGTCTGACGGGCTATGAGATGGGCTTGATGGACAACTTCCCGATGAATGAGGGGAAGGGCGCGTACAGTTACAACCGTGTGGGCAGTGGGGGTGACTTGGATGTGAGCCAGAGTGCCTGGAATGTGCCCAACGGAATTGGCATGACACTGGATGGCGAGCGAGGATTCAGCATCGAAGCTCAGCAGTTCACACGCCAAAGTTATCAGGACTACTCACTGATGTTCTGGTTCCGCACCACCGATGCCAACGGCACGTTGCTCTCCAACGGACGTGCTCAAAACGAGGCTGGATTGATGAAACACTTTAATATCGGACTGGAAGGCGGCGATGTGTATTTCCGCTGTGCAGGTAGGCAGCAGACAGCCAGCGGAAGCGTGAACGACGGCAGCTGGCATCATGTGGCTGTGACGGTGAATCGGTCGCGCAATGTGGGCTGCCTGTATGTGGATGCTGTACTGAAAAGCTCGTTCGCCGTGGATAGCATGGGAGGCATCATGGAGGATGTGTTGACGGCTGGTGCAACTGCCTTGGGCGGCGGTGAGGTGGAGAATGCCATCCACGGACATATTGATGAGGTGTGTATGTGGGAGACGGCTCTGCCGGAGAATATGATTAGGGAGCTGTCGGGTGTGTCGCCCACGGGTGAAGAGATGGGTCTGCTGGCCTATCTGAACTTTGCCCAGAACGAGCTGCAACTGGACAATTCTCAGCAGCTGAAGCCTACGGGCATCAGTCTGAAACGCTACTGGGACAGCACGGCTGGAGCATATACGCAGCAGAGGGACACGCTGGTGGCTCAGAGTGTCGTCGATAAGCTGGCAGACCGCAGCAACCATGCTCCGATGCGCGGAGTGAGCCGACTGGAGAATCTGCCTTACTCCTTCGTGGCCGATGGGAAAGACCTGCTCATCAACCTCGATGTGCCAGACCATCAGATAGAGAAAACCAACGTCATAGTGACGGTGAAGGACATTGCCGACCTGAACGGCAATACGCTGGCCTCGCCTGTGACGATGAACCTCTATGTGTATCGCAATCCATTACGATGGGACGTGAAGCGTGTGGTGCTCAACCCTGTGTATGGCGAAGGCTGTTCGTTCGTCGCCACGGTGAGGAACCTGAGCGGCAAGCGGTGTCATTTCGCCATCGAGGGTCTGCCCGTGTGGATGACAGCCTCGGAGACGAGTGGCTATGTGGATGCCTTGGATGAAGAAGCCATCACGCTGACGGTTTCTCCTTTCATCAACATCGGGAATTTCGATGAGGTCATCTATCTGGTGGGTGAGAACGAGATGTGCGAGCCCCTGCCTGTGAGCATCGAGGTGCGTGGAAAGGCTCCCGACTGGGCACTGGAGGATGCGCTCATGGAGGTGAATCAGACGATGCACATTGTGGCGCAGGTGGAGATTCACGGCAACATTGCGAACGACCCAGCTGACCAACTGGCGGTGTTCGGCAACAACCATGAGCTGTTGGGCGTAGCGTCGATGAAGGCAGGGACGGGACTGGCTTATCTGACGGTGTATAACCACGACCGCTCGGCAACGCCTTTGCATTATGAGTACTACGATGCATCGACGGGAATCATACATGTGCTTGTGCCGAACAATGAACGCACTGAGACGTTCCAGCCTGATGCCATCGTCGGCACGGCCACTAACCCCGCCACCTTCGAAACGAACAACGTGATGGTGCAGACGCTGCCTCTGAAGAAGGGGTGGAACTGGCTGTCGTTCTACATCGAACCCCTCAGCGACACCCCGCTCAGCCAACTGCTCAACAATGCGACGCAATGGGAAGTGGGCGACGGACTGGAAGTACAGAAGGACGACGGCTCCTACACCATCCTGAACTACAAGGCTGTGTATAACCGCGACGACCCGAAGAATCCGCTCAAAGTGTGGGACAATGGCGACAGCATCGTGACGCTCAGTCCGCAACGGATGTACCGTTTCTACTCGAAGAATGACAAGCTGGCTTATCTGACGGGCAATGACATCAGCATGGCCATGACGGTGCATCATGGCTGGAACCGTCTGGGGTATCTCTCACAGCTGAACCTGCCGCTGGGAACGGCTTTGGCTGACTATACTGACCAAGCATCGGAAGGCGACATCATCAAGTCGCAGAGCGAGTTTGCCGTGCTCACGGTGGATGCACAAGGCAACAAGATGTGGCAAGGCACATTGGAACACCTGCGTGTGGGACAGGGTTATATGCTCAAGAGAAGTGCCCCCGACCAGGTGCAATTCAGGTATCCGACCTACTACGGACAGTCACGCTATGCCAGCAAGGCACCCACCCTGCAGCATCCGCTACACGAGAACAGAAGCGGTAGCAGCATGACTGTGGTGGCTGTAATCGACGGCATTTCCGTAGAGGAAGGGGACACGCTGATGGTGTGGCACAAAGCTGAATGCTGCGGTGTGGCTGTGGCCGATGCAAACGGGCTGTTCTTCCTGAATGTGGGCGGTGGAACCGATGGGACAAGCAGCGACCTGACCTTCACCATCGAGCGGGACGGAGAACTGCTGGCAACAGCCATCAACCCGTTGCGCTACGTGCCCGATGCCTCATACGGCACACCCAAGCAACCTGTCACCCTCAGCGTGGAGCGTTCTACACGAAACGATTCAGATGGCTGGTATGACCTCAGCGGCAGAAAGATGGGGTATCGTCATCTGCCAACTGGAGTGTATATACATAATAATAAAAAGATGAGAATTAAATAATTATAGTTGAGGATGTATCTTTTCACCACAAAGAAAACAGAGAGCACGGAGATGCACGGAGAATTATTTTTTCCTTTTGAAAGGGAGAATACATGAGAAACCTAAAGGTTTCTGTGTTGAAAAGAATTCAGCAACTTCCGAAAGTTAAATTAAATAACAAGAAAGAATTGAAACACAGGATTCATCGCAAGATTATATTGATTGCATCCGTCTGCTGTCTGATGGGCAGTGGACGGCTTGCAGCAGAAACGGTCGTGATTGAACAGGATTCCCAAGGGAATTACATCATTGACTCCGAAGCTAAGTTAGCCCAATTTGCTCAGAATGTGAATGATGGTATCTCCTATAGTGGAGAAACCATCATACTGACCCATGACATCGTATTGAGTACTGTTAAATACCCTGAGACGAACCACACCCCGATTGGCATGTATGGAAAGCCTTTCCTCGGCATCTTCGATGGGCAAGGGCATCAAATCAAGAACCTACAGGTCAATTCCGACTATTACGCTGGCCTCTTTGGATATATCGGTACTGGCGGCGTTGTGAAGAATCTCACTATCAGCAGCATGGAAGTAAGAGTGAACAAAGGGGATGAAGATTACATGACCTGCTTTGTCGGAGGAATCGTAGGCTATAATGAAGGTACCATCGTGGGATGTGCCAACCGTGGAGTAACTGTTTATGGTAACGTCAGCAACGCATACGTGGGTGGCATCGCAGGTGAAAATACTGGCAGCATCCTGAACTGCTATAATCTGGGAAGAGTTTATACTTCGTCAAACAGTGGTAATTATTTAGGTGGGATAGCGGGCGAGAACGCATCTTCTGGAACTATCAGAAACTGCTTCGTCCGAGCCAGTATAGACGATGGGAACAAGGCTACCCGCAATCATCCCATCTGCGCCAATAACCAAGCCGCAACAACAAACATTTCGGGTTGTTTTTATATGAATGGAGTTTCTACTGACAATTATGTTGACCTGTCCCTCAATAACAGTTCAACCAACGACCTTTCCTCCTTCAATAACAGTACAAAGAATGTTCTCCTGAAAGACCGCATCCTTTACAGCGATGGTGCCTGGAACACGTTCTGTGTGCCTTTCAACATCCCAGCCGGAGCACCAGATGAGTCCCCCATCGCTGGAGCAACTGTCATGGAACTCGATAAAACAAATTCCAACTTCAACCCCTTAACGGGAGTACTGACACTGTACTTCATCGATGCCACCACCATCCAAGCTGGCCTTCCCTACATCATCAAATGGGACGAAGCCATCGACGGGAACCTCTCCAACCCAGTATTTCTTGACGTGAGGGTGGAAGATAAGTCGGCAACCGAACGTGCTGTCACTACGAATGACGGCCATGTCACCTTCCAGGGAATCTTTGACGCACTCTCTATCACTGAAAAAGACGAAAGCATCCTTTACCTCGGTGCCGCCAACACACTCTATTATCCCAACGAAGCCATGACGATTGGCTCCTGCCGTGCCTACTTCAAACTCAATGGAACTTCCAAAGCCAGATTCTGCATCCTGAATCTTGGCGATAGCGAAACGACCTCCATTCACGAGAGACCATTCACACAGCGTGATGATGAGGCAGACACATGGTTCTCACTCGATGGCCGCCGTCTTAGTGGCAAGCCCAAACAGTGTGGCGTGTATATCAACAATGGCCGCAAGGTGGTTGTGAAATAAAATGTATTTTAATAATCGTAAAAAAATAACTTAATTATTTAATGAGTTACATTTGACATTTTACATTTGACATTTGACTTATGCCCCTGCGGGGCGTAGAAAGAAAAAAATAGAAAAAAATAGGCAAAAATATATAAAAATTTTTTTTTCATGTTTTTATTTGTTTTTCTTTATTTTTCTTTTTAATGCCGCAAAGCGGCAAATTAATATGATAGACAAGATTATCGACTACAACAAGACTTTCGTAGAGCAAAAAGGCTACGAGAAGTATCTAACCGACAAGTACCCCGACAAGAAACTGGCCGTGCTTTCATGTATGGACACCAGACTCACCGAACTGCTCCCTGCTGCCTTGGGATTGAAGAACGGTGATGCCAAGATTATCAAGAACGCAGGAGGCTTGGTTATCTCAGCTTTCGATTCAGCCATGCGTAGCCTAATCGTAGCCATCTATGAGTTGGGAGTGCAGGAGATTATGGTGGTGGCACACTCTCATTGCGGAGCCTGCCACATGAGCTACGACCATTTTCACCACGAGATGATTGCCCGTGGTGTGACAGACGAAACGCTCGACACCATCCGCAAGTGTGGCATAGACTTAGACCAATGGTTAGAAGGATTTAAGGACACACCGACCTCCGTAAGAAAGACCGTAGAGACCATCAAGACCCATCCGCTTGTTCCGAAGGACATCGTGGTCAGGGGTTTTATTATTGATTCAGAAACAGGAGCATTAGAAGAAATAAGATGAAGTATATTAGCTTTCCATTCGTATTTGTAGCTTTGCTTTTAAGTTCATGCCATCATGGCAAAACAAATCCGGCAAACGATTCTGATTCGCAAACGGAAATACAAGATTCACTGAGTGCGAATCCCTCAGCGAGTAAGATAACGGCTGAAATGGCATACGAGGGAGTCAGCAACTACTGCCATAAAGAGTATGACTGGAGTGTAGCAGAGGAAAATCCCGACATCATGTATCTGACGATGGGCGAAGAAACGGACTCTGCATTTCAAGTCGTGTTCCGTAGTTATACAGGCGCATTTGTATATTTCTATGTCGATAAGACAAGTGGTACAACAAGAATGGTGGAAAAAGTGCCATCCCTTAATGTCGAAGAGGATGCTGGAACCATCAATCTGTTTGACTACTTAGAGAAAAGGTCGATGGTGATGGCAGACAAGACGGCTGCATCGTCACAGGTGACAACCGTTCCGCGATTATACACACCCTTTTGAGCAATGATGGTGGATGCCTCTGAGCCATCCCCCACATTAGGGTTTAACATCATGCGGCATAGACAAAGCTCTCATGCTTATATCCACTTGCTTCCCTCTTCCGTATTCATTTTATTTTCAAACTTTGAAATATTTTTTTGAAAGTTTCAAAAATATTTTTGTAAGTTTAGAAAAATTTTTTGCAACTTTCAAAATAATGTAGATGCGGGCATAACAACGAAGTATTTCCCGATGCAACGTGTAAGTTGTGTTGGGCGGCATCCTGCTCTTTTTTACAAAGGGAAAGGTCATTTTACTAAAACTTTCACTATAGGCAACGACGTTGCCTCGCATGACTCTACGTCGTTGCCCCTCGTGACTCTTCGTCGTTGCCCCTCGAGACTCAACGACGAAGAGTCTGCGGAAGCAAAAACCACTCCCAATTCTTTCTTTCTTAATATCTTTCTTCAAAAAAGTTTGCATTTATTTGGAGAATAAGAGAAAATGTATTTAATTTGCAATCGTTCTTCCGAGTGCTGAGAGCTCTAGGGTAATCAGAGTAGGTGGGACACATACATAATAAAGGCGTTTTCAAGACGCTTTGGTTTTAACATTCTGAGAACTTCGCAACTTCGAACTGCTTGTTAAAAACAAAGTAACGAGAACGTCCTATGGGATGTATTTTACTAATGTATAGCCCTTATTGGGTTGTTGCATTTTGTATATATACATCATCGTGGGGCTTTCAGCGTTGCTCGGTTTAGACAAGCAGGGCAATGCGAAGGCCTTCAGAATGTGGAATCGGGCAAAGGGCTGGCTCCACGTTTTTTATATATGTATGTCAATTAACCTAAATCAAAATTTCTGCTGTGGGAGCTGGGCAGATACAACAATAAGTGGGAAACAAACGTATATAAGGTAACAATCTAAAATTGAAAGTACAATGGAAACAGTAACATTAAAATCTATTTTTGAGAGTAACAAAGAGGAACTCGCTACAAAATTGGCAAAACTATCATTGCCTAAAGATTCTGAGTTGATACAACAGACTGTGACTGATTTTCTTGGCAATTTGTTTGAAAACGAAGGAACGTATCGCCAGAATCTAACACAGTCAGAAGATTACATTCTCCAAGCTGCAATGTCTTTTCTGAATGCACAACAGGCTATGGTTAGTGAATTTGCCTCTATAAATAAGAACAGTGTAGAGAAAGACAAGCCAAAACAGATTCATGTGAATGAGACACCACCATCAAATTCATTGAAAAAAGAAGCCCCTCTGATTATTGGAGGCACTAGCGTAGGTGGTGTAGCAGGTGCCTTGTGGTTAGGTTCATGGGGGGCTGTCTTTGGTGCAATTGCAGGAACTGCATTAGCTCTTTACTACTACACATCAACCCCGAAACCGACGAAAAAGGCTACTTCCCAATCTCCCAGAACAGATGTGTCAATTAAAAAGGAAGAAAAGGACGGCAAAATAGATATTGAGAAATTCCTTGGACTTTTAGGTAGTATCTGCGATAGCGTTGATTCACTTGTCTTGACTTTCCGTGCCCAGATCAATAGGGTTGTTGAGAAATATGAAAATCAGGAAAAGCCAATATTTGAAAAAGAATATGGGGTTCTTCTTGATAGCATACAGTCATTATTAGGTGTTTGCTATCAGCCAATGGATGAGAAATGGCAGAAGAAAGTGAAATCTCGTATTGAAGAATTAGCAGAGTCGTTGGAAAATTACAATTTGGAAGTTGTAATGTATGATGAATCTAACAGCCAGTATTTTGAGGTGATTGAGACTGAGAACGCAACTTCTCCATCAGTTTCACTCCCTGCTATTATTAAAAATGGAGCCGTAATTAGAAAAGGTAAAGTATTTGTAAAGAAGTCGGTATAATAATAATTGAGATTATAAGTTTCTGAAAGAAATATTAAATATGGAACAGAATAATAAAGAAGACTTAATTCTTGATGTTATTTCTTTTGCTTTGGAGAAAATGGTAAATTTTGGTTGCTCTTACCATTATGTTGGTTTAGATGTGTTTGCTAATAAAACCAAAGTCAAAGAAGCCTTGAATGAGAAGTTCGGTCTTTCTCTTTCCGAGTCCTCCTTAAATTTCGATACCATCCAACAACTTGTGGACTTTATTAAACCACAAATAGGCACGGATGTTTCCAAATCCGTTATGCAAGATGAAGTCCAGGTGTCTAACAATTCTGAATCCCTAAATGAAAATAGTAATAAATTAATTATCAAAAGTACAATGAGCAAGAAATATAAATGGGCGATTACACCAGATAAAACAAAGCATCAATATGTTATAGGAATAGACTTCGGTCATGGTGAGACATCGGCGGCCTATTGCGCGATTGGCTGGGATGTTAGTAAAGGACAACTATCAAGTGTCAAGGATATAGATTTTGGAAGTAACACCAAGGTTATTCCTTCTGCCATTAGTATCACGAAAGACGGTAAAACCTATATTGGTGATGCCGCATTTCTCCCAGAAGTTTTGAATAAAGCGGAAGCTAAAGTATGCTTCAAGAAGAAACCTGTAAATATTGAAGGAGCAGCAGAAAAATTGATGACTCGTTTTATGAAAGAAGTCTATAATGCTATTCGGGAGCGGAACAGTGCATTATTCACTGAAGGGAATCATTTGGTGTATATTGCAACTCCCTCTGGTTGGGACGAGACGGCCAAAGATCTTTATGGTCAGATGGCAACGAATGCCGGACTTCCAATGGGTGGTATAACATCAGAATCAAGAGCAGCCTTTATAAAAGCACAACAAGATCCAGATTCTGGTCTGCCACAATACATTGACAAAGGCGCTATCGTCTTTGATATGGGCTCTTCTACTCTTGATTTTACATATCTGACTCGTGACAATGTGAATCCTATTGATTGGGGCGAAGAATGCGGTGCATCAAAGGTTGAGAAGATTATCTATGCCAGTAAGAGAGACGCTAATGAAGAGATTCTAGATTTCGAAAAAAAATATCCTAATCTTGTTGATGCCTTGCTCTTCGAGGCACGAAAGGCTAAAGAAAAAGTGTATTTCCATCCTGACATGCCTTGTCGTATTACTGTCAATTTTGAAGAAATTGTTGATGACGAAGAGTTCGAGGACACCAAAATGAAATTCAAGTATCAGCCAGGTGAACTAAATCAGATGCTTGAAGAGAAGGGCTATATCAGTGCTATCCGCAATGCTATGATGATTTTCAAAAACGAAAAGATAGCTGGTAAGCCTATACATGTGGCATTCTTAACTGGTGGCGCAAGCAGAATGGACTTCATTAAAGACTTGGTGAAGGAATGTTGGGGACTTCCAGATGACAGAATCTACCGCGACCAGGATCCCTCTCTTACCATATCACAGGGAGTAGCCGTATTAGGACGTGGAGACATTCGTACAGGTGGTACAGAAAACACAAAAGACATGCTTGAAGAAATTATTGGAAATGCAAAAGACATCTTCACTCCATTTGCCGAAGCACTGACGGCTAAAGTCTCTGATGAAATGCAACGTTCTGTAATAACGGCATTTACTGAATTTAAAGATAGTCAGAGTGATGTCTCTCTCAATGACTTAAAGGATAGAATAGGACAATGGATAGAAAATGACACAAACAACATAGGCGAATGGGCAACAGAATGTTATCAACAGACATTTGAAGAGAAAACAGCAGGAATTCGTGAAAAACTTGATAGTATTGTTGGTGAATTTTCCAATACAGGTGTAAAAATGGGCAGTGTTGGGAATGTATCACTTACTTTGCCACAACTTGATATGCATGAGATAACGATGCAAATGGAGGAAGTTGGTGCCTCTTTTGCGGCAGAAGCAGGTTCCATTTCTGAAACCGTAGCAGGTATTGCTATTAGTGGTGTTGTGGGTTTTGGTTTGGGGATGCTTTTGGGAGGCCCATTAGCATGGATTCTTTTGGGAAGTTATTATGTCGGGAAATGGCTGTTTGGTAAAGAAGAGACTGAAGAACAAAAGAAAGAAAAAGCTATGGCGAAAGATTTAGATAAATCAGCTAGACAGCAGATATATGACACTTTCTTTGCAGAAAAATGGAATGAGGTTGAATGTAAAATAGCTAACAATGTACGTCAGGCTATATTTGGAAATGCATCTCTAAGAAATCGAATTAACGAACAAAGTAGTCAAGTTATTCGTGAATATGCGCAAGAGTGTATAAATCAAACCCGCCTAATGGTTGAGTAATATGGAGAATGCACCTTCATTGGCAGACAATACATTAAAGATGTATGCTGCCTCGGCAATGGCTCAGACGCTTTCGTTCTGTATGGAACGAAAATATCTTGAAAAGATTGACAACAATGATTTGAACTCGCTATTCAGCTTGCGAGAAATCGAAATCACCTCAAAAGCCTCTGTATCGTGGATTGAGATAAGCCAGATAGGTATGCCCATCAAGAATGATGCCACGGAATGTTTCACTGCAATGCAGAAGATTCTTTATTCTTGTTTCATGCCCCAGGAAACACAATTACTTTTTCTGATAGTCAAGGATAACGGAATCAACAAGATGTATCTTGGCGTACGTCCATCTGGTAATTGTGTAAAACAAAATGTTACACGCTATCTTAATGACTTTATCAAGGGTTCATGGCCTGGGCTTCAAAGCAGGGTCATAAAGGACGCGGAAAACGAAGATGCACTGAAAAACTTTTCTAAGAATATTGAAAGTGAAAAGTGGGACTATATCTATGCGTTGACAGGAATACCATCAATGGAAAGCCAGTACAAGTCAACTTACCCTGCCACAATAGACAAACTAATGGCTGGTATGAATCAATCGAAAAGCTATGCTTATTTGGTTGTAGCAGACCCCATCACAAGTAATGATGTTGATAGAATGCTCTATCAATGCAGGGAAATGAACGGACAGGCGGAGTCCTTAAAGTCTTTCAATATATCTGAAGGAATGACAAAGGGACTGTCGCGTTCTGTCACAGACGGGACGAACTGGAATCATACTGATGGAACCAGCGCTTCAAAAAGCGGTAAAGATTGGGCTGGAGCGTGGAACAAAATAAAAGGAAGTGCTGGATTGGGATTGGTTATAGGCGGTGTTGCTGTGGCAGCAGGGGTGGCATTTCCACCCGCAGCAGCTGCAATGTCCGCATTAGCTTCATCGGTTGGAGCAACAGGAGCTATAACAGCAGGGAACGCTCTTCTGGGACTTATGGGAAATAAGACAACAGGAGAGTCCCATTCCGATAGTTATGGGGGGGCGCACTCAATAACAGAAGGAATGAGCGAGAGCCAGTCTCAGACAGTTAGCCACAATGTAGTTAACAAACATATAGAGGCTGTATCTGAACATCTTTTCTATCATAGCAAAAGATTTGAAACTGGCAAGGCCATCGGAATGTGGCAAGTCGGTGCCTATCTTTTAGCGGAGAAAGAATCTGACATCAAAGGCGGGTCGATGCAATTGCGTTCAATACTCAGCGGACAGGAGTCAATTTATGAACCTATCCGTATTACAGACATCAGTAATGTTGTCAATGCTCGGAATTCCTTTGGCCAGCTTCAAGCACCTATCATAAGTGTGGATGTAGCTGCGACAAACAAACCATTTGCTCATCCGTTAGGTGATAACTACGTGGAAATGAAAACCGTTCTGACTACCAAAGAATTATCATACCTGATAAATTTTCCTTTGCGGTCGGTTCCTGGTATTAGTGTCATTGAAAGTTCGCCTGAATTTAGCTTAAACAAAGAAAATGTTGAATCTGTTAACCCTATATCATTTGGGAAACTTCTTTACGGCGGTTCTGACACAAATATCCCCTACTATATTCACAAAGGTCTGCTGTCTCGTCATACACTTGTTTCTGGTATAAACGGTAGTGGTAAGACGAATACAATTCAAGCCATTCTTAATAACATGGAAGAAATACCGTTCTTAGTGATAGAGCCTGCTAAGACAGAATATGTGGATTGGGCGTTGGACTATAATAAAAAGCACCCAGACAAACCTATAGACATCTATATACCTGGTTGTAAAAAGTATAAAGGTGATTTTGTCCCCAAAGCACTTCGTCTAAATCCCTTTGAATTGGTTTGGCTGAATAAAGACCAAGAAGTGAATGTACTGACACACATTGACCGCTTGAAGTCAACATTTGCTTCTGCGTTCCCCATGTATGATATTCTTCCTGTGCTTATGGAGGATCTAATCTATACGGTTTATCAGCAGAAATCTACAGACTGGCTTAATAGCGAACCTATATATGGTAAGACAATGTTCCCGACGTTAAACAGCATGAGCGTTTGTGTTGACCAGGTGATAGAACATCGTCAGTATGAAGATAAGGTGCAGCGTAACATGAAAGCCTGTCTCAACACCCGAATAGACAGCCTAAAACGAGGTTGGAAGGGCGAAATGCTGAATACTACGAAATCTACAGCATGGAAAGATTTATTCCAGGGCAGATGTGTCGTAAATCTATCGTATGTTGGTGATGATGTTGACAAGGCTTTCTTTATGGCTTTGCTCCTACAGTTCCTCTATGAGTATCGTTCAGGCCAAGCAGAAATCGGAGAAGTTGACTATAACGAGAATGGTTGCAAGCATTTGACTGTCATCGAGGAGGCACACCGAGTAATGTCAAGATGTGAGAACCAAGAATTGCCCCAATATAAATCGGCCATGATGTTCAGCAATATGCTATCTGAAATCAGAGCCTACGGAGAAGGGTTAATTCTTGTAGATCAAGTGCCAACCAGATTGATTCCAGATGCTATCAAGAACACGAACTTGAAAATCACTCACAGGCTTGTCGCAGAAGATGACTGCAAAGCTATCGGTGAATCAATGGGATTGAATGACGAGCAGCGTAAGGTGATACCTAAACTTCTGACAGGACAGTGTATAGTTTCCAGTTCACTATCGACTTCAACTTATTGGGTTAAAGCAGACAAAGTAAAATGAGTATGCCATGATAGAAGAATATGAAGATATAACGCTGAAGGAAAGTTCCGAACAGACTGACGAACTAACACGCCTCAGTGATAGTCAGCAAGCCTATTTGAAGGAGGTGAATGTGCCTTCAGAAGATTGGGCAAAAATGACTGATGAACAGAAATCAGACCATTTGGATATTGTTCAAGCCCGCATCGAGGAACTAAAAGTTGACAATCTGGGAAAAAATCTTCTCTCACCAGAAATGATTGAGGATTTAAAGAGAAGGCTCGAAGCTCCCAATGACATGATTCAGATAGAACGGGTTTCCGACGTACTTGCGAATTGTGAAGAAATAAGGTTTGAGAACTGGCGACATCTTGAAAGAAATGAGAAAGTTGACGTTCTTAACCAACTTGAAACCAAAATCGCAAGTATTGAACACAGACCGCCATGTCCTATTACCGCTGTAAAGCTGAAATCAGGATTGTGGGGAGGATATAACCCTGTTACGAAGACCATTGATATTAACCGAGACTATATTGATAAATCGGGAAAAGATTATTATTTCTATTCTGAGATAATTGATACTCTCGTACATGAAGGACGTCATGCTTACCAAGACTATAATGTAAACGAAAGAATAGTACATCCACGTCATAGTGAAGTGGAAAGTTGGTCGGATACAATGGCTGGCGGCAAGTGGGGCTATTGGGCTGACTGTTCGAACGAGTTAGGACAACGCCTATATGAACAACAGTCCGTAGAAATAGATGCCCGTAATTTTGCTGCGGATGTTATTTCGAGAATGGAAAATAAGATTGAAGAAGGAAGTGGTCATACAATGGCAAAGAGCATTTCCTTTGAAGGATCCAATGATTCGAGGGATATATCAAAGTCTGAACTGCTTTCGGAACTCAATTCTAACCACATCTACCCAGGCACTGTTTATACAGATAATCTTTGGGGAGGATTGGATTCTTTCTCTGGTAATCGTGTCCGTGATGCTATAAATAGGGCAAGAGATAACGGAAGTATCTCTGATAGCACCTACAAGCATTTAATTGATAAGTTAAAGCAAGCATGTCATCACCAAGCATAAAAATGAAGATTATGAATACAGAAATAATAAAAGAAATCCTGTTGCAACGAGGCTATAATGAACGTAATGCAGAGATAGCCTCAAAGGAATTGATGGATATATCGGAGAAACTGACTCCTATTCTGGAGGAATGGCTAAATGATGAAAATTGTCAGAAAGACTATTCGGTAGAAGGTCATTCTATTCAAGAGTTTTTAGAGGATGGTATGAAATACCCTGCTGCTGTTTTGACAATGGATTGGTTAATTAAGGATCCACAAGTTGCATTAAAAAGTCTAACTAAAGGTAATAGATGATATGGCTACATTTATGATAACTCCCAAGCATACCATCCCTTTATCGGGAGGCAATAGAATGGAGAAGGGAATACCACCAATTATCATTCCCTTACCATATAATATGAAACCTTTTGAGTCGCCAAGTAATAAAGCTAAAGTTATGGAGATATTAGAACGTAATGGTTATGATTTCAAGGGATTTGAGAGTTATTTGTCGAATGGACATTTTACTGTAACTAAAATGTAGAATTCATCGGGAAGCATAAGTTGGCTGAGGTGGAATCTAATCAAGCATATAAATTGAAAGACTCTCAACCTTCTTCAAATTACCGAATCAAAGGTAAAGATATTCATCCCATATCAGAATGGCAAGGTTCCTGATACATTCGCCCAGGACAGCATTACCCCCCCGTCCTAATTTTGTCCTGTTGTCGCCATAAATAGCCCTGCTTTGTTATGATGAATTTTGGTAGTGTCATTGCTTCACAGCTTTAGGAGTCCAGTTCTTTAAAAAGCGCAGCACTTTCTCCTGATTGTAGCCTTTTCCCTCTTCCAAGAAGCTCGAATCCTGAATATGGAGAACTCTGCCTTCTTCATCAAGTACCACAAACACAGGGAATCCGAAACGTGCAGGGTTGTTCAGACGTTCCAGCATGGCATTTGCCAACTGCATCTTTTCCTCTCCCTCTGACTTCCGTGGATTGTAGTTCACATGGATATAGACAAAGCTCTCGTCAATGACATTGCTGATGGTGGTGTCTTTCGTGATGAAGTCAGCAAACCGCAAGCACCAGGGACACCAGTTACCACCCAACTGACAGATAACGAACTTTCCTTCAGACTTAGCTTTCACTAATGCTTGGTCTATCTGCTCGATGGGGTTGATGTCCTCGTTATAGACCTTCTTCAATGCTGTCTGAGCGTTCAACGTCAGGGCAAAAAATATGGTCAACAATGGTATTATCACTATCTTCTTCATACTGCTATTTGTTGAATTTGCCGACAAAATTACACAAAAATAGAGAATTTCTTTCATTTTGAGAGTGAAGATGTGTTATTTTGGCCATTTTCTAATGATAATTGAGTAATTTTGTAGCCGATTTGATATAATAACTCAACTTTCGGAAGTTGAGATTTCAAGTGGTTATGGAGGACTCGGCGTACAAGCCGCCAAAACTCCTTAACTCCTAAACTCCTTAGACAAAAACATGGCTTTCGCGAAAGCCTTGGAAACTACCAAGAAGTGAAACTGCCGAAACTTAAATAAGATAAGGAAAGATGGACTACCTACCGAAAGACCCTGCAATTCTGGTTTCGAGCGTCAATATGCTTCTGAGGGATGAAGAGTTTGACACATTGGAATCGTTGTGCTATAACTTCGGGACTGAGCCAAAGGATATTAAGAACTACCTATACGGACATGGATTTGTGTATAGTGAAAAGCAAAAACAGTTCCGTCCGATAGGCTATGATGAAGAAAGATGATAACGAAAGATAGTATAGAGACAGCCTACAGTTTTCTGCATCAGAAGCAGAGAATCTATGTTCATTCGACGCTCGACTGGCAGAAGGATGACATTGAGATTGCCATTGCCTCGTATGCAGATGAAATGAGCAAGGAATTACTTGACGCTATTTCTGATGGCAGAACTGACTTCCTGAGAGACCACAAAAGGTTTCAAGAGGACATCACCAAAGCTGTGGAGATGCTGGAAAAGATGCTATAACGCTGACACCCTGAGAGAGCAAGCAGCAAAGAATGGATATGCAATCGAAGTGGTTGCTGAAGGTGAGCATTACGATTACTTAGTGAGAATAACAAAAATACAAACAGAATTATGAAGAGTTTTAAGTCAACAGCGTGGATTCTTCCACAACCAGTGCTGATTATCGGCACATACGATAAGAATGGTAAGCCCAACGCCATGAACGCTGCTTGGGGCGGCCAGTGGGATATGCACGAAATCATGATCTCACTTGGTTCTCATGCTACAACAGACAACCTTGCTGTTAACCCTGAATTTACGGTTGCTTTCGCTACTATTGACACGATGATTGCTGCTGATTATGTAGGTATAGTCAGCGGCAGGAATACGCCCGATAAGATGGATAAGACAGGCTGGACTTTTGAAAAGGCTCCCAATGTCAATGCTCCTGTATTCAAAGAGTTCCCAATGACGCTGGAGTGCCGCGTGAAGCAGAAGATTGACGAGAGTGAGACAGGCTATTATCTTGTTGCTGAAATCGTGAATATCCTCTGTGATGAAAAGTATCTGGCAGAAGATGGTAAGCCCGATGTGGAAAAAATGGATCTTATCACCTTCGACCCTGTACACCACACTTACATTCAGTTAGGAAAGACAGTCGGAAATGCTTTCTCTGATGGTAAACAACTTAAATAAGCACTCAGTATGACACCACAAGAAGAGAGAAACGAACGTCTGGCAAAGACGCTTATCAAGAACCTGCAACGCCGTCACATCGAGGGTTTCTATTGTGCTACAGGTAAAGAGGCGGTAAGGAAAGTTTCTGAACTCATAGAGGATGGGAACAGTGTGACTTGGGGCGGAACGATGACTGTAAGAGACCTTGGTATTCCAGATTATCTCAGGAAGCGTGGTACGCTGGAAGTGCTTGACCGCGACCTGGCAGAGACTCCAGAGGAAAAACAGTCCATGTATCTCAGGGCGTTTTCGGTTGACGTTTACCTGACCAGTGCCAATGCAATCTCAGAGGATGGTGTTATCGTGAACATCGACGGAAACGGGAATCGTATAGCTGCAATCACATGGGGACCGAAAAAGGTTATCTTTGTGATTGGCTTAAACAAAGTGGCACAATCTGTAGAAGCGGCTCTTTCAAGGGCAAGAGGAACTGCATCCCCCATCAATGCAGCCAGATTCGACATTAAGACCCCTTGTCAAATTGATGGTATCTGTCATAATTGCAATTCCCCAGAATCTATCTGCAACTACGTCCACTTCCTGAGAAACTCCCCCAAAGGCCGTCATGTTGTAGTGCTTGTAGGGGAGAACCTTGGATATTAAACATGAGCTTCATCAAGTACATAGCAGACGAGAGCCACTACAAGGAAGTCCTGTCACTGGTAGCAAAAGCAAAACGGACAGTTTGGATTGGGACGGCAGACATCAAAGACCTGTACGTCGATGACAAGCCATTCCTTGCCCTCATAGCTTCCTTGCTCAAAAAGGGTGCGGAGATCAGGCTGATTCATGCCAAGGAACCAGGAACAGCATGGAGAGAGGATCACGAGAAGCATCCGATCCTCTATGGCGGTATGGAACGTGTGTTGTGTCCGAGAGTCCATTTCAAGCTTATCATCATTGACTCTACCATTGCCTACGTCGGTTCTGCTAATCTGACTGGTGCAGGGATGGGAATGAAATCGCCACGAAAAAGGAACTTCGAGGCTGGTATCATGACTGATGACCCAGAAATGCTTGATGCAGCAATTGAACAGTTTGATAATGTGTGGATAGGCAAGTTCTGCAAGGAATGTGGGCGTAGAGAGTATTGTTCAGACCCAATAAAGTGAAATGCTATGAAGTGGACTGTATTATCAGATAATCGAAGCAATGACAGCCGTCTCTCTACAGAGCATGGACTATCTGTCTTTCTGGAAACGGAGAGACATAGAATAATGCTTGATACTGGAGCAAGTGACGTGTTTGTTAGAAATGCTGAGGTGTTAGGCATAGACCTCAGTACAGTTGACTATGTTTTCATTTCTCACGGACATAGCGACCATGCAGGAGGCTTACGATATTTCTTGGAGCAGAACCGACAAGCAAAGGTCATCGTCTCACCTGATGCAATGAGTGGAAAGTTCTACTCCAAACGAGGGAATCTGCACAGCATAACGACGGTGTGGCCAGAGGGCGTAAAGGACAGGCTCATAACTGTAGAAAAGACATGCGAGATTGTAGATGGCCTCTATATAATAGCCCATATACCTCAAATTCATCCAATGTCAAAAGGAAACACACACCTTTTTGTGCAAGATGCTAATGGTGAATATGTAAATGATGATTTCCGTCACGAACTGGCTTTATATGCCGATGGCTTTTTGTTCACCGGCTGCGCTCATAGTGGTCTGGAGAATATTCTTGCTGCTTGTCCTTGGCCTGTAAAGTTTGTAGTAGGTGGCTTTCACTTGCTTGATGGCCTGGAAACGGAAGAAGAACTACAGGCATTAGCTAAAAGGCTGAAGGAAAAATATCCCTCGACACAATTCTATACAAGCCATTGCACAGGTGATAATGTATTTGAGGTGATGAAGGGTGTGATGGGAGATCAACTACAGCCCTTCAGATGTGGAACTATAATAATTTGATATGCTGATAATACTCGCTTCCGCAAAGATAATGAATGACAGATTGAAGTCAGTCCCTGATGTTAACCTGTCATCACCTCGTTTCCAGAAAGAGGCCGAGGACTTTGCGAGGGATATGGCACAATATTCGGTAGAGACAATCGCCGACATGCTGGGTTGTAGCCGTCAGATTGCAGTCCAGAACAGATATTCTGTTCATAACATGGTTGTACTGAAACGGAATACCAGGCTTAAAGAGAAATTGACAACATAACACCGCTAAGAGTTGACTGTCATTAAAATGATTACTCCGCTGATGCAGATGTAGGCATAGACGATATAGCGGAAAATGCGGTTGGGAATATGCTTGAAAACGTAGGCACCCAGCATCGTGCCAATGATGACACCACCGAGGCCATAGAGATAGCTGGTGGCGACGGTTGTTGTAAAGAAACCATTGTATGCTCTAACGCCAGTCATCATCACATTGCCAATCAGGAAATAAGTCTGAGCCATCGCCATATAGTGCTCCTTCGTCGGCTCACTCTGGATGAAGTAAAGCACGGCGGGCGGGCCTTGCATACCGAAGAAACCGCCCATTAGTCCGCTCAACGTTCCTGCGCCGACCTGCACCTTCTTTGTAGTCGGTAACTTAATCTTTTGGCTGAACAGCATAAAGTAGATGCTTATCAGAATAAGTGTTACGCCAAGGATGCGACGCAATATGTGGTCTTCTATACGTGTTAGGGCGAAGATGGCAATGGTCGAGACGATGATAAACGTCAGCATGATTGGCCAAAGCCGCTGCCATGTGACGTAGCTTCGCAACTGCCATACAATAGCCACAGAAGTGGTGATAGCCAGAAGTCCTGAGAGTGTCGTAGCTTCGCCATAGCTGGGCATGAGGAACGGCAGCATCGTCATAATGAAGATACCAAAACCAAAGCCCGTGGTGCGCTGGATGAAACTCGCGCCGATGCTCAGCAGGAATATGGAGAGGATTGTCAATCCCATGTCCAGTACTTCCTTAACTCACTTACAATATCGTCCCAATCCTGCATAGTGAACGTACCTTTGCCCATCATCATGATGGTCATTTCTACCACGTCGTATTTCCGATAAAGGTTGGTGTCACGGAAGCCATTACGAAGATAGAACTCATGTCTCCTCTCCCTTTGAGCCTTGTTTTCACACTCCTGTTTAGGGGATTCCATGTCAGGAACACAGGTCTTACCCTTGTACTTCTCAATGAGAGTGGTTAGAATCTCCTGTCCTTTTCCCTTGCCTCGCAATTCTGGCAACACGGCAAAATACCAGTACCAGTTGAAAGGCTCATGCGGAAAGACGATGGTAAAGCCTATGAAGTCTTCTCCCTCATAGTATGCAGTGAAGTCAAGGTGCATTTCTTCTATCAGGGGTAACAGTTCTTCCCGGGGGATTTGCTCGTCCTCTGGAAATGTCGTTTGATAGAGCTGCTTTATTTGCTCATTGACGTTAGCGGCTGTTATCAGTTTTGTTGTCATATCATATTATTCAAGTTTTGCAAGCTTCACTTCTTGGGAGTTATAGGGGAGTTATCCACAGGCAGATGTCAGCCCTAATGTAGCCAGTAAACAAGTAATAATCTTCTTCATATTTGTATTTCCCTTTGTTTCATATTCATAATAAAATCGGTTGACAATCGGTTGACATTTTTACAATCACAAACAATTTCTCGTATTGTATATCAAACGATTACCAACCATTCTTTGTGCGCCTGACAGGACTCGAACCTGCACATCGGAGATACCAGATCCTAAGTCTGGCGCGTCTACCAATTCCGCCACAAGCGCATTTCGGACGTTTTGCGAGTGCAAAGGTACGAAAAAAAAGGAAAAGGGAAAAGGGAAAAGGGAAAAAATTGTAAAGTTTAAAGGTAAAGGTTTAAAGTTTAAAGACCATACGGCTTGTTTCCGAACGCCGCGTTAGCCTCTTTAAACTTTAAACCTTTACCTTTAAACTTTACAGATTTTTCACTTCACTTTCCAAACGTTCAGCGCAATGCCGCCCGACTGTGAGGGAGCAGGAGCACAGAGGAAGAGGGCGTTGTTCAGCCATGCGTAGGGGCTGTCCTCGGGAGCCTCGAATTGGGGTGCTGCCTTGAAGTAGAATGCCGGTTGGCCATGTTCGTTGGTGCCATTGTAGATGATGCCACGATTGCGGATGTGGATGTACACGCCATCGTCCGTCTTGATGCTGTAGATGGCCTCCAGTTCGGTGCGCTGGCCTTTCGAGAGTTGCCAGTCAGCTCCACCATTGAGGATTGTTCCCTTGAGCAGAGGTCCCTCGAACGTGCCGCCCGTGATGGGGATGGCCATACGGCGACCGTGCGGTGTCTCTCCCACGGTATAAGGTTGTCCAAGTGTCACTTTCAGTTGCATGACAAACTCTGTCTCTGGTGCAGGAGCATCACTTTGTGCCCATGCGCCAAGCCCTGCAAGAAGGCTCATAATGCAGAAGAACAGAAATCTTTTCATTGTCGATTTAGTTTTAAGTAAAAGTATTGCTTAGTTTCGATAGAGCACTTTACGTCCGCCGATGATGACGATGCCATGAGCCGATTGAGGATTCACCTTGCGCCCCTGCAGGTCGTAAGCATCCGTCGATGCAGGAGTGCCATTGGCTTCCACCTCCTCGATACCCACTGGCACAACAGGTGTCAATTCCATGTAATCCATGTCGGGCATCCAGCTGGAGGCGTTCGACAGCTTGACCGTGTTGCAACCCTTCTCCAGCTGAATGGTGACGGTCTTCTTGCCCACCTTGCTCCAACTACCAGAATTGGCACTGACCACCTGCACTTTCTTCCCATTCACACTGACGGTGATGTTACGATTTTCTCCAGAAATGAAGGCGAGCGTCATCTTATACTCACCGCCCTCTTGGCTATACACATTGCGCCATTCGAGTGCGTTCTTGTCGCTGTACCCCAGCCAGCCTGCCTTGTAGCCGCCCGAACAGTTGGCATCAGCCGAATAGATGCCTGTCCGCTCTGATTGGTTATTCTTGATTTCCTGATAAACACTGATGTAACCCGTTTCAGCCTCATAGCGTGTACGCTCCAGTCGCACGTCAGCCTCTGCCACATAGATACGTGTACCATGTGCTGGCACACTCACTTCATACGCTTCGGAAAACTCACCGAGGTCTTTCTTGGCGAACACATCACGCAGTTTCACCGTACCAGCCAAATCAATGTCCTTCAACGACACCGTCACTGTCTTGGCCACGTCGTCGGGATTGTAAACGGCAAAGGCACGTTTCGTCCCGTTCAAGATTTCGAGGTCTTTCACCATCAAATAGCAGCCATCGGTACATCCAGCCACGTATGCCTGCTGATAGAGTGTATCCTGATTCAGTGCAATCAGTTCTGTGTTTCTCAACAATTTCAGAGCTGCATTCTTGATGTTGGTGAGGTCGCATCCAATCAGCAATGGTGAATTCATGATGCACCACATACCGAAGTGCGTCTTGTCCTCTTCCGTCGTCATCGAACGTCCCACCTCCAGCATATCCATGTCGTTGTAGTGTCCCTTGCTGCAATAAGCCGACATATAAAGATTCTCGGCCAAGATGCCCTTCACCGACTCCCAACCGTCGTAGATGTCGCCCGTGGTGCGCCATGAAAAGGCTGCCCCATCAATCCATGTGCCTGGATAAGCCCACCGACACGCATTCATCCTCACATCCGTGCGCCCTGTGTTCCTGATGGCCTGAGCAATGGCCGTGTAACGCGCCTCTTCGTCGAGCACTAAATGGTCTTCGTTGTGATAATATGAACCACCACAGAAATCCACCTTGATGAAGTCGAAGCCCAGTTCCTTGAAGAAGAAGTCGGCATCCTGCTGGTCGTGCTCATAAAGACCCACACCCTTGCCCGTGACATCGCCGTTGAACATGCTGCCACACGTGTTGCGTCCCGCATCGCTGTAGATGCCCGCCTTCAATCCCTTCTGGTGAATAAAGTCCACCACGCCCTGCAACCCATTGGGGAAACGAGTCTTGTGAATCAGCAACTGTCCTGTTTCCTTGTCCCGACCGCCGAAGTAGCCATCATCAATGTTGATGTGGTCGAACCCCACCGTCTTCAATCCCTTCGTCACCATCGCAGTCGCCTGACTCTTAATCAAGTTTTCGTTGATATTCACGCCATACGTGTTCCACGAGCTCCATCCCATCGTGGGGCCTTCCTGAGCCGTGGCAGGGGAGGCCAACAACATCGAGGCCAACATCCACATAAATCCTTTTTTCATCCTATTTTCAGTTTTTATGTAATAAAGTTTACTAATTATATTTTAAAGTTTAAAGACTCATACGACTTGTGTGCCTTCCTCCTTTTTTATTCTTCTTCGTCGCCTTTCATGTCTCGTTTCCGTCTGACACTGACTTTCACATTCTTCGCTTTTTGGTTGGCTTTGGCTTCTTTGCGACGCTCTTTCTCTTCTTTGGTTTCGGTAGTTTTGGTTTTGGGCTCTTGGGACTTTTCTTCTTTTACCTTCATCTCCTTGACCTTTTCCTCCTTCGCTTTCACCTCCTTGACCTTTTCTTCCTTGATTTTTTCTTCCTTGACCTTCACCTCTTTCACTTTTTCCTCCTTCACCTTGGTTTCTTGTTGGTCTTTGGTGGTCGTTTCGGCTTTAGGCTTTTCTTTTGTTGCGGCTGCGGTTGCTTTACGTTGGGCTGCAACAGTTTTAGGATTGTCCATCTGTACCTTCACCGTTTTTTGTGTGTAGGTTTTCCCTTTAGCTTTGGCTTTCCGAGCAGCCAGTTTCTCCTTTTGGGCTTGGGTGCGGGCGCGTTCCAACTCTCTGGTGAGTCGATTTACCTCGCGTTCATCCTCTTTCAGTTGGGTGCGGCTGGCACGTGCTTTGTCTTTGGCGGCTCTAATGCGCGTCTTCAGTTCCTGTTGGATGGAGTCGTTGGCGGTCATGGGACGAGTGGCGACGGATGTTGCCCGTGGTTGCGTCTGAGCTGCTGTGTCGATACAGAAAAAGAGTATCAGACAGAAGGAGAGGGTCGTGGATAAAGTGAGAAATGAAAAATGAAAAGTGAAAAGTGGCTTCATGTGGTCTTTCCGGGTTTGTTTGACGACAAGGTGAAATCTGCTGGGGGCGTTCATCAAACACCCCCAGCAGATTTGTTTATTTCAGTTGTGCTTTGATGATGCTGAGCGAATAGGATGGTACATCGAAAGTAAGTTGAGAACCACCGTTCTGTACATTGACGGTAGCTGGACGTGGTACTATGGCGGTGGGATTGTCCATGGTGTTTTCATCTTCGCCACTTTCCGAGGTCATGCGCTCCATGGTGGCCGATGCGCATTGGGCGTTCTTCAGGTCGATGGTGCCCGTGGTGGGACCATAACCCGTGTTGACCACCTTGATGTACATCGTCTTCGTGGCATCGTCGATGGTGGTGCTGGCATAGACTCCGCGCATCATGCTGTGCTGAAGGCGGCCGGTGGCGTTCACCTTGCCGTCGATGTAGGCAGTGATGCTGTCGCCATCCACATCCACCTGAAGGTCGTACCAACGGTTGTTCTCCACCTGGAATTGGATGTCGCTGTCAAGCTGGATGCGTCCGCCTCCGTTGCCTTGCTCAATGTTGTTTTGCGAGTTGCTCCAGCCACCCACGTTGAACCAGTTGTAGTTGTTGGGGTCTTTGTAGCCAAAGACAAGCAGGAAGCCCTCCTTGCCGTTGTGTTTCTGGGCTTTAGCCTTGATGGTGTATTTCTGGTCGGTGCGTGCGTCGGGGCAAATGTACATGGTGGCCTCGTCGTTGGAAGTCTGAACCACTTCGCCTCCACTGGCGCGCCACTGTCCGCGCACGTTTTCCCACTTGGACAGGTCGGTGAGGTCGATGGGCTTGCCATCGACGAGGTACTGAATGTCTTTGTAAACAGCGTTGGTTGCCCAGGTACCGAGGCCGATGCGGAGCGGGGAGGCCTCAGCTGCCACAATGGGTTTTTCGGGTAGGTTGGCTGTCCACGAGGTCTTCACCACCTGTTTGCCAATGTTGTTGGGGAAGAGTTTCTGCACGTAGTAGGAAGGGGTACACATCACCTTGGCACTGTTGAAGCGAATCATGTCGGGCTGCCAAGCCGCGTTGTTCTCATTGACGAAGATGGGGGCGTAGGAGTTCATCACCACCACGTCGGAGTTGTTCTCCATGCCCATCATATAAACGGCCTCGCCGAGTGCGGCGTTGAGGTTGCCGATTTTGCCGAACAGACTGGTCACGGCATATTCGCCCGTATAGATTTTGTAGGAGTTGCGCGAGTAGGTGTCGTATTTGTGGAAGCGGTCGGCAAACCACTTGGGGTTGCGGTAGTAGTGCTCATCGACGATATCGACGGGATAGCTGTTGCGCCATGAAGGATTGTCTGTACCCCATGATTCGACGTTGCCGATGGCTTTGATGTTGGGGTATTTGGCCTTGATGGCATCGTGGAACATCTTGTAACGCTCGGGGTACTCGATGGATTGGTCGCGGTTACTATCCATGAAGAAGTTGTAGTTCTCGTTGCCAATCTCCAGATACTCAATGTTGAAAGGCTCAGGGTGACCGTTCTTGGCACGAAGTGCTCCGTAGTGAGTGGTCACGTCGCCGTTAGCATATTCGAGGGCATCCATGCACTCCTTGATCCAAGTGTCTTTCAGCGAGTCGAGTGGGGTGTAGCCACCATGCCAGATACCAACGTTGACCACGTAGAGAGGTTTGGCTCCGATGTCTTCAGCCAACTGGAGGAACTCATGGAAGCCGATGCCGTCGGTGGTGTAGTAGCCCCAGTTAGCGTTCATGTGGCCAGGACGCTCTTCGATGGGGCCGATGGTGCGTTCCCAACGGAAGGCATTTTCGGGTTTGAGATTTCCCTCCACGAAGCAACCGCCAGGGAAGCGCATGAACTTGGGCTTCATGTCGGCCAACAGTTGTGCGAGGTCTGGACGCATCCCATGGTTCTTATAGGTGGGAGGCATGAGGCTCACCATGTCGAGTTGGAAGACTCCAGGAGTGGAAGTCAGCAGGTCGAACACCGCCTTGGGATTATTGCCAGTCGCGGTGAGGATGGCGGTGTATTTCTGCCATTTTGGGGTGAGTTTCACGGGGATATCTACCTCGCCTAAATTGACGGGGATGTTGTCGTCAGAACGAAGCAGGGCTTTCAGCGTACCCTTAAACTTCTTATCGCTTTTTGCCCAGAAAGTGAGTTGATAGGAGCGACCGCTGACGGCATTGATGCCCCAATAGCCCTCGTTAGTCACGCCAGCAAGGTTCTGAGCATCAGCCTTGGTGACGATGACACGAAGCGACCGCCCTTGAGCGGCATTCATGGGGTCTTCGGCTGTCAGTTCGATGCTGGCATAGCTCTCTTGGTTGTGGGCGGCTCGCCAGTTGGCAGGTTGAGTCTTGTCGTTCTCGAACGAGCGGTTTTGGATAAGCTCTGCATACAGACCTCCATCGGCGGCATGGTTGATGTCTTCGAAGAAGATGCCATAGTGGGTAGGCGAAATCTGAGGCCCACGCTGGTTGGCATCAATGCTGATTTGTACTTGTGCTGTAGCGCTGAGTACACCAGTCAGCAGAGCTGTGGCAAGGATAGGTTTAATGTTCATGTTGTGTAGGTGTTTAAAGAAGTTTTGTAAAGTTTAAAGTTTAAAGACCATACGGCTTGTTTGCCAACATCTATTATACATCATAAGAGTTCTACAGTTTGCACAAGTTTGTTGCTGTTCGAACCCTTGATGAGGATGAGGTAGCCTTGGGGCTTGTGTGCCGCAATCTCAGCCTTCACCTCTTCCACGTTGGCAAAGAGACGATAGTCGGCAGGGTGCTGTGTCTTGGTGAATTCGTCGCCGACAAGCCAAACGGTTTCGATGCCGTATTCTTCCAGCAAGTCAATCACCTTCTGGTGCTCTTCGGTACTTACGTCACCCAACTCGCCCATCTGTCCGAGGATGCACATTTTGTGGTCAGCCTTCATCAGTTGGAAGTTGTCGAGTGCAGCCTTCATGCTGGTCGGGTTGGCATTGTAGGCATCCACCACAAGGTGGTTGTCTTGAGTCACGGTCAGCTGACTGCGGTTATTCGATGGGGTATATTCTTCCAAAGCGCTGTTGATGTCCTCGGTTGGAATGGAGAAGAAAGTGCCAATACAAGCTGCAGCAAGGGCGTTGTCGAGGTTGTAGGAGCCAATAAGATGAGTCTGCACTATCCCTCCATTCCACTCAAACTTCAAGAAGGGGTTACATTCAATCAATTTGCCTTTCGCCAAGAGGTTATCGGCTTCTTGCTGGCCGTATTTAACGAGTTCCAGACCTTGGCTAATACCCTTCAAGTGAGGGTTGTTGTTGTTGATGAACGCTGTGCCTTTGATTTCTCGGAGGAAGTCATACAGTTCCCCTTTCGTGCGGATGACTCCTTCGAAGGAGCCGAAGCCCAACAGGTGTGCCTTACCCACATTGGTGATGATGCCGTAGTCGGGTAGGACGATGTTCACCAACGTCTTGATTTCGCCAGGATGGTTGGCTCCCATTTCGATGACAGCGATTTGGTGCTCCTTCGTCAGTTGCAGTAGCGTCTTTGGCACACCGATATGGTTGTTGAAGTTCCCCTGAGTGTACAGGACGTTGTACTTCTTTTTCAACACTTTGGCAATCAGTTCCTTCGTGGTGGTCTTACCATTGGTTCCTGTCACACCGATGATGGTGGTGCCGAGGTGGACACGGTGGTACTTCGCCAATTGCTGTAGGGTGGTGAGCACGTCTTCCACCTCAATGATTTGCTTGTTACCATCTTCTATATACTCCTTTTCATCCACCACGGCGTATGCCGCTCCTTTCTCTAAGGCTGCTTTCGCGTAGGCATTTCCATCGAAGGAGTCACCCTTGAGGGCAAAAAAAATCGAGCCTTCAGGCACATCACGGCTGTCGGTGGTTACCGTCGGATACTGCAAGAACAGCTCGTATAAATCTTTTATTTCCATTATCTCATTGCGTTTATTAGATAGCTTTCCAATTCGTTGCTGGCCAGTCGCAGGTGGAACTCTCCGCCTTGTGCCACGCTGATGGCTCCCGTTTCCTCGCTCACGATGACAGCAATGGCATCGCTTTGAGAAGTGATGCCAAGGGCGGCACGATGGCGAAGCCCTAATTCCTTGGGAATGTTGAGGTTGTGGCTGACGGGAAGAATACATCCCGCAGCCATGATGCGGTTATGGCTGATGATGACCGCACCATCGTGAAGCGGTGAATTTTTGAAGAAGATGTTCTTCAACAGCTCCGTGCTGATGTTGGCATCGATGGTCTCTCCCGACTTGACGATGTCGTTGAGCGACATTTCCCGCTCCAGGATGATGAGGGCACCCACCAGATTTTTGCTCATGTAGTCGCAAGCCAGCACGATGCGCATCAGCTGTTGGTCGCGGTGCTCAGTGTCCTCTCCCTCCTTGTGCTTATGGAAGTATTTGGCAATCATTCGCAAGTGGCTCTGTGTGCCCAAGGTGAGGAAGAATCGGCGAATTTCCTCTTGGAAAAGAATAATCAGTGCGATGACACCCACGCTGACCAACTTGTCGAAGATGCTGCCTAACAGCTTCATCTCCAGCATCTGCGACACTACAATCCACGTGACGATGAACATGAGGATGCCGTAGAACACGTTCAACGAACCCGACGACTTCATCAGTCGCCACGCATAGAAGAGTAGTGTGGCCACCAGCAGAATGTCTATTGCATCTTTTATACCAAATTCAAACATAGGTCTTCTGTATAAGTTTCACGGCTTCCACCGCTGCTTTCACGTCATGCACTCGGAGGATGTTCGTTCCTTTCTGCAAGGCAATGGTGTTCAGGACAGTTGTGCCATTGAGTGCCTCTTCGGGGGTGCAACCCAATAATTTGTATATCATGCTCTTACGCGAAACACCCACCAATAGGGGCAGTTCAAATACACGCAGCATCTCTTGGTGCCGAAGCAACTCGTAGTTGTCGTCGAGCGTTTTGCCGAAGCCATACCCAGGGTCGAGGATGATGTCTTTTTGGCCAAGGTCGCGCAACTGCTGGATTTTCTCCGCAAAGTAAAGCATTACCTCCTTCATCAGGTCATTATATGAGGGAGCTTGCTGCATCGTTTGGGGAGTACCCTTTATATGCATGAGAATGTACGGCACCCCCATCCTTGCCACCGTCTGGAACATCTTTTCATCCAGCTCGCCCCCAGAGATGTCGTTCACGATGTCGGCTCCCAGTTCCTCCACCGCCATTTGTGCCACGTTGCTACGGAACGTATCTACACTCACGGCCACATCGGGAGCCTCGTCCCTCACCACCTTCAAGCCTCGCCTCAGTCGTGTCATCTCTTCCTCCTCCGACACATCGTCAGCACCTGGCCGAGAGGAATAGGCACCCACATCAATCATGGTGCCTCCCTCATCCAAGATTTGCCGCACACGCTTTCTGATGGCTTCCTCCGTTTCCATCCGACTCGCTGAATAGAATGAGTCGGGCGTCACGTTGAGGATGCCCATCACTTGTGGCTCCGAGAGGTCAAGCAATCTGCCTCTCACGTTCATCATATAGGGTATGAGTTCTTTCATCGTTGCAAAGGTACAACTAAATGAGGGAATAACCAAATTTCTTCCTTTTTTTCTTTTTCTTGTAGGTGTTCAGAGCGACAGAGGGGGTGTCTATCGATGCTTTTCCTAAGGCGACAAGTTCAACTGGTTTATAAGGCATTTGTGCTGCGCTCGTCACCTCAAAAACGGTGTGAGTCACACCGAGGTGTCGGTCTGAGTCACACCGAGGTGTCGGTGTGAGTCACACCGTTTTGGCGGTGTCGGTCATAACGAAATAGAGGGCTCACTTCTGATGCTAAAGAAACAAAGGGTTTTCGACTCAAAAAGTAGCGGAGGAACACTTTTTTTCTGAGAAAGGATTCGTTTAATTGTGAAAAAGTTTGGATATTTTGAAAAAAACACGTAACTTTGCCCTCAACCTATTACTAATTTAAAGACGCGTATGAAGAACAAGTTACTTTGGATGGGTGCCACCATTTTTATGTTATGTGGCACAGTGTCTGTCCAAGCACAGACACAAGAAACGGAAAAGACGGTGAAACGCATTGTTTTCGACCGTGAGCGAGTGACCCTGATTTATGCCGATGGCACAGCTGATGAGAATGTCGATCAGACCATCATCAAGCGTAAGACCAGTCCTACGGGCATCAAGACCCCCAAGACCAAAACGACCACCACCAAGACCGTTTGGTACACGATGGATGGTCGTCGCTTGCAGCGTGAACCCAAAGACAAGGGTGTCTATTTAAAAAAAGAAGGTGACAAGATTCGTAAAACCGTTAAAAAGTAAACAGCCATGAAAAAGATTTTATTCACACTCATCGCTTTTGTGGCTTGTTTGGCTACGGAAGCAAAGGTTGTCAAGATTACCTTGGCCGACGGAACGGTGAAGGTCTATACCAGCAGCCAACTTTCCTCCATCGATTTCAACGACGACGGCACATTGGTCCTCACCACTTGGGACGGTCAGGAGTTGCCCCCGATGGAAGGCACCTTCGAAGAAGTGAACATCGACGAGCAGGAGATGGTCTATGAGGAGAAGATGGACGTCTATAAGATGGACGTGGATATGGATGGAACCCCCATCAAACTGAACTCCGAGCGTTCGGTGGTGCGTCTCAACTATGTTTATCCCTCCACCGACCCCTTCGGCGACCCCATCACCCTGAGCGGCACCATCGTCATCCCCGAGGACATCTGGGATGGCACTCACCGTAGCGAGGGCATCTTGCTCTTCAACCACTACACCATTTTCCATCGCGATGAGGCACCCACACGGGGCTTTGCACAGTTGGAGGGATTGTTCTTGGGCAACCACTTGAAACCCAACTACATCCTTGTAGAGAGCGACTTCTATGGCTTCGGCGTGACAGAGCGATTCCCACAGGCATTCTTGCAGGGCACCCACAATGCCCGTGCTTCCCTCGATGGTTTGTTGGCTGCACGTCGCATCCTCGAAGAGCGGGGCTTCGACTATGGCCCTCTCTGCTTCAATTTGGGCTACTCCAGCGGTGGCTTCGACGCATTGGCCACCCAGAAGCTGCGCGACATGGAGTATCGGGATGTGATTTCCTTCGACAAGACCTTTGCTGGCGGTTCGCCCACCGACCTTGCCGAGTGCTATCGTCAGTACGTCGAGATTGACTCCACCGCCTACAACGCCGTGCCGCTCCTGCTGATGGTATCGACCAAAGAAACCCAGAACTTGGACATCGAGTATGATGAAGTGTTCCAACCCTACTTGGCTGGTCAAATCGACGAACTCATCAACTCGAAGAGCTATTCGTCTTGGCCTGTGTGCGATATTATCGGACGCGAGAAGAAGATACACGAGATTCTCACTGCGCCCTATTGCGACCTGTCCAGCGAGCAATGCCAGCGGATGCTGAGGCTCTTCGACAAGTTCGGCATCGCCACCGATTGGGTGCCCGACCCCACCCAGCGACTCTTCATCTACCACTCGCGCGACGACGATTATGTGCCTGTACAGTCAGCCCGTGGCATCATCAGTTTCCTCAGTGCCCGTGGATTCACGCCCAGCATCATCCCTGGCAAGACCAACCTGCAAACCAATTTCTTTGTGAAGAAGATGGGACACCTCACCGCCACCACCGTCTATTGGATACAGAGTCTTGCCGCCATCTATGCTTGGCCTCAGATGTACACCAATGGCCAACTCAATCCCATCTATGCAGCCATCATCAACCAACAGATAGACATAGTGCCCTTCCTGCGTCAGCTCGAAGCCCTGGGCATCGACACCCGTTCCTTCGTCAGGGGCGTGGCAGCCAAAGTGCTGGAACTGATGGCCAGTTCCGGACAGGAAGTCATCAACCCAGCCGACCTGTCGCCCGTCAGCTTGATGCTTATCCTTGGCAACGAACTGGCGAAGTACGGCATCGACTTACAGGAAGTGATGGAAATCTGTGCAGACAGCGGCATCGATGTCACAGGCTTTGTCGTCAACCTCTACAACTACTTCATGGAAGACCCCACCCCAGCAGAAGGTGGCGAAGCCGAGGCATCCGAAACACCCAACCCCCTTCCCTCCAAGCTATTACAGACACCCGCCGACATCTATGAGCAGGAACTGAAGGACTGGCTGAAAGAAAATGAAAGGTAAAAGTGAAGAGTGAAAAGTGAAAAATTTGCTACCGCATTAGTACGCTAATTGTTGGCATACTGCTGCGGTAGTAAATTTTTCATTTTTGGCTTCGCCTTCCTCAGACGCGACTCGGCCATCCCCAAGCGAGCTTGGATGGCTCTCGCTGCTCCTTCGGTTCACTTTTACTTTTTCCCTTAGAAAGCCCACTTGAGTGCTAACGTCGGATTGATGAAGAAAGACTTGTCGTTGTAGGTGTTGTAGATGAAGTTGTTGCTGAACTCCACCTCGGTACCGATGCTTAGGTGTGTCTTCTCCAACCCTTTGATGGTGTTGAGGTTGTACCAGAATTGTGGCTCGCTGAGAATCACAAGCTGGCCGTGACCGTTCGCCTGTTCGCCTCGCCAAAAGTCGATGAAGCCAGAGAAGGTGCAAGCCTTGTTTGCGAAGGTGGTGCTCCACACACCGGTAAGCTGTACGCTGGCGTAAGAGCGAGTGTAGTTGTAGCTCTTAAAGTACTGCTTATACATGAGCTGCACCGAGTACGTCTTCGAGAAGTCATCCGAATGTCCGTTCCAAGCGGCACCGATAAGTCCTGACTGTTGGAAGCTGCCGAAGCGGTTCAAGCCACCGTCGTACTCGATGTGGGCGGCAAAGGGTGACTGCTTGCCCAGATTGAACTCACGTGAGATCTCTGTGTAGGCTCCTTCGGTAAACTTGCGATTCAAGTCCACATCCACAAAATAATACCATGAACCCCACTCGTCAGCCTTGAACTGTTCCAGCGTGATAGTGATTTTCTGACGACCAGCCTCCTCGTCGGGGTAGATGTGGCGACCGAAGTCGTAATGTACTTGAATGTCTTGTGCATTAGCGCTGATGGCGGCGATGAGAGCCATCGCCATGAAGCAGATTTTTTTCATTGTTTTGTTGTTTGATAAAACTTACAGAATCTATGATCTTATAGAGCCTATAGGACTTAATAAGTTAAGTATAGGTTAATTCGTATATTGTTCGATGTCTATATCCATGCGATGAGGCAGGATGGCGTTCAGCAAGATGCCGACAATGGCTGCTAATGCCAAGCCAGAGAAGTGGATGGAACCGATGGCCACAGAGTCGTTGGCACCATACTTCACCCCGATGGCGATGACGAGGATGAGGGCGGCGATGATGATGTTGCGCATCTGCACAAAGTCGATGCTTGCCTCCACCATGTTGCGGATACCCACAGCGGAAATCATGCCGTAGAGGATGAGCGATACACCGCCAATCGTGGCAGCTGGCATCATGCCCACAAGACTGGTGAACTTGGGGCAGAAGCTTAGCAAGATGGCGAAGACGGCTGCCAGACGGATGACACGTGGGTCGTACACCTTCGTGATGTTCAGCACACCAGTGTTCTCGCCATACGTCGTATTGGCAGGAGCACCGAAGAGAGAAGCCAGTGCCGTGGCAACACCGTCGCCCGTCAGGGTGCGATGCAATCCAGGGTCAGCTAAGAACGGCTTACCCACCGTGCCCGAGATGGCGCACATATCGCCGATATGCTCCATGATGGTGGCAAAGGCAATAGGCATGATGGCGATGATGCTGGAGGTGATGAGGGAGTAGTCGGGACGGTCAAGCACAGCCAGTATCGTGTTCTCGCGAGCCACAGGTAACCCTATCCATGCAGCCTCGTGAAATGCCGTAAAGTCCACCTTCCCCATCGAAGCCGCCAACCCATACGATGTCACCACACCCAGCAGGATAGGCACGATGCGCATGATACCTCGTCCCCACATGTTGCTCACAATCACAACAATGATGGCCACCAGCGAGATGGGCCAATCTTCACTGGCATTCGTGATGGCAGACCCGGAGAGGCACAAGCCGATGGCTATCACCATAGGACCTGTCACGACGGGAGGGAAATAGCGGAGCACACGGTCGCTGCCAAACCACTTAATGAGTGCCGCCATGACGAAGTAGCACAGTCCCGCACAACACACGCCGATACAAGCATAATCGAGCGACAGATACTCTGGCAGCCCCTTGTTCATGCCAATTTGCTTGATGGACAGATAACCGCCGATAAAGGCGAACGAACTACCTAAAAAGGCAGGAACTTTCCACTTTGAAATAAAGTGAAAAATGAGGGTGCCGATGCCAGCGAAGAGCAAGGTGCCCGACACGTTCAGTCCCGTAATGGCTGGCACAAGGATGGTCGCACCAAACATGGCGAAGAGGTGCTGCAATCCAAGAATTCCGAACTTCACTGTACCCAATTTCCGGGCATCATAAATACCCTGTTGTAGGTTTGTTTCCATTGATTTTATTGGTGGGCTTTAATAGGTTCTATAGGAACTATCGGTAATATAGAACCTATATGCCCTATATGTCCTACATAAAAATATACCTTAATATAAAAATCACGGCCAGCACCACAATGGTGGGGTTTAGGTTCTCCCACTTACGTGCGATGGTGTTCAGTGCCACATACGAGATGATGCCCAGCAGGATGCCGTCGCTGATAGAGCTGGCCATCGCCATCGAGAACAGCGTAATGAAGCAGGGAAGTCCCTCTTCGTAAGAGTTGAAGTCGATGTGTACCACACGCATAAACATCATCAAGCCCACAATAATCAGTGCAGGACTTGTGGCTGCCGACGGTATGGCCAAAAAGAGCGGCGAGAAGAACAAGGCGACGACGAAGAGCATGGCGATGGAAAACGCCGTCAAGCCCGTGCGACCTCCTTCACCCACACCAGCTGCCGATTCCACGTAGGTGGTCGTTGTCGATGCACCCACACAAGCACCTGCTGTGGTGGCAATGGCATCAGCCAACAGCGCCTCGTTCACATGCAGAATCTTACCGTCCTTCTGAATCATTCCGGCAGAACCCATCACGCCAATCAACGTGCCGATGGTGTCGAACATATCGATGAACAGAAACGTGACCACCACCAGCAACATGTCTAACGTCAGGATGTTGTGCCACTCAAACTGCATCACCAGCGGGCTTACGTCGGGCGGCATACCCACGATGCTGTCCAAATGCGTCTCCCCCATCGGGATGCCGATGAGCGTCGTGGCAAGGATGCCGATAAGCATGGCTCCCTTCACCCTGTAAATGAGCAACGTGGCGGTAATGGCGATGCCGATGATGCACAGCAAGGCAGGTCCACCCGTAATGTGTCCCAGCGTGATGAACGTGGCAGAACTATCGACGATGAGGTTAGCGTTCTTCAAGCCTAACGAGGCGATGAACAGGCCAATACCCACCGAGATAGCTGCTTTCAGTTGTGCAGGGATGGCATTCACAATCATCGCTCGTACCTTCGTCACGCTCAGAATGATGAAGATGAAGCCCTCCAGCAGGATGGCTGTCAGCGCAAACTTCCACGAGTAACCCATTGTAAGGCAGATTGTATAAACAAAAAAAGCGTTCAGACCCATGCCAGGGGCAAGTCCGAACGGCATCTTTGCATATATGGCCATTACTAAAGTACCAACGACACTGGCAATCACCGTAGCGGTGAAGACTGCTGGGGTGTCCATACCTTGTTCGGCGAGCGCCGAGAAAATGTTGGGGTTGACAGCTAAGATGTAAGCCATCGTGAGGAAAGAAGTCAAACCCGCCATTAGCTCCGTCTTCACACGGTGCTTGGCTGGGTCAAAGCCGAAAAGTTTTTCAAGCATAGCTTTATAGATGTAAAATGTAAAATGTAAATCGACGTAGTCAAACGAATGAGTTTAATCTGTTTGCAAAGGTAGCACAAATCAGACAGACCACAAAATTTATGAAGCATTTTTTTCGTTTTCCCCTTCGTCTGTATCCCAATTTTCCCAGATTCCATATACACCCTTTGTTACAATTTACCGAATAATCTAACTTTTTTCGGTTGATTTACAAGTGGATGCGCCTCTTTGACTGTAACACCCTCTTGTTTCTTTTCGGAAAAGTCGCTAACTTTGCAACGTCAAAAGAAAAAAGTGATGTGCCTTATGCGGACATTCTACACCTTATTAATATATCTAGCATTGTGGTTGCTACCCACGAAGATGGTGGCGAGACAGTTGGTGTGGCAGAATGTGAAGACATACTGGACGAACCAGTCACTGTTGGAGGTGACAGGAGTGACGGTGAACGATACGGCTACGCTGGTGACGATTTCGGCAAAGGGAAAGTACAACTCTTTTTTCACACTACGTGAATGCTGCCATCTGCGCGATGAACAGGGACGAGTGTATAGCGTACGCGGTGGTTTAGGTATAGAATTGAATCAACGGAATTGGTTAGACGGACGGGGAGAACAAACGTTTGTGTTGTGGTTTGAACCATTAGCGGACGATGTACGGACAATCGATTTTGTGGAATCGGAGCTGCATCGGGAACGGGTACTCATGCTTGGCATCGCAGAAGAGGGGAAAGTGGAGGCGTCAAGGTATGAACAGCGAAGTATCAAGGGGATGTTCCCTTGTCAGCGTTCGTTTGGAAGCGGAAAAGCTACGCTGCACGGGCGGTTAGAAAGTTATGTGGCAGGACAAGACCACCCATCCATATTTTTGTGCGATGAGACCGTTTTGACGGATGAAGCAAGTCGTCCTTTTGCCTCTTGCCATATCCACCAAGATGGAACATTCACGTTGACGGCAGAAGTTCAGCGGGCGGCATTGCTGTTCCTTACTTCCGAAATGGATGAACAGACGTGGCAGATTCCTGTTTTTGTACATCCGTCTGATGATGTCCACCTGACGGTGAATCTCCGAGAAGGACGTATCACGGCCTACCAATCGAAATGTAAAAAGGACCACCTGCAAGCCATGCAGGAAGTGGGTGTGTTAGGTAACGATTTTTGCCAACCACGCATGATACGCGCTCCGTTCTCACTCACAGCCACTTACGATTCCCCCTCCGTGAAAGGAAAGGCCATCATCGCTTCGCTGACACGCCAATACCGTGGAAAGTATGTGGAGTTTGTGGGATTAAGTGCGAAGACCATGGTGCCGACACTGAATCTATTGTCGAATATCCGTTACGATTTCTATCGGCATCCAGACATTCAGCTGGTCTATCTCTTCGATGGGCGAAGCGTGAAGGCTGACTATTACCAGAAATTCGTGGAGCGTTACCTCGACGATGAAGACACCCATCTGCTTAATGCCGACGACTTTGCCGCTGTACGTGAGTTCCTGTTGTCGCGTGAATCCTCGTTGGTGGCGACCTTAAACCGTGAGGGCTTTCCGTTGGTCAATCCCCTGAATTACAACGATGAGTACGAGTTTCGTCGTCGGTTCCGTATGATGCTGCATGCGGAGTCGGATGCGATGTCGGAAGAGGAATTAGTGATGATAGATACGATGGTCGAGGTGCCTGACAGTTTCTCGCTGGTGTATGACAGGGAACATACGCACGGCGCAGGTTCGACACTCATTCCGCAGCATCAAGCACAAACCGAACATCGGATGTTGTGGATGACATGGTGGGGTATCGGATTGCTTGTGCTAACGGGTGGTGTGCTGTGGGTGAGGCGAAAGAAGACCCAACCCAGACCCCCAGACCCCCAGACCCCCTCCTCACTCCCCCTGGAGGGGGAGGGTAGTTACTCTGTCAATGAGATACCCAAAAGCCAAGATTCTACTCCTCCCCTTGGGGAGGTGAGGGAGGGGTCTGAGTCAGGTGAGGGGCCTGAGTCAGGTGAGGGTTCTGGAACTGGTTTCTGGGACAACTTGATTGCGGCATGGGCGGCCAAGAAACCTAAGAATGCGGTCTTTCTGGCAAAGCTGAATGCGGAGTGTCCCTCGTTGACCAAGCGCGAACAGGCCATGTGCCTTATCTACTATTCGGAAGACCTGCCCGACGACAAGATGATGGAAATACTGGAAATACCATCTCCCCAGGCCTACCGAACGGCAAAGAGCCGTTTGAGAAAAAAACTGAAAGATGTGAAACTGAAAGAAATTCAAAACCTAAGTCTATGAAACGTTTTAGCTTTTTGTGTGCCGCACTCGTGGGACTGTGCGTCAACTCGTTTGCCCAAAACATCAACCTGACCGACTCCGTCGTGACAGGTTCGTCGGAATATGTCAACCTGGTGCGCCTGATGCAACGGGTGCAACTGTTCAACCATCACGTTCCGCAGGAAAAAGTGTATCTCCACTTCGACAACACGGGTTACTTCAAGGGAGAGACGATGTGGTTCAAGGGCTATGTGGTCAGCACCGACACAGGGAAACCCACCGACATGAGTTCGGTGCTGTATGTGGAACTGCTCGACCCCACGGGCGAGGTGGTGAAGACCCAAAAAGTCTTTATCGAGAACGGTGTGGCTCAGGGCGACATCAGGCTCGACACCCTGTATGTGACAGGCTTCTACGAGGTGAGAGCCTACACCCGATACATGATGAATTGGGGTGGGACAGGCTGTTTCTCACGCGTGTTCCCCATCTTCAAGCAGCCCAAGACGGAGGGCGACTACACGAAGATGGAGATTGACCAGTTCTCCTATCGCTACCGACTGCCGACGCTGCGCGAGGTGCCCTACGAACTGCTGGTGGAGCAGGGTGGGAAGGGACGGTATGACGCGCTGAAACGGAAACGACTGCCGCATGGGAAGGTGCATGTGAACTTCTATCCCGAAGGGGGCTATCTGGTGGAGGACTTGACGGCGAAGGTGGCCTTTGCCGTGAACGACGATGAGGGACGCTACTTCGATGCGGAGGGCGTGATAGTGGATGCGGAGAAACAGCTGGTGCAGGGTGCTGTGACCTATCGGGACGGGCGTGGCTACTTCACCATCACGCCCGACGATGCGCCGAAGTATCTGCAATTGACGATGGCCGACGGCAAGCAGCAGGAGTTTGAGCTGCCCGAAGCGTTGACGGAGGGCATCGCGCTGACGGTGAACACGCTGAACGACCCCGACGTGACCGCCACGGTGTCGGCTTCGACGGCCATGCAGGACAGGATGTTGGGCTACACGCTGATGCACGACGGGCGCATCGTGGATTGCGATACGCTGATGTGTCATGCGGCGGTGGTGCTGAAATGGGACAGGGCGACGCTGCCTGCTGGGGTGAATCAACTGACTCTCTTCGATGCCGATGGGCACGTGTTGGCCGAACGGCTGTTCTTCATCTGTCCGAAGGTGGAGGCGGCAGAGAGGGTGAAGGTGACAAGTCCGATGGCGCATCTGGTGCCGTGCGGAAAGGTGAAGCTGGACATCGAGGCGGCTCCGAATGCGAACCTGTCGGTGTCGGCCATCGACATGGGGACGATGGTGAACGGGAAGGAGGGGAATGTGCTGACGTGGATGCTGCTGTCGAGCGAGGTGAAGGGCTACATCGCTCATCCTGACTACTACTTCGAGAGTGACGACCGCGAGCATCGTGTGGCTGCCGACTTGCTGATGATGGTGCAGGGATGGCGAAGGTATCGGTGGCAGTTGATGGCTGGCAAGGAGAAGTTTAAGCGCATCCACAACATCGAGGATAAGCTCTACATCGTGGGGGAGCTGAAACAGGCGCATAAGGACGTGCCCGTGACGAACGAACGGCTGCGCACGTATCTCTTTGCCAAGACGGGCGAATGGGTGTGGGCTGAATATGTGACGGACAGCTTGGGACGGTACGCCTTTGCCATGCCGAATGCGTGGGGCGAGTGGAATCTGCAGTTCATCGTGCCAGAGGTGTACAAACTGGGGTTTGGGAAGAAGGGAAAAGTGGATGGGGGCGACCGCAAGCAGCACTACCGCGTGTTGGTGGATAGAAACTTCTCGCCCCAGCCCCGTTGGCTCTCTCCCTACGAGACCGACACGTTGACGAGTCTCCACCCGAATCTCTTTGCCGATGTGCCCGACTCGGTGTTTGAGCGTCTGGAGGACATCCCCCTCTTGAAACGGGAGCGTGTGCTGAAGGAGGTGAAGGTGAAGGCACGTCGGCGTGTGTTCGACAATGCCCGTGCCGAATGGGAGTCGGAACGGCATGGCCAGTACTGGGGTAACATCTACTACAATGTGGATAAGGAGTTAGACCGCATTTATGACGAAGGTGGTGTGGTGCCCTCGCTGTATGAATGGCTGTATGGACGGAATCCGCTGATGCAGGGGACGGGTGCGGCGGCCTATATGCCCACGCAACTGCATGAGAATGTGGAGAAGGTGCAGACGGGAGGTGGAAAGAGCATGGCGGAAACGGAGTTCGAAGACCCCTTCGACAACTTGGAGAATCGACGTGAGGGGGTGATTTATAAGGCGCATATTGCAGGGACAAAGATAAAAGACCCAGAAGAGACGCTCCGCATCTACAAGGATGGTTTGAGCTATAAGAACCGACCGATTATCTGGATTATCGACAACCAGTTCGGAGGGGTGACAGGTGCGAACGACATCTATTTTTCGAGGGGTGTGGAGGTGCTGGCTCCGTATGTGAGGGATATGCCGCTGTTCTTGGATGAGGTGAAGTCGGTGTATATCTCGGAGAAACCGATGGCCTCCAATCGCTATATGTGGTCGGAAGAGTTGATGGGGAAGGCTCCCGTGACCATCTTCGTCTATACACATTATCTGTTTCCGTGGAAGCACGACGGACAGCGAAGGACGTTCTTCCAGGCTTTCGATAAGCCCGACACTTTCGAGATGGACGACTACAGCAAGATTCCACCGATGGAGGACTTCCGTCGCACCCTCTTCTGGGCACCCGACGTGAAGACCGATGCACAGGGACATGCCACCGTGGAGTTTTGGAACAATTCCTCAGCAAGGCAACTCTATATCTCGGCTGAGGGCATGACAGCAGAAGGAAAGTTTTTAACCAATGAATAGAAAGATGATGCGACGGTTGGGTATGGCGATGGTGGCGTGGTGGGGCTTCTCCCTCATGGCTTCCTACGCACAGGATTCGCTTAGGCAAGAGCCGCTTCTGAGGGAGATGGTGACGCTGAACTACGACAAGACGAAGGGGTGCGACCTGGGCGACACCATCCACTTCGATGCATACGTCACCCGTGAGGGGAAGGAGGGAGCCACCGACTACAGCCGTGTGCTCTATGTGGAACTGCTGCTGCCGAATGGTGGCGTGATTCAGCGGCGAAAGCTGGCTCTGACGAATGGCAGGGCGAGGGGTGCCGTGTGGGTGGACAGCATCTATGGCTCTGGTTTCTATGAGTTACGTGCCTACACACGCTACATGACCAACTGGCGTGATGAGCGGTATTTCAGTCGGTTGGTGCCCGTCTTTCTACCCTTGGGGCATGATGGAAAAGAACCCAAGGAGGGGGTGCGGTCGTTGAATGTGCAATTCCCTCGGACAGAGAGCGAATGGATTCGTTCCAGAAGACTGCGGCAAGACACGGTTTATACGATGCGGCAACCCATCGAGACGAACCTGATGCTGTTTGGGCATATCGAACCCAGACTAAAGGAACCCTCGGCGGAAGACAGTCTCTTGGGCGACCGAAAGTTGAAAGTGCTGGTTCAGCAGGGGGAGAAGATGCTTTCGGGCGATATGGAGACCGACGATTTTGGACGTTTCGGCCTCTATTTCCCCGACATGAAGGGCGAGTGGAACCTCGTGGTGGTCTCTCCCAAGGGGAAGGAACAGGGGAAGCGGAACGTGACCCATCGCCATTTCGTCATGCTTGACCGCCTCTTCGCCCCTTCGCCGAGATATTTTCCTGCGTCAGACTTGGAGCCACAGCACTACGGATGGAGGAAGTGGAAGGACGACCGTTCGCAAAGGGATGAGAGGATAGGACGCTTCATTGACTGCGACCTTTCCACCACGTCCATGAAGAATGCAGGGCACGTCTCGTTGGGCTTCTATCACTTTTTGGGGATGAAAGACAGACAGTTCGAGCGCACCACAGGCCTCGCTTCGCCCACGGTGCTGAATGTGGCGCGTGACACATCTTACCACAAGTTTTGGGACATCAACCTGTTCAAGAAAACATCGGACGACCCTCACACGGTGTGTGTGGATGGGCCGAGTTACGGTGGTCGTCCCATTGTCTGGATAGTGAATGGGGCGTATCGGTTGGTGACGGGTTTGAAGAAGCACATCACTGATTTTGAGGTGCTTCGCCCTACCGACAAGCCCATGCCCATCTATGCGGACGAAGTGCGCCACGTCTATATCAGCCCCAACCCCGACGCGTTCCGTCCCTACGTGCGGTGTTCCGTGCTGGAGAAGAAACACCCCATCACCGTGTTCATTACCACGCATCCCCACTACATTTGGAACGATTCGGGCTTGTACAGCACTTATTTTGAAGGATTTGACGAATAACTTCCGAAAAATGGCAAAGTATATGTGGAATTATTCGTACCTTTGCCCCATGAAACAAAATAGAACTACAAGCACAAGACAATGAAGAACAACAAGAAAATCTTGGCGTTGACGGCCACGGGGCTGGGCGGCGCAGTGAGGCGGGCAGCCATGACGTTGGCCGCAGCGACAACAGAGCGGGCAGCGATGACGCTGCTCACCCTTGTGATGGCCTTTGCCGTGCAGACGGCGTGGGCTGACGGACTTTCGGGTAGCGGCACCGTTGCCAGCCCGTATCTCATTACCTCGAAGACGGACTGGGATACGTTTGCGTCTGCCGTGAACAGCGGCACGACGTATGAGAACAAGATTGTGAAGCTTACTGCCGACATCAGCGGCATCACGACGATGGCGGGCACGAGCACGAACAAGTTCAAGGGCACGTTCATCGGCGACGCGCACACGCTGACCGTCAACTACACGGCGACAGGCGAAAACTGCGCTCCGTTCCTCTACATCGAGGGAGCCACCATCAAGTGCCTCAAAGTGGCGGGCACCATGTCAACCGGCTACAAGTGTGCCGCCGGCATCGTCGCCCACAGCTATGGCAACTGCACCATCCAGAACTGCTGGAGCAGCGTGGCCATCACATCGACAAGAGATGGTGACGGCACCCACGGCGGCCTCGTGGCTGTCCCGGAAACAGGTTCGCTCAGCATCACCAACAGTCTCTTCGAAGGCAGCATCACCAGCACCAACACCGACAACTGCGGCGGCTTCGTGGGATGGCGCAACGCTACGCTCACGTTCACCAACTGCTTCCAGAACGGCACGCTGAACCTGAAGAACTCCAACGGCAGCGCGACATTCAGCCGCAACGGTAGTTCTCCGCTGACCAACTGCTACTATAGGACGGCATACGGCACTGCGCAGGGAGAGCAGACCAACGCCACGGGCGAAACGCTCAGAGCGAAGCTCGGTTCCGAATGGGAGGTCAGCGGTGACAAGGTTGTTCCCATCATGGATGTAGAGAATCTCGCCATTGCTTCTATCAGCGGTGTCAATTCGAGATATTTCGGCTCGGCCACCGGCATCACGCCTGTCGTGACGAGTGCCGCCGGCACTACGCTCACCCTCGGCACACACTACACCGTCACCATCAAGAGAGACGGTGTCGTAGTGACCAGCGCCAACACCGTGGGCAACTACAGCCTGACCATCAACGGCATCAACGGCTACTACGGTTCGAAGAGCGTCACGTTCAACGTCTTTGAAACGTTGTCGGGCAACGGCACCGCATACAATCCTTTCCTCATCGGCAGCAGCGCCGACTGGACGCTGTTTACCAATGCCGACTACGCCGACAGATACTGGGCAAGCGGCGTGTACATAAAGCTGACTGCCGACATCGACGGCATCACGACGATGGCGGGCACGAGCGACTACAGTTTCAAGGGCACGTTCGTCGGCGCAGGGCACACGCTGACCGTCAACTACACGGCGACAGCCAACGACTGCGCCCCGTTCCTCTTCATCGAGGGGGCGACCATCAACACGCTCAAAGTGGCGGGCACCATCACGACTGGCTACAAGTATGCTGCTGGCATCGCCGCCCACACCTACGGCGACTGCATCATCCAGAACTGCTGGAGCAACGTGGCCATCACATCGTCTGTCGATGGCGACGGCACCCACGGCGGCCTCGTGGCTGTCCTGGAAACAGGTTCGCTCCGTATCACCAACAGCCTCTTCGACGGCAGCATCACCGGCGGTAACACCACCAACTGCGGCGGCTTTGTGGGATGGCGCAACGCTACGCTCGTGTTCACCAACTGCTTCCAGAACGGCACGCTGAGCCTGAAAGAGACCAACGGCAGCGCGACATTCAACCGCAACGGCGGCTCGACGCTGACCAATTGCTACTACAAGACGGCATACGGCGACGTGCAGGGACAGCAGACCAACAACACTGGCAGCTCCCTCCAAGCGCAGCTCGGCTCCGGCTGGGAGGTCAGCAACAACAAGGTCGTTCCCATTATGAACGTAAATCATATCGTCATTGCCACTATCAGTGGTGTGGCTGAGTATTACTACAACACAGGTCAAGAAATTAAGCCGGAGCCTGTCGTGACCGCAGCCGACGGCAGGGTGCTGGCGATGAACACAGCTTACACCGTGGCATGGAGCGGCGACGGCAAGACCGACGGCACATACACCATCACCGTTACGGGAACAGGCAGTCATATTGGCTCGCAGCAAATCAGTTATGTCGTGAAAAGCACCGAGACGATGGGTGGCCGTGACTTCAAGGTGGAGAAGGATGAAAACGGCTGGTTCTACAAGGTAAGCTCAAATGAAGAACTCCGCGCCCTTGCCAGCTATGCCCAATACAACAGGGCGGAGGGCAAGCGCTTCAAGCAGACCGCCGACATCGACCTTGGCGGCAGCAGCAACCCCTTCACGCCGATAGGCTATCAAAGACACTTCAAGGGCACCTACGATGGCGGCAACCACACCGTCAGCGGCCTTTACATCAACGCGGGCAATGATAATAACACCGGCTTTTTCGATGCCGTCGTGGGGGGCACTGTCAGGAACGTCATCCTCGTTAGTCCCAACGTCACCAACGCATGGAATGAAAATAATGATATCAGTGTCGGCGCACTCATCGGCTACACTGAAGGAGCCACCGTCGAGAACTGCCTCGTCGTCAGTCCCACTCTCAACGCCACGGGCAACTTCGGCACAAAATACATCGGTGCCCTCATCGGCGAAACATGTCTCAGCACCCGTGTCACCAACTGCTATTTCTACAAAGGCACGGGCAACGCCTCCACCGGCATCAGTAAAAGATTTGACAGCACCAACGGCGACGTCAGCCGCGCCTACAAGGTGACCCTCGAAACCAATGTCGGACTGCCCGACCCTGCCCCCACGGGAGGCTTCAACACTCAGGGCAGCCACTACTACTGCCAGGGAGCTACCGCGCAGCTGAGCTATACCGGCGACAACCCTCACGGCAACCGCCCCATATTCACCATTTCGCCCGCCAACACTGGTGCAGAGGTCAGCCACAAAGGTGTGCTCACCATGGGCAACGCCGACATCACCATCACAACCACGCTGAGCGACTCGCCACTGATTAACATCGCTACCGGCACCATTGCCGACATCCCCAACCAGGCCTACACGGGCAGCGCCATCGTGCCCGACATCACGCTCACTGTGGAAGGCAGGGTGCTCGAAGCTGAGACCGACTACACCGTGAGCTACACCGACAACGTGAATGGGGGCACCGCCACGCTGACCGCCACCGGAAAGGGCGACTACACGGGAACCCTGACGAAGCAATTCCTCATCCTCTACACCGACATAAAAGGCTCGTGCGGCACCGGTGTCACCTACGCCCTGTATGACGAGGACCAGAACGGCAAATACGAGAAGCTCACCATCAGCGGCGCCGGTGCCATGACCGACTACGACGAGCCGAGCGACGTGCCATGGGCAGAATACTACGAACAGATTACCTCGGCCACCTTCGGGAGCGGCGTGACCCATATCGGGGCATATACATTCCGCAACTGCCAGCATCTGACGAGCCTCAGTCTTCCCGCTGGACTCACCAGCATAGGGCATGGTGCGTTTGACTATGTTAAAGCAACTATCGATATGAGTGCCTACACCAGCCTTACGACTGTGTCGTCGGCTTTCAATAACTTCGAGGGCACAGTCACCTTCCCCCGCAGTCTGACCAGCATCGCGGCAGGATGCTTTGCCGGTAGCCCGTCGGCGACCAAGGTCTATATCACCGTGCCCGAAAACTGCCTGCTGACCGTGAACAGCGAGCCAGTCTCCGCCACCGACGGCAAGGCCGACCTCACAAGCATCATCGGTGTGGGGACGAATCATCCCGCCGTGACGCTTTCCTGCATCCCCGACCCCGCGCACTTCGTTGACAACGGCGACGGCTCGTACACTATCAGGACCGTCACGGGCTGGAACATCTTCTGCGACATACTGAAAGACTATGCGAAGGGCTACTTCACTGGCAAGACGGTGAAGCTGGAAGGAAATGTCGGCTCGGCAGATAACCCCGTCACTCGCATGGCGGGCAGCAGTCAGCACGACTTCACCGGCACCTTCGACGGCGGTGGCAATACGCTCTACATCAACCTCAGCGCCGACAACAGCCATGACTACACCGCCCCGTTCAGCTACGTAGCCACTACCAAGGCCAACCCCAGCGACGCGAACGACACCCCCGCCGCCATCCGCAACCTGAAGGTGACTGGCACCGTCGAGAGCTCTCGCAAATTTGGCAGTGGTCTTGTAGGCGGTTGCTGGGGTGTGGTTAACATTGAGAACTGCCTTGTCAGCACCGTCATCAAAAGTCAAGTCGAGGGCGACGGCACACACGGAGGCATCGTAGGCCGTCCAGGTAGCGGCACAGTCACCATTCGCGGTTGCGTGTTCGACGGCAAGATAGTCAGCACCGGCTCCACCCCCACCACCCTCTGCGCCGGCTTCGTGGGCTATAACAACGGCAGCACGCTCACCATCACCAACAGCCTCTACGCTCCGCAGTCCGACGCCAACGCCGTCACCGACGGAGCCACCTTCGCCCGCAACTGGACGCCCGGCACCAACGACACCGGCATCTACTACACCCAGACCCTCGGCGACGCCCAGGGCAAGGCCTCGCGCACCGTCACGGGGGACGATCACGTCACCGTCCAGGCCATCGCCCTCACCGGCAACCAGACCGTGTACGACGTCAGCGGCATCACCTCCTACAGCGGCGGCGGACTCGCTTTCGGCGACCAAATCTACTACGGCAGCGGCGACGCCGTGAAACTGACGCTCGACAATACTCCGCTGGCGGGCTATCAATTCAGCGGCTATGCCGTCAGCGAAGGCCAGCTCAGCGGCTCGGACAACCCCTACACGCTCGTCATGCCCGATGCCGACGTGACCGTCAATCTCAGTACCCAAAACTTAGTCGCCATTGACTGGGCTACCGTGAACGCAGGCACCAAAGACGACCCCTACATGATTTATAATAAGGATCAGCTCGACATGCTGGCACAGCGCGTCAATAGCGAGGACGGTCAAACAGGCACTTGGAGGGGCAAGTACGAGGGCAAGTACTTCAAGCTCGGAGCCGACATCACCTACAGCTACACTTCTGCTTGGAACGAAACCACGAGCCAAGAGAACAACTACACCTCCATCGGCCGCTTCTACCAGACGGGCAATGTCACCGGCCACTACTACACCTTCAATGGCCACTTCGATGGCCAGGGCCACACCGTCAGCGGCATCCGCATCTATCAGAGAGACAACAGCTACGACCAAAATCGCGCCTACGGGGATAGGCATCAAGGCCTCTTCGGCGTGACTGCTGGTGCCGACATACGGGGCATCACCCTCACCGACACCCGCATCACCGCCGGAGATTTCGCCGGCGGCATCGTGGGCAACAACGGCGGTGACATCCGCTACCGTGAGAGCGGGGGCGATGTGGAACCCACCGTCGGCGACGGCCGCGGCTATATCCCATCCACCGTCAGCGACTGCCATGCCACATCCACCGTCATCATCCACGCCACCCGGGAGACGACCGACACCCACGGCGGCATCGTGGGCTACAACTACATAGGCTGTAAAGTCAGCGACTGCACCAGTGCAGCCAAGATTTCCGGCAACCCCGTTGGTAATGAGTTCACCTACTTTGGCGGCGTCGTGGGCTGGAACTATAAAGGCACCTTGCGCCGCAACCTCGCTATCGGATCCATCGTGACCACCGTCCGGGACTATGACCACGGTGCCATCTGCGGCAGGAACAACGATGGCACATTTGAGAACAACTACTATCAAGCCTGCACCGTAGCAGGTACGGCTAACGCCACCAACGTAGGCATCGGCAACATCACTCTCGTCGCCGGCGAAGATCCTGGCGACCTCACCGACAATAACGGTGCGGTGCCCACCCTGCGCGACAACGCCAACAACAGCGTTGCCCTCGGCCTGCTCGCTCGCCTCGCCACCGCCGGCATCAACGGCACCCCGCTCGACCTGGGCTGGGGACCATGCAAGTACCCCATGCAGCTTGCTGGCCGCACGCTCTACAAGGACGGTGGCTGGAACACGCTGTGTTTGCCGTTTGACGTGACTGTGGGCAGCGACGTGATGGAGGGTGCCACGGCCATGACGTTCGACGGCTCGACATCGGGCTTTGTTGCTTCGACGGGTGTGCTGACGCTCAACTTCACGAGCGTGGACGAGGGCAGCACCATCGCCGCTGGCACGCCGTTCATTGTGAAGTGGACGACGGGAGAAAACGTGACCAACCCTGTGTTTAGCGGCGTGACTGTGAGCAGCACGGAGGCGGGCAGCGTTCCAAGTTCGGACGGGAAGGTGCAGTTCGTTGGCACTTACAGCTATGCCCCCATTTATAGTGACGCTCATGACAACCTGTACCTCGGTGCGGCGAACACGCTCTACTGGCCAAGCAACGATGACTTCACGCTGGGCGCTTGCCGCGCGTACTTCCATGTGGATGTCAGCGGTGGTGCTCACGCCGTACGCCAGTTCGTTCTCAACTTCGACGACGAGGACGAGGCGACGGGGATTCTTTCAACAACGAATTACACGAATTTCACGGATTCCAGCAATGCGTGGTACATGCTGGATGGTCGCAAGCTGAGTGGGAAGCCCAGCCAGCGTGGGGTGTATATCCATGGTGGGCGTAAGATAGCTGTGCAGTAGGCTTGCCGCACTTGTTTGGGGCTTTTTGCGGACAGCATTCTTGCCCCTGTGCGGAAACCCACTTTTGACCCCTCTACGTTGCCACCTGTGACTCTACGCCACTGCCCCCTCTGGGTCAACGGGCATACTAAAACCAATCGCAACCTTCGATTGTACTATCGAAGGTTGCGATTTTACTATCGAAGCTTACGATTGTACTATCGAAGCTTACGATTGGAACTTGG
>CADCDP010000031.1:0-32808 GCA_902800305.1 uncultured Bacteroidales bacterium
TTCCGACAAGGACTATTACTACATGCAAGTTTCCGCCGATGGCAATTCATTCACCACACTCAGCAAGATGGACTACCGCTACCTATCCACCGAGGTGATAGGCGGGTTCACAGGCGTGATGCTTGGCTTGTTTGCCCAGGGTGAAGCCGGATCTGCAGATTTTGATTGGTTTGAATATACAACAGAGTAAAGAAAAGAGCATCATGTAGATAAGGGGTTAATTGTTATCTACATGATGCTCTGTAGAATGTTATTATGAGTTTCACGATTCCGTATAGCATTTGATTTGTGTGCCGTCCAAAAGAGAAAGATTGCGGTATTAGTTTTTTAGCGCAGCAATAGCCAGTTTAGTTTAATCCCATATTATATATCTATAGCCTAAACTAAACCTTTTATCTTCCGACTACTATTAATGTCATGCCGAATGGTCTGGATCAAAGATTAGAAGAAAAGGAATGACACATTATAGGGCTAAGACAAATGAGGAGCAACACTTTTTAACAACCCGATTTTGAGTTAAAATTAACTCCGAATTTTCGTCAGATTACAAAGATATACAAAGAACTGCAAAGATAAATGTACCTAAAGGGACTGAAATTGCAAGTCGCACTTCACTCGCTTCTTAGCGATTGCAAGAATCTGCAAAAATCCGCGTTAACAAATGTGAATATGCAAAAAACTGGAAAAACGTTTTTGCAGTTCTTTGCATTTTCTATTTTTGACGGCAGCCATATTTGCAGATTTTTGTATATTTTCCGTCCCTCCTCCGTCCCTCCGCATAGTATCTACCCCCCTTGATTGGAGGCATATACGCTGATTATCAACGACTTATATTTGCAGATTTTACATTCTGCGTCGGAAAGTAGATTCTGCGTGGAGAAACAACAGAAATGGATTGACTATCTGTATGAAAGGTATTTATTTGGCACAGAGCAACCTAAAGGGGTATCTACAGATGTGCCAGACAGATACTTGTCAAAGACACTCAATCGAGGAGTTTCTGCTGCATTGATTGATGCTTTCAAACATAGTCCTGTCTATGCACTCTATCTTCAGCATCCAGACGAATTGCTAATCGGTGTTCGCAATAACTACCTGAATGTTTACTATCGACTGAACAACATTGCAGAAGTACGTCTTGCAGGCGACAGCATCTCATGCGGCATCCATCCATACTTCCTCAGACGCAACGAGAAGGGCAATGTGGTTCTGACGGGAAACGAAATAGAACTATACATTACAGACAGATATGAAGCTATCAAACACTTGGTAGAGAATAAGAAGACCACCACAATGGAGAAAGTTGCACAGCAAATGCTTGTTATGCAAAACAACGCAAGCCCTCTATCCAAGTGGTTCTGTGTCGATGTTGAATGGGCTCGTTCTTTCAATAATCAGGCAGAAAAAGATTCGTGTATGGCCTCACGTATGGACGTTATTGCCGTTTCAAAAGAGGCACCTCATCGTGTCGCCATCATTGAATTGAAATACGGGAGCAAAGCCATCAGCGGAGATTCTGGTGTACTAAAGCATATTCAAGATTTTAAAACATTTAAAGACGGTAGTATTCACGATGGTAGTCGCATAGACTATTATGAAGGAATGTGTACCGACATATGCAACATTCTCAAGGCATATGACGCATTAGGAATTACGCTGCCAGAGTCGCTTAAGAACCTCGGCAGGGAACAATTCGCCTCAAAGCCAGAATTCTATGTGTTGACGTTAGATAATAATGCTGTCTCATGGGGAGCTACCACACCTAAGCAGACGATGGCTGCATATCTCTTCTCGCCCAATAGCCGTAATTATCGCGCATGGGGATGCAGACAACCAGCGAAAGACAATGTTCAGGATAAACTTGGCATTAATGTCCTTGACGCATCGTCTGAACTTCCCGTGACGTTCATCTTTTCAAATCAGACTATCTCAGACCTCCACGTGAACGACATTTTGGAGGATGATCGTTACGACATCATCCGCCCGATAAAATGACAGTAATAAACTTTTTCGTTGCACGGGTCATCTTTATCTTCCCCCTCTTGCTTATTCCATAAGCATGAGGGGGTATTGTTCAACAATATGATGAGCTATCTATCTATCCAGTTCTCCTGCTTTATCTCATTCGGCATTGTTTAGCCTCAGAAACTCCAATGGGGGAACGACGGGTATCTCAGAATAGGGGTAATCCCTTTCGTTGCGAGTAATGATGTGGGTTGTACCACAATGGGAGGCAGCGTAGTACTGTACGGCATCTTCAAAATCATGAAAGCCTTGTTGCAGTGCCCAATCTATGGCTGCAGCACCTGTGGAGGCGACGTGAATCATGGAACGAAGCTCTTTCATCACCTCATAGAGTTGTTCTGTGGTGCGGTTCTTCTTGGCATAGAAAGAAACGGTGACCATCGTGATGTCGCTTGCCCACAATTCACAATCTCCATCTAATCCCATCTGTAGCACTTTCGATGAGCTTTCCACAAAGTCTGCGCGGTTTTGAACCACGTCAATCAGCACATTTGCATCAAGAAATACCTTTGTTGCCATCATCATACATATTTGTTTCCAGTTGTCGCCACGAATTCATCCTTGTAGTCGAAGTCCTCTTCTGTCTGGGGCACATCTGATAATGCCTTGATGCGTGGGCCTTCGACGATTTTCTTGTGTGTTGTGGTTTTTTCACTTTTGAGTTGCTCAATGAAAACATACAGGCGTTGCAGGACACGCATATCTGTCTCGTGCTCAATGCTGTCCAGGATGATGTTTCGTAAATTACCTCTTGTGGGCATTGTTCGATAGACAAACATGGGTTCTTCTGCTTTCTCGCTCATGGGATACGTTAGTTTTTTATTTGTTTGCTAATCTTGCCGCATTTTCTGCTCTTTCTCCGACAAAGTTACGATTAAGAACAGACGATACAAAATTAAAGAGCGTTTTTTTCTCATTTTTCCTCAAAAAAGTCTGGAGGATTCAAGAAATAGCGCCACACTTTGTTGTGTTAAAGCATAAGTTTTGGCTATCTTGGTAAGTTTCCCGCGAGAGGGGTAAGGCTTTATTGATACTGCCCATGTTTATAGAGAGCTGCACGTGTGTGGCTCTTTTATTTTATGTTGGTGTGTGTCCAGTATGGAATAACCATGATGGTAGGACACAAAAAAAGGGCTACCCCCTTTCTCACGAAAAAGAATAGCCACAACACAAACACAAAATAAAACACGACAAACGAATCTGGTTGCACGACCAGAACCGTTATTCTTATTATCTTACTGAACTCCGTCAGCACGGAGCTTTTCTTGCCATTTCCAAGCGGAACGGAGGATGTCGTCGAGCGGTGTGTCGGCTTTCCAACCGAGCACTTTGTTGGCTTTATCGACGTTGCCCCAGATGGCCTCGATGTCGCCTTCACGACGGGGTGCGTATTCCCAAGGGAGTTTTACGCCTGTGGCGCGTTCGAAACCTTCGACGATTTCGAGGGTGGAGTAGCCGTGACCTGTTCCAATGTTGAACACTTCCACAGGGTCGGTCTCTTCTTCGAGCACTCGCTGCATGGCCTTAACGTGTGCCTTAGCAAGGTCAACTACGTAGATGTAGTCGCGGATGCAGGTGTGGTCGGGGGTGTTGTAGTCGTTACCGAACACTTTGAGTTGTTTGCGGATGCCGATGGCGGTCTGTGTGACGAACGGAATGAGGTTCATCGGTACGCCGTTGGGCAATTCGCCGATGTTGGCAGACGGGTGTGCGCCGATGGGGTTGAAGTAGCGCAGGATGACCGACTTGATGGGTGCACCCGAGTGGATGTAGTCTTGTATGATTTCTTCGTTAATCTGCTTGGTATTTCCGTAGGGCGAGAGTGCCTTCTGGATGGGAGCTTGCTCGGTAACGGGCAGGTTTTCGGGGGTTGGCTGTCCGTAAACGGTGCAAGAGGATGAGAAGATGATGCCTTTGCCTCCGTACTTGACCATGAGTTCGAGCACGTTCATGAGAGAGTTGAGGTTGTTGCGGTAGTACAAGAGCGGTTTCTCCACGGATTCACCTACGGCTTTGGATGCTGCAAAGTGGATGCACCCTTTGATGGGGTATTTCTGGAAGACCGCTTCGGTGGCGGCAAAGTCGTTGAGGTCAACTTGCTCGAAGGCAGGACGGATGCCTGTAATCTTTTCGATGCCGTCCACGACGTTAGCGTTGGAGTTAGATAGGTTGTCGATGATGACGACATCGTAGCCTGCTTGTTGCAGCTCTACTGTGGTGTGTGAACCGATGAAGCCTGTGCCGCCGGTTACGAGAATGGTCTCTTTCATGTAGTTAGTCTTTGTTTTTGTTATTACTATGTGTCTTGTGCTCGTTTAGTGTATTGACTTGCGTCAATGTGATATCGGGCACAAAATTACGACTTTATTTTCACATTGCAAGTTTTTTATTGAAAAAAATGCGGTTTGTTCACTTTATGATGAATTTTATTCTGTATTCGTCTCCCGATATGGTGGAAGCGGTCACGATATAGATGCCTCGGGGGAGGGTAGCGACGGGTATCGACGCGAATTGCTGTCCTGTGCGCATGATGGGTGTCGCGTTGACTTTCATGCCTGAGGTGTTGTAGAGGGCGATGTGGCTAATCGGCTCATCCTCGCTCTTGATGTTGACGGTATTGCCCACGTAAGCGATGGTTATGCCGCCTTCCTTCGTGTAAGAGGGGATAGCATCGGGTTCTGGCTTGTCCTTGTTGGGGTCAACATAGAGTGTGTCGATGGAGTTGAGCAGGTTGGCTTTGCCGATGGTGGGCGTGTTCATCACGTAGGTGTTGTTGCCGCCATCAGGGTAGCGTCCGAAGGTCTGTATGCCGAGATGTGCTGCATAGTGGAGCGTGTCGGCGTAGGTGTCGGTGGAGATGGACAGGTCGTCGCCTTCAGCTGCCAGTTTGAAGGGGAGGTGGATGTCGGCACCGAGGTTGTCCCGCTTGTCGCACCAGAGGATTTTGTAGCCGTGTGCCGGGATGATGGTGTTGAGTGTCACCTCGTCGGTCGGAATCTGGTATTTCTGTGGCTTCTCAGGATTGTCTGACACATACATACCGGCGATGTCGATGTCCTTGTCGGTGGTGTTGTACAGCTCCACCCAGTCGTCCTTCTTGAAGTAGTCGTTCACGTAGATGGAGTTGGCTGCACTTACTTCGTTGATGCGGACGGGGGTGATGCCTTGAGCTATCATGTCTTCCTCGGGCAAGGCTTCGAAGACGGCGATGAGCTTCTGTGTACCCGATGTCGGCAGGGTGTATTCCTGTTCGGTGGAGACAAATTCCATGTCTGCGGCATCTTGTGCCAAGAGGGTGAGGGAGGCATCCCAGAGGATGTCGGTGGAAGAGGTCTGGTTGTTGTGTACCTCAACGGCAATCACGTTGCTACCACGCTTGAAGAGAGAACCTTTGAAGGTCATGCTGCCTGTGTCAGGATTGTTGGGTGCGTAGGACGATGCAGCGGTGTTGTAGGTGACATTGCCCGATGGCATGTTGTAGCGTCCTGCTTCCACACCGTTGATATAGACAACCATACCGTCGTCGATGGTGAAGTCGAGCACAAATTCATCGGTCTCTCTGGGTTCGGAGGTCAGCGCGAAGGTTCTGCGGAAATAGTAACAAGGCAGGTTGGAGGCAGTAGTCGTGGCTTGGTTCTTTCCGTAGCCGATGGGGGCGCTGCCCGAACCCCAGCTTGTCACGCTATATGACGAGTCATACCAGTTGGAACCGTCGAGGGAGCCTTTGTCGTAGTATCTCCACGATGTGCCTTCGCTGAAGATGGTCTTCGAGGAGGTGCTGCCCGTGCTGGTCCATCCTGCGAAACGGTAACCTGCTGGTGCCTCGGCCTTGAGTGTGACGGGAGAGAAAAGGTAACCGCTGAATTGGGTGTAGGGCAGTTCGATGTCGTTCAGCAAGATTTTTGCTTGTGGCGTGTTGGAGGAGATGTTGGCCAGTTGTCGGGTGACTCCTGATAGCTTCATGTAGGTGTTGCTCTTGAGTGCATTGACGAGGGTGCCGTTGTATGATGCGTTGAAGCTGTTGATGATGTTGTTGGCGGTATTAGATGGGTTCACCCAGTTGCCTGTAGCCAGATAGTCACGCATCTCGGTCACGATGGCCTTCACCTTCTCTGGCTGGAAGATGGAGCCGCCCACGATGCAGAAGGTGTCGATGAACTGCTTGCGGAAGGTGTCGTTCTGTAATAAGTTCTTGAAGAGGGTGACAAACTTGATTTGTAGTTTGCGTCGCTGGCCTTCCACGCTCTTGTTGAGGGAGTGGTCGAAGCCGTGCAGGGTGTCGAAAGTGTAGTTTTCCTTGCCGAAGAAGGTGCTGAACGGCGAGTTGGTGGACAAGGCACCATCAAGGTCGAAGAGGACGAAGTGGAACTTGCCGTCGTTCACGTCTCGGAAGCCTTTCACGTTATTTTGCGGCCAGTCCCAGTTGCCCGTGTAGAGTTCTACAGCCATATAGTTGATGTATTCGTCGATGTCAAGCAGCTTCTTGATTTCCTCGTAGGTGTCCTCGTCGGTGGCATTCTCGCTGAGTTCCACCAAGCGGAGGAAACTTTCGTCGGTGCCGCGCATCTGCACGTAGCCAGAGTCGGGAGAGATTTCGAACTGATCCATCTCGTCGGTGTCGATGCCGTAGTTGGAATAAGCATAATCTTTGTTGTTGGGCTCACGCATATTCAGCACGTCGTAGTGCTCTCCGTTGATGAACACATGGACGGGTTGCCACTCCTGATAGTCCACATTGAGTCCGCTTCGAGCCACAATCTGCTGGATGGAACCGTCTTTGATGCGGCAGTTGTTGTCGTTGCCACCGTTGCGGATTTGTAGGGTTTTGCTCTTGATGAAGGGCTTCACAGGGAAGAACTGGGCATTGAATGTGTTTTCGAAGTCGTAGGTTTTCTTCGCTTTGAGCTTGAAGGCGTGTGGGTTCCATGCACGGCTCCACCCGCCACAAGTGGACATGTCGCACTCTTGAGAGACAATGCACTCGTTGTCGGTCGTGATGAATTCGAACGAGACAGGACGATCCCAATCCATGTTCCAGTTGCATGGGTTAGTCTGCCCGTTGCCAGGACGACCGTTAGGGCCTTGCTGGAACAAACCAGTTTCGCTGCTGTAGATGCTCATTTCTTCGTCTGTGACAAGAGATATGATGGGGAAGGGATAATTACCTTCATTATATATATATGTACGCGTGACAACTCGTGAAGGGAGGTAGCCGTCCTGGAAGAGGCGGAATCGGAAACAGTAATTGTTGTACCAGCTGTTGGAATCATACTTGACGGTGAAAAGACCAGTATTGGAAGTCTCTCCATTCTCCAGCGTCGGGGTCGTGCCGTCGGTGGTGTAGCGCAAGGTGGCACCTGCGGGGATGTTGACACACACCTGCATGGAACCCGTGTAGAGCTGGCTATTCTTGTCCACCACAGGGGCAGGAAGTTGGGTGGTTGCAAATCCGCCATTGGTCTCGTTGGAGTAGCCTGGCGAGGGTTGTCCCGTGATGCCCCATTCAGCACCGCCATCCGTCGTGCGGGCGTATGAGGTACGTGAAATGGCTTCGGGATAGTCCTGTCGTGCGATGATTTTTTGACCGTCGGAGATGATAATGGTGCCGCCGTCGCAATCCAAGTTGTCGTCTATCTGACGATAGGATGCCTTTGTCCACACCTCGTAGTGGTCGAAGTTGAGGATGGCAAAACCGTGGGCAGGCATAGTTCCATAGCTGTCAATGAGTCTGTGCTTCTTCAGATTCTTGGGGTCGTCGGTCACGTAGAGTCCGCCGAGCGTGATGTTCCTGTCGGTCGGGTTGTAGAGTTCCACCCAACTGCCGTAGTTGAATGAGGGGTCGAGATAGACATCCACGTTGGCAGACATGATTTCGTTGATGATAAAGGCATCGGCTATTTCGCCATCCGTCACGGTTACCTCGCATTGAGCCTTGATGGTCGTGTTTTTCTTTGATGTTGCCGTGATGGTGCAGACTCCTGTCCCTACGGCACTCACGTTTCCATTGGCATCGACGGTGGCCACCTTCGTGTCCGAAGATTTCCATGTGAGGTTCGTGTAATCAGAGTTGAAGGGGAGTGCCTTCACGGTGAGGGTACGTATCTCATGCAGAACCATAGAAACTTCCTCTTCTGGCATGATGAGGCCTGTTATTTCTCCCTCGAACTCCAATTTCCAGTTGTCAAGACAAGTCCAGTCTTCCGAAATCTTCTTTTCCTTCTTGATACCGATAGTCAGGATACCATCTTCGCCCACAGTACATTCCAATGTGTTTTGGTATTTGCCTGCTTCAAACCAGTAGTAAGCGGCCTCCATGTTGTTGGGGATGTAGTAGGTCGCCCACCACCACCATCCAGAGTTGTCGGTCACCTCAGTACTCTCGCCACCGAGTGGGGCATCAAGGGCAGCTGATGATGCGGGAACAATGCCGACGGTCTTTTCTCCTTCAGAAGATTTGGCATAGAGTTTGGCGTTTTGACTACTGCTATAGTTACCCGACTTGTAGGTGTCGTAGTCGTTCTGGGCAGTTCCCATGCGGTAGAAGGCACTGAGGCTGACACGATACTTGCCAGGTGTCAGTCCCTTGATGGTCTGATAGGTGTCGTAATTTTTGCTGTAATGTTCGGCATTCTCGAACGGGCGGTAAGAGCCGAAGGCTGTACCTTCCCATCCCGTCGTGAGGTCATTGTTTTCAAATCTGGGGTTGACGACATACTTGTCTGTCACGTCAATCCATTCTGTAGCTGCATGGCTGGTGAGTGTAACGATTGCCATGAGCAAGGTTGTAAAAAGATGCTTCATTTTTTTTATTTGTTTGTTTTCTTATGTTTACCTGTAAAGTGATGTCGTATGATGTCTATATTGCCTTTTATTGTAGCGATTGCGGCTTCTTCCAGAAGTTGAAGCCCAACACATATTTCAACGTTCCGTAGGTGTTGGTCAGACCAAACTTATTCTTGCGGTAGGAGTAGGTATGTGCCTCCAGAATCAATCCGCTGAACAGGCGAGTGTTGTTCCAAAAGAATGACATGCGCAAGTTCACATCGGTGGAGATGTTGTTTAGGATGGAGTGCTTTTCTTCCTGTGCCTCGGTGATGTTCGAACGACGGTACCCCAAGCTGGGCATGAGCGAAACCGCAAAGAGCAGATTACGTCTCAACACCAGATTGTAGCTGTAGCCCACGTTCACGCTATAGTCATTATAGTTCACTTGGGTGAACAGCAGGGTGGAGTCTATATCGTTCTTCAGATAGTCTGGCAAAGCTTCTTTGTCGAACGATGTTTTCTGGTGGTTATACTGAAAACCAATGCTCCAACTGCCACAACTCTTGCGCTGTACCGCATTTTCGCCAAAAGCGGCAGGCCAAGAGAAATGGCGGTTGTTGAACAAATAAACCGCACTCAACCCATTGCATCGGGAATCCAACCCGTGAAAAGTCCTGTCCTTTCCTTTCAGGTTAATGCCCGACACGCTCCTGATTTCGGCTCCTTTACCGGAGTTGAATGTATAGTATTCGGCAAAAATCTTCGCCGTGTGTATCATAAAGGTCTGGCGCAGCGAAGTTCCGTTGGTTTTTCCTGCTGGAATCCCTAAATCGTTGAGGTTCCACACTGCACCATAGCCCAAAATGCTGTAGTAAACATATCCACCTAAGATGACAGAAGGGTCGGACTGGATAACCATCGTGTTGCCTGTCACCGACGACCGCATGAAGTAGTAGTCGTGCCAGTACGACACCTCCGCCTGAGCTGTCAGCTGATATTTTTGTGGAGTGACGTAAGTGGTGTCGCATCCCATAAAGAATTCGTTCACCCCATCCACCACCTTAGTCATCAACGGCTTCTTCTTTCGTTCCACCGTCACTTCCTCCAGCATCCTCGAACTGTCCACATCATCCTCGTTCACCTCCAGCGAATCCACTTGCGCCATGCTCTTGCCATACGCCATTAGCCATAGCAATACTGCCCACAATATCCATCTTCCTTGCATGGTCTTTCCTCTGTCTGTCAGTTCTCTATAGTCCTAAAACTTTCCTAAGATTTTGTCCATCACCCAGTTCGTGGCAGTTGCACTTGTCGAGTCGCAGTCGCACACACGTTTTCCTTGCAAATGCTCCACCACTTGCTTGATGAGTCCCATTTGTACGTGCGGAGGATTCTCCACAATGATTTTCTCCTGCCCCCGTTCGGTATCGAGCACGATGGGTTCGTAGTCGAACACAGAGAAGACAATCTTTCCCTTTGTGCCTACAATGGAGATGCGGTCTCTTCTGGCCGACTCATGCGCCACGAAGCACCACGAACCGCTGCCTGTCAGTTTGTTGGCAAAGCGGAAACAAGCGTTGAACGTGTCCTCCACCTTGTAAAGTCCCGCCATGTTCTGGCCATAACCTTCAGCCTCGATGATGGGACCAAACCAATATTGGAGCAGGTCAATCTGGTGGGATGCCAAATCATAGAAATAACCGCCGCCACCTGCCACTTCTGGTTGGAGTCGCCAAGGGAGTTCCACTCCGCTTTTGTAGTCCAGTTCGCGCGGGGGCACAGCGAATCGTATCTGCACTGTCAGAATCTTCCCGATGTCACCTCCCTGCACAATCTGACTCACTCGTTCGAAATAGGGGAGGTACCGTCGGTAGAAAGCCACGAAACAGGGTACTCCTGTCAGTTCGCTGATGCGGTTCACTCTCAGACATTCCTCGTAGCTGGCCGCCAAAGGCTTTTCCACGTAGGCAGGCTTGCCAGCTCTCATGGCCATGACGGCAAAGGTCGCATGAGAAGATGGGGGAGTGGCGATGTAAACAGCATTCACTTCAGGGTCGGTCACAAGCGACTGGGCATCCGAGTACCATTTCCCGATGCCATGCCGCTCTGCATACGACCGTGCTTTCTCTTTGTCGCGGCTCATCACGGCCACCACTTTGCTGCCTTCAATCTGTCCAAACGCCGGTCCGCTCTTCTTCTCTGTCACCTCGCCGCAGCCGATGAAACCCCACTTTACTGTTGTCAGATGTTCCATTTTTCTTGAAATGAATGCTGAATAAGACTCAATTACGTTGCAAAGTTACCAATTAATTCTCAATTCTTGATTCTTAATACTTATTTTTTCCTACCTTTGTGCCCAAATTAACATTATCTGTATCATTTATGGCTCGAAACAAGAAAAAGCAACTGCCATTGCTGGAGCATGTTCGCATTGAGACGTGTGCTGCCGAAGGGAAGGCTTTGGCACGGGTGGACGACCGTGTGGTGTTCGTCCCTTTCGTCGTGCCTGGCGATGTGGTGGATTTGCAGGTGAAGAAGAAGAAAAACTCCTACATGGAAGCGGTGGCGGTGCATTTCCACGAACGTTCCCCCCTTCGTGCGGAGCCTCGCTGCCGCCATTATGGTGTGTGCGGAGGGTGCAAGTGGCAGTGCCTTCAGTATGAGGAACAGCTCAAGGCAAAGCAGCAGCAGGTGTACGACAATCTTATCCGTATCGGCAAGGTGGAGCTGCCCGAATTTCAGCCCATCCTTGGCAGCAAGAAGATTTATGGCTATCGCAACAAATTGGAGTTTGGCTTTTCCAACAAGCGATGGCTTACGGAAGAAGAAGTGAGGCAGGATGTGAAATACGACGTAATGGATTCTGTGGGCTTTCACATCACTGGCGCTTTCGACAAGGTGCTCGACATCACCGAGTGCCACTTGATGGACGACATCAACAACCGCATCCGCAACGACATCCGCGACTATGCCTTGCAACATGGACTGGCTTTCTACGACCTCCGTCAGAACTGTGGTTTGCTCCGTTCCTTGATGATTCGCAACAGCAACACGGGTGAGCTAATGCTCCTCGTACAGTTCCGCATCGAAACGCCCGAAGAGCAGCAACAGGCCGAGGAACTCATGCAACATTTAGCTGAAACCTTTCCTCAAATCACTTCACTACTTTACGTTGATAATCATAAGGCTAACGACACGTTCGGCGACCAAGAGGTTCATGTCTTCCGTGGTGAAGACCATATCTTCGAGCAGATGGAAGACCTCCGCTTTAAGGTGGGTGCCAAGTCGTTCTATCAGACCAATACGGAGCAAGCCTACGAGCTATACAAAGTGGCTCGCAGCTTCGCCCTGGATCATCTTGAAAAACTAGAGAATCTAGATAATCTAGGCAATCTAGAAAATCTAGAGAATCTAGAAAAACTTCCCCTGATCTACGACCTCTACACAGGCACTGGCACCATTGCCAATTTCGTGGCCAAGCGGGCACGGCAAGTCATTGGCATCGAATATGTGCCCGAAGCCATCGAGGATGCGAAGGTGAACTCCCAAATCAATGGCATCGAGAACACGCTGTTCTTTGCTGGCGACATGAAGGACATTCTCAACAAGGAGTTTATCGATCGTCATGGCCGCCCCGACATCATCATCACTGACCCACCTCGTGCAGGGATGCACCCCGATGTCGTACAGACCATTCTCGCCGCCGCTCCCCAACGTATTGTCTATGTCAGCTGCAATCCTGCCACTCAAGCCAGAGACCTGCAGATGCTAGACACCGACTATCGGGTGACACGTGTGCAACCCGTCGATATGTTCCCCCACACACAACATGTGGAAAATGTCGTTTTACTTGAAAGAAGATAACAGCTATGTCCAATTATTTCGATTATAAAGCAGCCAATCACTACACGACCTACACGGTGAAGGAGCCTACCGAGTTGCTGCAGTTCCTCATGCAGACCATCACAGGCATCTCGCGCACCAAGGCCAAGGAATACCTCAGCCAGCGCATGGTCTATGTGAACAACCAAATCATCACGCAGTACAACCATCCACTAAAGAAAGGAAACATTGTGCAAGTGGCCAAAAACCGCCACAAAAACACCATCAACAGTAAGATGGTGCGCATTGTCTATGAAGATGCATTTCTCATTGTGGTTGAGAAGAAGGAGGGTATTCTCACCAATGCCTTGCCTGGCGACCGGCGTGACAGCGTGAAGAGCATCCTCGACGACTATGTGAAGCGTGCCAACAGGGCTTTTACTGTCCACACTGTCCATCGTCTCGACAAGGGCACTTCAGGGCTGCTCCTCTTTGCCAAGCGTCGTGACATTCAACAGATTTTCGTCGATAATTGGAAGACCCTCGTCTTCGACCGCCGCTATGTGGCTGTCGTGCAGGGCGAAATGGAGAAGAAGTCAGGCACCGTGGCTTCATGGCTCACCGACAACAAGATGTTTGTCACTTATTCCAGCCCCACTGACAACGGCGGAAAGTATGCGGTCACCCACTATCGGACACTTCAACGCAAGAATGGCTACTCTCTCGTGGAAGTGAAACTCGATACGGGACGCAAGAATCAGATTCGTGTCCACATGTTAGACTTGAAGCACCCCATTGTCGGCGATTTCAAATATGGCAGCACTGCCGAAGCCTACGGCGAACGACACAATCCCATTGGTCGCATCTGTCTCCATGCCTTTTGCCTCGCCTTCCGTCACCCCATCACGGGTGAAATCCTCAAGTTTGAGACACCCATCCCCCCTGCCTTCTCCGACCTGCTGAAATAAGAGTTCGGTATCCTCCTTTTCACTTGTCCCTTTTCATTTATTCCTCTTGATAGGGCGTATGCTTAAATCCCTACGCTCGTCACCTCTAAACCGCACCCGACGGGTACGACGCATCGCACCCGACGGGTGCGGCACTTCGTACCCGTCGGGTGCGATTTAGAGGTATGCTCGTCGCCCTTTTGGTTCTATGCTGGATGTGGATGAAGCGGTGAAAGGGTTACTTATCGGTTGGGCATTTTGTCGCTACCGAAATAGAACCCTGGTTCTGGGGGTTGGTTGTAGCCAACATTTTCGGTGGCCACACTGATGCGATAAGGGGTGTCGGACATGAACGACGGGAAGCGGTAGGAGGTGGAATGGGGTGTGGAGTAGATGCGTAGTTCTGTGCTCTGCTGATTGCGCACCACCACTTCCTCACGCCAATCGCCCAAGATGTCGGCAGAGAGGCATGGATTCTGTTTGGTGCCGTTATTAAACGTGCAGTCTTCGGTACGGAAATCTTTCATCATGTCCGCTTTTTGGGTCGTCCAGTTCCATTTCTGGATGGCGTTGCGGTCAAGGAGTTCGCGCAACAAGTCGCCATCCCACCACACGGCGCTGTTCATCGGAATCCATGCTTGAGGCGCGTGGAGATTCCCCTTTACGTCAAAGTAACCGCGCTGGGAAGATGACCACATTTCCAATCCGTAGTTCGTCGGGTCGATGTCGGCAGCCATACCGCGACCCACATCTTCTTTGCTCGGTATTTGGAAAATGATACGTCCTGTGCGGGCATCGCGGAAATCAGAGCCATCCTTTTTGTTTTCGTGTACGTCCCAAATTTGTAGTTGTGTACTGTCTGGATAGAAGGCGAACTGGTGAATGGCATCTCCATGTCCCATACGGGTGGTGTAAAGCCCCGTTCCGTCGTGGTCAACAGCCATCGAGCCGTAAGTGATTTCGTCACATCCGTCGCCGTCCACGTCGCCTACGCGTAAGTTGTGGTTACCTTGCCCCGAATAGCCTTTCTCTTTCTGTGAATCAAACAACCAGCGCAAGGTCAAATTGGTGCCGTCCCAATCGTAGGCAGCAAGGTAACTTTTGGTGTAATAACCTCGGCACATCACGGCACTGGGTTTTTTCCCGTCCAAATAAGCCACGGCAGCCAGAAAGCGGTCACAGCGGTTACCATAGTTGTCGCCCCAATCGGATACATTGCCCCGTGGAGGCTGATAGTCAACCGTTTGGAGTGCTTTTCCGGTCAAACCGTCGAACACGGTCAGGTATTCGGGACCTTGCAGGATGCGACCCACTACATGGGTCGTTTTTCCCTCCATTTTCCCAGAAATTTGTTTGGGAATATTGCCGTCCATCACCCAGTTGGCTTGGGCATCGCCTATCACTTGACCTGTCCCATCTACTGTTCCGTCAGCCGTCTTGACGATAAGCTCCGCCCGTCCGTTTCCATCGAAATCGTAAACGAGGAACTGCGTGTAGTGTGCTCCTGCACGGATGTTCTTGCCCAAGTCGATGCGCCATAAGTGCTCACCTGTTGTTTTGTAGCAGTCGATATACACATTGCCTGTATATCCTTCGTGGCTGTTGTCGTGCGCGTTAGATGGATCCCATTTCAGGATGATTTCATACTCGCCATCGCCATCTACATCGCCCACGCTGGCATCGTTGGCGGAATAGGTGTAGCGCCGTCCGTCGGGAGTCACTCCGTCGGCTGGTTTGGAGAGGGGAATGGCGAGGTAGTCCTTGGCATCTGCTTTCAATGTCTTGGTACAGTGGGGCATAGCCGATTCTTGTCCATCTTTCACCATCCTTACTTCCATCTGTACGTCCCTCTGTGGGGCTGGTGCTTTGAAGAACGTCGCATCTTGGATGGGGGCGGTGTTCAGACGTTGCCCATCTTGATAGACATGGAAGGAGATGTCTTTGTCGTCGCTTTCGAGCAAACGCCACGACACAACGAGACTGTCGCCCTCTCGGAGGCACGTCATACCTCGACCCAACTGTTCTTTCTGAATGTCGGGCGCGTAAGCTGGCTGAGCCATCGCTTGACTGGCTGTGGCCATGAGAGTCGCGATGAAAAATGAACGAAGAAGCATGAGGTGTACTTGTTAGTGGGAGACGTGAAACTCTCCATACCCCATTCGAACGGCGTTGGTGGAGTTCCACAATGCCAGATACGCCACAAAGGGATGAAGCCCGATGGCAGCGGCGTTGGGGATGCCTTTCGTGGTGAAGTAGTCGCTGTTGGCCTTGAACATTTCATTCTGCACGGCACTTAGCGTTGCCTCCTTCTTCAGATTCTGGGTGAATTGGTCTGCGGCAAGGTCGTTGCACACGGCAACGGCGTATGCTGGCGAACTTTCATCCACTTCGGCAGATTCAGTGAAAGTGTAATTAGAGTGTCCTAAAGTTTTGAGAATTACCCGAATAAGCGAGTCGTACTGGGCATCGAGTGAATCTGAATAAACAATGCTGTCTGTCAATACAGCGTAAGTGCATGTGGCTTTTGCTTCGGCGTCTTTCATGCAAGATACAATGCCTGTTGCAAGGCAGAGCATGAGAGACACAAATCCAAGAATTTTTTTCATTTCTTTTTTTGATGATGTTTTTTATTGGAATTTTGTTGTGTTGCTGATGTGGTCGATTCCGCGTTGAACGATGTCGGTGAAGTCGTTGTCTTCTGCTTGTCGGGCTGTCTTTCCTTTGCGATAGTCCAAGGGACCAATGTCTGTGAGGTTTTTGAACCATTTGCCGAAGTAGCTCTGGTTGGGAAAGTTGAGCACGTCGGAAATCTCTTTGATGGTCATGTTGGTGGTCTTCAGTAGGTTTTGAGCATCCACCAGCAGGGCTGTAGCTATCCATTGGCTGGGCGACTTACCTGACTTGTCTTTCACGATGGAACTGAAGTATCGGCTGGTCAGGAACTGCTGTTCGGCATAGTAGCCCACTTCGTGTTCTGTGCGGTAGGTGCGATAGAGCTGAGCTACAAACTTTTGCAGAACCTCGTCTTTCCTCGACAGGGGAGTGCTGTCAAACTCTACGTTGGTGTAGCATTGCAGGATTTCCAGAATGAGGGAATTGCCTAATAGTTCCGCTTGCTTGTTGTTGATTTCCTTGATGGGACTGTTTTGCTGGGTAGTGAGGTCATTCTGCTCAGCTTGCTTCCTTTTGATGATTTGTGTGAGCAGCGAAATGTGCTTGCACAGCGAGTCGTACTGAGCATCATTGATGACTTGGTAAGGCTCTTTTTTGATAAAGAACAGCGCATTGAAATTCGTCACTAAATACAGCAAAGGCTGAATGGTGTCAAGGTCGCCTCCGATGAGTGTGCCCCGCAGGTCAGGACTGTGACTGATGATGTGTAGGGTACTATAGGAGAAATAGATGATGATGGAATGCCTCTCCATGTGGTATTCCGTGTCATCGATGGATAAGGTGACCTCCCCTTCCTTGCACAGAAACATGCCCGTCTTGGTCAATTTCACTGTGTCATTTTCGGCGTTGAGAATATTCACTTCTCCACCTTCAAGTTCGTATATGTACACTTTTTCTTCTTGCATTTCTCTAAATTTGGTTACAAAATAACGACTTTTAGACCAAATAAACAACATTTTTAGCAACTAAAAGTGAGTAAAAATTACTTTTTGGACAAAAGTTGTGGTTTTTATACTATAGATGTTCCAAAATAATGCCGTAACTTTGCATTCGATAATGTAAAGTTTAAGGTTTAAAGTTTAAAGACCATGCGGCTTGTTTCCTAACACCGCGTTAGCCTCTTTAACTTTAAACTGTAACCTTTAAACTTTACAAAGTAAAGAATCAATTGAAAAAATATTATGAGACAAGTCTTTTACATGATTGGAGCGTTCTTGATGGTGACCAGCATCATCTCCTGTGGACGGAAGGAAACACCCGTGAACAATACGCCTTTGGTGGATGTGGTTGAAGTCGTTGACATCAATGGGACGGGTTCCACTACATTTACGGGCAGAACCAAGTCTGCTTCGGAAGTGAATCTGGCGTTCCGTGTCAGCGGACAGATAGAAAGTGTGTTGGTGAAGGAGGGTGACCATGTGAGCAAAGGACAGGTAGTGGCCATCATGGACAGCCGCGACTATGAGGTGCAGCTGGCAGCCACTCAGGCGGAATACGAACAGATAAAGGCTGATGCCGAACGTGTGATGGCGCTCTATGAAGAGGGTAGTACGACGGCGAGCAACAATGACAAGGCACGTTATGGCTTGGAACAAATCACTCAGAAGTTGGCGAACCATCGGAACCAACTGGCAGACACAAGGCTCAGGAGCAGCATCGACGGTTATGTGCAGTCGAAGTTCCATGAGGCTGGCGAGACGGTGGGAGCTGGAATGCCCGTTCTGAGTGTGTTTGGACGCAATGGAACCGAGGTGGAAATCAACATTAGTGCTTCTGACTTCGCGAATATCGAAAAATTCACGTCTTTTAGCTGCCGATTTGATGTGACGGGCGATACGGCCTATCCTTTGAGCATTGTACGGGTCAGCCAAGAGGCCAACTCTTCTCAGTTGTACACCGTTCGATTGAGATTTACAGGCGACATTGACCATAAGAAAATCACGCCGGGCATGACCACGATTGTCTATGCCGAAATACGGAACATCGAAAACTCGGGCATTGTCAATGTGCCATCTTCGGCGGTGCTGAATGCCAATGGTAAGACACAGGTGTTTGTTTATGATGAGGCGACGGGTATGGTGAGCGCACGTGGAGTGTCTGTCTTGACTGTGAATCGCGATGGAACCATGCAGGTGGATCAGGGCTTGAAGGCGGGTGAAAAGGTGGTGGCTTCGGGTATCCACCATATACAGGACGGACAAAAAGTGACGCTGTTGCAACGCCCTTCTTCTTCGAATGTGGGTGGTTTATTATAGTATAAGTGAAAAACGAAAAGTGAATAAAGGAAGTTCGGATTGGTATGAATTATAGTAAGTGGGCATTAGAGAACCATCAACTCATCAACTTCTTGGTGGCCATACTGGTGGTGGGTGGCTTCTTGGCATACGGCTCGATGCCGAAGCTGGAAGACCCTGCCATCAAGGTGAAGCAGGCAATGGTCATTACAACCTATCCAGGTGCGTCGGCGCATCAGGTGGAACTGGAGGTGACTGACCCTCTGGAAAAGAGCATCTGTGAGATGTCAACCATCAACAATATTCAGTCGTCGAGCTATGCCGACCTGAGCCTCATCACGGTGGAGCTTCTCACCACGGTGCGCGACGATGCTGTGGAGCAGGAGTGGGACAAGCTTCGTCGTAAAGTGGCTAATGTACAATCTGCGCTTCCTGCAGGTGCTTCACCCTCGATGGTGCGTGACGATTTCGGGGATGTGTATGGTATGTTCTACGCACTGAAAGGCGACGGACAGAGCGACAAGGAACTGAACGACTATGCAGAACTGATTAAGCGTGAGGTCAGCGAGATTGATGGTGTGAGTCGTGTGGAAATCTATGGCAAGCGCAACCAGTGCATCAACATTGAGTTGCGCGAGGAGAAAATGGCAAACCTTGGTGTAATGCCTACGGAGATAATCCAGACGCTTAATAATCAGAACAAGACGAGCTATGCCGGCTATTACGACAATGGGACTCATCGTGTGCGTGTGACGGTGGCTGACAAGTTTGACAATGTAGATGACATTGCGAATATGCTCATCCAAGGACATGACGATGACCAACTCCGTATCAAGGATATTGCTACGGTGGTGAAGACTTACGAAGCTACGACTCGCAACCAGATGAAATGCGATGGTGAACAGGCTTTGGGCATCAGCATCGCTTGTTCGTCCGACTACGACATTCTGAAGGTGGGGGCAAAAGTAGAAGAGTGCATCGCGAACATCGAGCATCGTTTTCCTGCTGGTGTTGAGTGCCAGAAGGTGTTTTTCCAACCCGAACGTGTGAGCAATGCGTTAAATACTTTCCTCATCAACTTGCTCGAATCGGTGGCAATTGTGGTGCTTCTCCTGATTTTCTTCATGGGATGGCGGAGCGGCTACATCATCGGATGCAGTCTGGTGGTCATCGTGTTTGGTTCATTCTTGATATTGAAAGGGTTCAATGGCACGCTCCAACGTGTTTCGCTGGCCAGTTTCATCCTTGCTATGGGTATGTTGGTGGACAATGCGATTGTGATTGTCGATGGCATCATGGTAGATATGAAGAAAGGGAAACCACGCATGGAGGCGTTGACTTCCATCGGACAGAAAACGGCCATGCCGTTGCTGGGTGCCACACTCATTGCCATTTTGGCTTTTCTGCCTATCTTCATGAGTCCCGATACGGCAGGTGTCTATGTGCGCGACCTCTTCATCGTCATTGCCGTGAGTCTCTTGCTCAGCTGGATTTTGGCATTGATTCATGTGCCAGTGATGGCCAACCGTATGTTCAAGAAGGTGGAAGACACTGCTGACGAAACGGATTCGATACAGTTTTATCAAGGTAAGTCTTACGATGTGTTGGAGAAAGTGTTGGTGTTCGGTTTGCGGCATCGACTGATGATGGTGTTGGGAGCCGTGGGATTACTGGGTGTGAGTGCTTTCTGTTACCAGTTTGTCAATCAGGCCTTTTTCCCCGATATGGAGTATGACCAACTCTATATGGAATATAAATTGCCCGAAGGTTATAATTCTACGGAAACAGCTCACGACCTCGACGAGATTCGGGAACGTCTGATGAAGTACGACTACATCACACATGTCACCACATCGGTGGGCGGTACACCTTCTCGTTACAATCTTGTGCGCTCTATCGCCACTCCTTCGTTGGCGTATGGCGAGTTGATTATCGATTTCACCTCTCCTTCCGCTTTGTTGGAGCACATTGATTCTCTGCAAAAGACCATTAGTGATTTATACCCCGATGCTTACGTGAAGTTCAAACGGTATAACTTGATGTTTAAGAAATACCCTATCGAGGCTTGTTTCCAAGGGCCTGACCCAGCGGTGCTGCATCAACTGGTCGATTCGGCACGCGCCATCGTTGAAGCTTCCGATAAGGTGTTCCTGCCTACATCGGATTGGGAACCGTTAGTGCCGGTGTTGAGCATCGACTACGACCAGGCCTCGGCTCGCAATAGTGGTTTGTCGCGTAGCGATGTGGCTCTGTCCATGATGGCCTACACGGGTGGTGTGCCTATTGGCACATTCTACGATGGTATCAATCCCGAACACATCTACGTGAAGTGTACGGACGAGAATGGTGCGAATGTGGAGAATCTGGAGAATGCGCGTGTGTTTGGCATTTTGCCGAATGTCGGTCAATTCTTGAACCGTTCCACGATGCAGAAGTTGATGATGGGTGTGGTGAGCCGTGAAGAAGTGGTGGAGAATCTGATTAAGACGACTCCGCTCAAACAGGTTTCGCATGGTCTTGACATCAAGTGGGAAGAACCAGTTGTGATGCGCTACGACGGACAGCGCACCCAGCGTTTGCAGTGTTCTCCTTGTCCTGGGGTGGGTACTGAGGCAGCACGAAAAGCCATCGCCGAGAAAATCGAGAAAATCAAATTGCCTGAAGGTTATACCCTTACGTGGGAAGGGGAGAAGAAGGCCAGCGACCAGTCGATGAAGTATCTTTTCAATGGATTCCCCATCTGCATCGTCACCATGTTGCTGATTCTCATTATGCTCTTTAAGGACTATAAAAAAACGGCCATCATCTTCTGCTGCATCCCGTTGGTCATTATCGGAGTCATTCCCGTTGTGATGCTCACGGGCAAACCTTTCGGCTTTGTGGCGATTGTCGGTGTGCTGGGTCTGATTGGCATGATGATTAAGAATGGTATTGTGCTGATGGACGAAATCAATCTTGAAATCTCTCAGGGCATCTCTCCGCGTATTGCCCTCATACAGAGTTCCAAGTCGCGTCTGCGTCCCGTGATGATGGCCAGTCTCACCACCATTTTGGGAATGATACCGCTGGTGCCTGATTCCATGTTTGGCTCGTTGGCAGTTACGATTATGGGTGGCTTATTTATGGGCACACTCATCACGTTAGTGTTCATTCCAGTGCTTTATGCCATGTTCTTCAAAGTGAGGTGATTATTGGACTTTGAAGCATCAGAAGGGCATTCCCACAGCAAAGTGGAACGCAAAATCACGGTCGAAATTGGGATGGGTGATAGGGTAGTGGTCTCTACCCGTGTAAGCAGGGTTGATGGCTTTCATACCAGCATCGAAGCGGACAATGAAGAAGTTGGCATCCATGCGTAAGCCGATACCATAGCTGAACGCTATCTGTTTGAAGAATTTGCCGAAACGAAATTCTCCATCTGGCTGGTCTTTGTATTCGCGGATAGTCCAGATGTTACCGCCATCAATGAAGGCCGCACCACTGAATTTCCAGAAGAGTTGTGCCCGATACTCAAGACTGAGGTCGAGCTTGATGTCACCCGACTGGTTGAGGAAGTTGATGCCTTTGTCTTTACCGTTGTAGGCACCAGGCCCCAATGAACGTACCGACCAGCCTCTCATGCTGTTGGCTCCACCCGTAAAGTATCGTTTCTCGAATGGCAGCAAGTTGGAGTTTCCGTAGGGATAGGCAATGCCCACTGCTCCGTGGAACGCCACCGAATTGTTCTTGTCGATGCGGAAACTCTTCGAATAGTCGAAATCCCCTCTGATGTATTGGGCAAATGCGATGTTGCAGAAGGTGTATTGCCCCATGTCGTTCTTCTCTCCATTCGTCAAACTGCTGATGGTGTTGAGCACATTGCCTGATGTCTCGATGTTGAAACGAATGGTGTAGGCATTTTTACCATAGGTCTGTTCACGCACTCCAAGAGAGTTGTAGGAGTAGGTGTAGCCCAACTTGGTGATGAGCAGGTTCTCGTAGTTATATTTGAGGATGGCGTTGGTGCGTCCCAAAGAGTCAAGATACTGCTCTTTGAACGTCTTGGAAATCCAAGGCATATACACGTAGTTGACTTCCAGTAGGTCGAATCGGTGTTGGATGTGCTGGTTCTTGCTGTTCCATTTATATCGCCATGCAGCCGTAAGCACTCGCCGTTGGAACTCTGGCCGGTCTTGCATGTTGTATTGCAGGGAAATCTCAGACGTGGCATGATGCTCGGTGCCCCATTCTCTCTTGACGTAAGGCAACAGGAAGGCTGGGAAGCCGAGAGTGGCTTCTGCACCTAACTCGAAGTAGTTGTTCCCTTCGTAACCCTCCAGTCCTGTGATGGCTTCGTAGGCACCACGGATTTTGAACAAGAACGATTCCGACCCTCGGAAAAGGTTCTTGTTTTGGTAAGAAGTGGAGAGAGCGGCACCCAAGTCGCCAGCTGAGTTGGTGGCTTCCACATCGAAGCCGAAAGAGTGGGGCTTGGCGTGATTCACGATGATGTTGCAGTCGAGGGTGTCGGTGCCTGGTCGTTCGGCGAGATTGATGTTCGAGAACGAGATGGCGGAGAGACGGGTGTAGTTGGTGTAGGTGCGTCGGAAATAGCTGTCGTTGAAAAGTGCTCCAGGACGTACCATCGAGTGGCTGATGAGCAGTCGCTTTCGGAAGTGCAATACGTTCTGATAGAGGAAGTTGTAGCCTTTGTAGTGGATGCTGTCGATAGGCTCTGTGGGCGATTTGATGTCAGCGAGAAAGTTCACATCCCCGATGGTGTATTGCTTGTGTTCTGTTGCTTCCGTGCGTCCGTCCTCCTGATGCAGTCTCACCCTCACCAGCACATCCACCTCAGTGGAGTTTCGTGCGGTGTCGGCACTGAATCTCACATCTTCTTTCGTGAATTTGTAATAGCCGTTATTGCGTAGATGGGTGGCAATGCGGTTCCTTTCGCCATTCAACGTGTTCACGTCAAACGGTCTGCCCGATTTCAGCAGCGAGTTGACCGTATCTTCCACGGTGAGGAAGTGACGAAGCCCTTTGTCTTCCACAATGCGCTGGATGTGACGGATGGTGTAGCGTTCGTTGGGGTGGACATTGTAGAGGACTTTCATCTTTTTGCCCTTCTCAATGTTGAACTGTTCCACCGTTGCCTTCATATATCCAGCGTTGTTGAGCACTTGACGGATGTCGCTCATGGTTTTTTCCGACTTCACGCTGTCGTAGAGCACAGGTGCTTCACCCAGTTTTCGGAACAGCCGACAAGAGCGTTTGGTGGTGTCGGTGCCCGATAAGGTGTAGATTTTCAGTGGCACACGTGCTCCAAACCATTTAGAGTTAGTGCCTTGCACCACGTAGTCGCCTAACAGGTAAGTCTTCAACACCTCCTCATCGTCGCACATCACTTGGGAGCCTGTCAGCATATACTCGTCTTCGGGGATGTATTTGTCCACCGAACACGATACGGCCATCAGGAGAATTGCTCCTAATAATATAATATGTGTAAGTCGTTGCTTCATGCGCTCAACACAAACGGCATAGCGGAAGGGTGCATCCACACCGATACACCCTTCCGCTTATTACAATCCGTCATGCTTTATTTTTCCTCGCCGATCATCTTCCAGATGCCAGCTGCGATGGCAGCACCAACGAATGGACCAACGATGAACACCCAAAGGTCTGAAATGGCTTGACCACCTTCGAAGATGGCGGGACCGATGGAACGTGCAGGGTTGACAGATGTGCCAGTGTAGTGGATGCCTACAAGGTGGATGAGGATGAGGGAGAGACCGATGGCCAGACCTGCAAAATTGCCAGCACCTTTCTTAGCGTCGGTGGTGCCGAGAACAACCAGCACGAAGATGCAAGTGAGTACGATTTCAGCGATGAGGCCTACGACTACACCGTGGTCGCCAGTGCTGTTAGCACCTGTGGTTGTGCCACCTGCCAGAGCCATGTCGTTGGTGGTCAGGGCAAAGAGGATGGCTGCACCGATAAAGGCACCAATCACCTGGAACACCATGTACATGATGGCATCTTTACCGCTGATGCGCTTTGAGAGCAGGCAGCCGAGTGTGATGGCTGGATTGATGTGGCAACCAGAAACGCCACCGATGGTGTAGGCCATTGCTACGACTGCAAGACCAAATGCTACGGCTGTGCCCACCACCGAAGCGGTGTCTGAACCACAATTGAGCGATACGGCTGTACCGCATCCAAGAAGTGTAAGAACCATTGTTCCTACCATTTCTGCAAGATACTTTTTCATTGTTTAGTTGTTTAGTGAATTAGTTGTTTAGTTGTTTAGAGGATTAGTTGTTTAGTTGTTTGGTTGTTTAGTGAATTAGTTATTTGTTGTTTAGAAATTTATTGTTCCAGATGCATGATGCCTCCTGTAGCAGGGTTGAGCGTGAGTTTCGTCGTCGCTTCTTTGTTGAACAGGGTGGGGCTTAGCATATCGATGGTGCCGAATTGTGCGAAAGGTAATTCTCGTTCGTACAGATTCCCCTGCAAGGTACTTATAATAACGTTAGCCATGCTGGGCATATTGTAAACGAGACCATTTATTTTTCGTTTTGAGTTCTCTTTTTCGTCGGGCAAGACCACCGTGTGCATATCTTTTATGGCCATGTAGTAAGGCTCTCCAGCCAAGTCATCGGCATCGACAAATCCGAGTTTTTGGGAGAAACGGAACAGCACTTGCTGTCGTATGTCGCCTGTTGGCAAAATGCTGAAAGTCTGAGTCGTGAAAGTCGTGTCGGCATATCCCGTGAACAGTTGGGTCAATGCCCTTTCCTGCCTATCGAGTTCGTCAAGCACGATTTTGAGCGAAGCACCATCTTTAGGCATGGATTCCACTTGTCCACGTTTGATGGCATTCTTACTTTCACGAATGTCGAGAATTTCCTGTGCCGTCAGTTCTGCCATCTTCGCGACAGAAGTGGCAGAAAGAATGTCCTCCGTGAGGTATTGCTGAGCCTGCAGACGATGGTGGGTCGTATGTGTCGGAGGTGCGGCATATTCATCGAGTGCTGTTGTTGTATTGACTGCGACGAGGATGCCGCTTTCAGTCAGTTGCACCATGGGGGCAACACTCTTGTCTTTCAGTTTGACCGTGAACACCTTCGACGTGTCGGGCACACCCTCTTGATAGACCGTCAAGTTGTCGGTGCTCCATTGGGTGTAAGACTCGGTGGTAGCCTCGATGTGGAGAAACCTTTTGGCATATTTCGCGTATTCTCCAGGCGTATAGACCACCTTTTTTGCCTGAACATTGATTTTCAGCACCGTTTTGGGGAGCACGTAATTCACTCCATTGGCTGCAATCCCCGGATTGAATTCAGTCACTTGTGTCTGAGTCCATCCATTCAATGGGAGGATGGAAAGGAGTGCTATCATCAGTTTTCTATTCATTCTCTTTGATTTTTAGTGATTGGCTTTTAGAGCCTTGAAAGCCTTGGGCAGGTAATTGACGATGTCGCTGGCGATAAGCCCTTCCTCGCACAAGTCGTCGGCTGCCAAGTCGCCAGCCAAACCATGCAGATACACGCCCAGACGAACGGCAGCATCGGGAGGATAGGCTTGTGCCAGTAGTGCCAAGATGATGCCCGTCAGCACATCGCCGCTACCAGCTGTTGCCATGCCAGGATTGCCCGTCGGATTGAAGAACACATTTCCCTCGGGCGTGACCACCGCTGAATAGGCACCTTTGATGACAATATAAATTTGTTGGCGCACAGCCAGTTCGCGCGTGCGTTCTAGTTCCTCGTAGGAGTTGCGTGTCGTGCTGATGAGTCCGAACAGCTCCTTCTTATGAGGCGTGAGGATGCAGCGCCGAGGCAGTTGGGCAATCCATCCTCGGTGCGAACCGATGATGTTGAGTGCATCAGCATCAATCACCATCGGGCATTTCGCCATGCTGATTTGCTCGATGAACGCCTGCACCGTGTAGGAGTCGGTGCCGATGCCAGGCCCTATCGCCATCGCATCATATTCGTGGGTGTCGAACGATTGACTAAAGCAATTCGGGTCAACGTCAATGTTGAGTACTGCTTCAGGGACAGAGGCTTGCAATATCCGAGCGTTGCAGTCGGGTGTTCTCACCGTCAACTTTCCCACTCCGCTACGCAGACAAGCTCTGGCACCCAGAATGGCAGCACCAGCCATCCCCTTCTTTCCAGCGATGAGCACCGCATGACCCATCGAGCCTTTGTGGGCAAACTTAGAGCGTGGCTTCAGCATGGATTGTACTTCAGCTCTTTCTGTTAGATAATAGGGAGTTTGGGTCACTTCGTTCTGGGGGTCGCCGATGCCGATGTCGAGCACTTCCCATTCACCCACGTAAGCCTCATTTTCAGCGAAGAAGAAAGCCAGTTTCGGGTATTGAATAGTGTAGGTCACATTCGCCTTGATGATGTGGTTCATCACGTTGTAGGTGTTGTCCTCACACATCAGTCCCGAAGGCACGTCGATGGACACGACGGTGGCAGGAGCGGCATTGATGTATTTCACCACAGAGGCAAATCCACCATTGAGAGGGCGTGAAAGGCCAGTTCCGAACAAACCGTCCACCACGAGGTCGTTGCTTTCCAGTTTGGGTGGAATAAATTGTGATGTGATTTCTATGAACTCAATATTTCTTGTGCTAAACGTGTGCTGTTTCACACTCTGGAAATCTATCAGTCGCTGTTTGTTGATTTGGCAATCGGGCGATAGTTTTTCAGAAGTATTGAAGAGGTAAACATAGACTTTGTAGTTCCATTCACTCAGCATGCGGGCAATGGCAAGAGCGTCTCCACCATTGTTGCCTGGACCTGCAAATATTTTGATGGGAGTGTCATCGTTCCAACGGGCACGAATTTTCTCTGCCACGGCCAGCGACGCACGTTCCATGAGGTTCGTCGAACTGATGGGTTCGTGCTCTATCGTGTAGTCATCCACTTCTTTGAGTTGGGCAGCTGATAAAATCTTCATAAATTCGGAAAAATGATAAAAAGGAGACGAGCTTCTTGGTGCAAAAATAGTAAATAGATATTGAAAAAGTGCTAAAAACGCTAAAATAATTGGTTTGTTGGGGGATTTTTGGCTTTATTCTTTCGATTTTTACTTTGAAATAGGGATTTTTTGTGTAGCTTTGCATGAAAATAAAGTATAACCAAACTCATGATTACCATCAAAGATAAACACTTTGAACCGTTCATCCATCATGAACAGATTGCAGACAGAGTGGAGGCGTTGGCTCAAAAACTCAATGCCGACTACCAAGGGCGCAACCCGATTCTCATTGCTATTCTGAATGGCGCGTTCATGTTTGCTGCCGACTTGGTGCGGCATCTCACCTTCGACCATGAAATCCAATTCGCCAAGTTTTCCTCTTATGAAGGAATGGATACAACGGGTCAGGTGAAGACTCTGATTGGTCTTTCCATCAGTATCAAGAACAGGGATGTCATCATCGTGGAGGATATCATCGATACAGGCACCACCATGAAGAGCCTGATTCCGCAGTTGCAGTCGCAAGGAGCCAAGTCGGTTGAGGTGGCCACGTTGCTGATGAAACCTGGTAAATTGAAAGTTCCACTCAATGTGAAATATTGTGCGATGGAGATTCCGAACGAGTTTATTGTGGGCTACGGACTCGACTATGATGGCATCGGCCGCAACTATAAGAGTATCTATGTGGTCAAGGAAGACTAATGAATTGACCAAATTTTCTCAATACTAAAACCTATAAATCCTTATAAATAACAGACAAACGATGAAGAATATTATCATCTTTGGTGCTCCAGGTTCAGGGAAAGGCACCTATAGCGACGAGATTGTAGCCAGATATGGCATGGGACACATTTCCACTGGCGATGTGCTCCGTAGTGAAATTAAGAACGGCACCGAGTTAGGCAAGATAGCCAAAGGTTACATCGACAATGGCCAGCTCATTCCCGATGAGTTGATGATAGACATCTTGGCCAAGACCTACGATGCGCTGCCAGCGGGCAAGGGCGTGATTTTCGATGGATTCCCACGCACCATCGCTCAGGCAGAGGCTTTGAAGAAGATGTTGGCAGAGCGTCAGCATGAATTAGGCATCATGCTGGAGTTGATTGTTGACGAAGAGACCTTGTTGGCACGTCTGCTCAACCGTGCTAAGGAGCAGGGTCGGGCTGACGATAATGAAGAGACCATCAAGAAGCGTTTTGAGGTTTACCACAAGCAGACTGAACCTCTTTCCAAGTGGTTTGAGGCCGAAGGTATTCGCAACGCTTTCACTTGGAAAGGCTCCAAGGACTTGATGCTTTCCGAAATCTTTGCGTTCCTCGACAATCAAAAATAAAATTTTTGTAAAGGTTAAAGTTTTAAAGTCAAAGAATTAAAAGAATTTTGAGAGCTATGCAGGGTGCTCGGAATTCGCCTTCGGCGCTGAGAATTTCAAGACCTTGTGGCCAGTTTCCTAACATCGCGTCAGCTTCTTATAATTCTCAGCCGCTTGCGGAATTCTTAATCTTTAAATCCTTTAAATTCTTTGACTTAAAAAAACTTTAAACTTTACATAAATAAACCCTATGGATTCCAACTTTATTGATTACGTTAAAATCTATTGTCGTTCGGGGCGAGGTGGACGAGGCTCCACCCACATGCACCGTGCCAAATACTTGCCGAAGGGTGGTCCCGATGGCGGAAACGGTGGACGTGGTGGCCATGTGATTCTGCATGGCAACCGCAACTATTGGACATTGCTTCATTTACGTTACGACCGTCACATTCAAGCAGAGCATGGTGGCAATGGCTCGAAAAATAAGTCTAGTGGTAAGCAAGGGGCGAACGCATACATTGAAGTGCCTTGTGGTACAGCTGTTTACGATGCCGAGACGGGCGAATACATTTGCGACGTGACCGAGCATGATCAAGAGGTGATTATCTTGAAAGGTGGTCGAGGTGGATTGGGCAATTTCAACTTTGCCACTGCCACCAATCAAGCACCACGTTATGCTCAGCCAGGCGAACCGATGCAGGAGCGCACCTTTATCCTCGAACTGAAACTTCTGGCCGATGTGGGTTTGGTGGGCTTCCCCAATGCGGGCAAATCCACACTGGTCAATGCCATCTCGTCAGCCAAGCCGAAGATAGACAACTATCCTTTCACCACGCTTGAACCATCGTTAGGTATCGTGTCCTATCGCGATGACCGTTCCTTTGTCATAGCAGATATTCCAGGTATCATCGAAGGTGCAAGCGAGGGGCGTGGTCTTGGTCTCCGATTCCTTCGCCACATTGAACGCAACTCCATCTTGCTCTTCATGGTGCCAGCTGATACCGAAGACATCCGGCATGAGTACGAAGTGCTGCTCAACGAGTTGGCGCAGTTCAATCCCGACTTGCTTGATAAAGGACGTGTGTTGGCTGTTACCAAATGCGACCTCTTAGGCATGGACGAAGAGTTGATGGCCATGCTGAAAGAAGGGTTGCCCACCGACATTCCCGTGGTGTTCATTAGTGCTGTGGCTCAGCAAGGATTGCAAGAACTGAAAGACCTGCTTTGGACGGAGATGAACAGCGAGAGCAACAAAATTGCAGCCATCAACACACAGGAGTCTCTCATCCATGCTTCGAAAGTGTTCGCCTACATGGACGACATCGCCGATGATGATGAAGGGTGGGGCGACGAAGACATTCCAGAAGAGGATGATATCGAGTTTTTGGATGAGGACGATATTGAAGACTTGGAAGATTTTGAGTATGAGGCTTAGATGCCCTATAGAATTTTATAGTCCCTATAGTTCCTACAGATTCTATACTCCCTATAATCCTGAAAAGAGACGATTAAACAATGCTTATCTATCCCACACCCTCCCACATCACCGCATTCTCCACTACACGAGATGGCGGTGTTTCCATTGATGTTCCACGACTTTTCATGCCCCACCACCAGATTCATGAAACGGAAACAGTTGTGGTGGATGAGGCATTTCTCCACAAGAACCCGTTGGAACAGGCACTGGCACTCGATGGCGTGGATGCCCTGACCACTCATATACCTAATGTGTGTGTTGCCATCAAGACCGCCGATTGTATCCCCGTCCTGTTGTGGGACGACGAGACACATGTCGTTTCTGCCGTTCATGCAGGATGGAAGGGCACCATGAAGCGTATGGTGGAATGCCACATCGATGTGTTGCGGTCTATATATGACATTCATCCAGAACATCTTCACGCCATTATTGGTCCAGGCATCGGATTAGAGAGTTTCGAGGTAGGTGATGACGTGTACGACCTTTTTGCGCAAGCCCAATTCCCGATGGACAAACTTGCTAAACGCTATCCTCCGATGAATTCCGATATTCCGAATGGCCTCCCTTCCCATCAAGCAGAAGAGTCAGGGAGAGTGGGTAAATGGCATATCGACCTTTGGGAATGTAACCGCCTCCAACTCATACAAAAAGGTGTCAGCCCCCAAAACATCCATGTTTCGGGCATTGACACCTACACGCATTATACACGTTTCTATTCGGCGCGTCGCCATCTGAACGGGCGCATTATCAATGGCATCATGCGGACGGCTTGATCCTCACTAACGCAGACATTCCACCACCATTTCCCAGTGGTCGCAAAAATCCTGCATGGAGTGAAACAGCAGGTTGGCTCCTTGGCTGAGAAGGGCATCGTCGGGCAGAGGACCTGTGTTGACCGCAATGGTGAACACACCAGCTGCCACACCTGCTTGCACCCCTAACGGCGCATTTTCCACCACAATGAAAGAATTCTTGCTAAGCACATCGCGGAAGCCTTCCCCCTTTTGGGGGTGGTGGGCTTTCTTATACTTCTCCATCCCCATTAAATAAGGCTCTGGGTTTGGCTTTCCATATTTCACGTCGAAAGCCGTCACCATCAGTTCCTCGCAGAAGATGTTGGGGAAATTGCGATGCAGCCGTTCCAGCAGCGTCTTTTGTCCGCTGCCCGTCACCACCATCGGCACCACACCGCTGGCCTTCACCTTCTGCAACAGTTCGTAGGCTCCTGGCATCCGTTCCGCTTTGGGGCATTGGTTGAACATTTCACTCTTATAGTGATAGATTCTCTCGATTTCCTCCTCTGTCGCCTCATGTCCACGTTCGCGCATCGACACGATGTTGATGGTGCCAGCCCCCGTACGCCCCTCGTGCATATAAGCCTCCCATTCGGGCAGGTCAAGACCGAAATGCTTCATTGTCTCATGCCAGCAGTATGCGTGATTCTTCATCGAGTCGAACAGCACCCCGTCCATATCAAACATGGCCGCTTCCAGCGCCATGCGTTCGTAGCCCTTCTCTGCCAAATACAGATTGACAGCTTGTTGAATTTGTTCTTTTTCCACTTTTTACCTTATTTTCGTCAATTGGCTGCAAAGTTACGGAAAAATTCTCAAATAACAAGACAACTTAGAAATCCAATCTCACATCAGCCACTTCATCAGCGGATAGGAATGTTTGGGTAAGTTGATAAATCTTCGTCTGCTGTTGACTGTAGTAACGAACATTGACCTCTTCACCCTCTTGCTTTGAGAAGAGGACACACTCGATGTCGTCGGGGGTTGTGTTCTGGTCAATTTCTGTTGACCCGCGGAGTTCATCACCCACGAACAATGCCAACTTGTCACCAGCTTGCAGGATGAATGGTATGTTGCCTGATAGCGAGATGCTGACAATGGGCTTGACGGGATATTTCGTGCTACCCATGGAGAAGTAGGGCTGGAAGTTTTCGCTGTCGTCATAGATGCCATAGACAAGATCTGGAACAAATGGCATGATGTTCTCCATGACGAACGTCTGCTTCAGGTTCTCGCAGTAGTAGTTCACCGACAAGGGTGCATCTCGCTCATTGTTGTTTCCTTTGATGGCAAGGATGAAGTAGGCTACTGTTTGCCCTGTCCCCTGCACCTCCTTGAAGTTGCATAGCGACAAAGCGCGGCATTCTTCGCCTTTGGTGACAGCCATCAAATCCTTGTCGCTGGCGTATGGAAACAAGTCATCATCGAGTTTGATTTGCAAGACCATCGTGCTTTCAAACAGCAATGGGTCGGGAGCGACCCAGTCAGGACGAGGCTCATCCGACATCCAATCGATGTCTTTAATATAGTCCCACGAGGGAGCTGTTGGTGCTTCCGTCACCGTGTACTTTGGATAGGTGGGGGGATTGGTGTCGTCACTATCTGATGAGCAGCCCCACGCTAAGGTGAGGACTGCCATCAGTACGATAAAAAGCTGACTATTTTTCATGTCTTTATTTAATTATTTAAGTTTCGGCAGTTTCACTTCTTGGTAGTTTCCAAGGCTTTCGCGAAAGCCACTCCTTAACTCCTCTACTCCTTAGCCTTAAAAATATCCATC
>CADCDP010000031.1:32819-62174 GCA_902800305.1 uncultured Bacteroidales bacterium
TGTTTTTGTCTAAGGAGTTTAGGAGTTAAGGAGTTTTGGCGGCTTGTACGCCGAGTCCTCCATAACCACTTGAAATCTCAACTTCCGAAAGTTGAGTTAATGATTAGTTTTTTACCATGATGGATGTATATACCCTTGACGCTTGGCTGTGCAGGCAACTTTATACCTTGCAGCGTGTACCAGCCGTCTTGTTGGTCAATAGTCTGATGAACAAACTCAATGCTTGTAGGCTTATCAGGACTACCGCTGATGGCATTGCCCTCGAAGTTCATCACCTCAGCCGTCGTGGCAATGATGTCGTCGTCACGTTCGATGGCAAACGACAGCGTTCCCTTCCTATCACCTTCGATGCTCATATACAGCACCCCATCATCGCTGAAAGTAGTCACGCCACGCAGTTCACCGTCGCAGAAAGCAAGTAGTTGGTCACCTTCCTGCCATTCAACACCTTCGACAACAGCCACCAGCGACATGGTCGTCTTATATCCTGACACTTTCCTCTCCTTTGCGGAGGCAATGGTGGAGCCGTCCATATAGAAAGTACCTGGCTCGTAGAATGGGTAGGTAAACTTCACCTGTTCACCTTGGTGATACAACATATATCCCTCGCCAGGCTTCATGTACTTCAGGTTACCCTTCCACTCGCGTGAGTTGTTGGCACCCTCCGAGAACATCGCGAACGCTTCACGGCTCTTCACCACATCACCGTCCTTGGCTTTGTCCAGATAATCAGATAATGCCGTAGCCACAGGCAGGTTCACCATGGGGGTATATCCAATGCTGTTCCAACCTGTCTTCAAGGTCACCGTGCGGTCTGTAGGTTGAGTCAGCGCATATCCCTGCACTTCGATGGTACGGCTCTGGGTTGTATAGATGTGGTAGCCCGATGAAGGTCTAAGCCTGTAGTCGCTCAGGTCGCCACCATTGTTCGATGGCCATTCGCCGTCAGCATAGAAGGCAGCCATGCCATTATTCTCATCAAGCAGGATGTCACCGTTATACCAAGTGTACTGACTGAGCCACTTTGGGATGTCTCGGAAGTCATTGCTGCCCACGTTGAACGAAATCCAGTTCCATCCCTTGTTCAGAGCCAGCGTTTGTATGTACATATTATTGGTACGGAAGATGACAGGCTCCTTGGTGCTGCCCACTACGCTGCCCGTCGCAAAGCGGATGGTTCCCACCGACGGTTCAAGCACACTCATCTTACCTGTTTTGTAGTGCCACAACCTGAAGACCAGCGGCTTCTGTGTCATTACTGTGTCAAAGACGGTGATGTAAACCATACTCTCGCTGGTCGTGGGGTTATACTCAATGTGGCTTACACCATGACAGACACCGTTATGGTCGAACACGCCCACCATATCATGCTTGTCAGTGACAATGTCATCCCCCATCATGACACGTCCGATGATGTTCATGGAGTACTTCTTCAGGTCAGCATCCACTGTCCACAGCGGTTCCTCGTCTTCGACAGTCAGGTTGAGTACCAGCGGTTCGCTCAGTTCGTTCTCGTCAGTCAGATAGATGACCTCGTCATACGACCCCGTATTCACATCGCTGCTGATGCTAAACGTCAGCGTCTGCTCACTTTTGGCACCGATGACATCCATCATCTTGTCAACAGCCATCCATTCTGGCAAGTTCCCGATGGTGTAAGTGTGTGACACGCCGCTATGGTTTTCTATGTTTAACATGAACTCATGCTCCGTGTTGCTTCGGGTAGTGATGTAGAGCGTCTTCTGACTCCAGCGCAGCGGATTGCGGTCAACAAACAAGCCCCATGTGTAAGGCGACGGGGTTGTGTTGCCATTCAGGTCGGGAATCTCATACACCGTCACGTACAGGTTGCGCTTGTTCACACGGGCATCAGGTTCGTCAATATTCACCATCACCTGATTGTCCTTACCCACGAAACTGAAGTTCAGGTTTCTCAGTTCCTCGTATGCCTGAATGGGTGCGCCCACGTTCTCATCAATCTGCCGCATCACGTAGTCGTTGTCTGCCACAAACACCGTATCCACCCTATCGGTGGGGTTGCCATCCATATCGAGATGAACGACCTGATTCAGGCTGTAAGGCTTCAGCACCAGTTCATTGTTCATCTGTCGTTCCTGGCGGTTGAATCCGAGATAAGTAATCAGACCCTTCTCCTTGCCGCTGGGGCTTCTGGAGCTGTAACGCTTGATGAGCGACTGCGGCAAAGCCTGCTGGAAGAGACCCACCTCGTCGATGTGTCCTGTCAGTGCATGGCTATGATGGAGCAGGTCGGCCTCGCCCTGCTGATGCCACACCATGTTGCCCAGATAGAAGTCATCGCCCGTCATGCCGCCCAAACTGTCGGTGCTGAACTGCACCTTCAGCACATTGTCCAGATAGATGTTAACCAGTTGCTGTCCGCGATTGACCGTCATGGCGTAGTGGTGCCAGCGGTCGTCGTCGTAGCCGCTCTTGCCCAGCACATACGTCACACCGCCTGTACGGTAAACCAGCTGTTCTTCCTCAAAGCCGATGTAGAAAGTGCGAGGAGTGGCATCCGTCTTCTCTCCCGAACCATTGCTCAGCAAAGCACCTCTGCCCGTTGGCGTTGTCCTGAACCAGAACATCAGCGTGTAGTCGGCCTCGGCGGGTCGCTGCATATATTGCGCCTTGAGTTTCAAGCCCTGCTGCTCCTTGGTCTTGTCCAGACTCAGCGACATACCCTGCGGCAGTGCCCAATCGGTGCCGGTCAGTTTCAGGTGGGCACCCTGAGACGCATCGCTGGCATAGTTGCCCTTACCCTCGTTCATCGGATAATAGTCTATCAGCCCCATCTCATAACCCGTCAGATGGGTCTTTCCGTATGTGCTCAGCAAGCCATTGTCCAAAGCACGATACCAGATGCGAGTCTCCTGCATCTTACCTTTATAATACTTGCGACGGCTCACATCCGTCTCGTTGGTGCTGCCAAAGACGAGAGAACCGTAGCCATTATAGACAACGTTCTTCTTCTCGCCGATGATGCTGTCACCATAGAGTTGCAGCGTCTGGGCATCGCGGTCGAGGATGAGTGCCACATGCTGCAAGCCATTCTCACCAATAGGATAGGTGCTGGTCAGCTCTATGGGTTCGTCATTCGACCTGATGACACGAGCCATGAGGTGACGGTTCTCCTTCACCCACAGTTGCAGCGAATGGCCGTCGGAGCCATGCGAGAAGAGGGGCATGTCGCCACCACCTGCGCTGATGGCGGGACGAATCATGAGGTCGATGGTCACACTCTTGTCGCTGAAGTTTCGGGTCACTTCGCTTTGGGCATAGCCTTTCCCATCGAACAGCAGCGACGGGTCTTCTATGAGTGCCGTCTCGTTCGTCTCGCCCTTCACCTCAAAGTTGGTGATGCCCGTCAGGTAGTTGTACTCAATATCTTCGCTGAAGTTGAACACCACGTTGTCGCCAGCACCTAAGATGCCGTCCTTGGGGTCGGGGGCACCGAAGAGTTGCGGACGGCGCGTGTCCTTGATGCCGCTCAGCACCTCGGAGTCGCTGGTCAGATAGCTGTTGCCGTTTCGGACGAACAAGCGTGCCCTCAGGTCGTACGCCTTCTCCATCTCTCTGCCGTCACCGTAGAACTTCGTCACGATGTTGGCGTTGTCGGGTATCATCTCGCGTGTGCCGCTGGCTTGCTTGTAGGAGGCGGAATCGGCATAGAAGGAGCAGAGATTCGTCCAGTAGTCGTCGCCACGGGTCGATTCCTTGTATTGGAACTCGATGTGGTCGAAATTCTTCTGGTTGCGGTCGAAGCCACTGATGATGACTGGCATATACCAGCCTTGGTCGCCACTCATCGGGGCATCGGTGTTCAAAATCCACTTGTTGCCTGGCGATGCTATCTGTATGCCTCCAGCTTCGTGGAGGAAGTGAACGTCGAAGGTGGCTTCGTCGCACAACTTGATGTCGCCTTGCGATATGAGACCGATGACAAGTCCCTCGTAGTCGAAAGCTTCGCCTGGCAACACCTCCAGCACCTTCTCTGTCACCTCGCCTGGCAGGATGTGGACGGTCGTGCCGTCTTGCGTCAACGGCAGTCCATCCACCGTCAGCTTCGCTCCTGCTGGGTTCTTCATGTTGTCCTGATACAAAGTGAAATAAGACATGGACAGGCCAATGGCTTCGGGTGCCTCGCTGTCGTTCGTCAGATAGAGTTTGAATCGGGCTGGCTGTCCGTAAGGCACTCCGCTGACGCTCTGCTTGTCCATCTTGATGACAGGGTTCTCTATCCGCTTCGTCCGTTCGTCCATCACGGTGCCAGGGTTGTAGAACAGCGACTTGCGCTCACCCTCCCACGGACGGGCTGTAGCACCGCCACGGGTGCGATAGACGAAGCCCTTGGCCGCAGCATAGTCGGCGGTGATGCTCACGCTGCCCACCTTGCGGTCGAGGAAGTACTTCACGTAGTCCTGATAGGTCAGGTAGTTCTCGTTGTAGAACACGTCCGTAGCACTCACCTTCTCGTTGGTCTTGTCCCTGAGTTTGACACGATAGACATCGAAGTTCAGATGCGACTCCTTGGCCATGGCGATGCTGAAACTCTCCTTGCGGCTATAGGCTTTCTTCGTGGCACTGGAAGGCACCGTGCTGTAGGATGCTACAGGAGACAGGGTGAAAGTCCACTTAGTGCCTGAGAAGTTGACGTTGACCAACAAATCGCCATCACTATTACTTCCATCGGAGGCGGTGGATTCCACTTCCCCAAAGGATGGCCCAAGCCCCAAGCCTCCTGCTATCTTGGCAAGTATCTTCCCGACGGTGATGCCAACGACGGCGAAGGTGTTGCCAGCTGATGTCGCTGCGGAACTGCTGTCGAAGGGGGCGTCGTAGGCGAAATAGTTGTGGGAGAAATCACTGCCTATCCATGAGTAGGACTGGGAAAGGCTGTAGGAGGACTCGAACGACTCGCCGTAGCTGACATTGGCTCCACCGTCGATGTCGAAGTTCTTCACCAGTTCGTTGGCTGCCAACTTGTCCTCTTCGTTCTGGGCAATCATCCTTGCCCATGCCGCTAGTGCCTGTCCGAAGTCCCTCACGAGGTCTTCGTGGGCAGCATCGTCGTAGTTGTCGGGCAGCACGATGAGGTAGTTCAACAGGTCACCCTGAACGGGCTGATGGCTCTTCACGCCCTTCTGGAGCGTGTAATAGACATACTCCGTCTGCTTGTTCAGGTTGGTGACACCAAAGCGTAGGCTGTCCGTCGCCGCCACTAATGACAGATAGACAGGCTTGCCCGTGGCGTTGGCTTGTGCCACTGCCTCGGCTTCGGTGCCTGTGAACATCAAGGCGTCGCACTGCCTGTCGAGCGCTGGCATGATTTGCTTGAGGATGTGCTGCTGCGAGTGGACGAAGGTGGATGTCACCTGTGGCCCATAGCTAATCACCTCGTCACGAATCAGGTGATAGGTCTTGCCCGCTTCGTTGGTCGTTCCATCTTGGAATAGCGTGGCATACCCGTCGGCACTAATCTGCTGTATCTTCCACTTCACAGGAGGAAGCAGCACCTCATACTCACCTGTGAGCGTGTCGGGCAGCACCTCCATGCGGTAGCGGGACGTATGCACACGGGTCTTATGCTCCTTGGTGTCCAGCCGACCATGCTTCTTGTGGATGAACTCTTCGTTGCGCTCAGTCAGCGAGCGGTCGGTATTCTCAAACACCAGCATCGAGGTCTTGTCGCCCTCCAAGGTCAGCACCATCTTCACGTTGTCACCCAGATTATTGGTCGAGAGGGAATTGCCCAACGGCAGGTCGCCCTGAGTCGTGCCACCTACCACGCGACCTATCAACTTGACGCGCGTATCGTCATAGAAATACACACCTGCCTTGTTCGTCTGGAAGTCATATTTCGTCTTGCTCTCAGGGTCGCGCTCGTCGGCATGGTAGTAGCCATTTTGGTAGAACACGTGACCCTTCATCGTCGCCTGGATGGAGTGTTCGCCCTTCACCATGTAGAACTCGTACTTGCCCTCGTAGTTGGTCTTCACGGGACCAGCTGCCGTGCTGACGGGTTGCCCGTCAATCAGGAACGATGCACCCACCACAGGAATGCTCGTACCTTTGTACATCACATAGCCCGACATCTTCACGCCAGTTGTCACGGTGAAGTTCACGTTCGTCTTCAGGTTACCCTTCGGCTGACCATCGAACACCACAGGAATGCCATCACCACAATCGGCACTCAGGTCGCTCTTCGGCAACGAGCAGGTCACCCTGTAGGAACGGGTCTCCTGTCCTCCGTAGGGCAGATTATCGACCATGAAGTAGCCCTTCTCGTCGGTAGAAACCTGACGCGACACCTTCTCTCCGTCTTCGGAATCGACGAAAAGCGTCACATTGGGGATGCCTGTGCCATCGGCAAAGCGCAGATAGCCCTCCAACCGACCGAAATGCTCACAACTGCCTTCCACCTCACGGGTATAGACCGAGTCGCGACCTTCACAATCCACCACAGAGGCTACGCGATAGACGTAGTCATAACTGGGTGACACCGTCTCATCCGTATAGGTCAACCCCTGCACATCGGTGGCCACTGTGTCCCAGTTGCTTCTGTCCTTCCTGCGACGCTGCACCGTGAAGAAATCCACAGGCTCTTCTGTACAGCTCCACCTCAGTTCGACAGCACTGTGGTGGGTGGTGGCTGTGAGCGAGTTCTCCAAGATGTGCCCCGAATTTTGGATATAGAAGGCATCGTCAGGAATCCTGACGTTATACTTGCCGACGTTGAGTTGACCATCGGTGGTGAAACTCGCCCTGTTCATGACAGGTTCTCCGTTATACCATAATGAATTCTTCGGAGCATCGCCAGGACGACCCTGTATCAGGTCTGAAAAGGAGCATTGATAGTAAGAGTTGTCATAGATACCCCACTGAACAGCCGTCTTAGAGCTGTTCACAAAGGTAGCAGAACCCTCGTTCATGGCCTTTTCGTCAACAAAAGCGGTGGAGCGGGGACTGAAGAAGCTGTTGCGGATGTGTACGTAGGCATCCTTTGTCTTGTCACCGACAAATCCGCCCCAATAGTAGGCGCGTACTCCTCCGTCGCTCAGACGGGCAGCCACCATGCTGTTGCTGATGTACCACCAGCAAATCGGCAGTGGCGGCAGCAGTTTCCGCAGCAGTGAAATTGACGTATGGGTTGCCATCGTTGTAGATGAAGGAGCCGCCATTGTAGGCATAGAAATCTATTTTGTCATTGTTGCCCACATTAGGCCATGTAGCAGGTGCTACCCCCCATTCGCTTGAACTGTTTTTTGTAACTGGATAGGTGTTGTCTTGCAGATAGTTCATGCTGAAACTGCTAAGGCTCTCTGTGGTGATGATTGCACCACGGGTCGTTACACCCTCCACCACTACCGTCAGCGGTCGGGAAGGTTCATCACTTGAAGGACTGGCAGAGTCGTCATCCGATTGGCAGGCAGTGAATCCTGCCAGCATCATGGTCGCCAGCAACCATGATGTTATCGGCTTTGTTTGTTTTCTTATCATAGGTTTCGTTTTTTTCCATCCGAGGGATTTGTGCTACAAAGATAGTCCTATCACCCCGAACCTCCAAACTTTTCAGAATTTATTTCCTGTTTTTGAACGAAAATGACAATTATTGAGAAGAAACGCAAGTTGATGGACGAAGAAAATGCACAAAAACACATCCGAACCCTTGACAAAGTCGAAAAAAAATCGTATCTTTGCATATGGAAACGGAGTTTTCACCTCATAGCAGCAATTCTCCGTACTTCCAACACACTTCAAATCGTAAGCTTCGATAGTACAATCGTAAGCTTCGATAGTATAATCGCAACCTTCGATAGTACAATCGTAGGTTGCGATTGCTTTTAGTACACCCGTTGGTAGCAGGGTCTATGGAACAAACAAAACTGCTACACAAAGACCGCATTAGACATCCCCGCCAACATCTGGCAGACTACACGTTGCTCTTCGTGTCATGCCGTCCTTTCACACAAATTGCCATGAATTACCCACAAATTCTTCATAAATTATTCCGTTTTACACTGAATATGAAATTATTTTTGTACCTTTGCCCCCGTGAAACCGATAGATGAATACGATTATGACAGCATTAGCACAGCGAATCACAGAGACCCCGATGGCTCCATATATCGGGTTGATGAGGGGCATGACCCGACAGGACATAGACATTGTTGTGACCTTCCTTAACGAAGTAAAGAAGGATGCTGAGGAGTCCATGCCGAAGAGCAACGAAGAAATCATCCGCGAAAAGTACAAGAACCTGAAAATTTCACCTGAGATACACCGTTTGCGCGGTTGCCTGAAATTAACTGATGAAGAAATGCAGGACGAATACACAAAATACATTCTCGGACTATGATGAAGGTGTTTCTTGACACGAATATTCTGCTTGACTTCGGCCTTGACCGAGAGAATGCCGACTTTGCCGAGGGTATTCTCCAACTTGGAAATGAAGGACTGATAGAACTTTACGCTTCCTATCTCAGCTACGCCAATATGGGTTACATTCTGCGCCACCACCCTCAGGAAGAACGATATGAATTGGTGCGCATGATGCGTAACCCCGTCGTTGTTCTTCCCTGCGATGCCGCCCAATTGGATGCTGGGCTAGCAACCGAAGTGAAAGACTACGAAGACATGCTGCAATACCAATGTGCCAAGGCGGCTGGCTGCGATGTCATTGTTACGAACAACAAGAAGGACTTCCACGAGTTTTGCGATCTGCCCTTCCTGACCTCCGAAGAGTTTCTTTTGCAGTTTGACTACGAAGAGTAATGTAGTGAATGCAAACGGGAAGACGAAAAATTTGCCTGTCCTCGAAGGATAGGACAGGCAAGTTAAAAGGAGGACAAGAATATGACAACAAACAATCCTTTGCTAAAAGTCGTAGCCGCCGAGTACGTGCGCGACTACACGCTGCGCCTGACGTTCAACACGGGTGAGGTGCGGTTGGTGGACTTCACGCCGCTTATGCAGAAGGGCATCTGCCGCAAGCTGCAGGATATAGAGTATTTCAAGTCGTTCCGCCTCGACCCCTTCACTGTTGATTGGAACGACGAGATAGGCTTTGCGCCGCGATACCTCTACGAGAGGGGAATGGCTGCGTAAAGAATATAGGTACAGACGGAAAAGAGATTCGGGAGGCCGACGCTGGTGATTCAGCGGTGGCCTCCAGAATGTTTACGAAACAAATGACTACTTAGAAAATGACCTTCTTAATCATGTAGCCGAAAAGAAAAGCGATTGCTGTCATGCCAACACCAGCAAGCAATGAATAGAGAAATATCTTGGAACTATAACTGAACCTCGTATTCATCTTATCAACATTGCTGTTGTTCCAACTCATACGGCGCGACCATACTTCGTCGAAGTTTTGATATGTGAACTTTGCCGACCAGATTGCAAACACTAACGCAAAAGGAATTTGAACAACGGCCATCGTCTTTAGCATGTTATTCGTACTTATGCTCCAAGAAATATCCGTGCCCTTGAAAGCCACATATTCTATAATAAGAGCCATAAATCCAAATACAGACAAAGGCTCAATATGTGCCAGAAGCCAACTTAAAAACGTCTTCATTGAAAAAGCTATATTTGTGATTCAACTATCTATAAACCTCTTCGAGTATAATCTCGTAGCCATGTGTTTTCCTGAGCATATCCTCATATTTTTTATACACAAAATCTCCTTCATGTGCATTTGCTTCCATAAAGAAGACATTGCTGGTATAATCCGTACTAAATGTCACTTTTATGGCGGGGTATTCCGTATCACCTCTTACGAAAGAACCTTGTTCCCAGTAACCTCTAAATGAATAATTATTGATTCCGGAAATATTATCCGTTGCTGTTCCATCACGATAAAGTGTCAGTGTATCTATATGTTCTCCCACATAGCCAGGGGTTGAATTGACCACAATGACACGTTCACTCCAGTCTTTATCCTTGCTTACTATCACTTCCTCTTCTTCAACAGCGGCTTCGCTATTAGTCTGCTCTTCTGTTTGTTGCGACTTACCTTGCTGATTGCACGATAGGAAACTGAAGCCCCCAAACAACAGGCCAGCCATGATTAAAACTTTGTAATTCATATTCATTCTTTTTTAGTTACTATGTCTTTCTATCAATCTTACAATTGCTTCAGCATGAACCGCCTCTGGCTTCCCCTGCGGATGCTCCGACACGATGATGAGCCGTCCGTTGAGTCGGTAAGCCCATGCTTCATAGCTGCCCCATGCCTCTCGGTCTATGCAATTCGGCTCCAGCCCACCGTTCATGTACTCCAAGAAATCCTTTGCCCAGTAATAACCCGTCAGCATGACGACGGCGAGGGGCGAGGTGAACGCTAATTCTTCCTGCATTATCTTCTTGCAGTCCTCCAACTGCGCATAGCATAGTGTGTCGCTGGGATTACCGCCCTCCCACGGAGCCACCTTATAGAGATTGCTCCATGCCACATGGCACGGCCAGTTGTCGTAATACTCGCTGGCGACATTCCTAATCGTGCGGATGAAAGCCGATGACGATGGCCTGTAATCGTCCACCATATCCTTTGCCATCCACTCCATCTGATTCTTGCGGGCGAAAATGCAATCCTCTCCGCCCTCGGCAAACAATTCTTCAACATTGTCCGATGATGAAATCCATCCGTTGTTTGCCCTCCCATAGAACAAAAAGCCTTGGTTCTCGCCCTGCGGGAAATCCTTGCCCCACTGCATACAGAATTTAGCCGTCTTGTAGTCGAAGACCGTATCCAGCACTACCTGTATCATGTGGGCATAGAGAGGCTTTAGGCACTCTTTGAACTGTACAATATTTGATACGTCCATCTTCTTTTCATTATAATGATAATACTCACATTCTCAATCGGGAAGTCAGCACTAACTTCTTGGATACAGAAACAGCGCAGACTGCCATTTCCGCAACAGGCCTTGCACAGCCCCTATAACTTAATGGAGAGCCTACGCTGTTATGCGTATCTCCTTCAAGTTATAGGTTTGCCCGTTCAATCCCAGTCCGAGGTGCAAGTTCGTTGCGGAAAAGTTGAGCAAATAAAGTCGTGACTTTTGCAAATCACGGTACAAAATTAGTGAAAAATATTCAATGTAAGTACACCAACGATGTAAAAATGATTAAAACGTGACATCTTTCGCAAAAAAGTGGTCTGAAAGGCGGGTGTTTTGTTGTATGGATAACATCAATGGAAAGATGTTTAAAGGAGGTAGGGGAATCCTCATCTGCACTTCAAAGCACTATAAACTATACTTTCCATAGAAAACAGAGGAAAAATTTGATTGGTTAAAAAAAAAGAGCTAATTTTGCAATCGAAATAAAAACAGAACACTATGGAAGTAACGGCAAGAAAACCAATATTCACCCCTGCACAGGTTGAAGTACTGAATGCGGTGGCACCATTACGAACTGAAGAAGAGATAAGAGGCCTTCGTCAAGCTATATCCAACTATTATTTTGATCTTGTGAACAAAGAGATGGACAAACTATGGGAGTCTGGTTCGTGGAACGAACAGAAACTCAAGGATTTGAAAACAGCGCACTATCGTACACAATATAAAAGCCAGCGATGAGGACTGTAGTGATTGACACAAACTGTCTGTTGCAAATTATTTCGCGTCAGAGTCCATATTTCCCGATTTGGCAAGCATTCAGAGATGGAAGGTTTATCTTGTGTGTGAGCAATGAGATTATTAGTGAGTATTTGGAAATCATTGAGCGTGAGACGACTGCTTTTGTTGCAGATGGTGTGATTAGAGTTATTCTTAACAGCCAATATTGCCTTCTTTTTAACCCTCAATACAATTTTCACCTCATCACTCAAGATCCCGATGACAACAAATTTGTGGATTGTGCAATTGTGGCTAATGCGGATTATATCGTCAGCGAAGATTCACACTTTCGTGTGCTTGCAGAAATCCCTTTTCCAAAAGTAAATGTGGTTTCACTCGACAATTTCCTGCGTGACTTTCTATAATGCGAAACGCTCAAATCTTTACATCAATGCGATTCCGACACTTTAACACAATGGTAAGAGGAACGAATCGAGAAGGATGCATAAACACGAATGTTTGTGGATTCTTCTTTTTTTTCTTCTTTTTCATTTGACTTTTCGATTTTCAAATCGTATAATGGTCAGCAACAACTTCAAAACAACATCTAAAAATGACGCAGATAGAGACGGAAATAGTGCTTAAGTGCCAGCGTGGCGAGAAGGAGGCTTTTCGTGACGTGGTGCGGAGGTATCAGCGGATGGTTTTCTCGTTGGCGCTGAAGATGTTGTGCGATGAAGAGGAGGCGAAGGATATGGTGCAGGAGACGTTCATCAAGGTGTGGCAGAGCATCGGGGAGTATGATGTGGAGAAGAGCCTGACGACATGGATTTACACGATTGCGGTGAGGTTGTGTCTGGACAGGTTGAAGGGGATGCGGAAGACGGTGCCGATGCCAGAGGATGAGGGGGTGCTGAGGAGGTTTGCTTCGGATGCGGACACCCAGCGGACGCTGGAGAACCGGGAGTGGGTGTCGATAGTGAGGATGCTGGCGGAGGGGCTCGGAGAGAAGCAGAGGCTGGTCTTCACGCTCTGCCAACTGGAGGGGCTTCCGTCGCAGGAGGTGGAGGAGATTACGGGCATGGATGCGAAGCAGGTGAAGAGCAACCTGTACGTGGCTCGGCAAACAATTCGTACACAATTAAAAAAGTTAGGATATGACACAAATGGATGACATACTGGAGAGGCTGAAAGGTCAACAGCCCATGTTGGAAAACCCCGACGAAATGGTGGACAACATCATGGCAAACCTGCCAGACAGAGGGACGCAAAGTGCTGAAAGTGAGGAACGGGAGAACAGGAAGGTGCCCACGCTCTTGATTGCCCTGCGCTTCATCACGTCGGCTGCGGCAATACTGCTAATCGGGCTGTTCATCTATGTGAATCAACCGATACAAATGGCTTCTCAACAAGCCAACACGTATAGGACAGACTTGGTGCAAGGCAACACGCTCGAGAATTTGTACACACGTTCCTTGCAAAAGAGTCAGCCCAAATCAATTAGTTACACCCAATTTAAACAGATGCTTTATGAGAAAAATTAGTTTATATCTGATGCTCTTGACATCAACTGTGTTCATCGCTTCATGCGAGAAACCCAATGTGCGGATGCACACCATCATTCGCGAGGATGGATGGATTGAACGCAAAATCACGTACAGCACCATCATGTCGCAGGAAATGCGTGATTCCCTCTGGGACGGCGATAATGTGTGTTGGGCAGAGCCTGTGCCTGAGTGCCTGAACATCAATGCCTTCATGGGTACCCACACCGATGTGGAGGGCGACACGGTGACCACCACCTTCACGGGTTTGTTCCGCTCGCCAGAGGAGATGTGCGAGCAGACACCCTTGCAACTGAACGGTAGGCACCTGCAATCGACTGCTAAACTGGAGAAGAAGTTCCGCTGGTTCTACACGGAGTACTATTACGAGGAGACTTTCAACACGGTGGCGGACACCTTCAAACTCCCTGCCACAAACTATGCCGACCAGGATGTCATCAGCTACTGGTTTACGGGGCAGCCCAACTTGCTTGAAGGACTCAACGGGTCGGAGGCTTCGGAGAAAATCCGCAAGATGGAACCACTTGTTGACCAATGGATTAACGACAATCTCGTCAAGATGTGCTTTGACTACATCGTGAACCACTACGACTCCATTCAGAATCCTCCTGTGGACAAGGAAAAGTTCGTGGCACTCCAAGACTCGTTGGCAAAATCTCTCTTGAAAGACGGGGGCGTGGACGTGGATGCAGCCGAAGAGTTTGCGAAGTTTTTCCACTCCAATGCCTATGCACCCTTCTTCGACGATAAAACGCCGCTTGGACAGGGTCTGTCAGAGGAACTGTCCAAGAAACTCAACATCTTCTGGTTCTCGGTGCCTTACACCCTCGAAATGCCTGGCATGATTCTGAATCCTGGCACGGGAGTCATTAAGGACGGCATCATCCACTATTCGCTGACAGGCGAACGCCTCATCCCTGGCGACTACACCATCACAGCCGTGTCACGTGTCACTCACGTATGGGCATTCGTGGTCACCATCCTCATCGTCCTTGCCGCCATCTTCCTTTTCATCTATCAAGGCCGAAGGAAAAAGTGAGTGTAAAGTGAAGAGTGAAAAGTGAAAAATCCAAGTGACTAACCCCTCCGAATGGCAGGTAAAATAGATTTTTCACTTTTTCACTCTTCACTTTTCTCTTTTTTTTATAACTTTGCACCCTTAAAACAATAAGGGTATGGTACATTTAGATAAGCAACAGACACGGGAGAAGTATGCAAAGCTGGATAGCATCGCGTTCATCCAATGGGTGACGGATGGATATCTGGCTGCTGTTGGTGGGGCATTGACAGCTGAGAATATGGAGATGCTGAGTGCGGAACAACATGCCGTGCTGTGCTACCGCTATGTGCTGGACGAGGTGATGGAGGGTGGATTCATCCAACTGATTCTGAATGGATATGCACCATACGTGCTGGAAGGTCCATTCCCGATGGTGGTCAAAAAAGAGTGGGGAAGCGTGGAAGGCCAGGAGAAGGTGATGAAGGACTTCTCAAAGTTGTTGTATGCCGCGAAATCGGAGTACCACAGGCATCAGGAGGAACTCTCGCAGGACATGAGCGACGAGGACTTCATGGCGCTGTATGAGCAGTTGGAGGATCTGAACGAGTTGGGCGATGACTTCTTGGATGAGCATCAAGAGGAAGTGACCCCAGCGGTGGCGAAGATGATAGTGGAGAATTTGGATAAATATACGTAAAATAAAGTTTAAGATTTAAAGTTTAAAGAGGCTAACGCGATGTTACCCCAACAAGCCGCATGGTCTTTAAACTTTAAACTCTCAACTTTAAACTTTACAAAAGAGATTATGGGAAAGAATAAGATAGCGAAGAATCAGCAGGTGAACATTAAGAACAAGAGGGCGTCGTTTGACTATGAGTTTATCGACACCTTCACGGCTGGCATTGTCCTGACGGGTACGGAAATCAAGAGCATCCGTGCAGGTAAGGCGAGCCTGGTGGACACGTACTGCTACATCAATAATGACGAGATTTGGGTGAAGAACATGTATGTGGCGCACTATCTGGAGGGTTCGTACAACAACCATCTGGAGCGTCGGGAGAGAAAGTTGCTCCTGAACAAGAAGGAAATCCGCAACCTCCTGAACGACACGAAAGCACCTGGTTTCACCATCGTGCCTGTGCGTCTCTACATCAACGAGAAGGGCTTGGCAAAGTTGGACATCGCTTTGGCACGAGGTAAGAAGGAATACGACAAACGACAAACAATGAAAGAGAAAGAGGACAGGCGGGAGATGGATAGGGCAAAGAAAGTGAGATTATGACATTACAGGAAGCCATCAAGGAGCGCATACTGGTGCTGGACGGTGCGATGGGCACGATGATTCAGCGGTATGGGTTGACGGAAGAAGATTTCAGGGGAGAGCAGTTCAAGGATGTGCCCGGATTGATGAAGGGCAACAACGACATCCTGTGTCTGACCCGTCCTGATGTGATTGCCGACATCCATCGGAAGTATCTCGATGCGGGTGCCGACCTCATCACCACGTGCACATTCTCGTCGCAACGGGTGTCGATGGCTGATTATCAGGTGGAAGACTATTGCCGTGAGATGAACTTGGCAGGAGCGAAGATTGCCCGTCAATTGGCAGACAAATATACTGAGAAGAACCCGCAGAAGCCACGTTTTGTGCTGGGCGACGTGGGACCTACAAACAAGACGTTGAGCATCTCGCCTGATGTGAACAACCCTGCCTTGCGAAGTCTCACTTATGATGAACAGGTCGATGCCTACGTGGAGCAGATGGAAGCTTTGTTGGAGGGTGGGGTGGATGCCCTGCTCATCGAGACCATCTTTGATTCGCTGAATGCCAAAGCAGCCATTTATGCAGCAGAAAAGGCGATGGGATCGACAAAAAGGCGTGTGCCGCTGATGCTTTCCATTACGGTGAGCGACACCGCAGGACGCACCCTTTCGGGTCAGACTTTGGAGGCATTCCTGGCAAGTGTGCAGCATGCCGACATCTTCTCCATCGGATTGAACTGCTCGTTCGGTGCCCGTCAACTGAAGCCCTTCTTGAAGGTGTTAGCAGACAAGGCACCTTATTACATCTCAGCACACCCGAATGCAGGACTGCCCAATTCCTTGGGACTCTACGACCAGACGCCCGAGATGATGGCGGAACAGGTGAAGGAGTATGTGGAGGAAGGATTGGTCAATATCCTTGGTGGTTGCTGCGGTACAACGGAGAAATTCATCGAACTGTATCCAGCTTTGGTGGAAGGCAAGAAGCCGCATGTGCCTGTGGAGAAGCCCCAGAACATGTGGTTGAGCGGTTTGGAACTGCTGGAACTCACCCCCGAACGCCGTTTTGTGAATGTGGGTGAGCGTTGTAATGTGGCTGGCTCACGCAAATTCCTCCGTCTCATCAACGAAAAAAACTACGAAGAAGCCCTTTCCATCGCTCGAAAGCAGGTGGAGGATGGGGCGTTAGTGCTCGACATCAATATGGACGACGGACTTCTCGATGCCAAGGAGGAGATGGTCACCTTCCTGAACTTGCTGATGAGTGACCCCGACATCTCGAAAGTGCCGATGATGATTGACTCCAGCGATTGGGAGGTCATCACGGCGGGCTTGAAATGTGTGCAGGGCAAGAGCATCGTGAACAGCATCTCGCTGAAGGAGGGTGAGGAGAAGTTCCTCGAGAAAGCCCTTGAAATCAAGCGTTTGGGTGCTGCTACGGTGGTGATGGCATTCGATGAACAGGGACAGGCAACCACCTACGAACGCAAGATAGAAATCTGTGGACGTGCCTACCGCTTGCTGGTGGACAAGGTGGGTTTCAATCCGTTCGACATCATCTTCGACCCCAACGTGCTGGCTGTGGCTACGGGTATGGAGGAGCACAACAACTACGGATTGGACTTTATCCGTGCCACCGAATGGATTCGGAAGAATCTGCCTGGTGCCCATGTGTCGGGCGGTATTAGCAACCTTTCTTTTTCCTTTCGTGGCAACAACTACATCCGTGAGGCGATGCATGCCGTGTTCCTCTACCACACCATCGCGGTGGGTCAGGACATGGGTATCGTGAACCCTGCCACACAGGTGCTTTATAGCGACATCCCAGACGATGTGCTGACTGCCATCGATGACGTGCTGCTCAACCGCACCCCCGATGCAACGGAAAATCTGATTGAAATTGCTGCTCGAATCAAAGCGGAGAAGGATGCTGAGAAAGAAGCACTTAAAAATGGTGGAGTTTTATCAAAGAGTGCTGCTGACGATTGGCGAAACGGTACATTAGAAGAACGACTGAAACATGCGTTGGTGAAGGGTGTTGGTGACTACTTGGAGGCAGACCTTGACGAAGCCGCCCAACAATATGACAACCCCGTGAAGATTATCGAAGGTCCGTTGATGGATGCGATGAACACGGTCGGGGAACTGTTCGGAAGCGGTAAGATGTTCCTGCCACAAGTGGTGAAGACGGCACGAACGATGAAGAAAGCCGTGAGCATTCTGCAACCGCTCATCGAGGCAAGCCGTTCGGAAGGTGCACAGAAGGCAGGAAAGGTGTTGTTGGCAACCGTAAAGGGTGATGTACACGATATTGGCAAGAACATCGTGAGTGTGATTCTCGCCTGCAACAACTACGAAATCATTGACTTAGGTGTGATGGTGCCCACAGAAACGATTGTGGATAAAGCCATCGAAGAAAACGTGGATATCATCGGGCTTTCTGGCTTGATTACCCCTTCGCTGGAGGAAATGGTGAATGTGGCTCGTGCCCTCGAAGAACGAGGTGCCAATATCCCCATCATGATTGGTGGTGCCACAACCAGCGAACTCCATACCGCCCTCAAGATTGCTCCCGTCTATCATGGTCCCGTGCTCTGGATGAAGGATGCCTCGCAGAATGTCATCGCCAGCGCCCGTCTGCTCAATCCCGACACACGCGAGGAACTCACCCAAGAGCTGGATAAAAAATATGCCGAACTCCGTTCCGAAAAAGGAGAAGGGGAGTCCAGCATGCTCAGTTTGGAAGAAGCTCGCAAGCGCAAGCCCAATTTCTTTGATTAGGCGTTTGTTCTTGGTGGATTAGCCGAGTTTTTTCGCTTCGTTCCACCAAGCATCCATTTGTTCCAAGGTCAGGTCTTTCAAGTTCTGGCCTTTTTCTTTCGCTTTGGCTTCCACATAGTTGAAGCGCTTGATGAACTTCTGATTGGTGTGTTCGAGGGCGTTGTCTGGATTGATTTTGTAGAGTCGGGCAGCATTGATAAGACTGAACATCACATCGCCAAACTCTTCGGTGGTGTGTTGCTTGGCTGCAGCCTTTGCTTCTTCGGTTTCGGCATTACTGTAGGCTTGCTCCACTTCTGCCTCGAACTCTGTGATTTCCTCCTTCACCTTTTTCCATACATCGCGCCGTTCTTCCCAATCGAAGCCCACATTACGAGCTTTGTCTTGAATGCGGTAAGCCTTGATGAGCGAGGGTAGGGCAGCGGGCACACCTGAGAGCACAGTTTTGTTGCCATCTTTTTCCTTGGTTTTGATTTGTTCCCACGATTGGAGCACTTCGCTGGCTGTGGTGGCTTTAGCATCGCCATACACGTGGGGGTGGCGGAAAATGAGTTTGTCGCAGAGTTTGTGGCACACATCTGCCACATCAAACTCGCCTTTCTCTTCGCCTATTTTCGAGTAAAACACGATATGAAGTAGTACGTCGCCCAGTTCCTTGCAGATATTGATATTGTCCTCCTTGATGAGCGCATCGCAGAGTTCGTAAGTCTCTTCAATCGTGTTGGGACGCAAGGATTCGTTCGTCTGTTTCCTGTCCCACGGACACTTCTCACGGAGGTCGTCCATCACATCGAGCAAACGCCCAAATGCCTCCATCTTCTCTTGTCTTGTATGCATAATTGTTTATTATAAGTAATGTGTACCAAAAATTTTCGGCAAAGGTACGAATTTTTCCTCGAATTTATTTTGTCGTATCTAAAATTTGTGCTACCTTTGCACTCGCAATTGACAGAGGAGCACCTTTGAGCACCTCTTCAGGCAATTCAGAACGCACAGTTCCGGAAGGATGGGTGAGTGGCTGAAACCACCAGTTTGCTAAACTGACGTACGGGTTACCGTACCGGGGGTTCGAATCCCCCTCCTTCCGCAACCTCCTTCCGCAACCTACGGACAGTTCCAGAGAGGCTGAAAAGCCTCTCTTTTTTGTTTATTCACCATGTTTTGTTGAGTTCGATTCACACACCTTTGATGGCTTCCTTCACTTGTGCCATGTTGCTGCGTGAGACGGGGATGGATTCGTGGCAATGCTTGATGAGCAGTTGGGTGGTGCCAGAACGAGAAACGATTTGTTCCACTTGTCCGAGATTGACGAGAAAAGCACGATGGCAACGGACAATCAAGGGATAGGCGTGTAACTGATCCTCTATCTGTTTAGAGGTGGCACGGAGCATATCGTCACGCACTTGACCCTCGTACAGATAGAATACTTTCATGTAGTTGCCTACAGCCTCAATGTATAAGAGGTCGGAAACAGGAAGTGTGAGGGTTTCACTGGTCGTACCTGTGAGTGTGATACATGAAGAAGGTTGTGTGACATTCGCTGATTCCTGTGATTTCAGTAATTGCTCGTTCAATTGTCTTGTTTCTCTCAGTTCGGATGCCAGATATCGGCTACGGAACTTGAAGCGCCAATATAGTCCGATGGCGAAAGAACAGAAGGCGATAATGATCAAGGACTCGAAATAATTGCTCCACGAGAGTTGGTTGCTTCCTATTTCATCACTCATGGCAAAATGACGATAGAGGCAAATAAGCAACGCTATCAGCGGTGTGTTAATGACTTGAAACCAGAGGTTGCGACGAATGATGTAACTGACTCCGTGTTCGATGGATCTTGGTTTCTTGACTACATATTTCAGTACACCTTCTGTTATCATACAGCTCATCATTCCCAACACCCATAATACCAATAGATGAACGTATGCTTGCCATTGCCACACGTCAAGTCCGAAGGGCTTGAACACAGCCAATGCCACCACCATAAACGTGGTGCTAATGATACGTATTGTTATCGTTTCTTTCTGTCCTTTATTCATATAGGCGACAAAGGTACAAAGAAACGATCGAAAAACCAAACCATTCCTCACATTTCTACCATTTGTCACACCATCCGTCACATTTCCATGCTGTTTATCCCAGAATTTTGGAGGGATAATCAGTACGCCGTACCTTTGCAGTGCAATTTTGCAAGAAATGTTTAAAAGAAATATGATTATGAAAACAATGAGATTCGCAGCCCTGATGGCTGCAATGATGATGACAATGACAATGTCCGCTAAGAAACAGGACTGGGGCGGACGAGTGATTGACGAGAAAGGCGAACCGATGCCCTACGTGAATGTAGTGCTGTTGTCGCTGCCAGACTCGGCCTTCGTGCAGGGCGGGATGACAGATATGGACGGTGTGTTCAAGATTGTGACGGATGTCAACGAAGGATTGTTCAAGGTGACCAGCGTAGGCTACCAGACCTTATATATAAATGCGGGCCAGAGCCTGACCATCCAAATGAAGGAGGACACGCAGTTGCTCAGCGAGATTGTGGTGAAGGGTCAGTTGCCGAAGACCCATGTGAAAGGCGATGCCATGCGCACCACCGTTGCTGGTACGATACTGGAGAAGGCCGGAACCGTCTCAGATGCCCTGTCGAAGATTCCTTCGCTGGAAGCTGAGCGCGATGGCGGTGTGAAGGTTCTGGGCCGTGGCGATGCCGAGGTGTATATCAACGGCCGACGGGTGCAGGACATGAAGGAACTCTCGCGTCTGCGCTCCGACCAGATTCAGCATGTTGAAGTGGTGCAGAACCCTGGTGCCCGCTATGCAGCTTCAACAAAGGCCGTCGTGCGTATCACGCTGAAGAAGGCGCAGGGCGAAGGCTTCAGTTTCCAAGACGATATTGACGGCATGTATCAGTACGGCCACACGCTGACCAACAACCTCGACGTGAACTACCGCACGGGTGGTCTCGACATCACAGCTTCGCTATGGGCAGGGCGCTATGGTCATGCAAAGTCCTTACAGGAGCACGAACTCACCTATTTCGTGGGAAACGACTATTATAAGAATGTCAACTCGCAGGAATCGAAAAGTATCTGGAAGGGGTTGTCGCCACAGTTGCAGGTAAACTATATGGTTAATGAGAACCACAGTTTTGGTGCCTTCTACAAATACGACCGACATCCAAGCACCGATTTCAAAAGTCATTTTTATACTGACAACTATGTGAACGGCAAATTCGACGAGCATTCTGAGAGCCGCATCTGGCAGGATGAGAGTTTCAGCAAGCATATCTTCAATGCCTATTATAACGGCAAGGTTGGCCAACTGGGTATCGACCTCAATATCGACGGACTTTTCGATGACACCAAGACACCAGGCAGCACCACGGAGACGACCAATGACCAGAATCGCTCCATCGAGAGCAACACCAACAGCGGCAACAATTTCTGGGCCTCGAAACTTATCTTCAGCTACCCCATTTTAAAGGGCAATCTCTCCGTTGGTGGCGAGTACAGCTACAACCACCGCACGGATGCCTACACATTCCTGGCCTCCGACTATGTGCCCGTGAAAGCCACCGACACGGAGATCAACGAGAAGTCGTCAGCTGTTTTCGTTGAGTATGGCAGGCAGTTCGGCAAGGTATTCGCTCAGGCCGGTCTGCGCTACGAACACCTGACGAACGACTACTTCAATTTCGGCGTAAAAGAGGACGAGGTGTGCCGCAACTACGGCGACTGGTTCCCCACTGCCACCCTCTCCGCTCCCATCGGAAAGATGCAACTGAGCCTCTCGTATCGCCGCGACATTGAGCGTCCAGCTTACTCAAGCCTGACTAGTTCGACCATCTATGTCAACCGCTACACCTACCAGAGTGGCAACCCCTATCTGCTGCCAACCTATACGCACAGCCTCGTGCTCAACGCAGCCTATAAGTGGACGAACCTGACCGTCAACTACGGTCGCATGAAGAACAGCGAGACCATGTCCACCGAGCCTTTCCCTGGTAGCACGGATCCGCTCATCAGCCTCGTCCGTCCCATCAACAGTGATGAGGACTACAACCAGCTCTCGCTGAGTCTTTCCGCACGCCCCACTATCGGCTGCTGGCATCCGATATGGTACGCGTTCACCGTCTTCCAGAACTACAAGACGCCGACGGCTGACGGCACAATCAAGACACTTGACAAACCCTACGTCTCGCTCGTCTGGAAAAACGACATCGAACTGCCCCACAGTTTCCGACTGAGTGCCAATGCTCAGTGGGCTTCGAAGGGTGACTACAACAACTTTAGCATCACCGCCCAAAGCTTCGACCTCACGCTCGGTGTGCAGCGCGACTTCAACCTCCGCCGCCTGGGCACGCTGACCGCCGACCTCCGATGCGTTGACATCCTGAATACCAACAAGACCGAGGCCGTCATCTATGGCATCCGCGAACTCACGACCGCTAACCCTGCTCGCCGCACGTTCCTCGTCAACCTCAATTGGAAGTTCAACGAGGCCCACTCTAAATATCGCGGAAGTGGTGCTGGAGAAAAGCAGAAGGCGCGAATGTAGTGTCGTCTGTCACAGAATTATGCAGAATATCCCAAATATTGGGTGGAACGGGAAGAAGATAGTCCCTTTGCAGTCGATTTTGAATACTTATCAAGTGAAAGAAAAGATGAAAAGAATGTATTTAGGGACAACAATTGCGTTGTTATTTCTGATGCCCACGATAATGAGCGCACAAGCCACGCAGAATATCAGAGGACAAGTGTGCGACGTGGCATCTGGCGAACCGATGGTTGGCGTGACAATCACAGTAGAAAATGGAATCACGATGGGAGCCGTGTCGGATATCGATGGTAATTTCGTGGTGGAGAATGTACCTGTAGGACGACACTCGGTGAGAGCAACTTTTATCGGTTATGAGCCAGTGCTGTTGAAGGAGCAGTTGCTTTCGTCGGGTAAAGAATTGGTGCTGAACCTGCGTATGCGTGAGAATATAACCACACTTGGCGAGGTGGTGGTCAAGCCTCGTGTAAACAAACAGATGCCACTCAACGAGATGGCGCAGGTGGGTGCTCGTATGTTCAGTGTAGAGGAAGCCACGCGCTATGCTGGTGGGATGGCTGACCCTGCCCGTACCGCTTCGATGTTTGCAGGAGTCGCTACAGGCGGAGCCACCAATGGCATCTCTATTCACGGTAATTCTCCCCAAATGTTGCAGTGGCGTGTGGAAGGTGTTGAAATCCATAATCCTAATCATTTTGCTGAAATCACAGAAGCTGGCGGTGGAGTCTTCACTTCGTTGAATGGTACGGTGCTTGCTAACAGCGATTTCCTGACGGGTGCCATGCCTGCAGAGTTCGGCAATGCCCTCTCGGGTGCTTTCGACATGAAGATGCGTGTGGGGAATAATAGTAAATATGAGCATGCCGTGCAAGTGGGTACATTGGGAGTGGATTTCGCTTCTGAGGGTCCATTGGGCAAGAATTCCAAAGCGTCGTATTTGGTGAATTACAGATATAGCTTCCTTGAAATCGCCAAGAAACTGCATGCCATCAACATGGAGAAGGAGACACTTGATTATCAGGATTTGAGTTTCAAGTTCAACCTCCCCACCACTAATGCAGGTACTTTTGCCGTGTGGTTTACGGGACTGATTGACAACTATGAGAACGAGGTGCCTGATGTGTCGGATTGGAAGACGCTGTGGGACTCGAACGATTCGTGGTCACGTCAGAAAAATTGGGCATTGGGCGTCAATCATAGTTTTCGTTTTAAGACAGGTGGAACGCTTCGTTCCAGCATTGCCTATACAGGCGACTACCGAAGATTGACACAGAACGATTACGACGAACAGATGACCAAGATGCCTGATATGTCTGGTCGCAATGTTTCCTGGAATCTGATTGCCGACGTGCAGCATCAGCATAAGTTTTCTTCACGCTACACCATGCAGAACGGGGTCAATCATCAGCACATGGACTTCTGCACATGGTTTGACTACATCAAGGTGGTGGGCGGTCCCATGTATCGTGTCTATGAATCAGAAGGTAACACGGGTCTCACTCGCTTCTATACGAATCACAAAATTGCGTTGACCCATCGCCTTACCGCTGTAGCTGGAGCAAATGTCATGTGGTTCAACCTCAACAACCAAGTGCTGTTTGAGCCTCGTGCCAGCATGCAATACAAGACCTCCGCATCCAGTACGCTCTCCGTGGCATACGCTATGAATAGCCGTAAGGAAACCATCGATTCGTATTTCGTGACGATGGATGGCAAGAATCCTAACAAAGATTTGGGCCTCACCCGTTCTCACTATATCTCAGCCTCTTTCGCTCAACGTTTGGGCGAGAATGCCATGCTGAAGATAGAGCCTTACTGGCAGTGGCTTTTCGATGTTCCTGTGGAACAGGGTAGTACGTACTCTATCATTAATCACCGCAAGTTCTTTCAAGACCGGGCGCTGGTCAACGAGGGTGCAGGTCGCAACTACGGTATCGACCTCACGTTGGAACGCTACTTGAAAGATGGTTTCTATGGCATGTTCACAGCCACCCTCTTCAAGTCAGAATATCGCGATGCTCAACGTCAATGGCACCATTCGCGTCATGATCGTGGGTACATTACGAACATCTTAGGAGGCAAGGAATGGATGGTGGGGCACGCCCGCAAGAATATCTTTGGTGTCAACGGCAGACTCACGCTGATGGGTGGGGATCGCTACACACCGATGCCAGAGGGACTCACTTATGAGGATGTGATAGAGCGTCCCGACAAATCCATTCCCGAAGAAGATGGTGCCGACCCGTACCGCTGTCAAATGAAAGTGAACGTAGGTTATGCTTTTTCTGTCAAATACACCATCAATAAGAAACGCACCTCGCATCATTTCATCCTCGAATACTTACAGATGCGCACTTTCCATGGGCAGACCTTCGACTTGAAGAGCCACGAGGTGGTGGATAAATACACTTCGCTGACTTTCCCCAACATTGCCTACAGAGTGGAGTTTTAGTGTCTTGAATTTGCAAGACTCTATGGAAAGTGCTATCTTTGTGGCGAAAATGAAATAAACAATGATAAACAATGAATATTAGATTAGAACAAACAAAAGATTTCCGTGAGGTGGAGAACCTTACGCGAGAGGCATTCTGGAATGTCTATCGTCCTGGATGCACAGAGCATTACGTGCTTAATCAGTTCAGAACAAATCCGGACTTCATCCCTGAGTTGGACTTTGTGATGGAAGAGGATGGTAAGATTATCGGTCATGTGATGTTCTCGAAGGCAGAACTTGTGTTGGATGATGGCAGCAGAAAGTCTTCTTGGACTTTCGGCCCCATCAGCATCCACCCCGACTACAAGCGTAAAGGCTATGGTTTGAAGTTGCTACAATACGCGTTGGATAAGGCTCACAAGATGGGCTTTGGCTTCCTCTGCATGGAGGGCAACATCGAGTTCTACAAGAACGCTGGCTTCGGACTCTCCAGCAAATTGAACATCCATTATCATGCAGAGCCAAAGGAAGCTGAAGTACCTTACTTCCTCGCTCAGGAACTCATCCCCGGTTGGCTTCAGAATAATGGCATCTTCGAGGCAACTTACTGCCCGCCCCAAGGCTATTTTGTAGCCGACGATAACCCCGATGCATTTGAGGCTTACGAAGCCACCTTCCCCAAAAAGGATAAAGCATTCCAAGAGGGTCAACTGCCTCAGTTCTGCCAGAGTTGCGGCATGCCATTGACTCGTACAGAGGACTGTGGCACAAACGCCAACGGCAGCACGAATTTCGATTACTGCCAATACTGCTACAAGGATGGCCAGTTCCTGCAAGAATGTACAATGGACGAAATGATTGAGCATTGCGCCCAATTTATCGATGAAGTGAATAAGAACATGCCCAAGCCTATGACAAAGGATGAGTATAAGCAAATGATGCGCGGCTTCTTCCCAATGCTAAAACGATGGAGATAGACTATTACAAGCCCGCTATCAAATGTCTGCGCAAAAGGATTCTCAGCGGTAAGTTCCGTTAAATTGCCCTATTAATATAAATATGGTAAAGATTTCGGACAAAACGACGAATAATTGAAAGAGAATGCTTATCTTTGTCGCCGTATTCTAAATGAAGACGTTTATGAACTTGACAATCTCAATGAACACGGTGCTGAACTTCCTGCACTCGATGGCACTCTCGACGAGCAATAAACAATGGCTCGCCGACCACCTGTACGAGGAAGTGAAGGCCGAGCAGAAGGCTGCCGCCACGACTGCCAACGGATGACCAAAAATCCGCCGCGAGGATATGCACATCTCGCCCGAAGTGATGAAACTTGTCGAAGACATTGAGCCGCTGCCCGATGATTTCGACTATGACAAGGCACGGTTGGAATACCTCCTAAAGAAGCACGGATGATGAAAAAAGTATTCCTCGACACCAACATCCTAATAGACTATCTTGCCCGTCGCGGACAGTTCTTCCAGCCCGCCGCCCAGATAGTCCAGCTCGGCCAAGACCGCCAGTGTGAGTTGCTCGTCTCGGCTCTTTCCTCTTCGATGCAGCTCAGATAGAAGTCTATGAGCCGCAGCAGTTCCTCGACATGCTGGCGCAGTAATAAACAAATACAATATAAAAGCTTTATGAACAACATGCTAAGAAACATCTTTCTTTCCATCATGGCACTTGCAAGTCTGATAATTGTATCATGCAGTGAAAAAGACGACAACAACACGAATGAAGAACCATCCATTATAGGCGTGTGGGTAAGCGAGCCACATCCATTGTCATAGTATAAAACAGTAATGTACATTGAAAATTCTAAAACACTATAGAAGGTATCGGGCTAACGATGGTTGGTTCGATATTTTTTTCTAGGGATAGAACCGTTGATAGATGCGAAGTCCATGACTTGTTGTTTTACGTATGATTGCGTCAGATTTATGCCATCCGTCACAAATCGTTGCGATTTATCCCAGATGTTTGGTTCTCTCAGCATTTATGCGTACCTTCGCAGCGTCAAACGAATAAGTCAAACAAAAATCGAACATGGATAAAATGAACAACAAAGCACTGGTCGTTATCGACATCCAGAACGACATCACCAAGCATTACCGCGACATCATCGGCAATATCAACGCTGCCATCGAATGGGCTGTGGCTGAGGATATGTATGTAGTCTATATTAAACACAACAACATCACCGCTGCTACGCAGACGTTCAAGCCTGGCAGCAAGGGCGAGGAGCTGGTGCCAGAGATGAAGGTCGTGTCAGACAACATCTTCGTGAAGACGAAGAGCAACGCCCTTACAAGCGAGGCATTTTCTGCTTTCATCTCGGCGAACGGCATCAATGAATTCTACGTGTCAGGTGCGGATGCTACAGGTTGTGTGAAATCGACGTGTTTCAATATGACCAAAGCAGGCTTCACGGTACATGTCCTCTCCGACTGCATCACCAGTTACGACCTGAAGAAACTGCCAGAGATGCTCGCTTATTACGAGAGCAAAGGCTGTGAGATAAAAAACTTTCAGAATATAAATAAGAATAGAATATGAGTGATTTCATGACACTTCGACCATTCAACATCAACGATGCTCCGACCATTCTGAGTTGGTGCAAGAATAAGCATGCCTTCCGGCTTTGGAGTGCTGACAGGTATAAAGAATTCCCTGCTCAGCCAGAAGAGATGATAGAGCAGTACGAGGGAGAAAACATGTATCCGCTCACGGCTGTCGTGGGAGAGGGAATCGTCGGGCATATCCTATTGAGATTCCCCTCAGAGGATAAAAGTGTCATTCGATTCGGTTTTGTCATCGTGGACGATTCGATGCGAGGCACGGGATATGGTAGGCGACTTCTCCAACTTGCCATCGATTATGCATGTAATCAGATGGGCGTAAAGACCATTACTTTGGGAGTTTTTGCGGATAATCCTTCTGCCCTTAAATGCTATCAGTCAGTAGGTTTCAAGATTACAGGTGAAGATTCCTACATGATTGATGGCGAGAAATGGAAAGGATATGAGATGAAGTATGTCAACTATATACAAAAGGCCATCGAATGCGTTAAGGATTCCGTCTTGCTTATACATGAGCAGATTTACCGAAAGTGCAATGGTGACTTAGACAGAATCTTTACCGAAGAGTACAATACTGAGTCCTATACTGGCAAAGTTTTAGAATCTGGCAAGGTGTATGAACTTAGTTACTTGAAGTGCACATGTCCCATGGTGCAGCAAGGATTTATCAAAAACCCCGAACATTGTGAGTGTTCTCGCCAGAGCATTCTATATATCTTGTCGCAACTTGAACCGGACAGCCAATTCGATGTTCGGATTGAGAATACGATTCTCAGGGGATGCGACCGCTGTACTTTCAGAATAATGCGATTAAGCGAGAGCAGAATCAAGCTCGCTTGAATTATGCTGAGCGATAGCATTATGCGCGTAAGCGAATAACAAAGCATAAAGGTATTTATTTAAGGAGAAAATGAATATATTGATTCTATCAGGAAGCCCCCGGAAGGGCGGCAATACGGATCTGCTCGTAGAAGCATTCGTCAAAGGAGCTTCGCAAAGGCACCATGTGGAGGTCGTTTCTGTACACGATTACAAGGTCAATCCCTGCTTGGGTTGTAATGCTTGCTTTATGAGCAAAGATAATACTTGTGCTCAGAAGGACGATATGGCCATCATCTACGATAAGATGGCTCATGCCGATATGCTCGTGATAGCCTCGCCCGTGTATTTCTACGGACTGAGTGCCCAATTGAAGACTATCATTGATAGACTCCATAATCCTATCCGCGATACGTTCCGCATCAAGAAGATGGCGCTCCTGCTCGTTGGAGCTGCTATACTTCCCGAACTATTCGACAGCATCCTCACACAATACCAGCTCTGCCTGAACTTCTTCAAGTTGGAGAATGCCGGTCGTGTATTGGTTCGTGGCGTCAAGGATAAGGGTGACATTAAAAACACCGATGCCTTGAACGAGGCTTTTGAGTTAGGACAACAACTATAAAAATGAAAATGGAATTAACTGAGCAACATTATCAAAACCTTTTGATAATGTTGCTTATCCAAAGTCTCAAATTATCAAAAGTAGGTGGTATGTTGTAACTGTACATCAACCACATAAACCACCTACTTTCATTTTTTTCTTTTGATA
>CADCDP010000032.1 GCA_902800305.1 uncultured Bacteroidales bacterium
ACGTCTTGTAAAACATTTTTACTTACTGTAGTTGTGAAGGCAATCCATTGCGTTCATGTCCCAATATTACGCATTAAAAAAACTTCTGCGGATTTTGGGGGATAATAAATTCAATGCTATCAAGAATGCTTTGGCGAGAGATATACCTGGATATTTGCAGAAAGCTGAATATCTGGGATGGCGTCCTGTTGCTGAGGAGAAGCATTTTGAGAGTGCTTATTTCGCATATTTTAGTCGAGAGTTAGGATGTAAGACATTCCTTTGTATGAGAAGGATGGCTGACGGGAATGTGTATAAACCCTATGCCATTATTGACGAGCACACCTTTCAGGCAGGCATTGAGGAATTAAGAAAATAAGAGCTCCATCTTTTTCAAGTCGCTTGCCGATTCAAACGGGGCTCTTGTATAAGATGGAGCTTAGAGTGCTCATATTAACAGGTCGCTTGCCGATCCAAACGGGGCTCCTGCCCTATACCTGCACTTTTATTTCCTGATGCAAATATACATCGTTTTTACGCTGCTTCCAAATTTTTCCCGAATTTTTTCCATTTCTTCGGGAAAAAATGTTACTTCACAAAGTCCTCACCCATATATGCACACTCCTCGGAGTAATGCCGTTGGGCGAAACCTACATATTAAAAGGCGTTACTGACACACTGTTTGGGGATATTCGAAACTTAGGAACTTCCGAATAGTTGTCTGAAACAAAAGCAGAGGTGACACCACAGCTTTGTGCCTTTTTTATAATAGGAGAGGCCATTTTGCCAACACCTTCCCTATAGGCAACGACGTTGCCTCGCATGACTTCACGTCGAAGACTCTGTTGAAGTTGTATATTACTGTTTCAATTCTACATAAGTACGATTATAATCGTGTTGAGAATCTCCAGCGTGCTGGCGTTCGTCTTTATTTCAATTCTACATAAGTACGATTATAATTTAAGTGTGACGAGTGTAATCAGCTTAACCGTAATAGTATTTCAATTCTACATAAGTACGATTATAATTTCACCGAGCATCGAGGTAGAAGAGCTAGCTGAAGTTATTTCAATTCTACATAAGTACGATTATAATTGCCTTTGAATGATAAGATAGTTAAGGAGTCTTATTATTTCAATTCTACATAAGTACGATTATAATGACCAGCTGGCAAGCCTCTTCGCCGCAGAACGCCATTTCAATTCTACATAAGTACGATTATAATTGGAGACGTTTGACAGGAAGTATGCGGAGGACATGGGATTTCAATTCTACATAAGTACGATTATAATATGGAGAGACACCCGAATGAGAACCTTCTGGGACCGATTTCAATTCTACATAAGTACGATTATAATCCCGTTGAACCGCTTACAGCTGCGTTTCTTTATCGCATTTCAATTCTACATAAGTACGATTATAATGCCATCACCATTTAAGGTAGGTACACAAAAATCACATTTCAATTCTACATAAGTACGATTATAATGAAAGCGTATGTTTTCAACTTAAACGCACCAAATGTATTTCAATTCTACATAAGTACGATTATAATCGTAATACTGCTGCCTCTAATTATTTAGATTTTAATTTCAATTCTACATAAGTACGATTATAATTGATATGTTGGCAGATATAAATAAACGTTTGCTTAAATTTCAATTCTACATAAGTACGATTATAATTTACATGACTTCCACTTTGGAAGATAAGAGTAAAGTACATTTCAATTCTACATAAGTACGATTATAATGAGCATATCATGAATATGTAGAAACCATAAATAAATTTCAATTCTACATAAGTACGATTATAATAATGGTACCACCTGAAGGTACATTCTGAATACCCATATTTCAATTCTACATAAGTACGATTATAATTCAATAATAGAAATACCTAGACCTTTACTCTGTCGAATTTCAATTCTACATAAGTACGATTATAATACTGATTACCTACCTGACGGAAAGCCTTATTATTTGATTTCAATTCTACATAAGTACGATTATAATATCATGTTGTTGCTCGTAAATTAAACTCTGAGGATTATTTCAATTCTACATAAGTACGATTATAATGGTATCACCATGCGCTGAATCAGGTCGGCGATGTCCTATTTCAATTCTACATAAGTACGATTATAATACTAACGCTTGGCTAAAGTATAACTCTCCATCTGCATTTCAATTCTACATAAGTACGATTATAATGTGGGGGGCTCCGACGGCACAAGCCGGAACAAGCACATTTCAATTCTACATAAGTACGATTATAATTTGGCTGCGTTCAGCATCTCGGCGGTTGCCACGAATTTCAATTCTACATAAGTACGATTATAATGACTGGCTCGTTGCTGAAAGGCAACTGGATTTTTCAATTTCAATTCTACATAAGTACGATTATAATCAACTTGCAATGATGCGTGAGGCTGGTATCAATCCGCTATTTCAATTCTACATAAGTACGATTATAATAGGGATGCTGTGCTCACAAGGTAGGTGGAGCACTCAAATTTCAATTCTACATAAGTACGATTATAATCTATTCATACCCCATTCTGCTCCTGCTGGAACGAATTTCAATTCTACATAAGTACGATTATAATTGCATTGGCAGCAATCTGGTCTGCCGAAACGTCAAAATTTCAATTCTACATAAGTACGATTATAATTTGGAGGAACACAGCGATGGTGAACGACCTTATGACAATTTCAATTCTACATAAGTACGATTATAATTACAGAATATGTGACACTGCCAGTAACCGTGACTCCATTTCAATTCTACATAAGTACGATTATAATTTGTAACTGTTGATGGAAAACACTTTGGGAGGTAATTTCAATTCTACATAAGTACGATTATAATCCTTGATGTTCAGCTTTAAGACAGCGGTTTCCAGAAATTTCAATTCTACATAAGTACGATTATAATCAGACGGAGAAAAGGCAGCGGTTGGGAAAGTTGCCGATTTCAATTCTACATAAGTACGATTATAATCTTCAGGAAAAGCAGAAGCAGAAGGAGATTTTTTACATTTCAATTCTACATAAGTACGATTATAATGCAACAGACAGGACGGGGGGTGCGGAGGAGACTGATTTCAATTCTACATAAGTACGATTATAATTCTTTCGATGTTTATATTGACTCCCTACAAAATAGATTTCAATTCTACATAAGTACGATTATAATAGCAATGACCAATTATGTAAAGCGTCTCGGTGTTTCATTTCAATTCTACATAAGTACGATTATAATGAGGTGTATTTGATGATGACTATTTTGTGTCTGCTATTTCAATTCTACATAAGTACGATTATAATGAGCCAAATCAAGTACGACGAGAGGCTTCACGACATGATTTCAATTCTACATAAGTACGATTATAATTCTGTTTTTGAGGCATCCTTAGATGAGAAAGGAAAATTTCAATTCTACATAAGTACGATTATAATTGTGACCGCTCTCGCTTACTCGCAGAGTTGTCGCCAAATTTCAATTCTACATAAGTACGATTATAATACATTATGACCGACTTCGACGAACTTAAACAAACCAATTTCAATTCTACATAAGTACGATTATAATACGTATATTCACATTTGATTAAAAAGAAGGAACTAATTTCAATTCTACATAAGTACGATTATAATTGGTGATGAGGGACAGCGTGTATGTGCATGAATGGAATTTCAATTCTACATAAGTACGATTATAATGATTTTGATTTCTTTCATTTCTTTTGTTTCTTTAATTTCAATTCTACATAAGTACGATTATAATAGAGCTTGGCAGATTTGACCGACAAACTGATGATTGCATTTCAATTCTACATAAGTACGATTATAATCAGCATCGGGTTCACCTTGTGCCGCACCGTCTTGTATTTCAATTCTACATAAGTACGATTATAATCCTTCTCAATGAGTGCAGTGAGGTTCTTAACAACTATTTCAATTCTACATAAGTACGATTATAATTTCACAATGAGGTCGAACAGTTTCTTGTTCTCCTCATTTCAATTCTACATAAGTACGATTATAATCACCGCATCCATCAAGTCCGTGTTCGACCCCTTTATTTCAATTCTACATAAGTACGATTATAATGGCAATACCAACACAGAAAGACGTGCATGTGGATGATTTCAATTCTACATAAGTACGATTATAATTTTCTCCTGGCAATTCTTTAACTTTGCATAATATATTTCAATTCTACATAAGTACGATTATAATCCTGCCTTCAAAAACAAAAGGTGGATTGTGTATCAAAACGATAACAGTTGCAAAGTTAATACTTTTTTATGACATTTTATGTCGATGGGTGGTAATAAAAAAACATCGGGGAATCGACATTCTTACCAAACCGCTGATTATAAAACATTTGGAGAAAACAAAAATCTGTATATAAAGAAGCGAAGAACAGAAAGGGAGGGCATCGACATCAACGGACATCACAAAAAGACATCTATGGAACTCCGTTCATGGCCTATCACTTCCTTGTCCATATATACCTGCGAGGAATGCTTGAACAAGATGATGCTGTCCTCTGTCTTATCCATAAAGGTGTGTGCCTTTTGCAGCATCTCTTTCAATTTCACCTCAGATATTTCACCTTCAAACACAGAATTCTGTATCCAGTTCAAATACTTGCGGCAAAGTTTCAGCATCTTTCCAACACGCTTCTCACCAAAATCATATACAAGAATCACATACATATCCTTTTCTACCAATACATCTTAAATGGTTTATATTCCTCAATGCCCAACAAATGTTTAACCAATTTATAACATTCCAGCTTAATGAGATGGCGGAAACTCACCTTTCTGCCCAGCGATTTATGTTGGAATGTCTCTTCAAGCTTGTCCTCGATGGCTCGTACAAAAATCTTTTTCCCAGTCTCATTCAGCAGACAACGATTCAGTTTCCTATCAAAATGCTTTTCCTGTATTTCCTTACGGTTCAGCACCCTGAATATTACCCTGTCGATGATGATGGGCTTAAAAATTTCAGAGATGTCCAAACACAACGAATACCGACGCTCACCTGGCGTATGCAAATAGCTGATAGTAGGGTTTAACTGTGTCTGATGAATCGCCCGCAAACATTGGGTGTAGCACATCATGTTGCCGAACGAGATGAGCGCGTTCACTTCATTCTGAGGAGGTTGTTTGCTCCGTTCTTCCATCTGAAAATCATTCAGAATCAAATCAAAAGCCTCATAATACGTCTTTCTGATTTGCCCTTCGATGCCCATCAACTCTTCTACTTCCGTTGTCTCTGGAATCCTCTTTCCCAAATCGTTGATAGTCTGAATCATCTCCTCCAGGTCTTTTCCTCGACGATTGTAATACATCAGATTCCGCACCATATTATAGGCAGCCCCGTCAATAAATTTCTGAGCAATCGCCACCCGTTTCTTCTTGTTCTGATATGCAGCCGTTTGAGCCAACAACATGCGCCCAGAAAGCAAGGAATCCCGAGGCATGAACGAACCTGTATAGTTCTCGTAATAGTCAAAGAAGTGCATACAGATGTCCTTCTGTCCCAAGAAGTTGAACAACGAGCTATTTGCCTTCAGCGAGCCAAAGCAATAGAATTCATTGATGTCCTCCACGGGCAGATAACGAGGTTGCCCAGCATGTTCCGTCCCATCCTCGTCAATGGCAAAAGGTGTGAACTTCAAAGTGTTGTCTTTACGTTCCATTTGCCCAGGATTAAACAAATAATAGGTTTTCTTCATACCTCTTCAGGTTCTGTGGTGAAACAAAAGTCATAATAACTACACGATTTGCATATACGCTTCTTCGCAAGAGGTGGGCAAGTGTCCGATTCGATGATTTCTTTTATATCCTCTTCCATGTTCTTGATTTTCTCACGGTCTTCATCCGTCAACACCACAGGCAAAGTCTGTCGCATCGTAGGATATTCCAACAATCCTGTACATCCCTCAATGCCATTCCGTTCAAACACATAGATATAATACTTCACCTGCCATTCATGAGCATTCTCCATCTTGTCCGACCGTTTGATTTCATGGATAACTCGTCGCTTCGCATCGAAATAATCCACTTTGATGCCCTCAATCGCCACTTCTTCCATCCGTTCCGACCTTTGTGGATAACTGCTCTCGTGAATCAGTTTCCCATCATACACCGTATCGCTCGTGTGCTCCATGTTGATGCCGCTGGCAAAGAGCCACAACTTACGATGACAAATCTGATAATAGCTAAAGTATGTGCCCGTGGGTGTCATGTTCATTTCCTCCCCTTGATTTCCTTCTCCAAATCATCCAACAACTTCAAATCTTCCTCGTCAGCCAATTGTGCCTCATAACTTTTCCGACGAGCATCGAATTGTGCATAGACACCCCTTACATACTCCTCCATCTGCATGTTTGACACACTTCCATTGTTTGTCAAAATATTCAAACCCTGAAATGACAGCAATCCCTTCACGTTCTCCCTCCAAAAGTCAAGCGTCAAATCTTTACGTTCCTTCACTCTCAACTCTGCAGATTCAAGGAACAGGTTGACCAAACGGTTCAGCTTATCAATCTCCTCCACCTCCAGATAATTCTTGGCAACAATGATGTCCCCCTTTCTCACAATACTCCCTTTCCACGTGGTCAGCCCCATATTGGGCTTATCCGCATCAGCTCTTGCCACAATGATTTCAGCAGCCGTCTGATGGGTGACGGCATAAAGCAGTTTGTTCTGTGTCTCAGCAAAAAACATCTGCGTCGCCTTCTCACGAGCCTCGTAGTCGCTGCTCAGTTTGAACAGGTCGCGCAACTTCTGATAGAAGCGTTTTTCCGAAGCCCTGATGTCACGGATGCGTTCCAGCAGTTCATCGAAGTAGTCAGGCCTTCCGTCAGGATTCTTAAGTCGCTCGTCATCCATCGTGAAGCCCTTCACCAGATACTCCGAGAGGTGCCGAGTTGCCCATTGACGGAACTGAGTGCCCCGCACACCACGCACCCTATAACCCACAGCCAGAATCATCTCAAGAGAGTAGAAGACCACATTGTATTTTTTTCCATCTGCGGCAGTTGTTAAATAATTCTTAACAACTGAATCCTTATCTAACTCTCTGTCTCTCAGAATTCCAGCTATGTGAATGCTGATGTTAGGCTTCGAGGTCCCAAAAAGTTCTGCCATCTGTTGCTGATTCAGCCAAATCTTGCCGTCACGGGCATACAACGCCACCGATGCCTTCCCATCGGTGGTGTTGTAGATGATGATATTTGAGGATTGGTTGGACATCATATTAACTTTTATAATATACATTCAACATTGTCCATATCAACTCCCTTTTCAAAAGAGTAACTGAACGGACTTATTTTATACAAATCAAAATACGGTTCACTTACGGAAAGCGGAGCATTTTGACCTTTTTTTATTCGTAATTGAACTATTTGGTTTGCCATCTTCTTCAAGTGATTCTCAATTTCTTTCTTCTTGGCTTTGATAATTGTGAGGTTAACTTTCGGCTTTTGTTTAAGTATTTCTATCAATTGTTTTTCTTTTTCCAACAATTCTTCAAACTTACAATCTTCGTCATTCTCTGCAACATAATAACGCATTTCAGTTCCAAAGTATTCTTCATTAATAAGTTTGAAATTACCAATTTTCTCAAACATACACGATTTTATATCTGTCAAAAAGTTGTCTTCAAGTTTTTTGCCGTAAACAGCGAACAATGATTCTTTTTGTATTTGGTCAAAAAACAGTTTTTGTACCTCTAATAATGTTTTCTCTTCATAATAATCTTGCACAAAAGCTTTAGATGTATAGCTAATCCAAACTCTGTCATTTCCTCTAAAAATCAACTCATAACGCATTTTATCATTGTTCACCAGATTAAAAAGAACAACTCTGCCTTTTTGTGGCATTTTACCGTTTCGGTTGCAACGTCCTGCTGACTGCACAATGCTTGCAACAGTTGTAAAATCACGGTAAACAATGGGAAAGTCTATATCTACACCCGCCTCAATCAATTGAGTAGAAATAACGATAACTTTTTCATTTGATGCGAGTTTGTCTTTCGCCTCTTGAATTTTTATCTTCCTATCGTCAGGTGTAAAATGAGTATTCAAAAGGATTAATGAACCATCAAACCTATCCGACAACAGATTATAGGCTTCTTTTGTATCGTCAATCGTGTTCAAAATCAGTAAAACAGAATTGTCTTCTTCAATTACCATTTCAATTAAAGAATGAATATCTACTCTTTGTGTTTTGTATGTGATAGCGTATCTATTGAACAATTCGTTTTTGAAGTAACTCAGCGGCAGCAATGGTGCGGGTTTTTCGTAATCAGCAAAAAATGCTTTTATGTTGTTGTCATAATTAGGCAATTCAAAATTAGGCTGCGTAGCCGTGGATATAATTGCGTAACTATCAAACATCTCGCAGAACTTCGACAAATATGCAGAAAAGAACCCGTATAGTCTCGGAGGTAGAGCCTGAATTTCATCCAAAAGGAAAACACATTTTGAAAAATTGGGGAGTTTTAGCAAAACAGAATTTCTGTTGCTTAAAAGCGATTCAAAAAATCTTACAAATGTGGTGATTATCAAAGGATATGAAAATGTATCCTCCTTAAAGTCCAAAGCGTTTAATTCCTCGATTTTTTCTTCATCGGGCATTGAATCCAATTCGTTTTGAATTTCGTCAAAACGCAGATTGACAGACTTTGAATCAATACGTTGTATGTATTGCTCGTGTCCTTTGAATATTTTCAAAACTTCATTTTCTACTTGTTCGGTAATTGACAAAAAAGGCAGAGCATAGATGATTCTCTTTGAGCCATTCTGTTTGATTATTTCCGCCGCCAACGACAGCAACATCAAGGTTTTACCTGAACCCGTAGGACTTGTTAGGTCAAAAACTCTCTTGCCTTTCTGTAACAAGTTGTTTATATTTTCAACAGCCTCGCAGCGTATTTGTGTCCTCAGTCTGTTTAAATCAGAATTTTGATTCAGTGATTTCAAAAAAACATCGAGTTTCTTGCAAAATACATTCGAAAAAGTATCAACATCATCTTTATCCTCTTTCACATAAGACTCGAATTTTGCAGCATCAGCCTTATCCGCCTGAATTAAATTAGCAAACGCTGATTGAATATTCAAGTAATAATTCAAAGGCTCATTATTGATTTTAGGTAAAAATGCCAATCTTTCTAAAAAAACGTTTTGTGCCTTTTCGTTTGTTACAATGCTTCTAAAATCAGGTGTTTGCGGATAGAAATATTTGACGTAATTATAAAAAGGCAAATCATTGTTTCCCAAAAACGAAAACAGATCCTTTATTTCATTTCTTGACAAAATATATCCATCTATCCCAGATGGACAAAGGTCTGGGAGATTGCCGTGATGTTTGGCTATCAGAACAATTAATCCGATTATGTCATTGGGGGACAACTTCCTATTTTTGTCTGCCACAACCATACAATAAAAAATATACGCCGACAGAAGCGAGTGATTAGAATATCCTTGGGGCGTTTTACCTTCTAACTTTGCTTGGAAGTTAGGATTCATTTTGCCCAAGTCGTGAAAAATGGCGGCTATTTCCGCAAAGAGGGAATCAGTGCGACTATTGACATTCTTCACAACGCCTTTGATATGCTCTATCAGCAATTTATCGGGATGCGATTTATATAATGTTATATCAGACATAAATTTTCAGTTTTGTCGCCATCACTGTAAACAAAAAAATTGCCCTCCACTGTAATAGAATTGGGATATTCAGGATAAATAATATTTACATATTTATCAGGCAGATTCCAAAAATCATCGTTTTGGAAAGTTGGTATTTTGTCAAACCCGATTCTAAACATTCCAAATATTTTTGGCTTGCTTCCTGCAACCACAAAGCCCTTTGTCTCAAATTCGCCGTATTTTTTGTCTGAGAATTCCCCAACAGAAACATATTTGAGTTCCGCTGGACAATTATGCCACCCCAAAATAGGTGGATATTCCGCATTCCCATTTTTTACAGAATCGACAAACCAGTTAAACAGATTCTCAGAGCGTTTGTTTTTCAATGCAATCCACACGGAAAAAGCTGGCTCTCGCAGAAACTCAAAATATTTCGGTGTACCCGCAGCCGTAGGATTTATAGCGGTATGGCTTGTAAACCCCCAAGAAATCTTTTTTACAGGATGAAGTAACTGCACCCCGTAAAGCAAATCTTCCGATAATTGCGGAAACAACGATTTCATTTTCTGACGCTCGATGCCCAAAACCGCCCCAATCATTCCAATCAAGGCGGTTTTGGTTATCAAATCGTGGGAAAGCGGATTGTTGTTTGTTTCAGGTCTTTTGAAATGTCCCCAATTACCTTTTATTTCTAATTGAAAACCTTTCATATTTCCATTTTCTCAAATTTGTTATACTTTTTCAACTCGTCTTCAATTTCAGGAATTTCCGTGTAGTATCGGACTTTTGCAATTCTAACATCATTCTGCAATTCAGTCAGTTTATTGAAATCAAAGTCGTAGTCGTCCATACTACGGATGGTTTCTCCTTTTTTCTCGTTCTTGGGCTTGATAGAAATCAACCTGTCAGCACCGTAAATCTTTTTGTTAGATTCAGCGTAAACGATTTCTACTAAAAGTACAGAATTCTGACCAACCTTGCTGCGTGAAAACGAACTGCCCTCGCCACTTGTACCATACCAAAGACCTTCGTACATCAGCTTCAAATCATCGGAAGTAAGTCCCGTAGTCTCAGCGACTTTGGGATTCACCCAACCGTGAATCTGCATTAGAGAATAGGGAACAAGGGTAGTTGTACCAATCGAACCCTGGGCATTGCTTTCGCTTGAAGTGAAATGAGTTGTGTTTTGATGCATTCTCAATTCAACCTCGTTGAGCGACGGATTCAGCAATGCGAACTGAACGGGACCTGTAAACTGGACGTGTCCATTGGTATAGTCTTTATTTTTGATTTTCAGTTTGTCATCAAGTGTTGAAATGCCACCGAACAATCTTACATCGATTTGCTGTTTGAGAATTTCACCAATATCATTTGATTGTTTCTCGTTTCTGTTTTCGGCAAGCCATTTCAAAACGTTCTTTGAATCGGTTTTGCCTGCGCCTGTTTTTTCGCTGACATAGATTGAAAGATTCTTGACATCTTCCAAATAAGTTCTGATGAAACGCTTGATCCTCACGTCGCTGACAAGGATTTTCTTGGTTTCTTCGTCGTAGCGTTGCTCGCCTGTGAACGGGTCGCCATTAGGAATGTTGTACGAAGTTTCGTACAGGAACAGGATCTCTGATTTGTTCACACCCTGATTTGTGTTCTGCTCATTATTCATTATCGTTATCTTTTAATGATTCAACAATTTCTGATACTTTTTGAAATTGGCTGACAAACTCTTTGCTGTCTTGATAATCAGCCATTATTTTTTCGAGGCGTTTTTGCAAATTCTTTTTCGATACATTAGGCTCATATTTGAAGTAACCCTCGAAAAATCCAAATGCAAGATGTTCTTTGTCATATTCCGACGAAGGTAGATTCGCCAATTCATTACATACTTCCGCACACGCATCACCGTATGCTTTCTCGTGCATAGTTAGTTTTTGGCAAATGTCGTTTACGAACTTAATACAATCGTCCTTGGTTGTAATACGTCGAGTTAACATTCCGACATACGATTTTTGAAAGGATGCGATTGCATTTTTCAATGGTTTTGACATTTGACCCAATTTAAAACCTAACTTGTAACTTTTAGTCTCAGTAAGTTCCATATACTTATCGGTTTTAGAATTTTGAATACCATACAAAAATTTCAAGTCGTATTTCAAAAATGCGAATTTGTTGTCATCCGAACGAATCGAACTTTCCACATTTTGAATGAATGCAGGCAACAATACATTGTCATTGACGTAATTGTCGAGATATATCAGTGGAAGCACTTTTATCAAATGCGACCGATATTTAGGATTTTCAACAATTTTGACTTTTTGGCTCTTCTCATCATAGAAAGGGTTACCCAAAATATTCAAAAAAGAATACTCTATTGACAACGGAAGCAATTCTTTATCACTATTGATTACCTGTTTTCGTTCTTGATATATTTGATGTGCGACATCCGAAATACGTTCGTCAGTTTGTCTCAGTTTGCTTTTCTCAATGCCAGAAATCTCAACCAAATCTGAATCAGGAGAGGTCATACCTCCCTTTTTACACAATATTAAGTCAAACTCCGTTATATCATTGTTTCCTGAAAATACAAAACTAAATAGACTGTCGTTATATTCGTTGGAATTGACAATTGACGTTTCATTGTTCCTGTTTTGAAATTCTGTATAGTCCTCGTCAGTAAGATTGTTACCCGAAGGCAAAACTATAAGTTTTATGTCTGTTTTATAAATCAGCCTACCCTTTGACGTATAACTTGTAGCATAAAACAAACTGCTGATTTCTTCGTCAGTGAATGTCCTTGCCTTATTTTTGTCTTTCAATGAAAAGTTTGGAAACTGAATATCGTTTTTTGTGTCTCCTGAACATAAATTCTTGTATAAAGATTTTTTCAAAACTAAACCACCTTCTTTGCATTGTTCCACAAACTCCTCTGTCATTTTTGATGATACTGCATTAAAACAATCTTTCAACTCGTACCAATGTTTTCCTTTGTAATCAAAGTGAATAAAGATTCTATAATCAGGCATATCAAAAATTTTCCTACGCAGAATATTATCCGTATCAGGAAACTGATTAATGCCTAATTTTGAAAGACTTTGTTTGGTCAACTTTGTATAATTGTTTTTTATGGCAATGTCATACAGGAGTTCTTCATTATTTAAAAAGTCTACAAACGGAATACTAATATTGTTAGCAAAATAATACTCCACAGCCGAACCATATTTTAATATCATTTCTATATTGGCAATGCACTTCGACATTTGAATCCGGATACATTCCAAATTAGCAACATTATTATTTGAGTTATTAAAAAGCGGCAACACCTTATTTTTCTGAATAATGCTATTGTAGTCAGCTTTGCCTCGCTCAAAAGAACCGCTTTGATATGCTTTGGAATTATTGGGATTTGGCAATCTGTAATATCCCTTTTCTGAAACAACAGGAACTGTATTTTTAACACTGCCTACGCTTTCATAGAAAATATCGCCATAAATATATTTGACAAGCCCATCGTTATCTGAGGTTTTAAATGTCAGATAATACAACTTCTCTCTTTGGTTTTCAGGAACAATAGAAACACTATTAAAATCGATAGAGAAATCATCGTTAACCTTGAACGAAAGACACAACGGATAATTGCCTTTTTTGTCTTTCGGACAAGACTGTACATATTTAAAGTGTTTCAGACTATTGTCCGAATTCTTAAGGACTTTTCCTATTTTCAGAACTGTATCTAAACTCATGATGTAAATGTTTTCCGTTGCAAATCTACAAATTTCATTTAACTTCTCAAAATGAATTCCCTGTTATTTTTACGAGGCTTCTATCATCCCAAATCCCATGCTGCCTTTTTCTCCTAAACCACTTTCGTAGGCAATCTGCATGAGTTCTTCGGGTAGGTCTATCTTGAACTGGTAACGGTAGCCACGCACACGGGTTTCGTCGGGGGTATAGGCTTTGATGCGGACGAGGGCAGACTTGGGTTCGCTGAGCAGTTGGAGGTGACAGTTAGGGGTGCCACCGAAGGGGTGTCCGTGGATGGTGTTGTAGCGGTCGAGGAGACCTGTGAGGATGCCCAGTTCGTAGCGTGGGTCAGTAGGCGAGAGGTAATCCATGTGACCACGTTCGTTGCGGAGGGAGATGCAGACGGGCGAAAGGGTGCGGAAAGTCATGTCGGTATGATAGTCGAGGGGTGGCATCACCTGTATCTCACGCACCATGAACTGTACACCCGATATGGAGTCAGCTATCTGGATTGTTTGCTGCTGAAACAGCCCTTGGATGAACTGCTGAGTGCTTTTTTCGGGCAGGAAAGTAATGTACAACGTCACAAAGTCAGATTTGACGATAAGACGTTCACGCTGCTTGTCAATTCCATACTGCGGTACGATTAGGTTAGAGAACGTGAAAAGTTTGAATCGCTTACCGTTTTGTTGGTAACCGTTTTCGTGTAGCCATGTGGAAAACTCAAGGTCGCTCTTCTCCAGTGTGTGATAGATGACACCTTGCAAAGGGTACTGATAGTTGATGGGCAGCTCGCGTCCCATCACTTCTGGTTGGATTTGTAGGGTTAGTTTGAATCTCATGAAATTGTTATATTTTAGTGAATAGATAAGTTTTCGGTTGCAAAGTTACATCTATGTTGCACCAAAACGTGGTGCAATATAAACTTTTTTTGATTTTATTGGTAATTCCCTTTCATTTTATCGAGGATTTCGCAGATTTTGTCTTTCAATGTTTGAGGTTCCAGCACTTTTAAGCGGTAGCTTTTGCGGAGGATTTCACCAATGAAGTCATCGGTCGGACATAGGTAATAAGTAAAGTCTGAATATTCCGCATAGGTGGCTATTTCCTTTTGCGAATGGTGGAGGGGAAGGTCACGTAGGTAGAACCGTTCTGTTCCGAAGGCTCTAAGCACCACTTTCTGAGGATGGTCGTGGTCGGTGCGATAAACGCCATACCAATCGCGGAAATGAGTCTCTGCATCAAAGTCGGGAACGAGTTGGAAAGTTTCTTCCAATAGGGCCAGCGATTTGATTCTGTCAAGGGAGAAGGTTCTGAACTGTTCATCAGTTCTTGCCAGCAAATACCATCTCTGTTTGTAGAGCTTCAGGCAATATGGTTCAGCGTGAGGATGTGATTTAATCTCACAATCACTGTATTTCTGATAAGTGAAGGAGATGCAGCGGTTGGCTTTCATGGCTTCGAGGATGGGTTGCAGAAACTCTTGCCCCGATGGAATATCTTCGAGTAAAATTCTGTTCTGAAGGGTCACGCTTTCCTGCACGGCTGTGTGAACGGTCATTGAAGAAAGCATCCAATTGGAGATAGAGTCTTCTCGAAGGACTTCTGGGTTTTCGATGTAATATTTGAAACCATCCTTTTTATCACATTCAATGTTGATGTCAAAGATTTCCTGTATAGCCTCTTTGTGCCTGTTGAACGTGTTACGATGCATTTCCACACCGTCGCTCAGACTCTGATTCCTCATCCATCTCTGGTTCAAGTCTTTGAGAGTGATTTTTTCTGCTTTGAGGATAGTGGTAACAAGCCAAATATACTGCTGAAAGATTTTTGTTTTTCCCATAGTGCATCATTCATTATATTAAGATTCATTTTCGGTTACAAAGTTACACTTTTTCCTTATTACTTCCAAAGATGAAAGGGTAAAAACTACACGCCACCTCCTCTATGAAGCGTTGCTCATAAGGATTGGCATATTTAGCCTTATTATTAAAACAAATTTAGCCTTATTATAGTATCTAATTTAGCATTATTATAAGAATTAATTTAGCATTGTTACAAAAATCGATTTAGAATTGTTATAGAAAGTAATTTGGCTTTGTTATAAATTCTAATTTAGCATTTATATACTTTTTTATAATAAAGCTAAAAGAAAATGGATAAAAAATGTAAGATTATATTTGTAATCGAAATAAATCATCTATATTTGCAGGGCTATAGAAAATGGAGCACACTCGTTCGCATGAATGAGGTGCTTCTATGGAACTTAAATACAAATTGAAATAAAAGGAAGGAGGTAAAAATGGCACTTCATTACAAAGTGAAGAAAGTGCGGCTGAACTATCAGGAGGGAAAGCCTGAAGGATACAAGTTGCAAATGGTGAATCAGCCTATCATCAAGGAAGAAGCCTTGTTGGAATATATATCGCAATCGGCTCACGTTCCTCAAAGTATGGTAAAGGCTTGCATGATGGCAATTGCGGAGGCCATCAGATACTATGTCATCAACGGCCACAAAGTGTCGTTCGGGGAGTTTGGAAAATTCCACTTGAAGGTGGAGAACACTTGTGTGGACACGCCAGAGGAGTGTCTGGCTGACACGGTGAAGCGGATGACATTGTGCTTTTCGCCGAACGCGGACATTAAGGACGTGCTGAACAAGGCAGGACTGAGGGAGTACAAGACGTTGAGCGAAACAACGAATTGAACAAAGAATACGAACAATTAAAACAAAAAAAGACAATGGATACAAGGACATCAGGGCCGAAGGGGGTCATCAAGATGTATCCCGAAAAGGTGAAACTGTACTACATGGACGGACAGCCCGAGAAGTACCGTCTGCATTGGGTGAGGGGTGGAACCATCACCGATGAGGACATCATTCAGTATGCAGCACAGGCGGCTTTTGTGCCCGAGAGTGCAGTGGTGATGGCGCAGGAGGCTTTGTTTGATGCCATCAACTATTTCTGTGCCAATGGTCACTCGGTGGAGGTGCCCTATTTGGGCACGTTCAGTGTGCGCTTGAACAGCAAAGTGGTGGAGACGGCAGAGGAAGCCAATACGGAAAGTGTGACACGCCGCCGTCTCCGCTTCTATCCGAAGCGACGATTGAAGGCGGCGTGCCACAAGAAGAATATCCGCATTGAAATTGTGGATTTGTTGGGACTGAAGAAGGAGTGAAAGAAGTTACTTTACAGCTCCACCCAAAGCGATGTAGAGAGCTATGACAGCTTGAGCACCGCTGTACAGGTTCTCTGCCTCGCTGAGCTGAGCACTCAGCAGACTTTCCTGAGCGGTGAGCACTTCGAGGTAGCTGGCTTTGCCGTTATCCATCAGCTCATGGGTACCCATATAAGCCTCATGGAGCACTTCGACCTGACGGTGGTAGTAGTCGTGCTTTTCACGGGCAGCCTGACAGTCGGCTATCGCCTCGTTCACATCGTTACCAGCATTGATGACGGTCTGCACGTACTTCTTCTTCAGGTTTTCTTCCGTGAGTTGCGAAATCTTGTAATTCGCCCTAATCTGACCACGGGCAAAGAGAGGCTGTGACAATGAGGCTACGGCTTGAAGCAACAAGGCTCCTGGATTGACGATGAAACCACCACCGCTGTTCGTCCAACCAGCTGCTCCCGACAGCGTAATGCTGGGGAAGAAGGCGGCGCGAGCGTTTTGTGTGTTATAGAACGCCTCCTCCATGCAATAGTTTGCCATACGGATGTCTGGACGTTGTTCCAGCATCAAGGCAGGCACTCCCACTCTCAAATAGCGGTTCTCGAACATACGTCGGTCTTCTGCCGAGGTGTGGTAACGGTCTTCTGCACCCCAATATTCACGTTCAATGTGCTGGGGAGTGATGCACAGAATACTACAGATAGCATTTTCTGTAGCGCGGATGGCGCGTTTTATATCCACAATCTGCGTCTTCACACTCAACCACGAGGACTCCTGTTGGTTGACGGCTGTAGAGTAGGTCTGTCCGTTCTCATACAACGCTTGCTGCGTTTCCAACGAGGCTTTCCAAAGACTGTCTGTCTGGATGAGGATTTCCAGTTCACGGTCAAGCAGCATGAGCCTGTAATACTGCTGGGCAAGGGTGCTGACGAGGTTAGCACGGGTTGCCTCCTCACTCATCTGAGCTTGCATGAGTACAGCTTTGGCAGCACGCTTCTTGCTGGTGATGGAACCAAACAAATCGAGGTCAACCGATGTCTGCATCTGCAGGTTGTAAGACTTGGACGCTTTAGATTGGTCGAAACTGGACAACGTGCCTTGGGGTGTGAAATAGAGTGAAGGCAGATAGGCCAGACGAGCCGCTTGGAGCGCCTGTTGGCTCTTCTCGATGTTGATGCGAGCGGTGTTCAAATCGGTATTGTTCTCCAATGCCTGTTCGATGAGCCGCTGCAGATAGGGGTCGGTGAAGAACTCACGCCACGACATCTGTGCGATGGAGGTACCATCTCCTTCGGAGACACCTGCGGTCGCTTGACCGAACACATCAGTTGGTTCCTGTACTGTCTTCTCGTACTTTTGATATAAGCCACAGCCTGTGAGCATCAAGCATAACGCAAGGCTAAATGATAAATGATAAATGATAAATGATAATTTTATCGGAGAATGTTTGAATATCTTGGTCATCATAATTCTAAGTTTTTAATATTTTCATTTTTCATTTTTCATTTCTCATTTAGGTGCTTTTGCACCGCCTTGGAACTTCTCGTGCAGGTTCTGGAACACAATGAAGAAGGCGGGGACGACGAAGAGGAGGGCAATGGTGCCGACAGTCATACCGCCGACAACACCCATAGCGAGGGCACGGTTACCATTGGCACCGGCACCACCCTCGATGATGAGTGGTATCATACCTGCAATCATCGTGACGACCGTCATCAAGATAGGACGCAGACGTTCCTTACAAGCTTCGAAGGCGGCATCGACAATGCTCAAGCCTTGTGCTCGACGTTCTGCGGCAAACTCCGTGATGAGGATAGCCGTCTTCGCCAACAGACCAATGAGCATGATGACACCCGTCTGCAAGTAGATGTTGTTGTCTGAACCTGGCAGGCTGAACAGCGAGCAGACGTATGCCATAATGAAGGCACCCATCAGACCGAAAGGCACACTCAGCAGCACAGCCATTGGCGTGAACCACGAGTTGTACAAAGAGGCCAAAATCAGATAGATGAGGATGGCACAGATGCAATAGATGAGTGTGGTGGTGTTGGAGTTAGCAGACTCTTCCACCTCGCGCGACATACCACTATACTCATAAGTGGCAGTTGGAGGCATCTCCTGACGGAACACCTCTTCGATGGCCTTGTGAGCCTGACCCTCGCTGTAGCCGCTGGCGGTCGTGATGCTGGTTGTGATACTCTGGAAGAGGTTGAAGTGCTGGATGTTCGACGGGCCGACAATCTCCTTGAGCGAGACGAACTGAGAGAGCGGCGACATCTTACCGTCCTTCACCTTCACGAAGATGTTGTTCAACGATGAGGGGTCAAGACGGCTCTCTGGCGTAGCAGCAATCATAATGTAATACACCTTACCGAACTGATTGAAGTTGCCGATGTACGAGCCGCTACAATAAGCACCCAATGTGCTGAGCACGGATTTGGGCGACACACCAGCGCGGTCACACTGAGTAGCATCCACATCGACCTGATATTTCGGGAAACGCTCCGAGTAGGTGGATATAGCCGAACTGATTTCGGGACGCTCCGCCAGTTTGGCCAGGAAGTGGTCGGTCTGTTTAGCAAACTCCGACAGGTTGCCGTCGGTGGGGTCTTGCACCACAAGGCTCACACCGTTGCTCGTTCCGTAACCTGGAATCTGTGGCATTTGGAACGGAATCACCGTCGCATTCTTGATGCTCTTACAAGCCATATAGAAACGATACATGACAAGTTCGACATTGTGGTTCATGCCCTCGCGGTCGTCCCAGTTCTTCAGGCGCACACACAGGAAGGCGTAGCTGGAGCCATAGCCTGAAATCAAGCCATAACCACTGGAGAATGCGTAGCTCTCCAGCTCCGGAATCTCCTTCACCTTCTCTTCCACCTGCTTCACCAGTTCGTTGGTCTGCTCCAGGGTGTAACCCTCAGGAGCACAAATCTCAGCCAAGAAGCAACCTTGGTCTTCCTGTGGCACGAGACCTGATGGAAGGTTCTTCATGAAGAAGAACAGAAATGCGCCAGCCAGCGCGAGCAGCAGCCATGCCATAGCGGGACGCTTGATGAATTTCTTCACCGACTTCGAATATTTATCCAAGATGGCGTTATAGCTCAGGTCGTAGGCTTTCTTCGTGTAGTACGTCAGCGACTTACGGTCAGGCTTCGCATCCGATGCCCTCAACATGATGGCACAGAGGGCAGGACACAGCGTCAGCGCCGACACACACGAGAGACCCACAGCCGAGGCAATCGTCACACCAAACTGCGTGAAGAACGTGCCTGACGTGCCACCCATGAACGTCACGGGGATGAACACCGCCATAAATACCAAAGTACACGACACCACTGCCACCGACACCTCGTTCATTGCTTGGCGAGTGGCTTCACGGGCATCGCTCATGCCTCCCTCGACCTTCGCCATCACAGCCTCTACCACCACGATGGCATCGTCCACCACCGTACCGATGGCCAGCACGAGCGCGAAGAGCGTCAGGATGTTGAGCGAGAAGCCCGCCAGCGACACGACTGCGAATGTGCCCATCAACGAGACGATAATCGAGATACTCGGAATCACCGTCGCCTTGAAGTTCTGCAAGAAGAAGAACACCACGATAATCACGAGGATGATGGCGATGATGAGCGTCTCCACCACGTTGTGGATGGCAGCGAAGAGGAAGTCATCCGAAGTCATCATCGTGACGAATTCCAATCCGGCAGGCATCATCGGTTTCAGGTCATCCAGCATCTTTGTGATGCGGGCATTCACTTCCGTTGCGTTAGCACCTGGTGCCTGGAAGACCATCATCAGGGCACCTGGCGCACCGTTGATGTCAGAAATAAAGCTGTAGCTCTGGGCACCGATTTCCACCTCAGCCACATCGCCCAGACGCAACACGTGACCGCCGTCGGTGGTCTTCAAAATGATGTCGTTGAACTCCTCCACTGTCTTCAGCGTACCCTTATACTCCATCGAATACTTGTACATGTTATTCGACTGCTCACCAAAAGAACCCGTGGAACTTACGAAGCTCTGACCGTCAATGGCATACGCAATGTCGTTCGGATCCAATCCGTACTGCGCCATCACGTCAGGCTTCATCCATATACGCAGGGCGAAGGTGTTACCCAGCGACATCACCTCACCCACACCCGTGATACGCTGCACACGAGGCTTCAGGTTAATGTCCACCCAGTTCGAGATGAAGTCATCGTTATACTTGCCGTCCGCACTTCTCACGGCGATGATGCGCAGGATACTACTTTGCTGTTTCGACACCGAAATACCTACCTTCGTCACGTCCGAAGGCAACTGCGACTCTGCTTTCGACACACGGTTCTGCACATTCACCGTCGCCATATCGGGGTCGGTACCTGCCTCAAAAAACACGTCAATGCTCACATTACCTGTCGTTGTTGCCTTCGAGCTCATGTACATCATTCCTTCCACGCCGTTGATGCTCTCTTCCAAAGGCTGGATGACCGACTTCATAATAGTGTTCGGGTCAGCACCCGTATAGGTCGTCGTCACGCTCACTTGTGGTGGTGCAATGCTCGGATACTGCTCCACCGACAGCGTCTCCATGCAGATGAAGCCCACCAGCGTGATTACAATCGAGATGGCACATGCCATCACGTATTTATTGATAAAAATATTGTTCTTCATTGTTTGTTCAGAGTTATTTTAAAGTTTTTAAGTCATAGAATTAAAAGAATTTGAAGGTGCTATGCAGGATGTTCGGAATTCGCCTTCGGCGCTGAGAATTTGAAGAAGCTGACGCGATGTTAGCAAACAAGCCGCAAGGTTTCTTTAAATTCTCCGCCGCTTGCGGAATTCTGCTTCCCTGCCGCATGGCCTTCTCCTAATTCTTAAAATTCTTTGACTTTAAAAACTCTTTGTCTCTTTACCTTTAAAACAAAACCTTCTGTCCTTCCGTCACGTTGTTCGCACCTACGGTCACAATCTTGTCGCCCACGTTCAGGCCGCTCGTCACGATGAAGTCCTTGCCATTGCCTGTGTCCGTCGTTGTCACGCTGACAGCCGTAGCGGTGCTGTCTGCCTGAACCTTATACACCTGCTGCCTATCCAGAAGTTTCACCACAGCCAACTGCGGAATCACAATCACATCCGTCTCGGCATACGGCAACACCACCGTTCCCTGGATGCCCGAGAACAGTTGACCGTCGGGATTCGGGAACGTCGCCTTGACTGCCAGCGTACCCGTCGTGCTGTTCACCATACCCGTCAGACTGCTGATGCGCCCCTTGTGCGGATATTCCGTACCGTTCTTCATCACAAACGTCACGTCAGGTATTGCAGCCATGTATTTCGCCCAGTCTTCTGCTTTTGCACCCTCAGAAACCATCTTCTCGACGAGTGCCTCTGGTATCGAGAACTCTGCGTCCATCTGCAGGTTGCCGCTCACCATTGTCAACTGCATGCCTGGCGACACCTGGTCACCCGTACGCACAGGAATCTCACCAATGAGACCCGTCACTGGTGCCGTAATCGTGCAGAAGCCTAAATTGACCTTCGCATTGTTCACCGATGCTCTGGCTTGTGCCACCGATGCCTGTGCTTGCTTGTACGAATTTTCCGAATTGTCGAGCATATACTGACTCACGATTTGCTTCTCGAACAGATTCTTGTTCGACTCGTACTCCAGCTTCGCGCTGCTCTCTTGTGCCAAAGCAGCTTGCAGATTGGCCTGTGCTGCCTCCAGATTCAACTGAGCGTTACGCTGGTCGATGACAAAGAGCGTCTGACCCTTATTCACTCGCTGACCTTCGGTCACACAAATCTGCATCAGCTGACCGCTTACCTGCGGTGTGATGGTCACGTCGGTTTGACCCTTCAGCCTAGCGCTGAACTTGATGGGCACTTCAATGTCTGATTTTTTCACTGTCAGCGTCTCAAAAGACGTCTGCACTTCCTTGGGCATGTCGATGTCACAGGACACCAACCCCAGAGTCGCACTGAGCATGAACACCCAGCCCTTCATGTTGTTTTTTTTCATGTCTTTTATTTTGTAAAGTTTAAAGTTTAAGGTTTAAAGTTTACAACCTCACGCCCACCGATGCATTGATGTACCAGTCGTTCAAGTGACCATGCATGGCTTTATGCTTGTAGTTGAAATTGTTGAACTGTCCGTTGGCATTGATGAAATAGCGTTTCCAATTGTAGGTGACAGAAAGACGCGCTGTGTAGTTCAGGGCAAGGCGGTTGTTGCGCGAGGACACTCCTGTACTTTGTAATCTACAATCGTCTGCATAGTCAAAATTTACATCTTCTAAGCCTTCTATACCTTCCTCTTTCATCGCTTCTATGATAGCATACATTAAAAGATTTTCTTTCGAAAGCTCCTTAAAATTGCTATCGTAAGTATTGATGCGAGTGCGGTTCACAACTGTCAACATCGGCATTGCCATTGCACTGATGAGCCATCCCTTGGCAGGAACGAAGTTGTAGGCATAGCCAGCACCCACACCCAGCTGATACTGGCGCAAACGTCCAATTCCATCCATCCAATAGATGAGTTCGGCATTACGGTTGTCATTGTATTTGAAATCGGCATAATAGCCCATCACTCCTACGATAGGTGACCCTGCCGAACGAACCTGAATGGTCTTCTGGTTGTAGGCAGCAGCGTATGAGAATTTCTTGTGGTTGAAGATATAGAATCCATCGAAAATCAAGGTCTTGATGGACATGTCAGAGGGTAATTCTTCCTTTTCCGTCTCATCCCATCCGTATGCTTCTCCCCAATCAGAGAAAACGATGTCTCCTTTTTCTTCATCATAACTCTCGACATCTCTGGCTTGCATGGCTCCAGCATAGTGTGTTCTCATGGCTTTCGTCTTGAACTTGTGCCAACGGAAGTTCAAAGCATACCAGCGACCCGTGCTCCTCAACGAAATATTCTGACTCTTGTCTCCACCTATAGGGAAAGAATAACTGGCACTCAATCCCTTGTAGCCCACTTTCACACCCAGCGACGTGGACACTTTGGTCATGATGCGAGGGTCGGTTTCCATGTCACCCACACCCCTAAGAAAGGGCATCGTACCCTCTCCATCGAACAATTCAGCTCCATCAACGACGGAGTGCATTTGCAAGTCTGTTTGCGACACACGGCTCTTGATGCTGACTTGCCAAGGCCGTACAGGAGTCTTCACATAGTTCGTATCCAATCCATGCACCACAGACCTTTCAACAAAAGATTTTGCTTTCGTAACGATGTTTCCTTTTCCCGATTCCGTTTGCGCCCTACTGGAAGAAGCCACCAGAGCTGCCAAAAGACAAATAAAGAGTTTCTTGTTCATACGTTAAAAATTGCTCATAAAATTGTTTTCGGGCACAAATATACGGAATTATTTTTAATTCAAACAAAAGCAACCCATTTTTTTCCCAAAAAGAGAGGCTCCGAAAATCGGAAGCCTCTTTTTTTTCATTTCTTTTAATGTCTTTGCCTTCTCACCGACACACGCGGAGCACCACTGCCTCCGCTCGATGAGGATGAACCACCAGACTTTTCCTTCTTGGTGGCTGCTCCAGAGTTACCACGACGACTGGTGCGTGAAGCCGAAGAGGAAGAGGTGTTCTTGCCAGTGGCGGCAGCACGACCACGTTTGCCTTTGGAGTTGGCTGCAGCAGCGATGGAGTCTTGCTTGGCCTGTTCGACAGAATCAACAGGAGTTGTCCAGATATGCTCCTCGAAATCGGTAATCTCCTTTTCGATGCGGTTCTGCTCTTTCTTGAGGAGGGAATCGGTGGCGCAGTACTGCTGGAGCGACTTGTTCTGCATGTTGGTGGTCATGTAAATTTCGCCCTTATAGTGGTTGGTGGAGAAGAAATCATCCATCGACATCCGAGCAGCGTTGTTGAGGTTGCTCGTCATCACTTCCTGACCGCTGAGGTAAGTCTTGATGTCGTCGTACTTCACCCAGAAGAGCGGGAACTTCTGCACTTGGTCAGAGTAGGAGAACTCGTCGGCAGCACGATGCAGCACGGGACAGAGTGCCACAATGCGGCTATGATAGGTGGCTGTGTGTTGGTCGTAGTAACTACTCTCTTTCACAAAGTAGCTGAGCACATCAGCAGAAGGAATATCGGATTGCTCCACCTTGATGCTGTTGCCATCCACTTCATAGAAGATGTTCTGACGCTCCAGCATGTCCTTGAAGTGTAGTCGATTGCTCTGCTGGAAGTTCTCCACACCGTCCAACTGATACTCGTAGGCAGGAATCTTACCTGTGTTGAGCAGCTTAAAAAGGAGGGTGAAGAGGTTCATGTTTCCACCTTGTGGTTCTACGGGATAGTAGAGAGCCGCATTCTCGTCCTTAGAGAGGTCGATGGAACGATAGATGTCGCGTCGCCAACTGGGGTCTTCTGGCACATCGACGGCGGTGGGGAACATGAGGCTGGCACGAGAAGTGCTTGTGTTCGCCGCCCCATTCCTTGCAGAGGTGGTTCGGTTGTTCTGCACACGGCTCTTCTGAGGTTGAGCAGACAGAGTGCCTGTCAAACAGAGCGTTGCTAATATGAATAGAATCTTTTTCATAAAGACCCCTCCCCCGCCTCCCCTAAATGGGAGGAGTAGAATGTTTGTGGGGGAGATATTCTACTATTATATATTTATTCAGTTTCTAGAAGTAACCACCCTCCCCCCCTTAGAGGGAGTGAAGAGGGGGGGCTGTTCTTTAGTTTATGATGACTTCCACAGGTGAAGTAAGTGTTCGTTCGATGCCGTCAGGTCCCACCACACGGATTTCGCTGATGTTGAATAGCTTGCCTCTTGTGAGGGAACGGATGCGCTGAAGCTGATTGGCGGTGAAGGAAGCAGAATTGCTGACCTCTGGCACCACATTACCCATGTTGTCCATGAAACGTGTCTGGAAGCCCAGCACTCGGAAGGAAATGTCGAGGAGTCCGTCGTCGATGGCTGCTCCAATACCTCCTGCAGACACGATAGCCTGTTTGGAGATGCGACCGCCCTTGAAACGAGTGGTATTACCCTTAGAGTCGGTATATTCGAGGTAGCCCATTGGGTCGGGTAACTTACGTACATGGAATGTGAATTTACCCATCTCTTGCTGGCGACCTTCGTTCTGAGCTGTGACGGTGAAAGTCACGTCTTCGCCCACCTTAGAAGGCACAGCTACGTAGTTGCCTCCGTCCTTCTTCGTCAACGTTCCATTGGTCATGGAAAGGCTGATACGATTGTTCGGAATGCCAGGCACACTGACACTGATGGGGTTCTGGTAACCAGCATAGAGCATATTCATCAGCGTGGCACTCACGGTTGCAGATGGTTCCACGACCGTGTAAGGCTGTGAGAACTCGCGACGGATGGTTTCGCCGTTACCGTTCTTCATGATGAGATAGCCTTTGAGGGTGAAATCGCCCGTGGAGCCACAGATAGTCTCATAGCGTCCATGCTCTGACTTGAGAAGGGTATTACCTACATAGATTTCTGGACGTTGGGTGGTATCGACAGCAGCCATAATGATTTGTGCGGAAAACTTGCCACCTCGCACAACGGTCTGTGCATTAGGAATGACAAGCGCCTGTATCTCGTTCACACGCACATCCTTCACGTCAATATTGGCTACAAGTTGGTGGAGCATCTCACCTTCTGCATGACGCACATCGGTCTGCAGTTTGGTAAGCAGGGTGACAGCAGCAGCCACAGGTGTGTTCTCGAACATGTACTCCTGCCAGTTCTTGCCTTGTATCTTAGCCTTCTTGGGCACATCGGTGGTGAGGTTGGAACGGATAATCTTCTTCTGACTCTCGTCGTTAATCATCGCGGTGATACCTTCACGATAGGTCTCAATAGCTTTCTTCAACTTTCCCCCTTTACCAATGCCTGGTGCGAGCATCACGTGGGTGGCAGCCTCAAGGTTGTCACGCCCTTTTATATTGTTGAGGTCAGCATCGCTTCCGTCAGCTTCACGCACAATTTCCCACTTCAGGTTCTCAGCCAACGTGTAGAGCGAATCGGACATCTTGCGCACTTGCTGAGCCTTCTCGAACCACTGGCGGGTTTTTTCGGGGTTCTGCTTCATGGCTTCGTCCAACTCCTTGTAGATGGCCTCATTTTGGGTGGCAGAGTTGACTTTCGTGCGATTCAGACCTTCGTCCACGAGCGAGAAGCCTTCAAGCACATCCGACGAAACGTTGAGCGCCAGCATTGCCATAAGCACAACGTACATCAGATTGATCATCTTCTGTCGCGGAGTTAATTTCTTTCTAATCATGCGATTTTCATTTTGAGTGCTTCAACCATCTTGAAATACACGTCGTTGAGTTCTTGCAGTTGGGCAGCCAGCTTCTTGGTTTGTTCGTTCACCTCGTCGATGGTAGCCGACTGAGTGCCGACGCTCTTAAGCTGCATCTCGTAGAAGCGGTTGATGCCCGTGAGGGTGCGGTTCATGTTCTCCATCTCCTCGGAATCGCGCGTGAGACGTGCGCTCTGCTCTGCCACCTTCTTGAGGGTGTCGGTGAGTTCGGTGAGCTGTTCCACGTATGCCTTCGTAGCTTCCTGCATTTCGGGAGCCATACTTTGGAACTGAGCGGAACGGAAGACTGGTGCAGAAGAAATGTTGGCTGCCAGTTGGGCGGCATCGACAGGTTCGCCTTCGGAAAGATTAGAATTATCAGAAATACCAGACTGGCCTGAGCCACCACCACCATTGATGACGATGGTGCCACCACCTGGCACTCCACCACCCACAATAACAGCACCACCGCCACCACCACCTGCTGGCAAGTGGGATGCGGCATTGGCAGCATTGGCCAAAGCTGCTGCGGTCTCTTCGGAGATGGAAGCGTTTACTTGTGCCGTGATGGCAGCGTTTTCAGCAGCCTCCTCTGCCAATTCCTGAGCATCTAGGCTCTCCTGCGGTTCGAATCCAGCGAGGAAGAACACAATGACCTCGGTGCCCATACCCAAGAAGAGCATGATGTCGGCACCTGCGATGTGGGTGAGTTTGAAAAGGGCACCTGCAATCACGATGGATGCACCCCAACTGTATGCATAGTTCAAAAAGGTCTGACCGCGCTTCGTGCGGAGCCACTTCTGTATGCCTGTATATTGTGTTGCCATAAAGATAGACCCCCTCTGCCCTGCGAGCATCTCCCCCTCTATGAGGAGAACCGTCCGGCTGGATAGAACCGGGGGATTTTTTTAAAAGTTTATGATTGATTCTTTTTTATATTCCTAACACCCTGCATAGTCTCCCCATAGAGGGGGAGATGCCCTAAGGGCAGAGGGGGTCTGTTATTTCTTTGCTTTCGATGCCGTGGCCACTTGTGAACGGACACAACGGAAACCGATGAAGGAGCGTCCCACATTCTGGAACTCGTATGAACGCCATGCGCTCTTGATGAAGCTCTCAGGGTCTTTCCAAGAGCCACCACGCACACTCTTCTTCTTCAGAGCGTAAGGGTCTTCCTTGGCGGCATTGTAGGTGAGAGAGGGGTTCATGTCGCTCATAGAAAGCACACCAGCCTCGGTATAAACGGTGTTAGTCCACTCTGCTACGTTGCCCGCCATATCGTAGAGGCCATTGCTGTTGGCACTATAGACACCTACTTTCGAGGTGATGAGGTTGCCGTCCTTGGTGTAGTTTCCTCGGTCGGGCTTGAAGTTCGCATAGTAGCATCCCTTGTCGCTGGCCACACCTTCATGTTCCCACGGAAGCTCGTTACCATCCTTACCACGTGCAGCAAACTCCCATTCAGCCTCGGTGGGCAGACGATAACGTTGGATGAACTTCGCCTGTGGCCCTAAACCCTTGATGAGGAAGTCGGTACGCCAGTTGCAGAAAGCGTTGGCCTGTTCCCAGTTCACACCCACCACTGGATATTCGTTGAAGTTGGAGTGGGAGAAATAGAGGCGCATATAGGCTTCATTCTCTGCATTCTGGAAGTCGTTGACCCAGCAAGTCGTGTCGGGATAGACGTTAACGATATAGGTATTGACGAAGTCCCACATACTGCTCAAAGGGCGCGTGATGGTCTCGCGATGGATGATTCCGTCATCATCCACGTATGCCGTATCCTTCGAAATCATTACCACTTCGTTGGGGTCGTTCTCGAAATCGGTGTTCAGATTGCGTTCTTCCAGTGGCGAAGCACCAAACCCACGGTCACCACCATTCTTCAAGCGATACTTTCTCTTAGCGGCCATCACATAGTCGAACACTTCATAGCGGTAGTTCAACTGGCTGGCATCCAGCATCTTTTCGCCCGTCACGGGGTGAATAGTGTAAACACTCTCGATAGCCCGCTGCTGGTCTTCGTCAGGATTGCGTGGCAAAGGCTTGTTCCAGTTCAAATGCGGTGTAATAGGATCACCATTCTTGTCTTCTTCAATCTTGTAAGTCTCGTCGCCACCGTAGGCAGGGTCGGCCAGACGCTCACGGATGATGGAGTCACGCACCCAATAGACAAACTGACGATACATGGAGTTGGTCACTTCCTTCTCGTCCATCCAGAAAGCATCCACACTGATGTCTCTTGTCGGGACATCCTTTCCCCAAAGGCTATCTGTCTTGTCGGTACCCATTTTCAGACTACCACGCTTTACCAGTACCATGCCGTAGGGTGCCGGTTCCGCCATCGACGTGCCACCTACACCCGTCACTTCGCCGCCAGCAGCATTCGAGCCTCCCTTACTGGAGAAACACGATGCCACGACCACAGCAAAAGCCATCGTACATATAGCAAACAAAATCTTTTTCATTTTATATTATCTATTATACATTACTTAGCACAGCGTTTATCATTTGTCATTTATCATTTAGCGCAGCGTTACAGCCACCTCACACTCTTGTGCTTGTTGCGTCCCTTCTTGAAGAGGTCGAGGTCGGTCTGATAGCCCAGCACCACTTCGTGGCTTCCGTTGATGAGTCCTATACCCGACGTGTACAACTGATAGCTGTAGCCCAGACTGATGCCGTGAAACACGCCACCCAGCAGAAAAGTCACCGATGTTTCAGGACTATAGCCCACACCGCCATAGAACTTTTTCTCATCTTTCTCGTATGCCACCTTGCACTGCACATCCTCACGCCACGAATCAAGGTCTGACTGCACCAAGAAAGAGGGCTGTATCCTTATTAACGAATTTTTAATCTTAATATTGCATCCACCCATCAAATAAAACATTCTCGGCACTTCCACCTCGTTCCTCTCCCCAAGCACAAGGGTTGGAGCCAATAAGTGCTGCGCAGAGACACCAAGCCACATCTTAGGGTGATAATAGTACAAGCCCGTCGCCAAATCCACCTTGTTTCCCTTCATCTCAGACGAGGGGAAAGCCGGGTCGCTGTTATCCTCTTTCTCCACACCACTGCCATTGACCGTTTCTGTCAGTAATCCCCCTTGGAATCCAATGGCCAAGCGTCCCTTCTTACTCAATTTCACATTATAGGCATATTGCAACCCTATCTTGGTCGTACTGAAAATGAAAGCGTTGTCGTTGAAAAAGCTCAAACCCACACCATGACGAGGACTCAAAAAATAAACGGGCAGGTCTGCTCCTACATACAAGGTGGCAGGATTGTCGTCGTAGCCCGCTTGCTGCATCGAATAGACAGCATTCACGTTCATCATTCCATCGGTTCCCGAAGCAGCAGGGTTGTAAAACGACTTAAGGGCTGTGTAGTCCGAGAACTGCACATCCCATTGTGCCCTTGCCACAACAGAAAAGGTGGCAATGAACACCCACATCATTAGAAAACGCCTCTTCATCAATAAAAGAAACGCATTTCCATCCTTTTTATTGTATGAAGCGCCAAAAAAGTGGGGCACTGGATTCACATCCCATGCCCCACACTCAAAAACAGAGTATTAATATTAACCTACTTTTATCATCTCACTATTAGAAATTTCCGCCACCGAAACCACCAGGTCCTCCGTTAGGGAAACCTCCTCCGAAACCACCACCCGGACGGCCTTGGAAACCTCCATTCTGTCCCATGCCGCCACGTTGTCCCCCACGCTGGATATACACTTGTGCGGCTTGTGCAGGGGTGAGAATCTCCAAGAACTTCGGCAAGTAATCCTTATCCACCTTCAGCTGAGCTTCTTGGCTGGCAAACTGCTTCTGAATCAGCTCTGTGGCTTGTTCATCCGTCAGTTTCTTCATATCCACCCTTTCCTCCTCAGCATTCTCCCCTTTCGGGTTAGCAGCATTGCGTCGTTCCGTCTGGTAGTCGAGATAGAGAACTTTGAACACTTCTGCCTTATCGTCATCCAGTTTCATCTGTTTCACCAGACGCTCCGCCTGACGATTATACATTTCTGTCGGGTCAAACCTCATTCGTTGACCACCATTCCCGTTTTGTGCCATTGCGGTCACTGAAACCAGCACCAATGTCAATGCTGAAAGCATAAACCTTTTCATTGTCTTCTGTCTTTAGAGATTAAATTACCTTTTTGTCCTTGCTAAACCTTTTTGCAAATCGGTTTACATTCCATCAGACGAATTTAATAAGAAAAGGTTTAATCGACCTTACTTACTTTGTTCAATAAAAGTAGCCACACGGTTCCAGTCGTTCTCGTCGAAGAGTTCGTCTGTAGCACCGAGTCCCTTGTGAGTGAGGCGGTCTGGCGAAATCTTGTAGGTGCCGACGAGCATATCATAAACAGCTTTGGCACGGGCATCGGATAGTTTCTGATTCAGTTCAGGATTTCCTTCGGGCGATGCGTAACCGTTGATGTGTACCTTGCAAGTAGGATGATTCTTCATGTAAGTGGCAATCATGGCTACAGAAGGTTTCTGCGAAGCGTCGATAGTGCTCTTGCCTAACTGGAAAATCACGACGGGAGCGAGCTGGGTGGTGGTCTGGGTAACCGTCTTGTTCACGATAACCGTCTTTTCCTTCGCTTTCTCGGCTGCCAATTCTGCTTGCAAATCAGCGATGGTCTTGTTCTTGACAGAAAGGTCAGCTTCAGCCTTAGCACGCATGGCATTGATGCGGTCGTTGAGGGCATCCATCTCAGCTTGGGTATATTTCTTGTCACACAACGTAAAGTAGTGAGTACCATTGGAGTTCTTGAAATGGCAGATGAACTTCAGTTCTGCACCCAGTTGTGCACCTTCGCGATTGAAGGCGAGTTTACCATAGCTATTACCTGGTTCGTTCAAGTCCCACAAGACGTAAGGCTGGAAGCGAATGGTGGTTGCTTTCGAACGTCCGAGGTTGAAGTCGATAGCCAACCCTGTCTTTGCGGCGATGTCGTTGTTCGCCTTGTCGGAGAAGTGCGGCGTGAACGTGTGTTGCCAACCAAGACCTGCCAGAAGATTCAACTCCACACAGCGTGGCTTGCCCAAATAGCCGCCAAAGAGGTTGGAAAGGTTGGTAATACCGTTCAAACCCACCCAGAGTCCACGGAAAGCATTATAGTTCCCATAGACACTTTGTCCCCAACGGGTGTTATTGAGGCCATGGGAACCGAAAAAGGCTGTACCGTCAGCTTCCAGTGCGAAGACAGGAGTGAACTGCTTTTCGATGGAAATACCTGCTGTCGGATTCAATGGGAAGATAGGGTCGAAATCCGTATGGGTAGTCACACCACCACCGATACCCAACGACCAATTGTCAAAAAACTTACCCGTATGAACGCTCTGCTGTGCGCTGACTACAAGGGTCGATGCGACCAACGCAAACAAAAAGAAAATTCTCTTCATCTTTATTTTTCTATTTTAATAATTAAGCAACGATTAAAAAATAACTTGGTATGATTTGCCGCTTTGCGGCATTAAAAAGAAAAATAAAGAAAAACAAATAAAAACATGAAAAAAAAATTTTAATGTGTAGATGTACTTCCATCGTGGCTCGATACTGCTTTCCATCGGTGTGGGTATAGATGATGGCTTGGCGGATGACGTAGGTGTTGCCCTTTTTCAGCTTGCCAGGATTCTGACCCACGTAACAACCGTATTTGTCGGGGTACATCTCCGCAAAGATGGCAGCAGAAGAGGTGTAACCCACCACGTTACCAGCGGTGGTGTACCAATGTCCGTAGCAAGTGGCACTCGATGTGGAGGTAGTCGTTCCGTAGGTGTCTTTACCGTTGGCACCCACTCCAACGAAGTCGAGCGTGCCTTTCACACCCTTGCTGGTTGACGAGCATTTGATGGCTTTCATTTGGGCGGTGCTTACACCAAGGGCTTGACTAATGGCATCCATATCGTACTGCACACGCACACTACTGAAACTACTGGAACTATAGTCGAGGTTAGCATTGATAACCACGGTGGTGTCCTTACGTTCGTAGTCTTCGGGATAATCGCCATAATTGCGGCTGACACCGTATGGGTCGGTACCCTCAAACTTCACGGCGTATGGCCATTGTTCATCGTTGCTAGTATCGTCATCCCACGGATGTCGCCAATAAGTGGTGGGAGCACCCATCACGACAAACCACAGGTAGGTGCAGTTCTCGGGCACGGTAATACTCACTTCACCCTCTGCACCACGCCCCATTTCACCGTAGGTGCGAGTGCCATCGCTGCTGTAAGCCACAAGGCCGTAGCGCCAACCAGCACGGAGCTTGTTGATGATACGATAACCTGCCGCACCCATGATGCTTCTGAAGTTGGCCTTCACCACCGTGCCTGCTGATGGCACTTTCAGCGGATTAGCGTTGTAGCCATAGTTTTCGGGACAGTAGGCAGGGTCAACCACCCAATAGTTGTCGTCGCCATCCAACATATTTTCCACAATCTCGGCTGATGGTGCGATGAGACGTTGCTGCTCGCTGCCGATTAAGCCCTGCCCATACTTTTGCCAACGGTCGATGTCCATGCTGGTGATGTGGGCATAGCCCTCATATTGTTCGTCAGCAAAGGTCTCTTCGTTCAGCCCGAAAATGCGCATATAAGCCTGAATAGGGTCTTCAGGTCTGTTGGATTCACGCCACACTCTGGCCACCGTGTTCAGTCCATGCAACTGGCACCACCAGTCTTGATAGTAGCAGTTGTTGTAACGGGCGTTTTCGCTCAAAATGTTCATGTGGTGCATCTTTTGATTGTTACCCCAGTTCTCAGTAAACTGTTGGGCAGGATAAACCTTGTGGGCTTGCCAGTTGGCACAATCCTCCCACCATTCGTTGCCGCCCGAAGCATTAGTGCCATAGCCGTAGTTCAAACCGTGCTGGTTGCCGAGGTCGGCACTGACCAGATACTGGAACGTATGGCCTATCTCGTGTGCCACTGTCACTTCACTACTAGCTGCCCAGGGGTTGCAGTGGAACATACCCGTGCGGTATTCTTTCGCGGTCTTAGTGTTGCCCGAACCCGCTTCCCACACGGTACCACTTGTACCACTACCATCTGCACGCCATTCGGATTGATTCACCACATACATGTGTATCTTCACGTTGTCGGTGGTAGATTTTCCTGGTTCCAGAAAGCCCAGTTCTTCCACATACACCTTCCATATTTTCTCGGCATTGGTCAGCAACGTGTTCACATTGCAGACAGAGTTGGATGCGCCACCCGTCAAGTTGCCGCTACGCTGCTTCGTCAGCCCCTTTGCCCAGAAGATGACAAAATGCTCACTTTCGGCACTGCGTTGGAAACAGAACGTGGAGTTTTCGTTGGTGTAGTCGTTGTTCGAATAAGTGCTGGGCTTCACCAGATAACGTTCGATGCCGTCGAAACGGAATACTCCGTTGGTACGGTAGTTTTTCGATAATTTCGACACACGGTCTCGCGAGGGGAAGTACTTGTAGCGTGTAAACGAACTCTTTCCAAATTCGATGGAATCGACATCGGTCAAGTCAACGGTTTCGTTGGCTATGAAGCGGTCGTCAAACTGAAACCAGAGCACGTCTGGCTTCGTCTGGGCATGTAGAGCACAGAACGAAACAAGGACGAACCACATCAATAAAAGTCTCTTCATGCTTGTCCCTCCTTATTTTTTCATTACCTTGAAAGAGGATTTGCCCACGTTGACGATGTAGGCACCCTTTGCCAAACCATTGAGGTTGACAGAGATGACATCACCCACTTGTTGCACGTCGGCCTTCACTGCGGCACCATCTACGGTATAGACCTTCACAGCCTTCACTTGAGCATCATTGATGACCAAGGTGTTAGCACTGAAACTCACGTTCTGTCGAGTCAAGACAGGCTCAATGGCATTGGGGTCGTCCTCTTCAGAGATGTAGAAATTCTTGATGTTGCTCAGCTCGTATTCGTCGGTATCGACCGTCATCTTTCCGTCCACAAAACGAAGCATGGGATTGGTTTCGCCACCCAAAAGATAATAGACTTTGGTACCATCGCCCAGCGTGAACACCAAACTCTTTGCTGCAGCTCCCAACGAAGCCAGCAGCATGATAGTCAGTAGTAAAGTAAGTTTCCTCATTGTTTTTACGTTTTTCTTAAATTTTTAGCATATTTCTAACATTAAATCCAAACCAGATAAGTGCCAAGAGGAAGACAACCATTAGGACGATGGACATCGTATCTTGTAGCACCACATAGAGCCAAATGCTCGCTCCAAAGCAGAGGACGATGAAGACGAGCGAAAGTATCATAAAGATTTTTTTGAGTTGTTCCATAGAAGGATGGGGGAAAGGATGGGGCGGGAAAAACGCCCCATACGAAATAGGGTTATTTATTCAGTTTCCAGGTGAAGCCGTCCTTGGTGTCCTTCACTTCAAAGCCAAGGGCAGCGAGGTTGTCACGAATGAGGTCGCTGGTTGCCCAATCCTTGTTGGCTTTGGCCTTGGCACGCTGTTCGAGTAGCATATCAACGACTTTGCCGTAGGCTTCTTCGCGCGCATCGCCCATTCCATTAGAGGCAGCAGCGGATGCAGACGGTTTGATGCCAAGAAGGTCGAAAGCAAACAGGTGGAATGTCTCTTTGAGGGCTTCGAGAGCATCGGGTGTGATGGTCTCCTTTTTATCAACGATGCTGTTGATAGTTTTGGAGGCATCGAAGAGGTGAGAGATGACGATGGGAGTGTTGAAGTCATCGTAGAGGGCATCGTAGCAACGCTGCTTGAGGGCATCGACAAAGTCGCTGCTTACAGAACCACCTTCGGTGGGGGTGATGGATTGGAGGGCTTTCCAAGCGTCAAGAAGGCGTTCCAAGCCCTTTTCGGCTGCTTGAAGGGCATCGTTGCTGAAATCGACGGTGGAGCGGTAGTGTGCCTGTAGGATAAAGAAACGGATGGTCATTGGTGAATAGGCACGGTCGAGCTTTGGATGGTCGCCACTAAAGAATTGCGGTAGGGTGATAAAGTTGCCGAGTGATTTGCCCATCTTCTGTCCGTCAATGGTTATCATGTTGTTATGCAACCAATAAGTCACCATCTGGTCACCTTGGCTGGCTACGGCCTGAGCTATCTCGCACTCATGGTGTGGGAAGATGAGATCCATACCGCCACCATGGATGTCGAAGTGGTTTCCCAAATACTTTCTGCCCATCGCTGTGCATTCGCAGTGCCAACCAGGGAAGCCATCGCTCCAAGGACTTGGCCAACGCATGATGTGTTCGGGTTGGGCAGCTTTCCAAAGCGCAAAGTCGGCTTGGTTCTTCTTCTCCCCCACCCCTGCCAAGTCACGGCTGGCATCTTTCACATTCTCGAGGCTTCGACCTGAGAGGATGCCGTACTTATGCTGTTGGTTGTACTTCTCCACATCAAAATAAATCGACCCGTTACTTTCGTAGGCAAAACCATTGTCGAGAATCTGCTGAACAAGTTGTTGCTGTTCGATGATGTGTCCTGTGGCATGAGGTTCTATGCTGGGCGGCAAGCAGTTGAGGGCATCCATCGCCTCATGGTAGCGATTGGTGTAATACTGAGCCACTTCCATCGGCTCCAGCTCTTCCAAACGTGCTTTCTTTGCAATCTTGTCCTCCCCTTCGTCGGCATCGTGCTCCAAGTGACCCACGTCGGTGATGTTCCTCACATAGCGCACCTTATAGCCGAGGTGTTTGAGGAAGCGGAAAACGATGTCGAATGTGATAGCTGGACGTGCGTGTCCGAGATGTGCGTCACCATATACTGTAGGTCCGCAGACGTACATGCCCACGTGTGGCGCATGCAGTGGGCGGAACACCTCTTTCTTTCTGGTCAGGGTGTTGTAAACGTAAAGTGCCTGTTCCATTTTCTTTCGCTTTTACTGAAAAACAGCACAAAGGTACGAAGAAGCACGCACATGACAAAGAAAAACAGAACTTTTGCGAAAAAAGTTTGCCTTTTTTTGTTCCTTTTTGAGAAATAATCACTACTTTTGTGGCGCAGACATTTTATAACACGTAATTCTAACCTAATGCCGATGCTAAAATTAACCCGCAGGATTCTCGCCATCGCCTTTTGGCTGGGAATCACCCTCTTGTTCCTCGACTTTACGGGAACCATGCAGCCCATCCTGGGATGGATGGCGAAGCTGCAGTTCTTGCCCAGCGTGATGGCGGTAAATCTCATTTCCATCGCTATCGTGCTTGTAGCTACCCTATTGCTGGGACGCATGTATTGTTCGGTCGTCTGTCCGTTAGGTGTCCTGCAGGACTTCTTTGCATGGATAGGTCGATGGCGCATTTTCCGCAAGAACAAAAAGGCAAAGTTTGCCAACAAGTACAGCTATTCGAAACCCAAGACATGGCTGAGACTCACCGTGTTGGCACTGTTCATCATTATGTTGCTGGCTGGCTTCAATGCCTGCTTCGTACTCTTGGCACCTTACAGTGCCTACGGGCGTATCGTAGCCTCGTTACTACAACCAATCTACATTGACGTAAACAACTTGCTGGCACAATGGTCGGAAGCGAACGACAATTTCCTCTTCTACCAAGTGGAGCCACATAACAACCCGATGCTACTGGGTTTGGTCGCCTGTGTGACGGCTCTCATCCTGTTTGTGGTGGCCTTCATGCACGGACGTACCTACTGTAACACGATTTGTCCTGTAGGCACCACCCTCGGCTACCTCGCCAAGTTCTCCTGGCTGAAGATGCGGGTGGACGAGGACAAGTGCATCAAGTGTGGTCTCTGCGAGAAAAACTGTAAGGCAGCTTGCATCAAGGTGGAGAAAGGTGTACCCGTGAAATTTGATTATACCCGCTGCATCACCTGTGGCGACTGCCAAGAAGTGTGTGGCAAGGGGGCGTTGCATTTAGCACCAGCGAGAAGAAAGAGTAATTCTAGCCTTTTTAGTGAAGCTAGTACTTCTAGCAAGGCTAATACTAGTACATCTAGTTCTTCTGACCTTTCGCGTCGCTCTTTCCTCGCCATCACAGGCACAACCGTAGCCGCTGCAGCCCTCAAAGCTCAGGAGAAAACGACCGACGGTGGATTGGCGGCCATCGAAGACAAGCAGATACCTATGCGCAAGACTCCTCTCACCCCTCCAGGGTCGCTCTCGGCTGCTAATTTGCAACAGCATTGCACAGCTTGCCAACTCTGCATTGCCAACTGCCCGAACGAGGTGCTGCATCCATCGACCGACATGAAACACTTCCTGCAACCGACCATGGAGTACACTAACGGCTACTGCCGCCCTGAATGTACACGTTGTGCGGATGTCTGCCCTGCAGGTGCCATCCAGCCCATCACAAAGGAGGAAAAGACCGCTATCCAAATTGGCCATGCGGTGTGGGTGAAGGAGAACTGTCTGCCTGTGGCTCAAGAACAACGATGTGGTAGCTGTGCCGCCCACTGTCCTGCCGAGGCCATTCAGATGGTGCCGATTGATAAGAGCATCAAGCAGAACCCAGAGGATGGACAGTGGTATGATGCCGAGGGGAATCAGTTGGATTGGCGTGCCGTCAACAGTCTCCTACGCATCCCTGTGGTAGATACAGAAAAATGTATTGGTTGCGGCAAGTGCGAGTACCTCTGTCCTGCTCGCCCATTCAGCGCAATCTATGTAGAAGGACACGAACAACACCGAGAAATATGAAAAACGTAAACAGAAGAGATTTCCTCAAAATAGCAGGTGCCGCTACTGCCACAGCAACCCTTGCCGCTTGTGTAGGCAAGACGGGCGGTGAACTCGGCGACCTCGATCCAGCCGGACACCACACGGGTGCCATTCCGACAGACAAAATGACCTATCGCACGAATCACAATTCGGGCGACAAGGTGTCCATCTTGGGTTATGGCATGATGCGTCTGCCTAACAAGCCAGCGGCTCCCACCAGCGACCCAAGTGCGCCCGCTCCCGAAGAGATAGACCAAGAACAGGTGAACAAGTTGGTGAAGTTTGCCCTCGACCACGGAGTGAACTACTTCGACACCAGCCCTGCCTATTGCCGAGGCCACTCGGAGGAGAGTACAGGCATCGCATTGAAAGCATCGGGCTACGACCGCTCGAAGTTCTTCATCGCCACAAAGTTGAGTAACTTCGCACCTCAACAGCAGACACATGAGGAAAGCGTGAAGATGTTCCAGAACTCGCTCAAGTACCTACAAACCGACTACATCGACTATCTGTTGCTCCATGCCGTCGGTGGAGGTGGTCTGGAGAACTTCAACAGACGTTTCGTGGACAACGGGATGCTTGACTACCTCATGCAGCAACGGGAAAAAGGTGTAATCCGTAACCTCGGCTTCTCCTATCATGGCGACATTGCGGTGTTTGACTACCTGATGGAGAAGCACGACACCTACCACTGGGACTTTGTGCAGATTCAGCTGAATTATGTGGATTGGAACACAGCCAATCAGGGCAACCCACTCAATCCTAACGGTGCCTACCTGTATAACGAATTGGAAAAGCGCAACATCCCTGCCGTCATCATGGAGCCACTGCTTGGCGGACGACTCTCGAAGATGCCCGACCACATCGTAGCGACCCTCAAGCAACAGCGTCCCGAAGACAGCGTCGCCTCGTGGGCATTCCGTTACGTCGGCTCAAAGCCCAACACGCTTACCGCACTGAGCGGCATGACTTATATGGAACACTTAGAGGACAACATCCGCACTTACAGTCCCCTCGTTCCTCTCAGCGAGCAAGAAATAGAGTGGCTCGAAGGCGAGATAGCTAACCTTTATGTGTCCTATCCCACGATTCCCTGCAACGACTGTAAGTACTGCATGCCATGTCCTTACGGGCTTGACATTCCAGCCATCTTCGTACATTATAATAAATGTGTGAACAAGGGCAACGTCCCCGAAAACCAACAGGCGGAGAACTACCGTGAGGCGCGACGTGCTTTCTTGGTGGGCTACGATCGTGCGGTGCCCAAGCTACGCCAAGCCAGCCACTGCATCTCCTGCGGCAAATGCGTTCCCCATTGCCCACAAAACATCCGCATCCCCATGGAGTTGCACCGCATCGATGACTTCGTGGAAAAACTCAAACAAAACACCCTCTAACCCTTTCCCGTGTATGGCGGTTTACCCGCCATAATAAAAAAACAATACCCCATGATACAACCCCTATTCCTCGGCCTCGGCATACAAGAAATCATCGTCATTCTCGTTATTGTCCTCCTCCTGTTCGGTGGTAAGAAAATTCCCGAACTCATGCGTGGTGCCGGCAAAGGTGTCCGCGCCTTCAAGGACGGCATGAAGGAAGTGACTACTGACGAAGCTGAAAAAGATAAGCAAGTGTCCTAACATTCCGAAAGGCTCTGGTAAAAAGAAATTTGTCAAATTGTCCATTACCATGACTTTCTGGGACCATCTCGAAGAACTGCGTAGAGTGCTCATCCGATGCCTCATCGTTGTGGCACTCTTCGCCATCCTCGCCTTTATCTTCAAAGACGAGGTTTTCCTTGTTATTTTTGCCCCTAAAAGCCCCGATTTTCTCTCCTTCCGCTTCGTGGCTGGAGGTTTTCCCTCCAGCATCTCCCCCTTCGGCTCCACCCCCGAAATCCAACTCATCAACACAGAGCTAACTCGCCAATTCATCATCCACATGATGACCAGTTTCTACGTTGGCCTCATCGTAGCAGCACCCTACATTCTCTACCAACTCTACCATTTTGTCTCTCCCGCACTCTACGAAAACGAGCGACGCTACTCCACCCCGCTCGTCATCGCTTCCTACCTCATGTTCATGTTGGGTGTCCTCTTCAACTATTTCGTCGTATTCCCCATCACTTTCCGCTTCCTCGGCAACTACCAAGTGTCCGACGATGTCCAGAACCTTATCTCCCTCGAAAGCTACATCGACACCCTCGTCTTCCTCTCCCTCGCCATGGGCATCACCTTCGAGATTCCCATCCTTTCTTGGCTTCTCGGTCGCCTCAGCATCCTGCATCGCCATCAGATGCAGCAATTCCGCCGCCACGCCATCGTTGCCATCCTCCTCATTGCCGCCATCATCACCCCCACCTCCGATGCCTTCACCCTCGCCATCGTTTCCCTCCCCATGTACCTTCTCTACGAACTGAGCATTCTGCTCGTACCACGGAAACGAACCACAAAATAAGGCATATAAAATGCCGCCCTAACCTACAAGAGGAGGGCGGCATCACTGAATGAACCTAATCGGCCGTTACTTCACAATCACCTTCTTTCCACCACGGATGTAGATGCCCTTAGGTAGATTTTTCTGCATCGTATTACCCTCCGACACCTTTCGACCTTGCAGGTCGTAGATGGGCTGTACCTTGCCATCGGCTGCGATTGGCGCATGGATGGTAGTTGGGTCTTCAACCGTCAGCGTACCATTCACGTAGGTGATGTCATAGTTCTGCGCCTCGGCTCCATAAACTCGAATTTCATATACCCCAGCAGGGCTGTCGGCTGTGGCATCGCACTCGACGACGGGCGGCGTGATGAACACATCGGCATTCTCGCGGTTCCTGAAGGAGCGATAAGTCAGAGCGAACTCAGGATTCTCTTCGCCCACATTGCGGGTGTAGGACTTGGCCGTGATGGTGAGAGGTGCGGGGATGACGGTCAGCTTGCCATCCACACAGGTGAGGCCTGCACTCGTGACGCTGCCAGGTTCCACCGTGATGACATAATCACCCACAGGCGACGTGACATCCACCTCGCAACTCAATACTGGCTCGCCATTGATGGGCGCACCATCCACGTCGTAGTACCACATATTGATGGCATGACCGTATTCGTTCTCACGGTTAGCAGCCGTTACGACGGGCAGACCCGTGTAGGGCTTGGTGGTGAAACGCGACCAATATTCGTCCGCTTGATATGCCTCCACCAAAGCCTCGGGCACATAGAGCGTGGCAGTAGAAACAAGGAGTGAGTTGGTGCTATTCTCTGGCAGTGTCCCCTCATGGAGAATCGCCACATACTTCATCTTGCTGCATGAACTAAACGCATTCTTGCCAATCTGAGATACGCCAGCAGGAAGGTAAAGAGACATCAGGCTCGAACAGCCTCGGAACGCATTCTCAGGGATGGAGGTCAAGCTCGTGAAGTAGCGCAGTTCTTCAAAGCTCCTTACAGTTGTCTTCGAGCGGAAGGTTTCACCGATGTCCGCCACGGCAGCAGCCTCTTCCACACTCAGTTCGCCGTCGTTGTTCATGTCCCAAGCACCCACACAGATGCTCTTGGTCGCACTGTCTGCAAAGTCGATGAAATGCAGCTTTCCTTTGAGCGACACAATGGCATCCTCCAGCTCTGCTTGTGTAGCTTCTGGGGTGTCATAGACAGCCTGTTCTGCCGTAGCATCCACACCCTGTTGAGCTGCAATGTCCAAATACTCCTTCAGCGTCGCCACCACTTTGTTGAAAGCTGCCACTGCGTTGTAGTCTTCCACCCTCACGAAAGCCCACAGACAGCGGTCTGCATTCTCCGCATAGTCGAAGTCCCAATAAGCACCGTAGGTAGGATAATTATTCGATTCATGGTCGGGATTCACACCTAGATAGCTTGCATCAGCACTTGGCACTTGAATGGTGTAACGCAAATCGCCCATATCGGTGATAGTCCAGTAAGCCTTTTCCGTGAGCGATCCGTCCACGAAGCAAGCCTTCACGCCCGTGCCCACCTTCGAGTCAGAATCCGTGCGGAAGAGCACCTTCCCATCCTTCCCCGTTTCAGGCGAATAAAGGTAATAAGTACCCTCTGGCATAGTGGCGGTGCGCATCACCTGATACTTCAAGCCCGTCAACTTCGTCACGGCCTGTGTGCCCCAAGCCTCGCCTTTGTTCATGTAGCGACGTTCGTTCACGTGGCAGATATAGACCATTGCATCCTCTTCTAACGGCGAGAAGGTTGGCATCTTGTTCGTGCGGAATTCCTCAATCCGTCCGAACTCCTTCCAGACGGGTGCCTTGGCATACTTCTCTTTCGAACCAAACGGCACGTAGAGTGTGGCCGCCTTCACATTCGTATCGGCAAAGGCCGTTTCGTCGATGTAGATAGAGGCAGGATTGGGGTTCGCCACACGCACCGTCTTCAGCGACGGACAGAAGCTGAAGCAGTTGAAGCCGATGTAGTTGATGTAAGCAGGAATGCTGATTTCCGTGAGTGACGAGCAGTTGTAGAACACGCGATAGTACATCCTTGCCACACTCTCAGGCAGCGTGAGAGAGGTCAACGACGAACATCCTTCGAACGAGTTGCCATCAAGGGTGGTCAAGTTGGTGAAGTACTTGATTTCGTCAAACGAAGTAAAGCTCTTTCCCAAGAACGTCCATCCCAGACTCGACACCATCGTTCCCTCCGTATAGCTGATTTCGCCATCACCGTCGAGGTCGAAGTTGGCTACACAGGTCTGCCGCACGGTCTCATCTGCAAAGTCGATGAACTTCAGTTTCTTGCGCAACGAGCGTTGAGCACCGAGCAATTCCTCGTAGGTGCTTTCCACATTATCAAACACCGCTTCTTCACGCGTTGCATCTACATTCTTCTCTTCCGCAATCAACAGCAAGTTCTCCAACGCCTTTGCCATCTCATACACACCATAGGTCTGTTCGTAATCGACAAACGCCCATTGGCAGTTTTCTTCATTCCCTGCATACGGGATGTCGTAATAGACACCGTAGGTAGGACTCGCCACGTTGCTCTTGTGGGTGGTCTGCACACCCCAATACTGCCCTTCCGTATAGTCATCCGAACCCGTAGGCGGCTGAATGGTGTAGCGGTTATCACCCACAGGCTGGATGCTCCAAAGGGCGGTTTCCTCGTCGTAGCCATCCACAAATGCAGCCTTCACGCCCGTACCCACATTGTCATCCGTGCTGGTGCGGAAGAGCAGATGCCTCGTGTTGCCAGTCTCGTCGGAATAGATGTTATAGACCCCATCAGGCATGGAAGCATTGTGCTTCAAGATGAATTGCATAGCATCGTCGCCCACCACGGCTTGTGTACCCCAAGCCTCGCCTTTGGTCAGGTAACGCCCTGTGCCCACATTGTAAATGAACACACGACGCTCTGCCGCTAACGGCACAAAGGTTGCCTCTGGCTCCGAACGCCGTTCCTTGATAGTGGCAAACTCTTTCCATTGGTCAGCCACGGCAAACAATACCTTTCCACCTTGCTGCACGACAAGGGTAGCTGAGGTAAATTTCAGATTCTCAAACACATTCTCACCCATTGAGATGTCAGCAGGATTCGACGCATGGACACGCAAGGTCTGCAACTTTGAGCAGTCGGCAAAGGCTCTGCTGCCTATCTCCGTCACACCCTCCGGCAACTCCATCTCCGTGATGGCGGCACACCCCTCAAAGGTGCTCTCCCCAATTCGGGTGATGGCCGAAGGTAATTCCATGTTGCCCAACACACGGCATCCGTTGAAAGCACCGTCACCTATCGACGTGATGGCCGATGGAAGGATGAGTGACTTCAAAGCACGACATCCGCTGAAGGCACGTACACCTATCTTCTTCACACTATTGGGCAGTACGATGGCCGTCATCGTGCGGCAACCTTCGAATGCGTCATCTGCCACCGACTCCAGTGCCGTGAAGTTGCGCAACTCGTTGAAAGACTTCATCGTACAGCCTTGGAACACCGTACCCAAATCCGTCACTTGGGCTGCCTCCCCATAGCTGAACACACCGTCACCATTGGCATCCCAATTCGTTACACAAAGTGTCTTCACCTTCGCGTCGGCAAACGGCACCGCCATTTCCGTGAAATTCTCTGGTTCAATGCCGATAATGGCCTCCACACCGCTGTTGTAACCATCGCTGCTGGTTGATCCACCAATGCCCTGAGAGTTAGGAGCTAAGTTCGATAGCAGGTAGTAACCATCGCTCGAACCGCCCCATCCCCAGTTGATGTGGTAGTAGCGGTTGCCGTCGTAGCCGTCGCACAGGAAGGCATGACCCACCTCCGAGTTGGCACCGCTCAGATAGAACGGACGGCCAGCCGCCAACTCTCCGTAGAGCAACGCATCCCAATCGTCGTTGCTGAAAGTCGCCTCCAGCACATCGCGCACCGACGAGCCATAGCCAAAATAGTTCCGCAATGCCGTAGCGACATTGCTTGAATAAGCACCCGAGGAGCTGTTGGTGTAGTCCATTTGGACTGACACACCACAATAGAGCATCAGGTTGGCCACCGCCTCACGCTGCACTTCGGGTTCGGAACCCGAATAGCTGTTACGCATGTTGTCCCAGTCAATGGGTGAACCTTCGGGAATGCCCTCCACGTGCAGATGCCCGAATGTCTCGTGGGAGGTCTGCGTGTCGTAAGCAGGAATCTCTGCCAAGGTTCGGTCGGTCAATTTTGACCGCTGATAGTACATCAGCTGCGCCATCGCCGTAGCCACGCAACCCGTCACCGATGTGCCCAAACCGAAATAGTTGGGGCAGTTCATGTTGTAGGGATAGCCCTGATTCCAAGTGCTGGTCACCATCTCCTTGATGGCAGGATGCGTCGGCACACGGGCAGGTGCCTTGCTGTCCTCCCGACGCAACGTTTCGATTTGTTCCTCATAATAGTCCATCCAGCTGCGCATGTTGTCGGGCAGTTGCGTGTAGTCGAACGCACCCTTGTCGCAATAGCCAAGCACTTCAGGCGCACGCTCGTCACCCGACACAATGATGAAACCCTCGCCCTCACCACGATTGAACACGTGGTAAGCCACGGGAGCCGTTGCCGCACCCCGACGGGCAGGAGCCAGTTTGGCACGGTTTGTCACTGGTGCCAAACGACGACTTCCCTGTTTGTTTTGCAAAAACTCGTTGGCCATCTGCATGGCCTTCTCTCTCGTGATAGGTTGGGCACACACCACCATTGAGGCGAACAAGCCTATCAGCATCCATAATAATCTTTTCTTCATAGGTTAATATAGTTTAGCTATTTATCCTTTATCATTTTTCATTTATCATTTAGCGAAGCGTTCTTACAAAATACTTCGGGTAAATAGACATTCTTCAACGATAGGGCATCCTTGAACAGCGGTGCCACTTCGTCCTCGCTGTACCCTGCGATGCCACAGCCTATAGCCGTGACCAGGAAGATGTACTCCTGGTGCACCCGTGCATAGTCGATGAAACGCCCCACAGCCGCCTTCATGGATTCAAAGCCTTCCATCGTCGGCAAGGCATACGACCGGCCTTGCAGTCCTTCGCCTTGTCCCAAGATGGCACCGAAACGCTGCATGGCAAACCAAGCCGCACCACCGCCGTGCATGCCGTGGATATTGCTACCAAACACAAAAATCTCATTATCTTCCAGTTCGCCGATGCGGTCGCTGGCTATACGGAAACCGTTTTCCTCTCGTCTGTTTTTCATTTTCTTTACTTTTAGGTGAGCGATTGCAAAGCTACTGCTTTTTTTCGGCTTCCGCAAACTTTTCCCCCGAATTCTTTTGTTTCTCTAAAAAATGTCGTACATTTGCGAAAGAAAAAAGAACAAAACATGGAACACTCGCAAGTGATTGAGCGAATTAAGGCTACAGCAACAAAGATTTTGCCAAAAGGAAGCACGCTCTATCTTTATGGTTCTCGTGCCCGTGGTGATGCCCACGCTGGCAGCGATTGGGATTTGCTGCTGTTGCTTGACAAGCCCCAATTGGCAGACGAGGATTTCGCCAACTACTCCTACCCTTTCTTAGAAAGTGGGTGGGACATGGGCGAGGATTTCAGCGTTCACGCTTACACCAAAGACCGATGGTTCAATGGTCCACATGCTTTGTTCTATTTTAATGTGGAAGAAGATTTTGAGCCGACCGTACACACGTATGCTCGCATCAACATCGAGGGGAACACGGCTCTTGTGAGGGGCTATGCGCTGAGAGGCACAGACAACGTGACGGTGCAGGGCTTCATGTACTGGAGGCAAGTGAACGAAGCCAAGGAGCGTGGGGACGGACAGCATCGTGCCCCAGCTATCCCGAAGGATGCCATGACCGTGGAGGCGAGTGGACGGGTGATGGAAGCCCAGCTGACAGGTCTCGACACATCAGCGACGTAACAAATGTGGTCAACATCATCCTCGGCAAAGGTATTGACGAGAACGGTATGGCCGATGTAAACGGAGATGGCCTGGTGAACATCTCCGACGTAACCACTCTGGTGAACATCATTTTAGGAAAGTAAGCGCCTTAGCCCATCCACACAGAGAGGGCTGCCCATACCGATATGAGCAGCCCTCTCTGTGTTTATACCGCATCACCTTCTCCCCTTGCTCTGCATCGTAATCAGCGGGATAAGCATTTCCTCCATCGAGATGCCACCATGCTGGAAGGTGTTCTTGTAGTAGCTGACGTAGTAGTTGTAGTTGTTGGGATAGGCAAAGAAATCGTCGTTTTGGGCAAAGACGTAGGTGGTGCTAATGTTGGGAGCAGGAAGGAAGGCCGCCTTGGGAGCTTTCAGCTCAAACACTTCCTTCTGGTTGTAGCTCAGGTTCTTACCCAATTTGTAGCGAAGATTGGTGTTGGTGTTTCGGTCGCCTATCACCTTGATGGGATTGTTGACGCGGATGGAGCCGTGGTCGGTCGTGATGATGACCTTTGCATCCGTCTGTGCCAGTTCCTTGAAAAGCTCGCGCACGGGCGAATTGTGGAACCACGAGGCTGTGATGCTACGATAAGCCCGTTCGTCGCTGGCCAGTTCACGCACCATGCGCGACTCAGTGCGGGCATGGCTCAACATATCGATAAAGTTGATAACCAACACGTTCAAATCTTTGTCCAACAGCTTTTTGAATCGATCCACCACCTTCTCCGACTCCGACGAATTATTGAGCTTAAAGTAGGAAAACGTGTTCTTGCGGCGATACCTGTCCAACTGCGTCTGGATGAGCGGTGCCTCGTTCAGGTTCTTGCCCTCCTCCTCATCTTCATCCACCCACAGATGAGGGTACATCTGCGCTATCTGGCTGGGCATCAAACCCGAAAAGATAGCGTTTCGGGCATACTGCGTTGCGGTGGGCAAGATGCTGAGGTAGAGCTGTTCGTCGAAAGTGAAGTCGTCAGCCAGTTCCTTGGAGATTTCGCGCCACTGGTCGTAGCGGAAGTTGTCGAACACCACCAGAAAAACCTTCTCGCCCGCATTGAGCAAGGGGAAAATCTTCTTCTTGAACACATCGGGCGACATCAACGGGCGTTCGTCGCTGTTCTGCACCCATTGTAGATAGTTCCGCCGCACGAACTTCGCAAACTCGTTATTCGCTTCAGCCTTCTGCATTTTCAGCATCTCAGCCATCTCGCTGTTGGTGTCAGACAGTTCCAGTTCCCAGAATACCAACCGCTTATAGACTTCTTTCCATTCTTCGAGCGTGTAGGAGTCGTTAATCTGCATACCTATCTTCGAGAAGTTCTGCTGATAGCCCGTGTTGGTCACTTCAGCCTCGATTTCGCGTTTGTGGAGATGCTTCTTGAGGGTGAGGAAGATTTGATTCGGGTTGACGGGCTTGATGAGATAGTCGGCTATCTTCGAGCCAATGGCCTGATCCATGATGTTCTCCTCCTCGCTCTTCGTCACCATCACGACGGGGGTGGTCGGACATATCTCCTTCACCCTCGCCAAGGTCTCCAGTCCACTCAGGCCCGGCATATTCTCGTCGAGGAAAATCAAGTCGAAGCTACGCTCCCTGCACAAGTCGAGCGCATCCTGACCATTCGTCGTCGTAACGACCTCATATTCTTTCTTTTCGAGGAAGATGACGTATGCCTTCAGCAATTCAATCTCGTCATCCACCCACAGCAGTGTTCCGTTCATATAGTTTCAGTTTTTTCAGAAAATAAAGTTATCTTCGTCCTCGAAGTCTTCTGCCTCACCACCTTCCTCTGGCGGTTCGGGCAGTTCGGTAGGCTCGTCAAGGCTGCTGGGTTCGTCTTCGCTGATGCGGAGGGAGCCGATGCGGTCGAAGTTTTCGTCGTAGAAGTCGAAGTAGTCGGCAAAGCTGAGTCCACGCATGAGCTTCTTGAGGTTTTCCTCGCTGATGATGAAGCACTTGAGTCCTTCGAGCTTGTAGGACATATCGGGGGTGTTGAAGAGACGGTGCATATAGATGTAGGCTTCGTCGTAGTTGAGGAAGGTGCGCACCTGCATCATGTCGATGCCGTCGCCCTTCTCGATGGTGAGGTCGAAGTTGCGCACAGTGAAGGCGGTGAAGTTGTAACGCGCCATCTCGTAGAGCAGCTGGTTCTCGTTCACAGAATCACGCTCGTAGGCGATGACAAAGACGAAGTCGGTGTTCTTTTCGAGGCTGAAGGTGGAGTCGTTGGCCAGCGAGTCACCTTCCTCGCCCAATCCGCGCCGACGCTCCCAGATGCTGCCCATCTCAAATTTGCCACCTTGCAGGAGACGACCTTCTTTCAGACCCTTCACATAGAGTCCTGCCAACTCGCTCACACTCGACTGCGGATACTTCTCCACCAAGGTCTTGAGGTCGTTCATAAAGTGTTCGCGGTCGCCCAACTCCAGTTTGCTCAATGCCTCCAGGAACATGAAGCGTGGACGGTTCGCTCCGTTCGGATATTCCCTCTCCATCTCTTGACTGTGGTTGATGACGGTCTGATAGTCGCTGTATTTGAAGGCATCGTATGTGAGGCTGTAGATGGAGTCCTCTATCTGTTTGCCATATCTACCCTTAAACTCAAACTGTGGGTCGGCAATCAGCTTTCCATGCTCATTGTCAGGAAATTCCGTCATCAGCTTTTGTCGGTAAGCCTCGGCATCCTCGGTTCGTTCCTGTCTCGAATAGAGCTGGAACATATTGTAATAAGTCTCATCAGTTTGGGCAAAGTCGGGGAAGTCGGTCAGAATGCGCATGAAGGTTCGCTCAGCCAGCGGCATGTTGTCCATGCGGTCTTTATAGATGACGGCAGCACCATATAGTCCCTCCACCAGTGCGGCATTGGAAGCCTCCATCTGTTCCTCCGTAAAGGGGATGTCCTTCAAGTAGTATTCGGGACGATGAGGGTCGTTGGCATACTCTTCGGCCTTGATGGAGTCCTTTTCCTCTTTCGACAGTTTCTTTCCCTTGTTGGCTTGATAGATGCTATCCTCCACCGCCGCGATGCTGTCTTGCACCGCCTTCAGGCTATCCGAAAGTTCTTCCTCGTTGAAGTCGCTCAGCACAGTCTTGTTGTTGCGTCGCCAGTCGTCGGCCAACTCGCGTTTTCCCCACTTCTTCTCAAACTCCTTCTTACCAGCAGTCACAGCCGTTGGGTTGTAGAAATACCACACCGCTGTCTGCTGCCCGTTCCGATTGCGGTTGGCAGCACCTTGCTGGGCGTTGGCACCTGCCCGTTGGGTGTTATTCTGCTGACTGTTAGCTGCTTCAGCCGCCTTCTTTTCCTCTTCCTTCTCCTTCTTCTTCAGCTCTTCGATGGTCTTCTTGATTTTTTCCATGCGAGTGACCGAGTCGAGTCGCGCCATCATCTGGAGGCTGTCTTGTAGTTCCACCGCCGAAGCAAATGGAAGCAATTCATCGAGAATCTTGCTCCGTTCATCCACTTCCTTGTAGTCGTCGCGGTCTTTGTCCAACAGACCTATTACCTGCGAATAGCATTCGTGGGCATCGACAAATTTCTCCTTCTCCCAATAGAGCTGCCCTAAGTGCAGCATCACGACACCCTTCTCGATGCCGTTCCTCGTGCTTTTCTCCACACCGTCCTTGTAGGCCCAAATGGCACGGGTCGTGTCGCCTTTTGAGAGATAGATGTTGCCAATGGCATAGAAGACTTGGTCGAGATAGTCCTTGTTCTTCGGATTCTTCGACATGGCCGTCAACTTCCGAATCATCTGCTTAGCCCGCCCCTTCGACATCGCCTCGGTCATCTGAATACGGGCGTTAAACTCCAATTCGTAGGGAGGATTCATGCGGATGATTTTCTTGAAATACTTAAAAGCCTCTGGGTCGTGACCTATTTTGTGGTAGAGCTGACCCAACAGCATGTACATTCGTGCCCGTGGAATGCTGCGGTGCTCCACCTTCATGGCCTTTTCGATGTTGAGGATAGCTTCGGGATACTGCTGGTTATACAACTGAATGTCAGCCAAGACAGAGGCTTTCAGAGGTTCCAATGACTTGGGGAAGCTGTCACGCTGGGCACGATTGATGAGGTCTTCGGCATCGTAGAGCCACTCCATTTCGGCATAACACCGTGCTTCCAATAGCCGTGCTCGCGCCATAAGATTGGGCTTCGAGAAATAGAGCCGCTGGATATAGGCAAAGGTCGAGGCAGCCTCCATGTATTCGCCCTGACGGAACTGCGCCTCGCCCATCAGGAACCACGCCCGCCACAGGAAGGGGTTGTACTCCTTCTGGCTCAGCCAAATCTTGTCCTTCGGTCGCTTCGGACGGTTCTTCTTCCATTCGGGTCGTGCCGTGATGCTGTGTGTCTTGATGGTCTTCTGACACTTCTCCACAGCCGTAGAGAAATTGCCTGTCCCCATCTTAGCGGTCGCCTTATTGCTGGTGACGTAGAGCGGAATCAGTTCCGTGAAGTTATCCTTATTGCCCTCCTCCTGCTGTCGCCGCCCCTCCTTGTAGGCCTCATTTCCGTTGAAGTAAGTGTTATAGCGAGCCTTAAAAGCCTGCACACGCCGAGTCAACGGCGTGTTCTTTTTCGTTGTACACGCCGCCAGCACACAAAGTGTCACAAAGATATATAATATGTGTAGAATCCGTCTCAAAACGTCACCGAAAGGCACTATCTGCCTAATGTATATAACGAATTTGGCAAAGATTTATTGCAAATAAAAGGACAAAATACTGAACGAAGTAAGCACAGCCCTAAAAGCGCGTGCTCGTACCCCCTGAACCGCACCCGTCGGGTACGACGCGCCGCACCCGACGGGTGCGCATCATCGTACCCGACGGGTGCGATTTAGAGGCTACGAGGGTACGCTTTTCAACATGAACGATACACCCAATGATTCGTGAAGGGCAAGAGTGGCTTTATCATCAAAGAAAAAATGGGAAAATGCTTGATGGATACGTTTTTTCTCACTACCTTTGCCCCCATCTTTCACCTAAAACAAACAGATTATGACACAAACAATGCCTATCGATGGAAAGTTCCAGTTAATGGAATTGCCATACGCAGCCAACGCGCTGGCTCCTGTCATCAGTGAAGAAACGATTGGTTTTCATCACGGAAAACACCTACAAGCCTATGTGAACAACCTGAACGGTTTGCTCCCTGGAAGCCCATACGAGGGTCTTTCGCTGGAAGAGATTGTAGTGAAAAGTGACGGGGGTGTGTTCAACAATGCTGGACAAATCTTGAACCACAATTTGTATTTCAGCCAATTTGCTGCTCCCAAGGCCGACAACAAGCCAGTGGGCAAACTGGCTGAAGCCATTCAGACGCAGTTCAGTTCGTTCGAAACGTTCAAGGAAGAGTTTGAGAAGAAGGGCGCAACCCTATTTGGCTCAGGCTGGGTGTGGCTGTCAGCCGACAAGGATGGCAAACTGCACATCACACAAGAAACGAACGCCAGCAATCCGTTGACCAAAGGATTGACCCCGCTGCTCACCTTCGACGTGTGGGAGCATGCCTACTACCTTGACTACCAGAACCGCCGTCCCGCCCATCTTGCCAGCCTCTGGCAAATTGTGAATTGGGAGGAAGTGGAAAAGCGATTCTGAACAGCTTGACGAAAAAGAAAAAGGCCGGAGTCATCCACGGTTGTATGGATGACTCCGGCCTTTTGGTGTACTATTGCCGTCTTTCGCTTACAATCAGAAAAACTTCATCTTTCAATTCGTCAGGAAGTTCTACAGCACGAAGCTGCAGCGAACGAACCCAGCCAGCCACTTCTTCTTCCTTCATCGTATATAAGACTTCACGGAATTCTTCGATTTCATCGGGCAAATAAGCACTACTTTCCATACCACGAAAGCGGTCAAGTTCTTCATCATTGTAATATTCTATCTGCTTGCTGACAGCAGCAAGCAGACTCTCTTTCTCGCACGTTTCATGCTGCCCACAACACTCCATGTCTTGTACCTGCTTGATGCTGGGCAGTTCCGTAATCTCGCCTTTCTCCAACTGCTTCTTTAGCTTCTTCTCACGGAAGAAACCTGCCAAGAAAGCAATCACGCCAAGTACAACGAGTCCAATAATAAGGTAAGTCATAGTCTATTCGATTTCAAATCCTATCGTTTGAAGGTCTTCCCAATAATGGGGATATGATTTCGACACAACCTGAGGGTCTTTGATTCGTATGCTTCCTCTCACCAACGCCACAGGGGCAAACGCCATAGCCATACGATGGTCTTCGTAAGTGGAAATGGCGATTTCATCGGGTGAAATAGAGGTATTAGACGTTCGTGTTCCATCCCATAGCAACTCCTTATCTTGCTTGTCTTCAAGCAAGAATCCTAACTTCGAAAGCTCTGTCTTGAGTGCCTCCATACGGTCGGTCTCCTTAATCTTGAGGCTCTGCAACCCCGTGAAATGGAAGGGTACGCCCAACATACAGCAGGTAACGACGAAGGTCTGGGCAAGGTCTGGAATTTCAACGAAATCATACTCCAAATAGTCGATGGATTCGCCATTTTTCTTGATGACAACATCGTTCCCTTTATAGGTGGTCGTTACCCCAAGACGCTCAAATAGTTTTGCCCCTTGGCTGTCTCCTTGAAGACTCTCCATAAATAGTCCTGGCAAAACGACCTCGGCATCATCGTTCGGTGCAAGTGCCACCATCTCATACCAATAACTCGCCGCACTCCAATCGTTCTCCACCTTGTAGGGTCTTGCTTGATAGGGCTTTGGCTCCACAACGATGCATCGTTCTTCACTATCAAGCATAACCCAATCGGCTTGAGCACCAAATGAGCGCATCATGGAAAGGGTCATGTTAATGTATGGACGACTGATGATTTTGTCCGACAAAACTAATCGCAGCCCCTTTTTCAAAGTCGGGCCAATCATCAGTAAGGCCGATATATATTGGGAACTTACATTGCCAGGCAAAGTGAGTTCTCCTCCTTCCAAATGCGGATTCCCCGTTATCCGCAAAGGGGGAAAACCTTCTTTCTCTACATACTCAATGTCTGCACCCAGTTTCCGCAAAGCGTCAACGAGAATGCCAATAGGACGGTTCTTCATCCGTTCTGTCCCTGTCACAACGTGAGTACCCTCCCCCACTGCTAACAATGCCGTGGAGAAACGCATCGCCGTACCAGCAGCACCGATGTCAATCACCTCGGGACGTTCGCTCAACCATCTCAGCATCACATTGGTGTCATCACAATCACTCACATTTTCGGGCATTTTTTCAAATCTCGCCAACTCATTCAACACCAATGCTCGATTGCTGATGCTCTTAGACGAAGGCAGACATATTTTCCCTTTTACCCCCTTCGGGGCATACACTTTTATCTCCATAATACAATTTTTCAGCAAATTTAGTGATTTTTTCGGTAGAAATGTATAAATTTGCCTATAAATCAACCTAAAGGCCACAATGAAGAAACTACACATCTCTATATTATTGTCTTTCGTGACACTTGTCTTTGTCACCATGTCATGCGAGAAATTGGAAATACCGACACAGGAAACACCTGCATCACCAGAAGAAAACGACAATGCCGACACCACCAATGTTGACTCAATAAGCGACGTGGAAGCCTATTCCATCGACAACATCATCGGCAGAGAATATGAAAGAGAGGAGAATGTCTTTGTGGTAGGTTATATCGTCGGTTATCTCAGCAGTAATACGATGAAATCGGGTGTTTTTGTAGCTGGAGACGTGGAAAGCAACATCTTGATGGCTGACACGCCTGTGGAAAAAGACTATAGGAATTGCATCCCCGTACAGCTTACCACATCTCCCATTCTATGCAAACAAACACGCGATTCGCTTAATTTAGCTGACAATCCCCACATGCTGGGCAAGAAGGTGCGGCTACAAGGTAACATTGATACCTATATGGGGGTGAAAGGCATCAAGGAAGCAAAAATGCACACCTTGCTGGTGGATGATTTCGACTACGAGGCTTATTATGCGTCTCTCAATGACACGACACAAACAGAAGAACCAAACGAACCGAATGACACAATTAACAACGAACAGCCAGATGAACCAAAACCACAAGACGACGAAGGGCAACCAACGCTACAGGACACAATAAATTATGTAGAAAGCCACGGTATCGAGCCAGATTCTGCTTTCCGCGTCAGCGATTTCAAGACATATATTCCCGTATATCTGGAGAAAAACACACCTGGTGCCATCGGTTGGTCTAACAGCTACGTACGTGGTTACATCGTCGGCTACATACCCAGAGGGCAGAAATCCATCTCCAAAACCATCTTCAACGCAGACAATGTAGGCAATTCAAACACGAATATCGTCCTCGCCGACTCATACTCTGAGACTGACTACAACCAATGTATCGCCGTCGAACTTTCCGACGACACTCGGAACCACACAAACACACGCAAAGCCCTCAACCTCAGCACTAATCCAGAAAATCTCGGCAAGCAAGTCGTCGTCTTCGGCAATATTGAGCCATACATGGGCACTCTTGGCCTTAAAAGTACCCGAGAGTACCAATTTATCGAATAAGAACAAAACCAGAAATTCCCATCACCAAGCCCCTTTCCTCAATCGTTTCCCCAACACCCCCAACATTCCTTCGTTCCCGTCCTGTCTGTTGCGGCTCCGCCGCAACCCTCCACGCCCCTTCCGGCAGAAGCCGGAACTGAAGTCCTGCCCCTGAAGGAATAGAATCTACTGAGCCAGCAGGAAATGGGAAAGGCACACAAAAACAGTGAGAGGGACGCCCCAGGATCTTCTCCTCAAGGCGTCCCTCTCCTCAAAAAGGGGGCGGCGACCTACTCTCCCGCATTGCGGCGCAGTACCATCGGCGCGGC